>CAWCNV010000017.1:0-93228 GCA_963797015.1 uncultured Actinomycetes bacterium | reverse complement strand
AGACCACGTCGACGAGCTCGGCCACCGACTCGACGACGCGCGCGGCCCGGTAGGGGTGGCGCTCCGCGTCCGCGCGCGAGGTCACGCCGGTGAGCACCAGGATCGTCTCCATGCCGGCCTCCAGGCCCGCGACGACGTCGGTGTCCATGCGGTCGCCGATCATCGCGGTGGTCTCCGAGTGTGCGCCGATCGCGTTCAGCGCCGACCGCATCATCAGCGGGTTGGGCTTGCCCACGAAGTAGGGCGCCACGCCGGTCGCTCGGCTCACGAGCGCGGCGACCGACCCGGTCGCGGGCAGCGGCCCGTCGGGTGAGGGGCCCACGGTGTCGGGATTGGTGGCGATGAAGCGCGCGCCGTTGTCGATCAGCCTGATCGCGCGTGTGATGCGCTCGAAGCTGTAGGTGCGCGTCTCGCCCAGCACCACGTAGTCGGGCTCGCGCTCGGTCAGCGTGTAGCCCGCCTCGTCCAGCGCCGTGGTCAGACCCGACTCGCCGATCACGAACGCCGAGCCCAGCGGGCGCTGATCCTCGAGGAAGGCGGCGGTCGCCAGCGCGGAGGTCCAGATCGCCTCCTCGGGCACCTCGAGGCCCGTCCGTCGCAGCCGCGCGGCCAGGTCGCGGCGCGTGTAGATCGAGTTGTTGGTCAGGACCAGGAACGGCGTCCGGGTCTCGCGCAGGCGCGCGATGAAGCGCTCGGCGCCCGGGATCAGGAGCTCCTCGCGCACGAGCACGCCGTCCATGTCCATCAGCCACGAGCGGATCGTGCGGCCGGTCACGGCTGCAGCGTAGGCTTCGCGTACACGATGCGCGTGCTGGTTCCGCTTCCCGACCGCGACTTCGACACCACCGAGGTCGCCGTGCCCTGGCGCCTGTTGACCGAACGCGGCCACGAGCTGACCTTCGCCACCGAGCGCGCCGGCACCGTGCCCGCGTGCGATCCGCGCCTGCTCACCGGGGTGGTCTTCGGCCGCCTGGGCGCCGAGCCCGAGCCGATCCGCTTCTATGAGCAGCTGCGCGCGGCGCCCGAGTTCCGCGAGACGATCGCGTGGGACCAGATCGACCCCTTCGCTTACAACGGGCTGCTGCTCGCCGGCGGTCACGCCGGCGGGATGCGCCAGTACCTGGGCAGCGAGACGCTGCGCGAGGCGGTCGCCGCATTCTGGGCGCTGGAGCGGCCGGTCGGGGCGATCTGCCACGGCGTGCTCGTGCTCGCCCGCACGCGCGACCCCGCCACCGGCCACAGCGTGCTCCACGACCGCCGCACCACGTGCCTGCCCAAGTACATGGAGCGCTCGGCCTACCTCGCGACGGCCTGGCGGTTGGGGCGCTACTACCGCACCTATCCCGAGTACGTCGAGGACGAGGTCGTGCACGCGTTGCGCGACCCGGACCAGTTCGAGCGCGGCCCGCGCTCCACCAGGCGTGGCACGCGCGAGGATCACTCGCCCGCCTTCGTGGTGGAGGACTCGAACTACGTCTCCGCCCGCTGGCCGGGTGACGCCTACCTCTTCGCCGAGCGCCTGCACGCGCTGCTGAGCGAGCGCGCGCCCGCGTCCGAGGCCGCCGAGCGCCCGGGCGTTCAGCCCGCCTGAACACCGTTCAGCGCGGTGTCACGCCCAGCGGGTGATGACACCGAACAACCACAACCACACACTCCTCTTCACCGACATAGAGGCCTCGTCCGCGCTCACCGAGCGCCTCGGCGATCGCACGTGGACGGACCTGCTGGGCGTGCACAACGCGTTGGTCCGCACCGAGGTCGCCCGCCACGGCGGGCGCGAGGTCGAGTCCTCCGGCGACGGCTTCCTGCTCGCCTTTCCCGGCGAGCAGGCGGGTCTGGACTGCGCCGAGACCATCCAGCGAGCGTTCGAGGAGTGGGCCCGGACCGGCCCCCTGTGGATCCGGATCCGCATCGGCGTTCACACCGGCGAGGTCGTCGAGCAGGACGGCGACGTGCTCGGCGTCGAGGTCCGGCGGCCCGTGCTCGAGGTCTCGGCGGTGGCGGCATGATCGGCGAGGCGACACGCCGCCGCCGCGTCGTCGGCTTGCGCCGGCGCGCGCCGCGCGATAGAGCATGGCTCATGAGCCGCAGGGCGGACGTCCGCTGGGTGGTCGGCTGCGACCAGGTCGCGGCGTGGTGGTTCCCCCCGCCGACCCGCGGGCCGGCGCCTTGCGTGGTCCTGGCCCACGGGCTCGACGGCGTCCGCGAGCAGCGCCTCGACGACTACGCCGAGCGCTTCCGCGACCTGGGCGTCGCGTGCCTCGTGTTCGACTACCGCTGCTTCGGGGCGAGCGGCGGCGAGCCGCGCCAGCTCGTCGACATCGAGCGCCAGCTCGAGGACTACCGTGCGGCGATCGAGTGGGCTCGCAACCGCAGCGAGGTGGACCCGGAGCGGATCGTGCTGTGGGGCACCTCGCTTTCGGGCGGCCACGTCGTCCGCCTGGCCGCCGAGGACGAGCGCGTCGCGGCGGTGATCGCTCAGGTGCCCTTCGCTGACGGGCTCGCGCAGTTCACGTTCTTTGGGCTCGGGTTGACGCTGCGGCTGCTGTGGGCCGGTCTGGTGGACCAGATCGGAGCGTGGCTCGGAAGGCCGCCGCGGACAATCCCCGCCGCCGCCGACCCGGGCCAGACGGCCATCATCACCACCTCCATCGCGAGCGACGTTACTCCCCCACCCCCCGCCACGGCCACACCGGGCGCCAACGCGGCCGGGCGCCGATCGGCGATCATCGGCGGGTGCCACTCAACCACGTCGCCCTGACCGTCAGCGACCGTGAGCGCTCGGCCGCGTTCTACGGCGAGCACTTCGGGCTCGACGAGCGGGTGCACGACGACGAGCACCGGCTGATCCTGCGCGCGCGCGACGGCGCGCTGCTCGCTTTGAGCGAGGGTCCGGTCCCCCAGGACCTGCCTGCCGGCAACCACTTCGGCTTCGAGCTGGCCGAGGCCGGCGAGGTGCGAAGCGCGCGCGAGCGGCTGCGTGCGGCCGGCGTGCCGGAGACCGAATGGCAGGACGACGGCGGCTTCGTTCGCGTCCAGGTCGCCGACCCGGACGGCTACCGGGTCGAGTTCTTCGCCTTCGCGGGGCGGAGCCGGCCTCTGCGCTCGCGCTGGACCTCGTTCGCGGCCGACCCCGAGGCCAAGCCGCGCACGCTCCACGAACAGGGGAACCCCGACCACCGCCTGCGCGTGGAGCACAACCGCGACACGCTGCTGGTGCACCTGAGCGACGAGGACGGCAGGGGCTGGACCGTGCTGGCCGTCGACCGCGCGACCCGGCGCGTTGCGGTCGCCCAGGCGCTGCGCCAGCTCGAGGCGGCCGAGGAGGCCTTCGCGCGCCTCTATGCGGACGCGTGAGCGCGGCCGCGCGCGTGCGCTAGCGTGGACCCATGACAAGCCTGCGGCCGGCGCTTCCGTCCTCGGCGCGCAAGGCGCACGCCCTCGAGCTCTTCTCCGGCCTGCCGCGCCGCTACGACGCGGCGGGCGCCGCGCTCAGCTTCGGACAGGATCCGCGCTGGCGGCGCGCGCTCGTCGAGGCTGTGGGCGCCGCGCCCGGGGACCGCGTGCTCGACGTCGCGACAGGGACCGGCCTCGTCGCTGCCGCGCTCGTGCGGCGCTACGGCTGCCGCGTGGTCGGCCTGGACCAGAGCGAGCCTATGCTGGCCGCCGCGCGCGCCCGCGCGGCCGCCGAACCTGAGCTGGCCGAGCGCATCGAGCTGGTGCGGGGCGAGGCCGAGGCGCTGCCGTTCGCGGACGCGAGCTTCGACGCCCTCACCTTCACCTACCTCTTGCGCTATGTCGACGACCCGCAGGCGACGCTGGCCGAGCTCGCGCGCGTCGTCGCGCCCGGGGGTCGCATCGTCTCGCTCGAGTTCGGTGTCCCCCCGCGCGCGCCGCTGAAGGCGCTCTGGCGCCTGTACACCCGCACCGCGCTGCCGGCCGCTGGCCGCCTGATCTCGCGCGAGTGGCAGGCCGTAGGCCGCTTCCTCGGCCCGAGCATCGAGGGCTTCGAGCGCGACCATCCGCTCGCGCACACAGCCACACGCTGGCAGCGGGCCGGCATCGAGCGCGTGCGCGTTCGGAGCATGAGCTTCGGCGCGGGGGTCGTGATCGACGGCGTGCGGAATGCGAGCGACGGGCGCGGATCCGGCTCAGGCGAGCGCGCGTTTGGCGATGGCGGCCGAACCGCAGCTTGAGCGGCCCGCGTTCTACGCGCTGCGGCCGGGCGGCTGGCGCGACGTCGTCAGCCTCCTGCACCCGCCCTACACCGCGTGGCACCTGAGCTACGTCGCCATCGGCGCGGCGCTGGCCCCCCACTTCTACGCCGGCCGGCTGGCCGCGGCGCTCGCCGCCTTCGGGCTGGCTGTGGGCGTCGGCGCGCACGCGCTCGACGAGCTCCAGGGCCGGCCCCTGCGCACGCGCCTCTCGGACCGCACGCTGTGGGCGCTCGCGATCGGGAGCGTGGCCGGGGCGGTGGCGATCGGCATCGCTGGCGCGATCACCGTCTCCCCCACGCTGCTCCCGTTCGTCGCGGCCGGCGCGTTCCTCGTGATGGCCTACAACCTCGAGCTCTTCGGCGGCCGCTTCCACTCCGACTGGTGGTTCGCGCTGGCCTGGGGCGCGTTCCCGGCGCTCACCGGCTGGTGGGCCTGCGCGCTCTCGCTGCGCCCGGAGGCCGTGGTCGTCGCGGCGGCGTGCGCGGCGCTCAGCTACGCGCAGCGCAGGCTCAGCACCCCCGTGCGCGAGCTGCGCCGCAGGACCGCAGCCGTCGAGGGGAGCCAGCGCCTGACCGACGGCAGCACGCGGCCGCTCACCGCCGCGCGCCTGGCCGCGCCGCTCGACGCGGCCCTGCGCGCGCTCTCCGTCGCGATGGTCCTGCTCGCGGCCGCGCTCGTAGCGGCGCGGCTGTGACAGCCGCCCCCTACTTGGGCTGCGGGACGATCCGGATGTAGGGGCGCGGCGCCTCCCAGCCGTCCGGATAGCGCTCCTTGGCCTCGTCGTCGGAGACCGAGCCGGCGATGATCACGTCGTCGCCCTCCTGCCACTGGGCCGGCGTCGCGACCTTGTGGTTGGCCGTGAGCTGCAGCGAGTCGAGCACGCGCAGGACCTCGTCGAAGTTGCGCCCCGTGGTCATGGGGTAGACGAGGATCAGCTTGATCTTCTTGTCCGGGCCGACGACGAACACGTTGCGCACGGTCTGGTTCTGGGCCGGCGTGCGCTCGGTCGGGTCGCCCTCGACGCCCCCGGGCAGCATCCCGTAGAGCTTTGACACGTTGAAGTCGGAGTCGGCGATCATCGGGTAGTTCGGGGCGGTGCCCTGCGTCTCCTCGATGTCCTTCGCCCACTTGGCGTGGTTATCGATGGGGTCGGCCGAGAGCCCGATGATCTTCGTGTTGCGGCTATCGAACTCGGGCTTGATGCTGGCCATGTAACCGAGCTCGGTAGTGCACACCGGCGTGAAGTCGCGCGGGTGGGAGAAGAGCACCGCCCACGAGTCGCCCATCCAGTCGTAAAAGCGGATCCGACCCTCTGTGGTGTCCGCCTCGAAGTCGGGGGCGGTGTCGCCGATCTGCAAAGCCATCTAATCCTCCTGGGTAACCGGGGTTTGCACGCAGACATGACAGTAGCTCGCCCGGCCAGCGAGCGACCCGGCACCCGGGATCAGGAGAGCGAGGCCATCACGTGCTTGATGTTGGTGTAGTCCTCGAGCGCGTACATGGAGAGGTCCTTGCCGTAGCCGGACTGCTTGTAGCCGCCGTGGGGCATCTCCGAGGCCAGCGGGATGTGGTCGTTGATCCACACGCAGCCGAAGCGCAGCGCCCGCGCGACGCGCAGGGCGCGGCCGACGTCGCGGGTCCAGACGGACGAGGCCAGGCCGTAGCGCGTGCCGTTGGCCCACGCGATCGCCTCGTCCTCGTCGCTGAAGCGCTGCACGGTGATGACGGGGCCGAAGATCTCGTCCTGGACCATCTCGTCGCGCTGCTCGAGCCCGGCGACCACCGTCGGCTCCAGGTAGAAGCCGGGCAGCTCGGGCTCCGAGCCGCCGGTTACCACCACGGCGTGGTCGGGCCGGCGCTCGAGGAAGCCCTCGACGCGCTCGCGCTGGCGAGCGGAGTTGAGCGGCCCCAGCGTGGTATCGGCCGCGAACGTGTCGCCCAGCACCAGCCCCGAGGCCTGCTCCGACAGGCCCGAGACGACGTCGTCGTAGACGCCGGCGCCCGCGAGCACGCGCGTCGCCGCCGTGCAGTCCTGGCCGGCGTTGTAGTAGCCCGTGCCGGCGATCGTCTCCATCGCGGTCTCGAGCTCGACGTCGTCGAACACGACGACGGGCGCCTTGCCGCCGAGCTCGAGGTGCACGCGCTTGAGGCTGTCCGCGGCCGCCTTGGCGATCCACTTGCCCGTGGGCGGCGAGCCGGTGAGCGAGACCATCTCCACGTCGGGATGCGTGACGAGCGCCGAGCCGGCGGGCCTGCCGTGACCCGTGATCACGTTGAGCACGCCGGCCGGCAGCAGGTCGGCGGCGAGCTCGGCCAGCTTGAGCGTTGAGACCGGCGTGGTCTCTGCCGGCTTGAGGACGACGGTGTTGCCCGCGCCCAGAGCAGGGGCGATCTTCCAGATCGCCATCATCAGCGGGTAGTTCCAGGGCGTGATCTGGCCGACCACGCCGATCGGCTCGCGGCGGATCATCGACGTGTAGCCCTCGACGTACTCGCCGGCGGCGCGGCCCTCGAGGTTGCGCGCGGCGCCGGCGAAGAAGCGCAGGTTGTCGGCCATGAACGGGAGCTCGTCGTCGACCACCGCCTGGCGCGGCTTGCCCGCGTTGGCCGCCTCGAGGTCGGCGAGCTCGTCTCCGTGCTCCTCGATCCGGTCGGCCAGGCGCAGGAGCGCCAGCGAGCGCTCGCCCGGGGTCGACTCCGACCACGCTCCGAACGCCGCGCGCGCCGCCGCTACGGCGCGCCCTACGTCGGCCTCGGTCGACAGCGGCGCTTCGGCGACAGGCTGCGCCGTGGCCGGGTTGAGGACCTCCTCGGTGGCACCGTCCGCGGCATCCACGAATTCGCCGCCGATGAAGTTCTGAAGCCTTGTCTTGGTGGTCGTCGCCATGGGCTCTCCTCGATCTCTCTGGGGACTACGGACGGGCGACCGGGGCCTCGCGGACCTCGCTCAGCGGGGTGTACTCGAGCCCGGTGGCCTCGGCCACCGCCGGGTGGGTCACGCGACCGGCGGCCACGTTGACCCCCGAGGCGAGCCCCGGCTCGCGTGCGATCGCGCCCTCGACGCCGTGGTCGGCGAGCGCGAGCACGTAGGGCAGCGTCGCGTTGGTCAGCGCGTACGTGGAGGTGATCGGCACGGCGCCGGGCATGTTCGTCACGCAGTAGTGGGTGATGCCGTCGACCTCATAGGTGGGGTCGGAGTGCGTGGTCGCGCGCGAGGTCTCGAAGCAGCCGCCCTGGTCGATCGACACGTCGACGAGCACGGCGCGGCGCTTCATCAGCGCGAGCTGCCGGCGGCGCACCACGAACGGCGCGCGCGCGCCGTGGATCAACACGGCGCCGATCACGAGGTCGGCCAGCGGCAGCATCTCCTCGACGGCCAGCGTCGAGGAGTAGACGGTCGAGGCGCGCCCCGCGAAGGCCACGTCGAGCTCGCGCAGGCGGTCGATGTTGCGGTCGAAGACGAACACGTCGGCCTCCATGCCGATCGCGATCGCCGCCGCGTTGAAGCCCACGACCCCGCCGCCGATCACAAGCACGGTGGCGGCGGCCACGCCCGGCACGCCCCCGAGCAGCACGCCGCGCCCGCCGAGCGGCCGCTCGAGCATGAAGGCGCCGGCCTGCGTGGCGATCTTGCCCGCGACCTCGCTCATCGGCGCCAGCAGCGGCAGCCGCCCCTGGGGGTCCTCGACGGTCTCGTAGGCGATGCAGGTCGCGCCGCTCTCCATCAGCGCGCGCGTGAGCCCCGGAGCGGGCGCCAGGTGCAGGTAGGTGAACAGCGTATGGCCGGGGCGCAGCAGCTCGACCTCCTCGGGCTGTGGCTCCTTGACCCCGAGCACCAGCTCGGCCTCGGCGAAGACGGCCTCGGCGTCGGGCACGATGCGAGCCCCCTGGGCCGAGTAGGACTCGTCCTCGATCGCCGACCCCTCCGCCGCGCCGGCCTGCACCAGCATCTCGTGGCCGTGCTCGGCGAGCTCGCGGACCCCGGCGGGGGTCAGCGCCACGCGATACTCGTCGGGCTTGGTCTCGGTGGGGACGCCGACCTTCATCGCGGTGCCGAGACCTTCACCTCGAAGCTGCAGCCGCGCTGCTCGAGCTGCTCGAACAGGTCGTCGGGGTCGATGCAGCGCTCGGGCGGCAGCGCGCCTCTGGCCGCGATGCGCCCCGCCGCCAGCAGCCGGACCGCGGCCGCCGCCGGCGCCGCCGTCGAAACGATCCCGCCGCCCAGGCCCCAGCGCTCGACCGGCCGCGTGATCGCCGTGACGGTGGCGAGCGTTCCGTCCCGCTCGGCCTCGACCACGTGCACGGACACCGTCTGCGCCGACGGCGGCGACGCCTCGCGACCTGCGGCCTCGAGCTCCTCGTCGCCGGCGCCGATCAGCGCTCGCACGCGCTCCAGTACCTGCGGGCTGAGCGAGAGCCGGAACGAGCACTCGGCGCAGCCGAACGAGTCGGGGAACGTGCGCACCTCGGAGTGCAATGTGTAGATCGTCGGCGCTCTGCCGATCGGCTCCGGGAAGTCGACCTCGCACCCGTCCTGGAGCGGCTCGAGCTCGAGCGGGCGGCCGTCGCGGACCGCGACCGGGGCCATCGTGAGCTCGTCGACCAGCGTGCGCGGCGAGTACGGGTAGCTCGGCCCGGTCGGCGGCCGCAGGTCGCGGCCGGCAGCGAGCACGACCATCCGCGCCGGGTCGGCGCCCAGCTCGCGGCGCGCGCGCACGCCCATCACGTTGGTCTTGCCCGGGCTCGAGCCCATGCCCAGCACCGCGAGCAGCCCTGCGGCCTCGAACGCGTCGGAGAGCTCGAGCTGACGACCGGTGAGCCAGTACAGGCCGCCGAGGTCGACGTAGTGGCAGCCCGCCTCGAGGCACTCCTGCATCGCGTCGAGATTGACCCGGTAAGAGGCGGCGTTCACGAGCACGGAGACGCCGTCGAGCGCGGCGGCGAGCCCCTCGCGCGCGTCGGCCGCGGCCACGCTCGCCTTCGCACCCCCGTGCGCCTCCGCGACGGCGCGCGCGCGCCGCTCGTCGAGGTCGATCAGCAGCAGGTCGCCCACCTCTGGCGACTCGGCCAGGTCGCGGACGATCGCCGGAGCGATGATGCCGCCCGCGCCGAGCACCGCCACCCTCACGACACGAGCTCCCGCGCCTGGATCGCCAGCCACAGCTCGATGCGGTCCTTCGCGCTGCGCAGGTCGCGCCCGGTGAGCTCCTCCACGCGCCGGATCCGATAGCGCAGCGTGTGACGATGGCAGTAGAGCTGGCGCGCCGCCCGCTCCCACTGGCCGTTGTGCTCGATGAACGCCTCCAGGGAGCGGATCAGCTCGTCGCCGTAGTCGCCGCCGCCGTTCTCGAGCGGGCCGAGCACGTTGTCGCGGTAGAGCGCGAGCGCCTCGTCGTCCTGGAGTGAGAGCAGCAGCTGGAAGGCGCCGAGGTCGCGGTAGGAGGCGACGCGCGGCACGCCGTTGGAGGCGACGGCCGCGACGGTGAGCGCGCAGCGCGCCTCGTGGAAGGAGCGCCGCAGCACGCCCACGGGAGCGGCGCGGCTGGCCGCCGCCCGGATCTGCCCGTCCTCCCCGCCCAGCGCCGCCTGCGCGCGCTTCGCCAGCTCGACCGGCTCGACGCCGTCGCCCGCGTCGACCACCGCGCACAGCAGCTCGCCGCGCGTCGCGACCAGGGCCCCCACGCCATCGTCGCGCAGATGCCGGTCGAGCTCGAGCTCGGCGGCCGCGGGGTCGGGTGGCTCGAGCACGAGCACGGCCGCGCTCTCCCCCACGCCGAACGGCGCTAGCCGGGAGGCGACCTCGCGGCCCTCGAGCCCACCCGTGAGCACCTCGGCCAGCACGTCGCCGGCGAGGCGCCTCTCGGTGTCGCGCATCGCCCGCTGGCGCATCAGCTCGAGCGCGACGACGGTCGCGGCCTGCTGGAGGATCAGCCGCTCGAAGTCGCCGAGCCCGCGCGCGTCGCCGGCGGCCAGCAGCCACGCGTCGGGCGCCCCGCGCACGCGCGTGGACACGGGCAGAACCAGCGAGCGCCCGGCGAGCTCCGGATGGTCGAGCACGAAGCCCGATCCCGAGCCGCCGCCGTCCACGCGCCGCGCGTTGATCTCCGCCCGCACGCGCTCGATGGCCTCGTCGGACAGGCGCCGCCGGAACGCGCGCGAGGCGATCACCTCGCCGCGCGAGTCGAGCACGACGACCGCGCCTCCGATCGCGGCCGACAGCGCCCGTACGAGCTCGTCGATCCCGCGCTGCTCGAGCACGAGGCGCTCGAGGCGCTTGTGGATCGCGATCCCGCGCTGGAGCACGTCGTACTGCTCGTTGACCAGGCGCGTGAAGGCCTTCTCGGTGATCGCGATGAACGGCAGCTCGTAGGGCACCTCGAACACGGGAAACCCCAGCCGGTCGGCTTCGTCGGCCAGGGCGCGCGGGACGTTGCGATGGGTGAAGCCGGTCCCGAGCCCCACGCCAACGAGGTCGTGGCCGGCGAGCAGCCGGACGAACTCCTGCTGGCGCTTGGGGCTCGTGAGCTGGAGGCCCGTGGTGAGGATCAGCTCACCGCCGGACAGCCACGGCGTGGGATCGGTGAGCTCGGTGATGTGGACCCATCGCAGCGGCGCGTCCGCGCCGGGCTCGCCGCCCGACAGCTCCAGCCCCAGCCCGTCCAGGAGCATCCGGAGCGTCAGCCTCGCGCTGGACACCCTAGGGAGCTCGGCGAGGTGGCGGCGGTCGACGTGCCGGAGCGCCCTTCGCGACGCGCGCGGCCGCCTCGGTGAGGACCTTGCGCAGGATCGCCTCGATCTCGGCGAACTGCTCGGTGTCCGCGATCAGCGGGGGCGAGAGCTGGATCACCGGGTCGCCGCGGTCGTCGGCGCGGCAGATCAGCCCGTTCTCGTACAGCGCCCCCGACAGGAAGCCGCGCAGCAGCGACTCGGACTCCTCCCCGGTGAAAGTGACCTTGGTCTCCTGGTCTTTGACCAGTTCGATCGCCTGGAAGAAGCCCGCGCCGCGGACGTCGCCGACGATCGGGATGTCGCGCAGGCTCTCGAGCATTCCGCGGAACTCGGCCTCCTTGGCCAGCACGTGGCCGAGCAGGTTCTCGCGCTCGAAGATGTCGAGGTTGGCGAGCGCCGCGGCGGACGACACCGGGTGGCCGGCGAACGTGTAGCCGTGGGTGAACATCGCCGTGTCGTGCAGGAACGGCTCGGCCACGCGGTCGGACGCGATCAGCGCGCCCATCGGCGAGTACGCCGAGGTCAGCCCCTTGGCCGTCGTGATCAGGTCCGGCATGTAGTCGTAGCGCTGGGCGCCGAAGTAGTGCCCCAGTCGCCCCCACGAGCAGATCACCTCGTCGGAGATCAGCAGCACGCCGTGGCGGTCGCAGATCTCGCGGACGCGCTGCCAGTAGCCCTCCTGCGGGGTGATGCAGCCGCCGGCGTTCTGGACCGGCTCGAGGATCACAGCGGACACGGTCGAGGGCCCCTCGAACTCGATCCGCTCCTCGATCGCATCCGCCGCCCACAGCGGGTCGCGGTCGGCCGGCCAGCGGTAGGAGTTGGTGTTGGGCACGTGGCAGCCGCCCTGGAGCATCGGCTCGAAGGGCTCGCGCAGCGCCGGGATGCCCGTCGCCGAGAGCGCGCCCATCGAAGTGCCGTGGTAGGCGATCTTGCGCGCGATCAGCTTGAAGCGGCCCGCCTCCCCGTTGTGCTTGTGCCACGCGCGCGCGAGCTTGAGCGCGGACTCCACGGCCTCGCTTCCGCCCGAGGTGAAGAAGACGCGGTTGAAGCCCTCGGGCGCCAGGTTCGCGATCCGCTCGGCCAGCGATATCGCGCCGGGATGGGCGTAGCTCCAGTTCGTGAAGTACGCGAGCTCGCGCGCCTGGCGGCCCATCGCGTCGGCGATCTCGGCGCGGCCGTGGCCGGCGTTGACGCAGAAGAGCGCGGATAGCCCGTCGAGGTAGCGCTTGCCGCCCGCGTCGTAGACGTAGCAGCCCTCGCCGCGCACGAGGATCGGCACGTCGGCGTCCTCGTACGCGCTCATGCGGGTGAAGTGCATCCACAGGTGTCGCTTGGCCGCCTCCTGCAGCGCGCTGCTGTCTGCATCCGGTGTCTGACCGACGTACTGCGGGGTGGTGGCAGCCATTGATCCTCCGGATGCTGGACGCTCCGGACAACGGTATAGGCGTCCGGGTACCACGGCAAGGCGCAGCCCGGCTAACCGACGGCCGCCCGCGTTGTACTCAATGTCCAATCAACTCGGCCAACGTTGGGGCATTCGCCACTTGCCTGCGGCGGCTCGTCCGCCCTACGGTTCGCATTGGACCGAGGGGAGAGTCGAATGGAGAGCGCTTCCATAGCCTCACCGCCCACGGGCGATGTGGCGCAGTCGGGCGACAAGGGCCTGAAGCGCAACGCGCTGAGCTACGTCTCCAACGTGGTGATCGGCGTGGCCTCGACGGCGCCCGGCTACTCGATCGCGGCCACGCTGGGCTTCATCGTCGCCGTCTCGGGCGTCGGGCTGCAGGCGCCCGCGGTGATGATCATCGCCTTCATCCCGATGCTCTGCATCGCCTTCGCCTACCGCTACATGAACAAGGCCGACCCGGACTGCGGGACGACGTTCTCGTGGGCCACGCGCGCGCTCGGCCCTTCGCTCGGGTGGCTCGGGGGCTGGGCGATCGTCGTCACCGACGTGATCGTGATGGCGAGCCTGTCGCAGATCGCGGCGATCTACACCTACCTGCTCTTCGGCTGGCAGAGCGCCGCGGACTCGCAGGTGGCGGTGATGATCGCCGGCGTGATCTGGATCGTGATCATGACCGCGATCTGCTACTTCGGGACCGAGCTCTCGGCCAACACGCAGAAGGTCCTCCTCACCGCGGAGATCTTCACGCTGGCGCTGTTCGCGGTCGTCGCCCTGATCAAGGTGTACGCCAACAACCCCGCCGGCTCGCTCCACGTCGATGCCTCGTGGTTCAACCCCTTCGCGGTGAACAGCACCTCGGCGCTGGTGAACGGAGTCCTGTTGGGGGTCTTCATCTACTGGGGCTGGGACAGCGGCGTCGCCGTCAACGAGGAGTCCCAGGACGCCGCCAACGGCCCGGGGAAGGCGGCGATCGTCTCGACGCTGCTGCTGCTGGCGATCTACGTCATCGTCTCCGCCGCCGCGCAGGCGTACGCGGGTGAGAAGGCTCTGGTCGACAAC
This sequence comes from uncultured Actinomycetes bacterium, assembly GCA_963797015.1. Classification (GTDB taxonomy): domain Bacteria; phylum Actinomycetota; class Thermoleophilia; order Solirubrobacterales; family Solirubrobacteraceae; genus JBBPZA01. The sequence continues at coordinate 79,812 of CAWCNV010000017.1, read as the reverse complement.
TCCGACGACGTGCTCAGCTTCCTAGGCGGCAAGGTCTTCGGTTCGCCGCTCGACAAGCTGCTGATCATCGCGGTGCTGAGCTCGGCCTCGGCGTCGACGCAGACGACGATCCTGCCCACGGCGCGCTCGACGCTCTCGATGGCGCGCCAGGGAGCCTTCCCGAAGCGCTTCGGCGACATCCAGCCGCGCTACCTGACGCCGAGCTTCTCGACGCTGTGGATGGGGACGGTCTCGACGATCTGGTTCATCTTCATCGAGCTCGTGAGCCCGACGAACGTGCTCGGGGACTCCGTGGCCGCGCTCGGCTTCGGGATTGCCTTCTACTACGGGCTTACCGGCTTCGCCTGCGCGTGGTACTACCGCCGCGAGCTGTTCAAGGACGTGCGCACCTTCCTCTACGCCGGCGTGCTGCCGGTGATCGGCGGCCTGCTGCTGTTCGGGCTCTTCGTCAAGGCGCTGATCGACTACGGCGACCCGAACAGCCCGGACATCTACACCTCCTGGCTGGGTGTGGGGACGCCCGTCCTGATCGGCGTCGGCGCGCTCGTCCTGGGCGTGATCTTCCTGATCCCGGCGCGTTTCGCGTACCGCGACTTCTTCCGCCGCAGGACCGAGGTCTACGACCCGCGCACGGCCGGGCAGGCGGTGACGCCCGACGAGCCCGTGACGGCCAAGACGTGATGGCGGGCTCGATCGTCGTCGGCTACGACGGGGGCGAGGGCGCCGAGAAGGCGCTCTCCGAGGCCGTGACGCTCGCGCGCGACCTCGGAGCGACGCTGGTCGCGGTGTTCGGCTACGAGCCCCGGCTGGCCGAGCGCCAGGTCAAGGACTACCGCGACGCCCTGCACGAGATCGGCGAAGGACACACGAGCGCCGCGGTCGAGAAGGCGAAGGCCGCCGGCGTCGAAGCGGTCGCCGAAGTCATCGACCAGCGCGCGGCCGAGGCACTGCTGCATGCGGCCACGGAGCACGACGCGCGCATGATCGTCGTGGGCTCCCATGGCGAGCGCCCGCTCGCCGCGGCGGTCCTGGGTGCGACCCCGCACCGGCTGGTGCACCTCTCCGAGCGCCCCGTGCTCGTCGTCTGCTCCTGAGCGGCGCGCCGGCTTCCGCCGCCCGCCCCGCCCTCACCGCCGCCCGCCCCGACGCGATGCCCGGCGGGCACCGGGCGATGCGCGTTCGCGGGGGGCGCGGATACGACCGCAGCTTGCGGAAAATCCCCGGGCGCGGCCTCTTGACTCGGGCGACTCTCAGGCGTAGGTTGCGCATTAGTGGAGGGGCGCCTCTAGGGGCGCGTCTCCACCTTTTGTATAGGGGCGCGTCTCAACTTTTTTTTATTGCCCGTCCCCCGTCAAGGCGCCAGGCCCGCGGCCTCCCCGGCCGCGACCACGCGCCGGGCCAGCTTGCCGCTCGCCTCGTCGACCATCGCCCCGTCGAGGAGCACCGCGCCGCGTACGCCGGAGGCCTTGCCGCGCTCGAGCGCGCGCAGCACCTCCCGCGCGCGCTCGAACTCCTCGCGCGTCGGCGCGTAGAGCTCGTTGAGGAGCTCGAGCTGCGAAGGGTGCAGCGCCCACTTGCCGTCGTAGCCGAGCGCGCGCGAGTGCTCCGCGGAAGCGCGAAAGCCGTCGGCGTCCGCGATCTGCAGCCATGGCCCGTCGATCGCCTGGAGGCCCGCGGCGCGCGCCGCCGAGAGCACCGTCTCGAGCACCCAGTCCCAGCGCTCGTCCGGCCCCGGACCGCCCGGCGGCGGGCGGCCCAGCGAGGCCGCGAGGTCGGCGTAACCGACGATCAGCGCCTCGAGCCGCACGCTCGCGCGCGCGAGCTCGTCGATGCGCCGCAGGCCGGCCGCGGTCTCCACCAGCGCCTGCAGGCCCAGCGGCCGTGGGCGGCCGCACTCCTCCCCGACCGTCGCGGCGAGCCGGTCCACGAACTCCACGTCGGCGGCGCTCTCGACCTTCGGCAGCACGAGGCCCGCCAGCGCGTCGCCCGCGCCGGAGACGACCTCGACCACGTCGCGGTAGCAGTGGCGGGTGTCGCACGAGTTGATGCGCACGACGACGTTGCGGGCGCCCCAGTCGCCGTCGCGGATCGCCACTGCCACCGCGTCCCGGGCCTGGTCCTTGGCGCCCTCGGCGACCGAGTCCTCGAGGTCGATGACGACCTCGTCCGCGTCGAGTAGGCGGGCCTTCTCGAGCATGCGCGGCGACGAACCGGGCACCGACAGGCACGAGCGACGCGCGACCACGGGCCTAGCGTAATGGCGGGGAATCATCCATAGTGAGCCGATGAAGGCGGCGACGAGGGTGCGCGTCGGCGGCCCCTACTTCGAGGACCTCGAGCCCGGGCAGGTGTTCGAGGACGCCCCCTCGCTCACGCTCACCTCCGGCCACGCCGCCCTGCACCAGGCGATCGTCGGGGATCGCCTGGCGCTCCCACTGGACGCCGCCCTGTCCCGGGCCGTGACCGGCGGCCCCCGCCCGCTCGCCCACCCGAACCTGGTCTGCGACGTCGCCATCGGCCAGTCCACGGGACCGAGCGAGCGCGTCCGCGGCAACCTCTTCTACCGCGGCCTGGTGCTGCAGGCCCCGGTGTTCGTGGGCGACACGCTGCGCACGCGCACGGAGGTCGCCGGGCTCAAGCAGAACCGCCCGCGCGAGGACGGGACCGCGACCGGCCTCGTCGCGTTGCGCATCACCACCGAGAACCAGCACGGCGCGCGCGTGCTCGACTTCTGGCGCTGCCCGATGATCCCGCTGCGCGATGCCGGGGCGAGCACCGGTCACGCCGACCGCTTCGAGGACATCCCGGCCGAGCTGGACCGCGACGCCGTCGCGGCGGCGGTCCCCGCGGGCTGGGACTACGGGGCCTTCAGCGCGGCCCGCCAGGGGCCAGCACCTTCAGGGCTCGCCGCCGGAGATTGCTACGAGGTCGAGGGCCGCGACACCGTGACGGCGGCCCCCGAGCTCGCGCGCATGACCCTCAACATCGCCCGCGCCCACATCGACGCCGGCGCGAGCGCGCACGGGCGCCGGCTGGCCTACGGCGGCCACACGATCGCCGTCGCCGCCGCACACGCGGCGCGTGCGCTACCCGCCCTGGTGACGATCGTCGCCTGGGAGGGCTGTGACCACCTCGGCCCGGTGTTCGAGGGCGACGTCCTGAGCACCGAGCTCACCGTCACCGCGTCGAGACCGCTGGCCGGCGTCGACGCGAGCCTCGTCGACCTGCGCGCGCTCGTCCACGCCCAGCGCGGCGGCGAAGGGGAGCTCGAACCGGTGCTCGACTGGCGCTTCGTGGCGGTGGCGGCGTGACCGGGATCCTGGCCGGCATGCGTGTGGTCGAGGGCTCCGCCTACGTCGCCGCACCCCTGGGAGGGATGACACTGGCCCAGCTCGGGGCGGACGTGATCCGCTTCGACCCGATCGGCGGCGGGCTCGACCGCGACCGCTGGCCGGTGACCGACGACGGCACCAGCCTCTTCTGGGCCGGGCTCAACAAGGGCAAGCGGTCGGTCACGATCGACCTTCGCTCACCGCGCGGGCAGGAGCTCGTCGGCGAGCTGATCGGCGCCCCGGGCGCCGACGCGGGGCTGTTCCTGACCAACTTCCCCGTGCGCGGCTGGCTGGACTACGACACCCTGCGCGCGCGGCGGCCCGACCTCGTGATGGTCGCCATCACCGGCAACCACGACGACTCGTCGGCGGTCGACTACACGGTCAACCCGGCGACCGGTTTCCCGTGGGCCACCGGCCCGCGCAACCTGTCGGTGCCCTTCAACCACCTGCTGCCCGCGTGGGACGCGATCACCGGCACGCTCGCCGCCGGCGGCCTGCTCGCCGCCGAGCGCCACCGGCGGCTGACCGGCGAGGGCCAGCTCGTGAAGGTCGCGCTCTCCGACGTCGCCTTCGCGATGGTCGGCAACCTGGGCAAGATCGGCGAGGCCCAGATCAACCGCCGCGAGCGCCTGAAGGACGGCAACTACCTCTACGGCGCGTTCGGCCGCGACTTCCTGACGGCCGACGGCCGGCGCATCATGATCGTCGCCCTGACGCTCAAGCAGTGGGAGGCGCTCGTGCGGGCGACCGGGCTGGGCGAGGCGTTCTCGACGCTCGAGCGCGTGCTCGGCGTGGATATGCGAAAGGAGGGCGATCGCTTCACGGCGCGCGAGTCGCTCGGCGCGCTGATCAAGCCGTGGACGACCAGCCGCACGCTCGAGGAGATCCGCACCGTCTTCGACGCGCACGGCGTGTGCTGGGGCCCCTACCAGACGTTCATGGAGCTGGTCGACGACGACCCGCGCTGCTCGCCGGCCAATCCGATGTTCGAGGAGGTCGAGCAACCGGGCATCGGCACCTACCTGATGCCCGGCTCACCGCTGCGCTTCGGCACCACCGAGCGCGTGCCCGTCCGCCCCGCGCCCGCGCTCGGAGAGCACACGGAGGAGGTGCTCTCAGAGCTGCTCGGGCTGACGAGCTCCGAGATCGGCCGCCTGGCGACCGACGGCGTGATCGCCCTCCCGTCGACCGTCCCGGCCGCCGGAGGCTAGCGGCGGGCGCGCACGACGACGGTCGCGCCGCGCGCGGGAATCATGGTCACGTTGCGGTGCACCGCGTGCTCGGGATCGGGGTCGTCGGCCTCGAGGTCCAGCCGGCGGGTCATCTCCTCGAGCACGACGCGCTGCTCGGCCATGGCGAGCGACGCGCCCAGGCAGCGCCGGATGCCGCCGCCGAACGGGATCCACTCGTAGGTCCCGGGCTTGCGCCCGAGCCAGCGCTCGGGGCGGTAGGCGAACGGGTGGGGGTAGAGGTCCTCGCGGTGGTGGAGGAGCAGGATGCTCATCGTCACCGGCGTGTCGGCCCGGACCGCGTAGTCGCCGAGCCGCCACGGGACCATCACGCGCCGGCCGATCATGGGGATCACCGGGCGCACGCGCATGCCCTCGACGATCGCGGCCTCGATGTGCTCCGCGGCCTGGTCCTCGGAGCGCACGGCGTCGCGAAGCCGCTCGTGGGCGGCGGGCGTGCGCACCAGGCGCTCCCACGTCCAGGCCAGCGAGTTCGCCGTCGTCTCGTGACCGGCGAGCACCAGGGTGAGGAGCTCGTCGCGAAGCTCGCGATCGGTGAGCGGCTCGTCGTCCTCGGTCCGTGCCCGCAGCAGCACCGAGAGGATGTCCTTGCGCTCCTCGAGGTCCGCGGCGCGCCGGCGCGCTTCGATCACCGCGTACGTGTAGCGGTCGACGATCCCGAGCCCCACGCGCGTGAGGCCGACGGGCTCGTCGCGGCCGATGTTCATCAGCTCGGCGAGCTGGGCGCCGGGCAGCGTCGACGCGGCTAGCAGCTGCTTGGTCGCGATCCGCAGCCCGTACTCCGGCGTGCCGCGCGGCGGCTTGCCCTCGATGCCGAAGATCCCGCCCATGATCACGTCGAGCGTGATCGCCTGCATGCGGGGCGCGAGCGCGAACGGCTTGCCGATCGGCCAGCGGTCGATCTCGGTCTCGGCCATGTCGCGGATCATCTGGACGTAGCGCTCGACCGCCTCGCCGTGGAAGGAGGGCAGCAGGAGCTTGCGCTGGCGCATGTGCCGCGGGCCGACGGCGGTGAGCACCGAGTTGGGGCCCACGATCGGGCGCAGCGGCGACTCGCCGGTGAGCGAGGGCGCCTCCTCGGGCTTGGCCGTGAACAGTGAGCGCACGTGGTCGGGGTGACTGGTGATGACCGGACCGCCGGGCACGATGCCGCGCATGCGGAAGACCTCGCCGAGCTCGCGACGCGCGCGGAAGACGAACTCGATCTGGCGCTGGTTGAAGCGCAGGATCTGGAGCGTGCGCGGCAGCTCGATGGCGGGCGGCGGCGGAAGCTGCTGCTCGGCCTCATCGGCCGGTCCGGCGGGCGACGGAGGGGCCTCGCCGACGAGAGGCTCGAGCTCTACCGGTGCTGGTGCGGTGGCGGTCATCGCGTCCTCCGACGATTACACGGATCCATGTCGAATACAATACCCTCTTGTGTGACGTAGGACACAGGAGGTGAGCCGTGGAAGAGGTGAGCGCGAGCGCGTCGAGCGTCGATCGGCGAAGGTTCCTGACGTATGCGGGCGCTGCGTTCGCAACCGCGAGCGCCGCCGATGCGCTGGTCCCGGCGCAGTCGAGCGCCGCGACCACCCAGAGCGCGCCGGTGCCCCAGCCCAAACCGATCCCGGGTGGTCCGGCGCCCACGCTGCACGTGTTCGGTCCGGGCCCGCTCGGCGTCACGCTGCCGTTCAGCCGCCTGCCCCTACCGGGGCTCGACGTCGAGCCGTCGGTGATCACCGACCGCACGGGCTTCACCGCGCTCGCCTACCACGTCGGTCGGGCCAAGGGCAGCGATGGCAGGACCTACAACCTCGAGACCGACATGCGCGCCTACCAGGGGACCTACGTGGCCTCGGACGGCTCCACGCGCAAAGGGTCCTTCGCCTTCATATGAGTCGATCTCTACGAGCCCGGGTCGGGCTCGCAGGTACACGACTTCAACGGCGGCGTCCAGCCCTCGGGACTGTTCTGGGTCGTCGAGGTCGCGCCTGAGCAGCTCGAGGTCAGCCGCGACCGCCGCGAGGCCGTGCTGCGCGTCACCAACCAGCCGGTGATCGACTCGTTCCGGTTCGGGGGCCCCGCGCCGGTGCCCGCGGCGGTGAGCCTCACCGTGCGCTGGAAGGCCACCGGCGATTTCGTCCGGCGGGGCTCGGGCAAGAAGGTCGCGCCCACCGACCGGGCCGCGTTCAAGGGCCGTTTCGCCCCCGCGCGCTCGACCGGCCGCTTCTCGGGCGTCGAGCTGGGTTTCAGCTTCGCTTCGCTCGGCAAGGCCACCACCGACCGGGGGTACGCGGAGATCGGGCGCGAGCGCAACGGCAGCTTCCTCTGAGAGTCCGTTTCGCGGCGATGGGCGTGCCGAACCGTTGTGAAACGGGCTCAACGCGGCCGCCCGCGAGCGCGTCATACGATGCCTCTCCAATGAGCGCGACCGGAGCGGATCCCGCAGCGACTCCGCCCGCACCGCGGCGCTGGTTCGCCGCGTTGCACCGTCTCGACGTAGCGCTCTACGCAGCGATCGCCCGCCGCCCCACGCCCGCCCACGATCGATGGTTGCGACGTCTCTCGCACGCGGCCGACTACTCGCGGCTGTCGCTCACCGCGGCCGCCGTCCTGAGCATCTTCGGCGGCCGCCGCGGCCGCCGCGCGGCGGCCGACGGCCTCGCCTCGCTCGCCGTCACCGCCGCCGCGATCAATCTCGCGGTCAAGCCGCTCGGGCGCAGGCGGCGACCCGATCGCGAAGGCCAGGAGGTGCCGCTCGACCGTCACATCCCGATGCCGGTCTCGAGCTCCTTCCCGTCGGGTCACTCCGCCGCGGCGTTCGCCCTCGCCACCGGGGTGGGCGCGACCTGGCCCGCCGCCGCGCAGCCGCTGCGCGCGCTCGCGTCGCTGGTGGCCTACTCGCGCGTGCACACCGGCGTGCACTACCCGGGCGACGTGGTGATCGGCTCGCTGATCGGGGTCGCGCTGGCACGCCTGACCACGCGCGTGCGCGCGCGTGGTCAGCGCGAGACCTAGGCGGCGTAGCGCTGCGCGGCGCGCGCGCGGGCCTTTGCGGCCTCGACCTCGCGGTCCTTCGCCGGGGCCGCGGTCGTCAGCTCGGCCAGCAGCCGGCTCGAGGCGGCGGCGACCTCCTCGACCGCCCGCTCGAAGGGCTCGCTGTTGGCCGCGGAGGGCTTGTTGAAGCCGCTGATCTTGCGCACGTACTGCAGCGCGGAGGCGTGGATCTCCTCCTCGGTCGCCGGCGGATCAAAGTTGTGGAGGGTTCGGATGTTGCGGCACATGGACCCAGCGTAGCCCGAGCGACTAGGGTCGCGCGGCCATGCGGACGTGTGAACTCGGCGAGCTGCGCGTTCCGGCCGTCGGTGTGGGCACGAGCAAGTTCGGCGCGCCCGTCGACGCGGCCGGCGCGCGGGCGATCGTGGACGCGGCGATCGACACCGGCGCTGCGTTCTTCGACACCGCCGACGTCTACGGCGGCGGGGGCGAGAGCGAGCGCCTGCTCGGCGAAGCCGTGCGCGGGCGTCGCGATGAGGTGATCCTGGCGACGAAGTTCGGGATGAGCTGGGGCGGCGAGGGCGACCAGCAGCTCGCCCCCGGCTCGCGCGCCGGGGTGCGCCGCGCGGTCGAGGGATCGCTTTCGCGGCTCGGAACCGACCGCATCGACCTCTACCAGTACCACTTGCCCGACGGCGTCACGCCGCTCGAGGAGACGCTGGGGGCGCTCGACGAGCTCGTCCGCGAGGGCAAGGTCCGCTGCATCGGCTGCTGCAACTTCTCGGCCGTACAGCTCGACGAGGCAGCGCACGTGGCGCGGGACAACGGCCTGGCCTCGTTCGCGAGCGTCCAGAACGAGTACAGCCTGCTCGCGCGCGGAGCCGAGCTCGAGGTGCTGCCGGCGTGCGAGCGGCTCGGCGTCGCGCTGATCCCCTACTTCCCGCTCGCCAGCGGGCTGCTGACCGGCAAGTACCGTCGCGGGGCGCCGGGGCCGGCCGGCGCGCCCCCGCACGCCCGCGGCGGGCCGGGCGACGACCCGGTCTACGACCGCCTCGAGGCGATCGCGCGCTTCGCCGCCGCGCGCGCGATCGATCCCGCGCAGGTCGCAATCGCCGCGCTCGCCGCCCGGCCCGCGGTCGCGACGGTGATCGCTGGCGCGACGAGCGCCGAGCAGGTGCGCGCCAACGCCGCGGCGACGCGGTGGGAGCCCGGCCCGGAGGAGCTCGCAGAGCTCGACGAGCTCTTCCCGCTCGTGCTGCCACCACGCCCGGAGCCGCCGCCCGCGGGGCCCGGGCCTGCGGAGGAGCCGCCGCCCTCGCTGCGGCGACGCCTGCGCCTCGCGCTGCGCCGGCGCTGAGCGCGCTGGCGCGAATTACAGCGGCAGCTCCGGGGCTCGGGGGCCGCTCGCGATTACTCCCGCAGTTCCGCCCTCGCGGGCCGCTCGCGATTACTCCCGCAGTTCCGCCCTTGGGGCCGCTCGCGATTACTCCCGCAGTTCCGCCCTCGCGGGCCGTCTAGGGAGGGAAACCCACAAGGAGGCAACGAAGAACGTGCGTACCCCAAGAACGATCCTGGCGGCGCTGGCCGCCGGGGCCGCAGAGGCCGTGGCAACCGCTCGGGCAATCGCGAGACCGCGCTCACCGGCTCGACGCTCGACAGCGTCACCAGCGCGGTGACCGCCGCCTACCCGGGCGCCACCGTCAAGCGCGCGAGCACCGAGACCGACGGCAAGTCCACCGACGCCTACGAGGCGAAGGTCACCAAGTCCGACGGAACGAAGATCGAGGTCTTCCTCGACAGCTCGTTCAACGTCACCGGCTCGCGCGCGCTCAAGGCGCGCAACTAGGCCAACGACCGGGGCACGCCGTATCCGAGGCGGCGTGCCCTGCCGCTGCCCCCCTCGCGGACGCGAGGGGGGCAGCGCCGCTATTCGCTCCACCAACCGGGACGATCTCGACGTCGCCCTCGTGCTGTGGCCCGAACCCGCCGAGCTTGCGGCTAGGCGGGCTCGGCCACCACCCGCTCGCCCTCGGTTCCGGCCTCCGGCGCGATCAGGATCGCGCCCTCGCCGCTGGCGTAGGCCTCCTCGCCGTGGTGGACGACGTCCATACCGAGTGCCTCCTCGCGCTCGCTCGAGCGCAGAGGCATGACCAGCGCGATGACCCGCAGCAGCAGGTAGGTCGCGGTGAAGGCGTAGGCCGGGGCGACGAGCGCTGCCAGCGCCTGATGGCCGAGCTGGTCCGCGTCCCCGTAGAGCAGCCCGTCGGAGACGCCGTTCCACGCGAGCTGCGCGAAGAAGCCGATGAAGAGGATCCCGGTGAAGCCTGCGACGCCGTGGGCGGCGAGCACGTCGAGCGTCTCGTCCACGCGCGTGCGCGTGCGCCACACGATCACCGCATAGCTGGGCAGCGCGACGAGCGCGCCGAGCGCCATCGCCCAGCCGGGACTGACGAAGCCGCCCGCGGGCGTGATCCCGACGCAGCCGACGATGATCGCCGTCGCGGCGCCGATCGCAGTCACCTGCCGCCCGCGCAGCAGGTCGAGCACGAACCACACGACCAGCGTGCACGCCGGCGTGAGCAGCGTGTTCGTGAACGCGAGCACGGAGGCGTTGCCGGTCGAGAACCCGCTGCCGCCGTTGAAGCCGAACCAACCGAACCACAGCAGGCCCGCGCCGAGCAGCACGTAGACGGCGTTGTGGGGAAGCAATGCCTGGCGCCCGTAGTCCTTGCGCGCGCCGACCACCAGCGCGGCGGCCAGCGCCGAGAAGCCGGAGCCCATCTCGACCGGCACGCCGCCGGCGAAGTCGAGCGTGCCGTGCGCCTGCAGGAAGCCGCCGCCGAAGGCCCAGTGCGCCATCACGGAATAGACGAGCACCGACCACAGTGCGGCGAAGACGAGGAACGGCCCGAAGCGCATCCGCTCGACGACCGCTCCGGAGACGAGCGCCGTGGTGATGATGCAGAACGTCGCCTGGAAGGCGAAGAAGACCAGCTCGGGGATCGTCATCCCCTCGCGCGGGGCGAAGGTGACGTCGTGCAGGAACGCGTTCCCCAGGCCGCCGACGAAGCCGGCGCCCCCGTCGAAGGCGAGCGAGTAGCCGACCGCCGCCCACATCACGGTGGCGATCGCGATGGCGGCCACGGACATCATGAACGTGTTGAGCGTGTTCTTGGCCCGCACGAGACCGGCGTAGAAGAGGCCCAGCGCCGGCGTCATCAGCAGCACGAGCGCCGTGGCGGCGAGCATCCAGGCGGTGTCGCCGGTGTCCACGCGCGCGGCCGCCGCCGCGAGGCTCGGCACGGCGGTCACGCGTCGACCGGCGTGACCGCCGCGTGATCGGTCTCGCCGGTGCGGATACGCACGACGCGCTCGAGCGGGACGACGAAGATCTTGCCGTCGCCCACCTCGCCCGTGCGCGCGCCCGCGCACAGCGCCTCGAGCGTCGGCTCGATGAACGCGTCGGACACCGCTATCTCGAAGCGAACCTTCTCGGCGAGCCCCATCTTCACGGTCGTGCCGCGGTAGGTCTCGACCCGGTCGAGCTCGCCGCCGTGACCCTGGACCCGGCTCAGCGAGACTCCACGTACCTCGGCTCGGAACAGCGCCTCGAGCACGTCGTTGGCCTTCTCGGGACGGACGATCCCGATAACGAGCTTCATCGCGCTCCTCCGGAGGGGACGAGCGCGCGAACTTAACGGCGTGCGCGGACGGTCAGCTTCCGGGCGGCCGGTACTGCACCGAACGCTTCGCGGCCGCGTCGACCTCCTCAGGCGTCAGTAGCACGACGGTCTTGACCGACGCCCCGGCGGCGGCGTTGACCGCGAGCGCGATCGCCGCTGCGCTCTCGTTGTCGGGCAGATCCACGATCACGTAGGCGTCGCTGCCGCCGAAGGCGAAGTGGAAGCTGTCGAGCTTTCCGCCGGTGCCCTCGGCGGCATCGCTCACCGCCTTGGCCCTGCTGGTCCCCCCAGCGCTTTGGATGCCTTTGACGCCCTCGGGCGAGTACGAGGCCTCGAACAGGAACTTCGGCATGGCAGCCTCCCGGGCTTGGTTGCTCGCCAACCCTCCCAACCCGCGCCGCGCCGGGCAAGGGCAGTCACCCCCCGAGGCGCTCGAGCGCCCTGCGGGCCGCCCCCAGGCCCCTGGCGTGGCGGGCGATGGCGCGCCACGGATCGCCGCCGGCGGCCAGCCGGTCGCCGACCGTCGCGACGGTCCAGCCCTGGGGGTCGAGACGGCGGTCGTCGAGCTCCTCCCAGCGCAGCGGCGTGGCCACCGGCGCCCGCGGCAGGGCACGGACCGAGTAGGCCGCCACTGCGTGCTGCCCGTAGGCGTTGCGGGCGACGTCCACGAAGATGCGCTCGCCGCGCTTCGCCTTGCTGAACTCGACGGTCAACGACTTCGGATTGCGCTCCACCAGGACGGCGGCCACGGCGGCGGCGAAGGGCCGCACCGTGTCGTAGTCCTGCGCGCGGCGGATCGGCACCACGACGTGCAGGCCGCGCGACCCGGTGGTCATCGCGAACGGGCTGAGGCCGAGCTCGCGCAGCAGCTCGCCCAAGGCGCGCGCCGCGGCACGGACCTCTGCGAAGCGCCGCGTCGAGGGGTCGAGATCGAAGACCACGCGATCGGGGCGTTCGAGCGCGTCGGCGCGGCTGGTCCAGACGTGCAGCGCGATCGCGTTCTGACCCGCCAGGTAGACGAGCGTCGCCGCGTCGTCGGCGAGCACGTGGTGGATCGTCCCGCCCTCGCGCTTGGGCACGGCGACGGTCGCCACCCAGTCGGGGAAGTGCCGCGGCGCGTCCTTGACGAAGTAGCCCGCGCCGCGCACGCCCTGGGGGAAGCTGTTCAGGGTCAGCGGTCGCCCGCGCACGTGCGGGACCATCGCCGGGGCGATGCCGGCGTAGTAGCGCGCCACGTCGAGCTTGGTCAGCCCGACGTCCGGGAACACGAGCCGCTCGGGGTGGCTGATCGCGATGCGGCGCCGGCCCGCACGCACCGAATCGGGGGCGCTCATTCGCGGACGACCTCCTCGGGCGCCTTGTCCTCGCGCAGCCCGAGGAAGCGCGGGTGGCGCAGGCGCCCGTCGCGCGTCCACTCGCTGAAGCCGACCTGGGCGACCAGCCGCGGCTCGACCCACGTCGCCGCGCGCTCGCGGAGCTCGTTGGCGAACGGCGAGCTGTCGCGCTGCAGCGGCCTCAGCCGCTCCGCGAGGTCGCGCAGCGTGGCGCGCGTGAAGCCCGTCCCGACCTTGCCCGCATAGCGCAGGCTGCCGTCCTCGTAGTAGCCGAGCAGCAGCGCGCCCAGCTCCGTGCGGCTGCCGCGCGGCGGCGTGAAGCCGCCGATCACGAGCTCCTGCTCGGCTGAGCACTTGAGCTTGAGCCAGTCGCGCGAGCGCCCGTGCGTGTAGGGGGAGTCGACGCGCTTGGCGATCAGCCCTTCCCACCCCCTCCGGCACGCCTCGCGGTAGAGCGCCTCGCCCTCGCGGTTGCGATGCGGGGTGAAGCGCAGCGGCCGGTGGAACTCGAGCGCGTGGCGCAGTAGCGCCTTGCGCGCGCGCAGCGGCAGCGCCGTGGTGTCGAAGCCGGCGAGGTGCACGATGTCGAAGACGTAGAAGTACACGGCGGCCCCGCGCTCGCCGCGCTGCTGGAGGCGCGCGAAGCTGGTGCGCGACCCCTCGAAGGCGACGACTTCGCCGTCGACGGCGAAGTCGTCGGCCGCATCGGCCTCGAGCGCGGCGGCGACCTCGGGAAAGCGCTCGTTGAGGCTCAGGTGGTTGCGCGAGCGCAGCCGCACCTCCCCCTCGCCTTTGATCGCGACACAGCGGATCCCGTCGAGCTTTCGCTCGAAGACCCAGGCGGGGTCGGAGAAGCGCGCATCGGTCAGCACGGCCTTCATCACTTCGATCCGCTCGGGGAGAGGGGCCGGCCGCAGCAGCTCGCGCTCGTGCGAGGGGAGGGCGGCGAAGGGATCGGCGCGGGCCTGTGGGCGTCGCCGGGTGGCTCGGCGAGGGCGTGCGGCGCCCTTCACCTTCCCCCGCCCGCGAGGTCCTCGATCGTGCGCCCGCTGATCACGGACTCGGGCTGGGTCGAGACCGGGTTGCGCCTCGCGTCGGCCCCCTCGTCGCGGCGCTTGAGCACCAGCCACTGCGGCCTGGCACCGCCTCGCGTGCGCTGCAACGTCCAGCCGCCGCGCAGCTTGACGCCCTCCAGCCATATCGACAGATGGCCGCGCTCGAGCGCGGCGTCGACCGGTCCCTCGGTGAGGCTGCGATAGGTCCCGTGATCCCAGACGATCACCTGGCCGGCTCCGTAGCTGCCGTCCCCGATCACTCCCTCGAAGCCGGCGTAGTCCAGCGGGTGGTCCTCGACCTGCACCGCGAGGCGCTTCTCGCGCGGATCGGTCGAGAGGCCCTTCGGCACCGCCCACGACTTGAGCACGCCGCCCACCTCGATGCGGAAGTCGTAGTGCAGCGCTCTCGCCGCGTGCTTCTGGATCACGAAGATCGGCTCGCGGCGATCGGGCTCGCCCCGGCCGCCGCCCGACGGCTCGGCGGTTCGCCCGAAGTCGCGCTTGGAGCGGTACTCGCGGAGGGCCTCGGGCGTGCGCGCCATGGCCAGGCCGTACCCCGAATCGCCGCGCACGAGCGGTTTGGCCCGTGCCATACGATCGCCTCGACGGGGCGCCAGGCGATCGGGATCGCAGTCGCCGACGCGCTGATCAACGGCGGGGGATCGCGCTCCTGCTCAACCGCTCACGGCGCTCGACGAGGAGCACGTCCCGAACGGCGCTCCATCCTGAGCGCCCGCCGCCGGAGGTCAAGGCCGGGCGCCCGCGGCCGATACTGCTAACCGATGCGCATCCTCGTCACCTCGTCGCGCACGCCGTTCGCGGTCGACCTGATCCGCAAGCTCGATGCGAGCGGCCATGAGGTCTACGCGGCCGACAGCTACCGGGCCGCGCCCGGCAGCCACTCGCGCGCCGTGCGAGAGCACTTCGCCTTCGCCCCGCCCCAGCGCGATCCCGACGGCTTCGTGGCCGGCGTCGAGCGCGCGTGCGCCGCGCACGGCATCGAGCGCGTCGTGCCCGCCTTCGAGGAGGTCTTCTACCTCGCCGTCGCGCGCACGCGACTGAGCGCGGTCACGACCGTGTTCGCGCCGCCTTTCACCGTGCTTGCGCGCCTGCACGACAAGGCGAGCTTCCAGCGGCTGTGCGAGGAGCTCGAGCTGCCGGTGCCGGCGACCGAGGTCGCGCGCAGCGACGACGAGCTGCGCGCGGCGATCTCGCGCTTCGAGCGCTATTTCGCCCGCGCCGCGTTCTCGCGCGGCGGTATCTCGCTGCTGACCAACACGGGTCCCCTGGCCGGGCACCTGGACCCCGCGGACGTCCACCCCACGCCCGCCTCGCCGTGGCTGGTACAGGAGTTCGTCGACGGCCCCATGAACTGCTCCTACAGCACCGTGCACGAGGGACGGGTGACCGCCCACTGCGCCTACCGCGCCCCGCGTCAGTGGGAGCACAGCACCGGGATCCAGTTCGAGTCGATCGACCCCGAGCCGACCCTCGCGCTCGTGCGGCGGATCGTTGGCCCGCTCTCCTACACCGGCCAGGTGTCGTTCGACTTCGTCGCCACCCCCGACGGGCTGCGCCTCATCGAGTGCAACCCGCGGCCCACCGACGGCGTGCTGCTGATGGACGCCGAGCAGCTCTCGCGCGGCCTCGTCGAGCCCGGCGCCGAACCCAGCGCCGTGGCGCCGGGGCGCGTCGTGCAGCTCGACTGGGCCGTGCTCGCCCAGATGTTCGACGAGCCGTTGCACGAGGTCCCGAGCTCCTTCCACGACCTGATGCGCCTGCGCGGCTCGGATCGCGGCTGGCACGACCTCGTCCCCGACCTGTACTCGTTCCTGGCCCTGGCCCACCACGCCCGCGTGAGCCTGCGCGAGCGCGAGGGCCTGTTCGCGGCGATGTCGGACGACATCTGCTGGGACGGCGAGCCGATCCCGGGCATGTCGGCACAGGACGCCGCCGTGCTCGCCGAGCTCGAGCGCGCGCGCTCGGCAGCGCAGGCGCCTCCGGCCTAGCCGGCGGCCGCCAGGCAGGCCGCGCGATCGGCCTCCACGACCTTCGCGCAGTCGGCCGCGGCGGGCGCGCGCACGAGCGTGTACCCGGACCCGACGCCGCGCCCGAAGCGCGAGTCGTAGTTCCCGAACTCGTAGTTGTCGGTCAGGCTCCAGTACAGGTAGCCGATCACCGGCACTCCAGCGCGGCGTGCCCGCTGCAGCCAGCCGCCCGCGCAGGGTCGAGCGCGCTGAACGGCCCTCTTTCTAATTCATCATCTTCATGGAGTCCATGCCACCGTGCGAGCCGCCGGGCACGACGAGCCCGGGGATGCTGTCGGGCGCGGCCGCGATCGCGATCGCCAGCGCGAGCAGGATCGCCGCGGTGCCCCAGGTCGCGACCCGGTGCCAGGGAAGCGTCTTCTCGAGCGCGATCAGCGCGGCGACGAGCGCCATCCAGGTGAGGCTCATGACGCCGAGCGCGAACAGCGCCGCCATCAGCGCCCAGCAGCAGCCGAGGCACCAGCCGGCGTGCCTGGAGCCCATCTCCAGCCCGCCGAGCCGGCCGTCGCGCCACGTCGAGAGCAGGAACCCGACGGGGCTGCGGCACTTGGACAGGCACACGTTCTTCAGCGGCGTCAGCTCGTAGAGCGCGGCGAAGGCCAGCACGCCCGCGGCGAGCCATTGCCCTCCGGCGTCCCAGGCCAGATCGCCGCCGAGCGCGCTGCGCCCGAGCCGGAACAGCCCGTAGGCCGCGACGCCCGCGGCACCCCACACGAGCAGGTAGCCGCCCGCGAACAGCAGCGGGCGGCCGAGGCCGCGCCGGCGCGTCATGTTCGCGTACAGCGCGACCGTCGGCGCGAGCGACGGGAACATCATCGCGGCCATCATCACCAGCCACACGCCGAGGAACCAGCCGAGCGCGCCCAGATCGGTGCCCGGCCCGGCGTCCATCCCCTCCATGCGACCGGCCGTCGACCACCACGCCACGACCGCCAGCGCGAGCAGCACGGCGATCAGTCCGATGCGCGTGCGAGCGGCCCTTAACGCCTCGGCGAGCTCGCCCCGGGTCGCGCGGTCGGTGCCGACCGGAGCTGACGTGACCGTGCTCACGCCGCCCCCGAGAGTGCGATTTCCTCGTAGGACCCTTCGAGCTTCCAGGACATGGCGGCTCCTAAGCGCGGTCGGGGGACGTCGCCCGATTGTCCGTCGCGCCGCCGGTGCCCGTCAACCGTCGTCCGAGGAGTACTCGAAGCTCGACTCGTAGGCACAGCGGCCGGCGACCGAGAACACCAGCCGGCCGGCATCGACGTCGATCGAGTCGCTGAACAGCTCGCGCCCCTGTTGGTGGTGGCCGGGGATGACGCAGGTCACCGTCTCCTGGCCCGGCACGGGCTCGCGCGCGTGGACCTCCACCTTGCCGCCTGCCCGGAACCAGCCGCGCCCCGGCGTGTGGTCGATCTCGATCTCGAGCGCCTCGACACCCAGCAGCTCCGCGGGCTTGAACACCCACGGGAACTGCTTCGCCGGAGTCCCGCCGAGGCGACCGCTGAAGATGTCGCCGAGCGCCTGACGCTGACGCTCGTCGCCGCTCGCGTCCACGAACAGGGCGAACGTCCACGGGGAGCCGGGCTCGTCGTCGTGGTAGCGACTCGCGAGCACCACCCTCATGCCGGCCAGGCCGACGTCTCCCGCGCCTCCGTCCTCGACGATCCAGGACAGCGCTCCGAGGCACTCTCCGTACGTCGACCGCCCACCGGCGCGGCCGCCGATCCGCCGGCAGGGACAGATCGCCTCGCAGTTGCACGCCTCGAGGTAGCTGCCCGAGATCCTCCACTCCACGCCGCCCATGCGCGGATTCTCAGCGGCAGCGCCATGGCGGTCAAGCCATGGTCAGCATGCCGCGACCGCGGCTAGCGGCGCTCGATCGCCCGCAGGGCGTCGCGCTCCGAGATGAACAGCTCCCACGAGGCGATCAGACCCGCCTCGACCCGGCGCAGCTCGAAGCCCGCCATCTCGACGTCGATGCCGTGGCGCCCGACAGCGCGCACGCGGGTGATGGTCAGGACCTCGTCGTCGCCGAGATCGCGGTGCTCCTCGATCTCATAGGTGAAGGAGCGCCACGCCGCGTGCCACGCGGCACAGAGCCCGACGACCGCGTCCCAACCGCGCCCGGCGTAGGACCCCGGGCCGCCGTGCACGCGCAGCTCCACGTCAGGGCGATGGACCGCGAGGGCGGCGTCGGCGAGCGCCATGCGCCTGCGCTCGCCGGCGCCCGCGCGCTCCCAGCGCGCAACGAGCTCGCGCACGCCGGGCACCATGTCGGTGCCGGCGTGGAGCTCGCAGTGGCGACGCACGACCTCGAGCGCCGTCCGCGGTCTCGTCTCTTCGAGGACGGGCATATGAGGATCGCTTTACGAACGCGGTGACCGTTTCGTTCGGTGCCGAGCGAGCTTTGTCCGCGGCGAACAGCGCCGAGCGCCGGCGTGCTACCCGGCCTCCCTCCGGCTGCTGAGCTACGGCGTGGCGTGACCCGCCCGCCAGCCGGCACAGCCCAGCAACCGCGGGATCACCGACGAGGCCTGGCGGTCGATGGTCGAACCCTGGTACAACGGGCAGATCGTCGTCGCGCGCGACTTGAAGGTCGCATGACAGGTCGGATCGCCGCCGGCCTGGTGGCGTTCGTGGCGGCGTTGCCCGCGGTCGTGCCCGCGCCGGCCGCGGCGCGAGACCCCGCGGGCACGGAGCTCTTCACCAACTGCTTCTGGGCCGGACCCCGAGGACGAGACTTCCGCGGCGGGGCGAGGCAGGCGAACAACTACCCGGACGCCGAGGCGACCTACTGGTTCGCGATTTTCCAGCTGCCTGCGGGCGCACGGCTGCAACTGCGCGGCCGCTATCCCAGGGCACGCTACATGTCGCTCGCCTCGTACACGAGCCCGCTCACCGGCGGATCGGTGCACGACACCCAGATCGCGCCCGATCGGGGGTCCACCAACCCGTTTGAGCCCGGGGCGCGGCGCACCGTCACCAAGCGCTCGTGGACGATGACGGTATTGCGCGGGAACAGGCCTGCCCACCCACCGCGCAACACCTTCTACCTCGGGGACACGCCGGGCTCGGCGATCGTCTACCGCGTCTACCGGAACGACGCCGGCACGGACGTGGCAGGCGACGCCGGGCTCCCGGCCGTGACGCTGAAGAGCGCCGACGGGTCCCGGGTCTCGGGTGCGGCGGCATGCAGGGCGCTCAACGCGCCGCAGAGCAATCAGCAGGTCCCGCCGCCGATGACGCTCGATCAGTGGAGCACGCTCATCCACACGCCGGGCCTCGACCCAAGGGTCGCCCCCGCGACCCGGCGCCCGTTCTTCGAGCGCTTCTTCAACTTCGCGTACAGCTTCGTCGGGGACTTCCGGCCTGTGTCGCGGACCGCTCCGCCCACCGACACCGGCGGCGGCTACAGCAACGCGGACACGCGCTATCTGTACGCCAACCTCAGCCGGCGCTTCGGCAAGGTGGTGGTGATCCACGGCAAGCTGCCGACCTTCGCCGACACCTACCCGCGCGCGAAGCGGATGTCATCCGGCGAGCAGCTGCGCTACTGGTCGATCTGCACCAACAGCACGCCGGTCGCCGGCCTCGGCTTCCATTGCGCGACCGACGACGAGCTGCCGCTGCGCGGCAACCGGCGCTACACCATCGTCATCAGCCGCCCGCGCGACCGCCCGCGTAACGCGACGGCGCGCTGCGGGGTCAGATGGCTGGACTACGGGCGCCAGACCGAGTCACCCGACGACCCCGACTACGGCCTGGTCATCATCCGCAACATCCTCGCCTCGCCCCGCTTCAAGCGGGCGGCACAGCGCATCACCCGCGCCGGCGATGAGCGCAAGGTCATGGGCGCCTACTACCCCTCGCCCTCCTACACCTCCAGATCGCGCTTCGAGAGGCTCGGATGCGCGCACGCGGCGAGGACCTGAGGACGCTCGTCCGGGGCGCCGGCCCCGTCTGATCGGCGTCTGGTAGTCGGCCGGATCGTCGAGCCGGCCGACCATCACCACCAGCCGCCTCATCGCGACACCCCCGCCGGCTCGGGCGTTACGCCGACGGACGAGCGCCACATCACGCCGATGACGACGAGCAGCGCGAGCGCCACGCAGACGACCGACCCGGCGAGCGCCGTGGAGATCGCCGCGGTCAGGTCGTGCACGGAGCCCGACCGGCCGCCCGCGGAGGCGAACACGGTCACCAGCACGGCGATGCCGATTGCGCCGCCGGTCTGATGGGCGACGTTGACGAGTCCCGAGGCGGCCCCCGCGTCGGCCTGGCCGACGCCGTGTACGCCCGCAGAGGTCAGCGGCGTGAAGGCCGCGCCCATGCCCACGCCCATCATCAACAGCGGTACGCCGATCCCGGGCAGGAAGTCGGTCCCGGCATCGAGCTGGCTCAGCCAGGCCATCGCGGCCAGCGCCAGCGCCAGGCCGCCGATCAGCAGCGGCACGTCGCCGATCCGCGCCGCCACCCTCGGCACGACGTTGACCAGCGCGAACAGCACGAGTGTCATCGGCAGGAACGACAGCCCCGCCTCGAGCGGCGAGTAGCCGCGCACGCCCTGCAGGTACTGGGTCAGGAAGAAGAACATCGAGAACATCCCGCCCACGGTCAACATGCGCGCCGCATACGCGCCCGTACGCGTGCGGTCGGCGAACAGGCGCAGCGGCGTGATCGGCTGCTCCGCGCGCCGCTCGACGGCGACGAACGCGGCGAGCAGGACGGCGCCGGCGACGAAGGCGAAGATCGAGACAGCGTCGCCCCAGCCCTCGCTCGCCGCCCGGATGAAGCCGTAGACGAGCGCGGTCAGGCCCGCCACGGAGGTTGCCGCCCCGGCCAGGTCGAAGTGCCCGTGGCGGGGCTCGGTGTCGGGGAGGTAACGCGGCGCGAGCGCGATCAGGGCGATCCCGATGGGCACGTTGATGAACAGTCCCCAGCGCCAGGAGAGAAGATCGGTCAGCAACCCGCCGAGCAGCACGCCGATGCTGGCGCCCGCGGCCGAGGCCGAGCTGTACATGGAGATGGCGCGGGTGCGAGCGGCGCCCTCCGTGAAGGTGGTGGTCAGCAGCGCGAGCGTCGCGGGTGCGGCGATTGCGGCGCCGACGCCCTGGAGCGCGCGAGCGCCGAGCAGCCAGCTCTCGGACTGCGCGAGTCCGCCGAGCAACGACGTGGCCGTGAAGAGTCCGAGGCCCGCCATGAACACGCGGCGCCGCCCGAGCAGGTCGCCGGCGCGGGCGCCGAGCAGCAGCAGGCCGCCGAAGGTCAGCGTGTACGCGTTCTGGACCCAGGACAGCCCCGTGGGCGAGAAACCGAGGTCGGTGTGGATCTCCGGCAGTGCCGTGATGACGATGGAGGCGTCGAGGACGATCATCAGCTGGCAGGTGAGGACGATCGCGAGTACGAAGGCCGAGGAGCTGGGGCGTTGGAGCTTGTGCATGTGATCCCTTCCGACTAGACTGGAGGCATCCTCCGATAAATCTGGAGTGCGCCTCCGCTTCTTCCAGTACTATACGGAGGCCTCCTCCGGTTTGTCAAGCCAAATGGCCGCCGCATCCACATCCATCCCCTCCCGCCCCAGGCGCGCGGATGCGGCGCGCAACTACGACAAGCTCATCGCGGCGGCGCGCGAGGCGTTCACCGACGATGGCGCGGACGCCTCGCTCGAGGGGATCGCGCGCCGCGCGGGAGTCGGGATCGGGACGCTGTACCGCAACTTCCCGACCCGTCAGGCGCTGCTCGAGGCGGTCTACCTGGAGGAGGTCGAGGCGATCTGCCGCGCCCCCGAGGGCCTGGGCGACCTCGACCCGTGGGAGGCGCTCGCCACGTGGCTGCGCAACTTCGCCGGCTATGTCACGACCAAGTACGCGCTCGCCGGCGAGCTGATGAGCTATTTCGACGGCGACGCAACGATGTTCATGCAGTGCCGCACGTCGATCCTGGCCGCCGCCACCCCCCTGCTCGAGGCAGCGCAGCGCGCCGGTGAGGTGCGCCCCGACGTCGAGGCGGCGGACGTGATGCGCATGGTCGGCGGGATCGCCACGATCCCGAACGCCGAGCCGGGCCAGGTCGACCGCATCCTCGGCGTCGCCCTGGACGGACTGCGGCCGCGCTAGCCCGCGCGCCAGACGCCGCCGGTGAGCGCTCACCCGGCGACGGGCGCTGGGCGATCCTCTATGACGCGGACTGCGGCTTGTGCAAGTGGCTGCTGTCCCCGCTGCTGCGCTGGGACCGCGCGGCGCGCCTGCGCCCGATCGCGCTGCAGCGACCCGAGGCCGGCGAGCTGCTCGCCGACCTCTCCCCGACCGAGCGGATGGCCTCGTGGCACCTGGTCTCGCCCACCGGCGAGCGGCGTTCGGCAGGCGCGGCGCTGGCGCCGCTCCTCAGGCTGCTCCCCGGCGGCCGGCTCCCCGCCGCCGCCTTCGCGCGCTTCCCAGGGCTCACCGATCGCGGATACCGACGGGTGGCCGACCACCGCACGCAGCTCTCGAAGCTCGTGCCGGCGGGCGCCAAGCGCCGCGCGAGCGAGCGCGTCCTGCCCACTCGAGCGCGAGCGCGAGGGGCGATGACGCTCACGACGCCGGGCTCTCGCCCGAAGCGCGCGGCCAGCGCGCGTCCGCCTCGAACATGCCCGTCTGGTACGCCATCACCACCGCCTGCACGCGGTCGCGCAGGTCGAGCTTGGAGAGGATGTGCGTGACATGCGTCTTGACCGTGGTCTCGCTGATGTAGAGCTCTCGCGCGATCTCGGCGTTGGAGAGGCCGCCGGCGAGCAGCCGGAGGGTCTCGAGCTCACGGGCCGTCAGCTCCCCGACGCCCGACGGCGGCGCGGGGCGCGGAACGCGCGCGAACCGCTCGATCACGCGCTTGGTTATCGCCGGCGACAGCAGTGCGTCCCCGGCCGCGACCGTCCGGATGGCAGCGATCAGCTGCTCGGGCGGGTCGTCCTTGAGGACGAACCCGCTGGCGCCCGCGCTGAGCGCTTCGTAGACGTACTCGTCGAGGTCGAAGGTCGTGAGGATCAAGATCCGCGCGGCTGGATCGGCGGCGAGGATCCGTCGCGTCGCCTCGAGGCCGTCGAGCTCGGGCATCCGTATGTCCATGAGGACGACGCTCGGGCCGAAGCGCGCCGCCTTCTCGACCGCCTCCAACCCGTTGCGCGCCTCGGCGACGACCTCGATGCCCTCCTCCCCGGTCAGAAGCATGCGAAAGCCGGCGCGCACCATCGACTGGTCGTCGGCTACGAGCACCCGGATGCTCATCGGCGCTCCCCCCGGACCGGGAGGCGCGTGCTGAGCACGAAGCCGCCCCCGCTCGCCCTACCGGCGGTCATCTCGCCGCCGTAGATCTTGACGCGCTCGCGCACGCCGACCAGCCCGTGGCCGTGGCCGTTGGCCTGCGTCGCGCCATCGCCGTCGCCATCGTCGCGGACCTCGATGTCCAGCTCGTCGCGGCCGTAGCGGACGGTCACCTCGGCCTGGCTCGCGCGCGCGTGCTTGAGCGCGTTGGTTAGCCCCTCCTGGACGATGCGGTAGGCGGACACGTCGAGCGCCTCGGGAAGCGCATAGGGCCGGCCGTCGACGCGCAGCTGCACGGGAAGCCCGGCGCGGGTGACCTGCTCCACGAGCGCCCCGAGGTCGCCGAGGCCGCGCTGCGGGACGCGCGCGACGTCTTCGTCGGCATCGCGCATCGCGCCGAGCAGACGCCGCATCTCCGCGAGCGCGCTGCGGCCGGTGTGCTCGACGCCCTCGAGCGCCTCCCGGCTCTCCTGGAGCTCATCCGGCAGCTTGTGCCGGACGGCGCCGGCCTGGAGGACCATCACGCTGACGGCGTGCGCGACGATGTCGTGGAGCTCGCGCGCGATACGGGCGCGCTCCTCGGCGACCGCGATGCGGGCGGCCGCCTCGCGCTCGCGCTCGGCGTGGCTCGCGCGCAGCTCGGCCGCCTGCGCGCGCTCGCCCCGCTCCCGCATCGCGAACCCGGCGAGCCAGCCGATCGCGAACAGGAGCGGCGTGAAGACGAACTCGCCGGGGTCGTGGCTCGGGTCGTTGTAGACGACGATCGCCACTCCGGCGATCACGATCGCCAGCCCAATCCGGGACTGCACGGGGTCGGGCAGGTTGCCGAGCAGATAGGCGGCGGCGAACCCGGCGACGAACGCGCTGGCCGTGAACGGGACCAGCCGGCCGTCGACGAACGAGAGCGACGCTGCCAGCACCCACACCGAGGCCGGCGCGGCGAAGCGGAAGCGGCGGCGCGCGAGCAACGGCAGCACCACGAGCGCGATCGCCGGTGCGGCGAACCAGTGCGTGATGCGGGGCTCCTGCGCCGGGTCGTCACGAAGCGCCACCTCGAGCGCGCTCTCGACCGCGGCGATCAGGATCAGAACGTCGAGCGCGTACGCGCGCGCGAGGGACCAGGCTCGGGTCACCCGGTCAACGTACTTCACGTCCCGCAGCGCCGCCTCCGACTTTCGTAGGAGTCCGAATCGTCGGCTGGGAGGAGCTCGAATCAGGCCATCAGACGAGGCGGTGGCGGCGGCGCGCCCATAGCGTCGCGCCATGGAAACGATCAGCAGAGGAGCTCTCATGGAAGCCGCCACGAACACGATCGCCAGTCCCGCCGCCGTGGCCACGAGGCCACGCGCGACGGATCACCGCGCACGACCGGCCGACGGCCGTGCGCTGCCCCAGCTCAAGCTCCGCGGCATCATCGCCGTCTGGGCCGCCGCCGCCCTGCCGATGGCGCTGCTCGCCTGGGTGGGCGCGCCGCTGCTCGCCGATCACCTCAGCGGGCCCGGCGCTCTGCCCCGCGCCCTGATCCTGACCCTGACCGCCGGGCTGGTCTGGCAGGGAGTGCTGGTCATGGTGCTCGTCCGCCGCGAGCAGGGAACGCTGCGCTGGTCCGTACTGCGCGACGCGCTGTGGCTCCGCGCTCCGCGCTCACCGCGCACCGGGCGCCGGGGAGGCCGGCTGTGGCTGATCGTCGTGCCCCTGATCGTCGCCTTCGGTATCGAGGCGCTGCTGCCCGGGCCGGCCGCCCCCGCGACCCGCGACATGGGCGAGTTCCTCAGCTCCCACGCGGGACACACGGTCCTGGCCGGAGCGTGGGGCTGGCTCGCCGTCCTCATCGTGCTGTGGGTCTTCAACACCGTGCTCGGCGAGGAGCTCCTGTTCCGCGGCTACCTGTTGCCCCGGATGAACGGCGTCTTCGGCCGCCGCGACTGGCTGGCGAACGGCGTCCTCTTCGCCTTCTACCACCTGCACATCCCGTGGGCCATCCCGGCCACGCTGCTGGACAGCTTCATCCTGGCCTACCCCTCGAAGCGCTACCGCAGCGCGCTGATCGGCATCGTCGTGCACAGCGCCCAGAGCGTCGTCCTGTTCGGGCTCGTGCTGGCGCTTGTGATCAACGGGTGACGCGCCGGTAGTTCAGGTAGACGACGCCGTTCTCGTAGGACTCGGAGGTCCCGAGCGAGAAGGTGAGCGGCGCGGCGTCCTCGGCGAAGAGCCGGGGGCCCGCGCCGCGGGTGAGCGGGTAGACGAACAGGTGCAGCCCGTCGACCAGGCCGTCCGCCAGCATCGCCCGGACCAGCGTGACGCTGCCGCTGACGTAGAGGTCGCCGGCCTCGTCCTTGAGCCTGCGGATGGCGCCTGGGTCGTACGGCCCGACGATCTCCGAGTTCCTCCACGTGGCGGCCTCGAGCGTCCCCGAGACGACGTACTTGGTGGTGTCGTTGAAGAACGGCGCCCCCGGATCGTCCTCGACGGTCCGCGTCGACCACGCCGGCTCGAACATCTGGTAGGTCGTCCGCCCGAGCAGGATGCCCGCGGAACGCCCGGTCACCGCACCGAGGACCTCCGCCATCTTGGGATCGAAGCCGTAGTCGAACGTCCACGTCGGCGCGTCGACCACGCCGTCGACGGTCATGAACTCGTGCACGTGTATTGCTCCCACCTACTTCACCTCCGTCGTCGGTTCGGATCGTGGTTCGGCGCGCGCCACATCCGCCACACGGGCGGGGATCCCTTCCCGACCTGGAACTCCTCGGTCACCTCGAAGCCGAGCCGCTCGTAGAGCGCGCGATTGCGCGGCGAGCTCGCCTCGAGGTACGCGGGCATCTGCTCGGCGTCGCAGCGGTCGAGGACCGGACGCAGCAGCGCCGCGCCGAGCCCCCGCCCCTGCCACTCGGGGTCGACGCCGGCGTAGGCGAGGTAGTAGTGCGGCTCGGCCGGATGGTTGGACTCGAGTGCAGCGAGCGCGCGCAGGATCCGCGGAAGCAGCCTGCCGTTGATCCGCGCAATCGCGGGCAGCAGCCGGAGCTGATCGACCACGCCGACCTTCCACTGCCCCGGACGCTCCCAAACGGCCGCACCGACCACGCCGCCGGTCGTGTAGCACTCGTCCTGCTCGAACCACAGCTTGCGCAGGAAGAGCGCGTAGCTGCGCTCCAGGAGCCGGAGGCGGCGGGCGTCGTCGTTGAAGACCCAACTCGTCGGCGGGTCGTCGTAGAACGCGCGGGCGAGGACCGCGGCCAGCCTGTCGATCTCGCTCGCGGTCGCCTTGCGAACGCTTCCCGCCTCCTGCGCTGCGCGTGCGATGTCGATCACGACACCGCACCGTACTCGTCGTCCGCCGTGTTGGAGTCGGCATGGGGCTCGCAGTCCGTCTGGCGGCAGCCACCGCCCTCGCCGTCGCGATCGCGGGTTGTGCGGTCACGCCGTCCGTGCCGTTCGACCACACGACGTTCGAGGGCTACGAGGTCATCTCATATGTCCCGGAGAACCCCCGCGGCGTCGTCTACCTCTTCCATGGAACCAACGGCAGCGCCGCGTTCGCAGAGAAGGTCGAGACAGTCGCCATGCTCAATCAGCTCATCGCCGAGGGCTACGGATTCGTGTCGACCTCGAGCACCGAGCGCACCGGCAACCGCCGCTGGAACGTCTTCGACCCGTCGCTCACCACCAACCCCGACCTGGCGCGGCTCGCGCGGTTGCACGCGCACATCATCGCCACCACCGCGGCCACGACGACAACACCGCTGCTGGGGATCGGCATGTCCAACGGAGCGCGCTTCGTGACGTTGTGGGGACAGACCTGGAAGAACGCCGGCTACCCGCTGAAGGCGATCTGGGCGAGCATGGGCAGGATCGCCCCGCCGGTCTCGGCCCCGGGCGCACTCACGGTCCCGACCGTCTTCTCCACCGCGGTCAACGACTTCACCTCGCCGCCCGGGCCGATCATCCAGGACTACGCGGCGACACGGCAGGCGGGTACACCTGCCGAGCTCCACGTCTCGGGCGAACGCAAGCTCAGTCCCAACCCGTACCTCCGGATCCCGGGCATCGACGGCGGGGAGGCCAGGCAGATCTTCGACGCGCTCGTCGACACCGGCGTCTGGAACGAGGAAGGAGCCCGGATCGTCCCCGACATCGAGCAGGCTGCCGCGCAGGCCGGAACCGCGCAACTGCCGCCCTCGGTCGCTCCACAGGCCGCGGAGATCGGTAACGAGACCGCCGTCCAACTTGCCGTTCACCAGTTCACGGCCGAGTACGCACCGCAGGTACGCGCCTTCTTCGACCGCTTCGCGCCTGCCTGACGCTGCGAGCGCGGCACCGGCCGCCCAGCTCGGCGCCCCCGCCTGTATCGTCCGCCCGCTCCGCGACCGGGAGCGCCCAGCCTGACCACGCCGCACGCCCAAGTCGTCCTCGTCACCGGCGCGAGCCGCGGCATCGGCCGAGCCATCGCCGTGCGGTTCGCGACGGCCGGCGCCCGGGTCGGGTTGGTCGCGCGGAGCGCGGGAGGGCTGGGCGATACGCTCGCCGCCGTCCAGGAAGCGGGCGGGGCCGGCGAGGCGTTCACGGCCGACGTGACCGATGCCGACGCGATCGCCCGCGCGCACGACGCGATCGCCGCTTCCCTGGGCCCCGTCGACGTGCTCGTCAACAACGCGGGCGTGGGCGGGACTATGGGCGAGATGTGGGACGTCGACCCCGAGCAGTGGTGGAGCACCGTCGAGATCAACCTTCGCGGCACGTTCGTGTGCTCGCGCGCGGTCCTACCCGCGATGGTGGCACGGCGGACGGGACGCATCGTCAACATCGTGAGCAACGCCGGCGCCCATCGCTGGCCGTACTTCACCGCCTACGCGGTCAGCAAGGCCGCCGTCATCAAGTTGACCGAGAACCTCGCGGCGGAGACCCGCGAGCACGGGGTGAGCGTCTTCGCCGTGCACCCCGGTCTCGTGCGCGCCGGTCTCACCGACTCGCCGCTGCTCGACGGCCCGGCGCCCGCGGAGAACTCGGTTGAAGGGCGAGTCCGTTCGTGGTTCGAGGGCGAGATCGCGGCGGGCCGCTCGGTGTCGGCGGAACAGGCCGCCGAGCTGGTGTTCGACGTCGCCTCCGGACGGCTCGACGCGCTCTCGGGTCGCTACATCGCGATGGAGGACGACCTCGACGAGCTGATCGAGCGAGCGCACGAGATCCGTGGCCGCAACCTGCACGCGCTCAAGGTGCAGCGGCTGGCGGCGGGCGAGACGGGCTGACGGCGCCTGGTTCGGTCCCTACGCCGCGGCGGGGGCGCGCACCACGCCCGTGCGGATCAGGCTCTCGCCCGTCTCGGCGATCGTGTCCTCGATGGGACGGGGCGCCCAGCCGAGCGAGCTTCGCGCCTTCTCGGACGACAGCTCGGTGCGCTTGCCGAGCCCGTCGACGACGGAGCGAATGCCGGGATCGAACAGTGCCATCCCCCGCACGAGCAGGTTTGGGACCGTGCGGGTGGGCACCTTCGAGGCGGCCTGGCCGAGTCGGTCGCGGAGGACCTCGCCGATCTCAGCCATCCACAGGAACTTGGTGGCCGCGATGAAACGCTGCCCGCCGGCTTCGGGCGACGTCATCGCCCTGAGCTCGAGATCGGCGACGTCGCGGACGTCGACCAGGCTGAAGCCGAGCCGCGGCACGCCGGGCGTGCCGTTGAGGAGCCGCTCGACCGCCTGCAGGGAGTAGGAAAGGTCGTCGTTGAGCACCGGTCCGATGATCGCGCCGGGGTTGACCACGGCCAGGCGCCCTTCCTCGCCCCGTTCGCGCACCATGTCCCACGCCGCCCGCTCGGCGATCGTCTTCGAGCGAACGTAGGGCGTGAGCCCCGGGCTGTCGGGGTTCGTCCAGTCCTCCTCGTCGAGCGGTCTGCTCGCTGCGCCCTCGCGGAGCCGGATCGCGGCGACGGATGACGTGACGACGACACGCTTGACCCCGGCGTCCAGGGCGGCAGCCAGGACGCGGAGGGTTCCCTCGCGCGCGGGCACGATCAGCTCGTCGGGGTCCTTCGGCTGCTTGGGCGGGAACGGGGAGGCGACGTGCAGGACGTAGTCGCAGCCGGCGACCGCCTCGGGCCAGCCCTCGTCGTCGAGAAGATCTGCGGCGAGCACCGTCAGGCGATCGCCGGGATCCAGCTCGGAGCCGACGGCCGCTCGAACCTGGGGCTCGCGCGACAGACTGCGCACGGTCGTTCGCACCGTGCAGCCGCGGCGCAGCAGCTCGATCACGCACCAGCCGCCGAGGAAGCCGGAGCCCCCGGTGACCAGGACTGTCTGACCGCGGCTTTCCGCCATCGCCAGCCCGAACCCTAACCGCCGAGCCGCACGGTGCGTTGCTCGAGCGGCTTTCCCTTCCGACGGACGACGATGGTGTACGTCCGCGGCGCAAAGCGCTTGTTGGCGCGCCGGCGGAGAAGCACCTTCGCGGCGTTGCTTCCGGCTTTCAATGGCGCGGACTGGGCGTAGACGGTCTCGCCGCGGCGCAGCTCGACGGTGACTCCCGAGACCGTCTCTCCTCCGAGGGCGGCGACGGTGACCAGCACGCTGCGGTCGCGCTTACGCAGGCCGTGGACGCGTACCGCGAGACGCCGGCCCTTTCCGGCGTCGACCACGAAGCGGTCCTCGGGCCCGCACTGCGCGGGCGTGCTCTGATCGTTCGCCGGCATTGGCCCCTTTCCGAGCGTCGGGTCGCCGCTGCGAAGCTCGGCGGCATCCGCGCCGGCGAGGCGCCGGATCACGTCGGCGTAGAAGGCCGTCTCCCTGGCCGCGAGCTCGGCGTCGAGCTTGTCCACCCCGCCGTTCTCGGAAACGACGAGCAGGTACGTCGGCCCGGCGATCCCGCCGACGTGCGGCACTCCCACCTCGTGGAACACCGCGCCGACGGTTATCCCCGGAGCGGGCACGACCGTGTGCTTGGCGAGGTCGGCCCCGGTGAGCGCATCCCTGACGAGCGCGGTCGTCGGCCCCTGGGTCACCGAGAGGACGTAGAGCTCGTTCTCGCCCGTGCCGTGGTAGCCCTTGCCGGGCGAGTCCAACCATTCGGAGGAGCCGAGGTGCTCGATGGTGACTGCGGCGACCGCGCGCTTGACGATGTCGGGATGCGCCGCGACCCATCCCGGCGCCTGAGGGAGCGTCCCGGCCATGTGGCCGGGCCAGGCGACGAACACCAGCGTGCGCTCGAGCCGCTCGCCGGGCGGGAGCGACGCGAAGTGCCGCGCCAGATGCACGAGCGCGACGGCGCCGTTCTCCTCGACGAAGTTCTGGCCGTCCGTGTGGCTGTCGACGATCACCACCTCGTCGCTCTTGCCCGGGAGCACCGCGGTGATCGAACGCACGCGCGTCTTCTTGACGGGCGCGTCGAGGGTCAGGCGAACGGAGGGACGGGCGGCGGCCTGCTCGAGCAGGCTCCGTCCGGTGTCGCGGTCGAGGACCAGCGCCGGGATGGGCTGGAAAGGCCCGGTATGCGGCGACCAGTTGCCCTCCAGCTCGTCGAAGGACGTGTTGACGACGAAGACGACCGCCTTCGCGGCACGGTCGGCGTACGGCTGAAGGTTCGGCCACGGCCCGCGCCACAGGCGCGCGTAGCCGTCCGGTGCCGGCGTCGTCGCGGTCAGGTCCACGAGCAGAACGCTCCCGTTTACCGAGCCGCCGGAACCATCGCGCACCAGCGGCCCGACGACACCGCCGCCCGGCGTGCCCTTCGCGCGCACGAATGAGGTCGCGACCCTGACCGGTCCCGCTGACGCGCCGTCCAGGACCTCGAGGCCGAGACGACGCGGGCGCCAGCGGTCGTATCCGTACTCGTCGCACGGGATCAGCTCGAGGCCCGCTTTCACGAACTGCTCCTCGAGCCAATCGCAGAACCGGTCGTGCTCGACGTAGCCCGGAAGGCGCGGCCCGAAATCGACCATCCGCTGGTAGTCGGCTCGCACCCGCGCGGGCGACGGCAGCGGCACCACGCCCGCGGCCCGGGCGGCCGGCGCTCCCCACGCCCTGCTGATCACGCCCCCGGCGAAAGTGGCCGACGCGGCGCCCGCCGCCGTCCGGCTCAGGAAGGTCCGCCGCGTCAGCGCGCCCGCTTCCTCCCTCTCCTCTTCCACGGTGCCTAACTCTTGCACCTCACGCGCACCAAGAACGCTGACCTTCCCTGACGCCGCGGTCAGCGGGCACTACCGCGGCGCCCCGGTCGCCCGTAGGCTGCGCTGTACAGCGATGACCACGCCTCCGCCCCGCCCCCCGTCCGCGCCAGACCCGCGTCCTCCGCCCATGCCGGGCGAGCACGACCGCAGCCCATGGGGCGCCGTCCTACTTGCGGTGGCGGCACTCGCGATCGGCGCGGGCGCCGGTTTCGTCGTCGGCGGCGCCGGCGACGACCAGACGAGGACGGTGACGCGTACGACGACGGCGACGGCAGGCGGCAACACGGACGTCACGGTCAGCACCCCGGCGACGACCACGACCGTCGAGAAGACCATCACTGTCACCGAGACGACCGAGCGGACGGTCACGACCACGACGACTCCGTGACCCTGCGCCGGTTGAGTCGGCCAACGAAACCGCTTCGTCGTGACGCTCCTGATGACCAACCGCGATGTCGCAGCGGATGAGCTTCTGTACTCGATGGACGTTGGATCCGTGATCGAGGTGCGCGGCGGGCTCATCGAGCGCCACCAGGTTTTCCCTTCGCCTGCCGAGGCGTCTGCCGCGGCGCAGGGCTGAGCTTTGGGCGACCTCAGACGACGCGAGGTCATCGGCGCAGGCGCCGCCGCTGTCGCGAGCGTGGCCGTGCCCCAGCGCGCCGCGGCCGCGCGCCGCAGGATTCGTGGGCCGACGCGGCAGCGCGTCGACGTCGTCCTGGCCGGTGCCGGGCTGGCAGGGCTCACCGCAGCCCGGGCGTTGCGCGATGCGGGCCGCTCGGTCGTCGTCCTCGAGGCGCGCGATCGCGTGGGTGGCCGTAACCTCGACCGCCGCCTTCCCGGCCGGGCCGGCGTGGTGGAGCTCGGCGGCCAGTGGGTCGGCCCGGGCCAGGACCGCGTGCTGGCCGTGGCGCGCGAGTTGGGGGTGCAGACGTTTCCCACCTACGCGGACGGGCAGAGCCTCTATGTCCGGAGCGGACGGCGCACGACTTACTCCGGAGACATCCCGCCGGCCGCTCCCGAGGCGCTGGTCGAGCTCGCGAGGGTGCTCGCGTCGCTCAACCGCATGGCGGCGACGGTCGACCCCGCGGCCCCGTGGCAGGCCGCCCAGGCCGGGGAATGGGACGAGCAGACGGTCGCCGGCTGGATCGACGGCGTCGCCCAGGACGCCGAGGCCCGCGAGCTCGCTCGCACGGCGATCCGCGGCGTCTATGGAGAGGACGCCAAGCAGATCTCCCTCCTCGACCTGCTCGCGGCGATCGGCGGCGTGGGAGGCGACTTCGACACCCTCATCGGCTCGGCGCAGAGCCTGCGCTTCGTGGGCGGGCCGCAGCAGCTCTCGTGGAAGCTCGCCCGCCGGCTCGGTTCGGCTGTGCGCCTGCGCGCGGAGGCGGTCGGCGTTGACTGGGGAACGGATGGGGTCACCGTCCGTACGCGGACCGAGGTGTTTCGCGGACGCCGAGCCGTGCTCGCGATTCCCAAGCCTCTTCTCGCGCGCCTGAGCTTCTCGCCTCCGCTGCCCGCGGCCGACGATCAGCTGCTCCAGCGGCAGCCCATGGGATCGGTGCTCAAGGTCAACGCGATCTACGCCGAGCCGTTCTGGCGCGCCCAGGGCCTCAGCGGCCAGGCCGTGACCGATACCGGCCCGCTGCAGATCGTCTACGACAACTCCCCGCCTCAGGGTCGGCCGGGCGTGCTCGTCGGATTCGCCGAGGGTGACGCGAGCCGGGCGCTCCTGAGCGCCTCCCCCGCGCAGCGGCGCACGCTCGCGCTCGGCTCGCTCGAGCGGTTGTTCGGCGCGCCGGCGGCGCGGCCGCGGGACTACGTCGACTTGCTCTGGACGGCCGAGCCGTACACCCGCGGGGCGTACGGCTCGTTCAACCCGCCGGGCGTCATCACGTCACTGGGCCCGGCGACCGGAGCGACCATCGGCCCGCTACATCTCGCCGGCGCGGACTTCTCAGCCGAATGGCCGGGGTACATGGAGGGAGCGATCCGGTCGGGCGAGGCGGCCGCGCGCGCGGCGCTGGCCGAGCTCTGAGCCAGGATCAGGCGGCCTCTGCCACCGGCCTCACGTTGTGGTTCTGCCGGAAGACGTTCTCGGAATCCCACTCCGCCTTGACCGCGGCAAGACGGTCGTAATTGCCGCCGAAGCCTGCCTGAACCCTGTCTTCGCCCTCGTCACCCGTGAAGTTGAGATAGACGTCTCCGGTCGCGTAGCTCTTCAGGTCGGCGCAGGCGGCACGCGCCCATGCCCTGCCCCGCTCGTCGTCGGCGGCGTCGTCCCACAGGCCGAAGGGGTGCATAGTCCAGCGGGCGTGCCGGCTGGCGAGCGGCCAGTCCTGCGCGTTCCGAGCCACGGCACCTCCCCAGGGCAGGGCGATCTGCTGGGAAGGGGAAGGAACGATCATGTCCTGAGCGCGGGCGCAGAACAGTTCGATGGCCTCGTCCGGGAACTCCTCCAGGTGCTCGGCCGACCAGTAGTTGCGGAATCCGGGCGGGTCATCGAGAGCGCACTGCAGCTCGGCGTAGGGCATCTCGGCGATCATCTGCCCCTCGGGTGAGAGCTCGAACAGCGGCGCCGCGACCTCGCGCGCGTCCGTCTCGCCGCCCGCGTACATCACGCCTGTCCCCAGCACGAGCTGCCCCTGCAGGTGCGCGGGGACGAAGTCCTCGGGCGGGCCGGTGAGGTAGAGCGCGCCGCCGCCGATCTCGTCGGGCGCCTGCTCGGCGAAGTCGCGATAGCGACGCACCACTTCGGGGCCGCGGTCCGCCGAGAAGAGCAGCATGGCGAGCGTCACGACCGGCAGCGGATGCAGGCGGAACTCGAACGAGGTCGCGATCCCGAAGTTGCCGCCGCCACCGTGAAGCGCCCAGAACAGCTCGGGGTTCTCGTCCTCGCTCGCGGTCACCCGGCGGCCGTCCGCCGTCACGAGTTCGACGGAGATCAGGTTGTCGCAGGCGAGACCGAACTTGCGCTCGAACCACCCCGAGCCGCCGCCCAGTGTGAGGCCCGCCACGCCGGTCGTGGAGACGCGGCCGCCGGTGGTCGCCAGCCCATGTGGCTCTGCGGCGCGATCGAAGTGGCTCCAGGTCGCGCCCCCGCCGACGGTGGCCGTGCGCGCGTCGGGATCGACGAAGACGGCATTGATGTCCCTCATGTCGACCACGAGCCCGTCTTCGACGAGACTGTTGCCCGCGACGCTGTGGCCGCCGCTCCGGACCGAGATCGGCAGCCCCCGCCGGCGCCCGAAGGCCAGCGCCGAGACCACGTCGTCGGCGTCCGCGCACCGGGCGACGTACGCCGGCCGCCTGTCGATCATCGAGTTGAAGATCGTCCGCGCGTCGTCGTAGCCGGCGTCGTCGGGCGTGAACACCGCGCCCTTGAAACCGTCGATGTTCTCGCTCATGAGTCCCCCTTGCGAGCGCTCGGATGCTTGAGCCCATGATCCCACGGCCGCGCGGTCCACGGCCCGAGAGCGCCCCGCGCGAGTTGCCCAATCGGTTAGCGTGGCTGTACGACGAGCTGAGAACCGGTGACCGAGCACACGCCAGCCATCGACTTCGAGAACCTGCCCACTCCGGGCGAGGGCTTCCTGGTCACTCACTTCATCATCGTGCGAAGCGTCGCTCGGTCCCGCGCCTTCTATTCCGACGTGCTCGGCGGCCAGGTCGTCCTGGAGGAGAACCCGTGCATGGTCAAGCTCTCCAACTCGTGGGTGATCATGAACCCGGGCGGTGGCCCTACTCCCGACAAGCCCGACATCTCGGTGGTCAACTACGAGCCCGGGAACACGGTCTCCAGCTTCATGAACCTGCGCGTCGCCGACATCCAGGCGTGCTACGAGGAGTGGAGCTCGAAGGGGGCTGAGTTCGTGACGCCGCCGATAGACCGCGGTGCGGAGATCCGCTGCTACATGCGGGACCCCGACGGCTACTTGATCGAAGTCGGCCAGGCAACCGGTCTGCTCGAAGGCAGGCTCGCCAAGAAACGGCCCGAAGATCTGCCTGGCTGAGGCGATTACGCCGGGTCCCCGCCAGGGACGGCTCAGCGTTGCAGCTGCGTGACCGACAGGGTGTTGCCGTCCGGGTCCTTGAACCAGGCGACCCGGGCGCCGGTCGGCGCGGTCCAGATCCCCAGCTCGTCCTGCTCGAAGTCGTCGAAGCGCAGGGCGCTCACGCCCCTGGCCGCGAGACCTCGGACCGCGGCGGCGGCGTCGGGCACGACCCAGCCGATGACGGTGTAGGGCGCCGGCTGTAGCTCGCGCACGCCTGTGACACGGACCATGGTGCCATGGGCGTCGAAGGCGATCGCGAAGCCGTCGTCCTCGATGACGGGCAGGCCGAGCACGCCCTCGTAGAACGCCCGGGCGCGCTCGAGGTCGGTCGTGGCCACGAAGGCGATGGCGTCAGCGTCCGCGAGCATCGATCTCCATTTGCAGGGCCCAGCCCAGCGGGCTCAGGTACGCCCGCTGCCTCCAGTCTCCTCCAGGCTTGTCGGTAGGGTCGGCCGATGACCAAGGCGATGACGACGTCCCGCGCCGATGCGTGGCGCGCCACGGGCGCGCACTTCTCGTGGAGCCCCTCCGGCGAGGACACGACACCCGTGCAGATCTTCCACGTAGAGCTGGGCGACCCGGGCGCCCCGGTGCTCGCGCTCGTGCATGGCTTCCCGACGTGCAGCATCGACTGGTTCGAGGTCGCCGAGCGGCTGAGCACGCGGTACCGGGTCTGCACGCTCGACTTCCCCGGCTACGGGTTCTCCGACAAGCCCCGCGGGTGGGGCTACACCCTCCAGCGCGATGCCGAGCTGCTGGACCACTACCTCGGGGAAGTCGTGGGCGCCGAGTCCGTCGTCATGGCGGCCCACGACCGGGGGGACAGCGTCGCGCTCATCCACGCTGCCAATACGGCGGAGGGGCGAGCGCGGGTCGTGCTCGAGCACCTGGTGCTGTCCAACGCCAACATCTTCCTGCCGCTCTCCAACCTGACCGACGCACAACGGCTCATCCTCCACAATCCGGAGGTGCTCGAGCAGTTGACGCCCGAGTCCCTCGCTGCGGGCATGGGCGCGGTGACCTTCACGCCGCCCCGCGGGCCGGAAGACCCAGAGGTGCAGGCCCTGGCCGCGACGTTCGCGCACGACGACGGCATCGCCGTGCTGCACGAGACGATCCAGTACCTCGTCGAGCGCTCGGTCGACGAGCAGGCCTGGCTACGGAGGCTCGCCGCCACCGCGGTCCCCACGACGGTCATCTGGGGCGTGTACGACACGGTCTCGCCGATCCGGGTGGCGACCCACGTGTGGCACGAGCAC
The DNA here is from genome assembly GCA_963797015.1 of uncultured Actinomycetes bacterium. GTDB lineage: Bacteria > Actinomycetota > Thermoleophilia > Solirubrobacterales > Solirubrobacteraceae > JBBPZA01. The sequence continues at coordinate 43,379 of CAWCNV010000017.1, read as the reverse complement.
CTGATGTTCAAGCCTGGCCGCAACGCGCTCTACCTGATCCCCGGCGCCAACCACTATCTGCAGAACGACCGGCCGGACGCGTTCGTCGAAACCGTCCTGCACGCGCTGGACTCGCCCGACGACGCTGCCCCTGGCGCCCTGAGCGAAGCGGTCGACGCACCCATCCTCGTCGACCGCTCGCGCACCGAGCTGCCCGACGCGGCGCAGCTCATCGCGCAGCGCGCACCGGTTCCCGACTAGGGACCACTGGGCTGCATCGCTCGCCGACGATCACCCGTACCGGCGAGCGACAGACTTCTCACCGTCCTCTAAGCCCCGGGTCGCATAGGCTTGGCGGCACCAAGGGTGAAGGAGGCAGGACGAAGGTGGAAGGCGATGACCCCCGCCCGCCCGACCAGCACGAGGCGCGCGACAAGAGCGATCAGGAGATCTTCAACGAGCAGGTCGCGCGAACGACCGGGACGGCGACCGTGGTCCTCGGCGGCCTGGCCATCCTTGCCGCCTTGGTGCTGTCGACGATCGCACTGCTGAACAGCAGCGGCGGAAACACCACGACGACGGTCATCGCCCCAGCTAAGCCGGCCGCGGGGCAGCGCACCACCGGCGGCCAGTCTCCTCCGCTCACCGGCGACGCGCTCGGCAAGAAGCTCTTCGTCTCCGGGGACGCGAGCGTCAGCGCGGTCTCGTGCGGATCGTGCCACACGATGAAGGCGGCGGGCACCACCGCGACGGTCGGCCCCAACCTCGACAAGGTGCTGGCGGAGGATCCAGCCTCGGCCACCCGCGAGTCGACCCTCGACCCCAACAAGGAAATCGCAAGCGGCTACAGCGCGAACGTCATGCCGACGAACTACGGGACCGCGCTGACCAAGCAGCAGCTCCAGGCGCTCGTCGACTACGTCTACAAGAGCACCAACACCAAGGCGAAACGAGCGTCAACCACGACATCCGCGTCCCCCTGAGGGCGGGCCCGAAAGTCTTGCGGGCCGAGTCCGCTGGAGCTGTGGCGTTCGGAGGGCTAGCCTTCGCCGGCATGTCGCTTGCTTCGCGCACCTGGTGGCGGTCCTCCTTACGGCGGCCCGTGACCTGATCCCTTGTCTCGAGCCGCCTTCGGGCGGCTCGGCGCGAAGGTCCACGGTCGCGCGACCGGCAGCAGCGGAGGCGGCTCTCTTCCCCCAAGGAGAGCCATGAGCATTCTCGAAGGCCGGTCCGACTCCGCCCCTCTGCGTCCGTCGGCGCTCGAGGAGGAGATCTCCCGGCGCCCGGAGCGCTTCCGCGTCTTGACCGGCGACCGCCCCACGGGCCCGCTGCACCTGGGCCACTACCTCGGCACGCTCGGCAACCGCGTTCGCCTGCAACGAGCGGGCGTCGAGGTGTTCCTGGTGATCGCCGACTACCAGGTCATCACGGACCGCGACGACGTGGGCAAGCTGTCCCAGACGGTTCAAGCGCTGGTGTTGGACTACCTCGCTGCGGGGATCGATCCCGCCGCCGCGACGATCTTCACGCACAGCTCGGTTCCGGCGCTCAACCAGCTCCTGCTGCCGTTCCTAAGCTTGGTCAGCGTCGCCGAGCTCCAACGCAACCCGACCGTCAAGGCCGAGGCGGCGGCCAGCCGCAGCCGCGCCCTGAGCGCCCTGCTTCTTACGTATCCGGTGCATCAGGCCGCCGACATCCTGTTCTGCCACGGCAACCTGGTCCCGGTCGGCAGAGACCAGCTCCCCCACGTCGAAACCACGCGGCTCATAGCTCGACGCTTCAACGAGCGCTACGCGTCCGGCGCACCGGTCTTCCGTCAGCCCGACGCGCTGCTCACCGCCGCGCCAGTCCTGCTCGGCATCGACGGGACAAAGATGAGCAAGAGCCGCGGCAACACCATCGCCCTCGGCGACGACGAGGATCGCACGGCCGCGCTCGTGCGCCGAGCCAAGACCGACAGCGAGCGCACCATCACCTACGACCCTGAGCGGCGTCCCGAGGTCTCCAACCTGCTGCTCATCGCCGCGCTGTGCACGCGACGCGACCCCATCGACATCGCCGACGAGCTCGGCGGCCGCGGCGCCGCCGCGCTGAAGGCGCTGGTCACCGACGCGGTCAACGAGGAGCTACGACCCCTGCGCCAACGCCGCCGCGAGCTGGCCGCCGACCCAGGCTACCTCCAGCAGGTCCTCGCCGACGGAAACGCGCGCGCCAACGACATCGCCGACCATACCTTGCAGCGCGTCCGCGAGGTCATGGAAATGGCCTACTAGCGGGCCGCGCACGCGCGCCCCGTTAGCCGACCGGCAATCGGAACGCGGCCGTCAGGCGATCTCGTGGGCGCATATGTCAGCCGGGGTTGCGGTCACCAACGATCTCGAGTCCGAAGGTCTGGCGCTCGCACCGGGTCTCCGGCTAGCTTCCGCGCCGCCTCCGGCACCATCGGGCCCGACGGATCTCGGCGTGCGGGCGAGCGGATCCAGCTGGCGAAGACCTGGATCCCGTCGATGAGCGTCTCGAAGCGGATCGAGTGAAACAGGTCGAAGGAGTGCTGGGCGCCTGGCAGTTCGCCGTACATCACCGGGCTGGCCGAGGTGGCGCGCAATCGGGCCACGAGTTGTCGGGCGTGCTCGGGGGGCACGAGGGTGTCCTGGTCGCCGTGGGCGATCAGCAGCGGGGGCGCGTCGGCATGTACGTAGTCGCTTGGGGAAGACGGGAGCGGCCCGTCCTCGATACGACCGTAGTAGCCATACAGGCCGATCGCGGCGGCCACCGACGTGTCCGCGCTCTCGAATCGGGGCTGGAACGTTGGGTCGTTGGCAGTGAGCGCCGCGGTGACGGCGAGGTGGGCGCCGGCAGAGCTTCCCGCGAGGAGGATGCAGCTCGGGTCGGCGCCGTGCTCGGGCGCGTGCTCGCGGGCCCAGGCGATCACCTTCTTGACGTCGACCATGAAGTCGCCGAACGCCGCGCCGGGGCGCAGACGGTAGTTGGCGCTGATGCACACCCAGCCTTGCCGGGCGAATTCGTGGAGCAGGGCTCGCGCGTAGAAGCTCTTGCGTCCTGTTCGGAAGTGGCCGCCGTGCAGGTGGATCAGGATGGGAGCGGATGAGGGCAAGTCGCGGCGGCGGTAGAGGTCCAGCCGGTTGCGCCTGCCGTACGGCCCGTAGGACAGGTTCGCACTGCGCTTGACATACCGGCTGGACAGGGGTAGCGGGGCGAGGAGGATGCGACCCCAGGGCAGGCGACGCCGAGCCTCGCCGGCCGCCGCCGCCTCGATAGTCCCACGCCACCCGGGGCCGAGGCCCTCGTCGAGTGCGTTACCGACGGCGGCACGCGCGCGCAGGCTGCGCAAGACCAGGACGGGCGCGCCGGCGAAGCTGGCACAGGCAAGGCCGAGGGCAATCCACGCAGCGGGCGCATCGAGGTCGCCCTGGGCGACGGCGAGCAGCGTCGCGGCCAGCACCCAATAGAGCCCGACGAACGGCGACTCGTTGACGACAGCGCTGAGTAACCAGCTCAGCATCCCGAGCCCACCGGATCGGCGCAGCGGCACGAGCGCCAGCAGCATGCCGACGGCGACCAGGCCCATGGTGATCAGATAGCCGAACGGCACAAGGCCACCTCCTTCTCTCGATGGAGCTATACCCGAATGTCGTGGACGGGCCTCCGTCGTGATAGGCAGGGCGGCGGGCCAGCTCCGTCTAGACCGTGTCCAGCACCTCGCTTGTCGCCGGCACCTCTGTACCGGAGGCGCCTCCGGCGATTGCGCGGCAGGGTCGAGCGTCAGCCTGCCGAAGCCCGTCGGGGTGAGCGAACCGCGTCCGGCGACGGTACGGTTGTCCCATCTCCGCGGATACTCCACCCATGGTGATTTCGCGCCTCGCCGTCCTCGGAACGTCGGCTGAGCAGGACGACGCAGCGTTGCCGCTTTGGTCGAGAAGGTCCGCTCAACTCGTCGCCTGAGCCATGCTCGCAAGGCGTCGTGGTCGCGCGTCACCAGGCACCACGACGGCCGCGATGACTGATCTCCGCGAGCGCGTCGATGAGGCGTCGGAGGAGGCTGAGGACGGCCGGATCGATCTCGGTGCGCCGGCGGGCAGGGCGAAGGCCACCGGTCGGCTGCTGTCGGCCCGCGGGCGTGCGCTTCGGGCCATGAAGGAGGGCCTGCTCTGGTGACACGCTCCGACTGTCACCGAGGAGCGAGTTCAAAGGAGCCTGCCGCAGCGTGATCGCCGCGACGGGGGTCCCTTGACTCAGGAGGAGATCGACGACCTCAGGGGGGAGAGCCGCTGGCCCTCGTCCCTGGCGCTGCTCGTGGCGATCGTGGTCTCGCTGCTGCTGCCCGACCGCTTCAGCTTGGCGTCGAAGTGGGTCGGACCTGTGGTGCTGGCGCTGTTGCTCGTGACGCACATGATCGCCGACCCCGGCCGAATCGACCGGCAGTCGCGCGCCGCTCGCGCGATCGGCATCGGGCTGATGGCCGTGCTCGTCGTGGGGGCTGGAACGCAAGCGGTCGTGCTGACGGTCGAGCTGGTGGGCGGCAACAAGGCTTTGAACAACGCCGACGCACTGCTCTCGTCCGGCGCTCTGGTGTGGCTGAATACGATCATCGCGTTCACATTCGTCTACTGGGAGGTCGACGGCGGAGGCCCCGCTGCGCGCGTTCATCGCATCGCGAAGTACCCCGCCTTAGCGTTTCCGGAGCACATGAACCCCGCGCTGGCACCTCCCGACTGGCGGCCGCTGTTCCTCGATTACCTCTACCTGGGCCTGACGAACGCCACCGCCTTCAGTCCGACCGACGTCATGCCGATGCGCCACTGGGCCAAGCTGACGATGGGCGTGCAGGCCTTGATCTCGCTGAGCATCCTCGGGCTGATCGTCGCACGCGCGGTAAACATCCTCACCTGAGCTCAGTTCTCAGTTTCCCGCAGGAAGCCCGCAAGCTCCGGACGAGCTTCGAGCGTGTCGACTGACAGACCGGCTCACGCCCGCCTCGGGCTGCGATTTGCAGATGTGAGCCGAGGCGATGATCCTGGGGTGGCTTGCGCGAGCCAGCGCAGGTAGGGTCGGTGACTCGGGTGGGCTTGCGTCAACGCGGGTCACCACAGACGCACAGAAGAGGGGGAAGCATGCTCTTTATGACGACGTACAGGATCAAGCCGTTTCTCAGCAACGAGGAGACCAAGAAGCTGTTGGAGGTCTTCGCCGAGGTGGGTCCTGGACCCGGCACAACGGCGCACTACGTTGCGGCCGACGGCAGCCACGGCGTCGTGGTCGCCGACACCGATGATGTGGCGGGCGCGTACGCGAACCTGCAGAACTACACGCAGTGGGTCGAGTACGAGACCAGGGTGATGCTCACGGTCGAGGAGGCCGTGCCGCTCCTCATGGAGTCGCTTGGCTGATCGCTCGGGTCCACCTCGAGGCTGGATCTCGCCCCAGCCTCGAGGGTGGGAACCGCTGGGCCGCGTTCCAACGCGGCTCCCCCGCGCACTCCGGCATTGAAGGACAACCGCTAACGGCGAGACGCACCAGCGCCTGCAAGGCGGGCAAGGCCCGCACGACGCCGACGGCCTGCTGCGCGGAAATCACCGGATCGAGGCCGCGGCACTCGTAAGAGGTGCTCGCTGAGGGGCAACGCCGGGCGGCCGCCTGCGTAGCGCGCCGGCGGCCGGCCGGAGCCCTCAGCCGATCTGCTCCGCCAGCTCCACGATGATCCCCTCCGGGCCGCGGACGTAGCAGAGCCGATAGCTGTCTTCGTAGCACTCCACCTCGCCAACGAGCTCCGCGCCGCGGGCTCGCAAGCTAGCGACGACGGCGTCGATATCGTCGACTGCGAATGCGACATGGCGGATGCCCGGTGTGTTCGCCGGCGCGTGCCGGTCGCCGCCCCGGCCCGACGGGGCGTGAAACTTCGTCAGCTCGAGCCGTCCGTGGCCGTCCGGGGTCTCCACCATCGCGATCTCCGCCCGGACGCCCTCGAGCCCGACGATGCGGTCCACGCAACCGCCCTCGACCTGCGCCTCGCCCTGCAGCTTGAGTCCGAGCTCGACGAAGAACGCCGTCGCGGCTGCGAGGTCGTCGACCACGATGCCCACGTGGTCCATGCGTTGGATCGTCATGCGCTCGACGGTAGCGACACGACGGCCCCAGCTACAGCGTCTCTCGGTTGCCGATCGGCTGGTGGAAACGCGCCGCCCATTGGTCTGAAGAGACCAGCGATGAGTTGCTCGGCTCAATCGGGTCCTAGCTCGGTACCCGAGCCTATGCAGGACGCTCAGTGAGACTACTGTTCCTACATAGCTCGGCGGCCCGCGCGCGGGCGGCCTGACGGACCAGGTGGTCGCGCTCGGCGACGTCCGTGGCCCGACGGGCGGCCTCCGCGTACGCCGTGGCGGCTGCAGGGAGGTCACCGCCGAGCTCGTGCAGGTGGCCGCGGACGGCGTGCCACCGGTGCCGTTCGGCGAGCACCTCGCGCAGCCGGTCCGTCTCGCGCAGCCCGGCGGCCGCGCCGAGGACGTGGCCGGCCGCGACCGCGCGCCCGAGCACCGCGGCGGGGTCCTGGCGCACCGGGTCGTCGGTGAGGGCGACGAGCTCGTCGTACCAGGCGAGGATCTGCTGCCAGTCGGTCTCCTCGGCGCTCGCCGCGTCGTCGTGCAGGGCGGCGATGGCCGCCTCGACCTGGTAGCGGCCGGGGCGCTGAAGGGCCAGCGCCGACTGCAGGACGCGCACGCCCTCGGCGATCTCGCGGGTGTCCCACAGGCGGCGGTCCTGCCGGTCGAGCGTGACGATGCGACCCTCCGAGTCGAGTCGCGCCGGGAGGCGGGCGTGGTTGAGGAGCATCAGCGCGAGCAGCCCGCGCGCCTCCGGTTCCTCGGTGACGAGGGTGAGCTGGCGGGCGAGCCGGATCGCCTCGCCCGCCAGGTCCACCCGGCCCGAGTGGCCGGCCGTGTAGACGAGGTAGAGCACGCGCAGCACGACGGCGAGGTCGCCGGGCTGGTCCAGGCGGCGCCCCTGCAGGGCGCGCTTGGCCCGGCTGATCCGCTGTGCCATCGTCGCCTCCGGCACGTAGAAGGCGTCGGCGATCTCCCGGGTGGTGAGGCCGCCGACGGCACGCAGCGTCAGCGCCACCTGGGAGGCGGGCGCGAGGTCGGGGTGGCAGCAGCAGAAGAGCAGGAAGAGGGTGTCGTCGCCCTCCTCGGTGGCGGCCGGTCGCGGCTCTGCGTACATCGCCTCCTCACGGCGGATTCGGGCAGCCTCGCTGCGCCGGGCGTCGACGAGCCGCCGGGTCGCGACGGTCGTCAGCCACGCGCGCGGATCGCGCGGCGGGTGCTCGCGCCACACCCGCAGCGCTTCCAGCAGCGCCTCCTGCAGCGCATCCTCGGCAGCATCGAAGTCCTCGCCCCGCCGCACCAGGCCCGCGAGCACCCGAGGGACGAGGGCGCGAAGTGCGCCCTCGTCCAGCCGTCGTGTCGGCTCGTCGATCATGCCGGGTCAGTCGTCCGAGGCCGGCTAGGACATGATCTCCCGGACGTCGATCCACTCGTACAGCGGCTCCCCGCCCGGGCCGGGCTCGGAGGAGACGTAGGCCGCGACCTCGAGCGCGCGCTCGCGCGACTCGACGTCGATCATGTACCAGCCCGCCACGAGGTCGCTGGTCTCGGGATGCGGGCCGTCGGTGGTGACCGGCGCGGCGTCAGGGCCGCCGTAGCGCACCCAGGTGCGCTCCGGCGTGAGTGCCTGCGCACCGACGTACTCGCCGTTCTCCTCGAGCATCTCGCTGACGTGCTTGAGGAAGGCCATGTGTGCCTCCACGTCCTCGGGGGCCCACTGGTCCATCGGGGGGAAGGGATGGTGCGGATCCGGGCCGCCGCGGTAGTGCTTGAGGAGCAGGTACTTGGGCATGGTGGTCTCCTGTGTCGTGGGGCCGCGCCTGTCGTGGCCCTTCACCTGGTGAGCGGAGCCGGCCGGCGCTTCTCGACATCGTGCCGCCAAGAGCAGGATCCTGTCCCGTAAGGGATCCCTTTACGGGGCGTGATCTAGCTGACTAGGACCCGTTCAGGTCCACGGCGGCGCGCACGAGCGCCTTGAACGCCTCGGCGTCGATCGTGTCCCCCTCGTGGAGATCGATGACGCGCCGCACCCTGGCATCGAGGCTGGCGTTGAAGAGGCCGGCCGGGTCGTCGAGCGAGGCGCCTTTGGCAAAGGTGAGCTTGACCTTTCCCTCGTACGACTCGCCGGTGCAGATGATCCCGTCGTGAGTCCAGGTCGGGACGCCCAGCGGGTTCGACGGCTTCTGCCACTTGATCTCTTCGATCACGTCCGGGTCAGCCTGCCTGATCAGGTGCCGGACGCGGGCGAGCACCTCGCCGCGCCAATCGCCCAATTGTGCGATCTGCGCGTCGATCAGCTCGGAGGGACTGTCGGCCATGGTCGGATGCTGTCAGAGAATCGTGGCGAACGGCCGCGTGGCGCCGCAGTCGTTCCTCGAAGGCCATGAGACTGCTCGTCCACGACACCGATTTCCGCGAGTCGGCAGGGCCCCAGCCGTCGTAGACCAGTGTTCGAAGTCCTGCGCCCTTCAATGAGGCTCGACCCAGACCCAAACGGTCCTCGAAAATCGGCCGAAAGAGGACAAAGGTCGAACCCTCAACCAGCCTCAAGCTTGATCGAGGCGCTGCTCGACGCCCGGGCCGCTCGCTGGGCCAAGTCCCGCTGATCCCGGTAGCGAGTATGCATCGCGCCTGGCGATTCCGTCAACCGTGTCGACGGACCGCATTAGGTTCGCCGCGAGCGTCGCTCTCGTTGCTCCTTTCGCGCAGGGCAGCAGCATTGGTTCCCGCTTTAGGGTGGTCTGCCGGCGGCCCCCGCCTCACAGGGCGATGACGAGCTTTCCCCGAGCGTGTCCTTCTCCCTGGTAATGGAGAGCGTCAGGAACCTCACTCAACTCGTAGCGGCGGTCGATGACCGGCGCGACTTTTCCGGCTTCGAGGAGCTGCTTCAGAACCGCCAGATCCTCTCTGCTATGCCGCACGATGAACACGTGCATCCTCTGGCGCACGAGCGGTGACAACGAGAGCACCTTGATCTGACGAGCGACTCCGAACCAACGACCCATGTCCGCGACTCCAACCAAGACGTACGTCCCCCGGGGGGTCAGCGCCCGCCTGCAGTCCGACAGCGACCGGCTCCCGACCAGATCGAGCATCACGTCGTAACGCTGCCCGCTGTGGGTGAAGTCCTCCAGGGTGTAGTCAATGACTTGATCGGCGCCAATCGATCGGACCAAATCCACGTTCCTCGTGCTGCACACCCCGGTCACCTTCGCTCCGAACGATTTGGCGATCTGCACGGCGAACGTGCCCACGCCGCCCGACGCCCCGTTAATCAACACCTGGTGCCCCGGCTGGACCTTCCCTTGATCCCGAACCGCATTGAGGGCGGTGAAAGCGGAGTCTCCGATGGCGGCGGCTTGCTCAAACGTCAGGTCGCCCGGCTTCGCCAAGAGGTTGCTCTCGCCAGCGCACGCATACTCGGCGAAGGCGCCTCTGCACCAGCCGAAAACCTCATCCCCTGGTCGAAACTGCGTCACGTCTTTGCCGATCGACTCGATCTGCCCCGCCAGATCGAGTCCCGGGACGTGGTGCCTTGGCCTGAGCGGCCCGGTCGCCATGCGCATGACGTATGGCGTGCCCCTCAGCAGGTGCCAGTCGCCGATATTGACGGCCGCTGCATGAACGCGAATCAGCACCTCATCGTCGTTTGCGGCCGGCCTGTCGATGTCCTCGAGTCGCAGGACATCGGGTGAGCCGTATCTGTCTTGGACGATCGCCTTCATCATGTCCTGACCCATCGCCGAGTGGTGCTCTCGTCAGACTTCCAGATATGCCGAGGCGAAGGTTGCGATCGGTACAGCGCAGGCCGGGGATGTCGAGTCCGACGGAGCCCGGCGTCGTGGAGGCCGTGCTCCTCCGTTGAAGCGAGGGAGAACTGATGACTAAGCAGAGCTTGGACGTGGTGGTGGTGGGCGGTGGCCCCGCGGGCCTGAGCGCCGCGCTGATCCTGGGACGTATGCGCCGCCGCGTCCTCCTTCTCGATACCGACGTACCGGCCAACGCCGTCTCGAAGGCCATGCACGGCTTCCTCACGCGCGACGGTACGCCGCCAGCCGAAGTGCGCCGCGTCGCTGTAGAGCAGCTCGAGCCCTACGAGACCGTCGAGCGCCGCTCGGTGGCCGCCCGGTCCGCTGGCCGCGTCTCCGGTGGGTTCGAGATCGCCGTTGAAGACGGCTCGCAAGTGACGGCCCGACGCCTGCTACTCGCGCACGGGATGCGCTACGACCTTCCCTACGTCGACGGGGTGTCAGAGCTCTGGGGCGAGCGCATCTTCCACTGTCCCTACTGTCACGGTTGGGAGGTCCGGGACCGTCCGATCGCCGTCTACAGCTGCACCGAGAAGTCCGTGCACCAGGCGCTGCTGCTGAGCGCGCTTAGCGACGACGTCGTGCTCCTCTGCGACGGGGACTCCGACATTGCGGCCGAGCGGCGCGAACGCCTCGACACAGCCGGCGTCGAGCTGGTCGATGACCAAGTGGAGCGAGTTGAGGAGACTGGTGGCGAGCTCCGCGTCGAGTTCACCACGGGCCGGCCCCCGCTGGCCCGGCACGCGCTGTTCATCCAGCCGAACCTGTCGCTCACAAGCGAGCTAGCGGTTTCGCTCGGCGCGGCGCTGACCGAGGTGGGAAGCGTCGATATCGACGCCAGCGGACAGAGCTCGGTCCCCGGCCTCTACGCCGCCGGTGACGCCGGAACGCCAGTGCAGTCGGTCGCCATCGCGACCGGGAGCGGAGCTCGCGCCGCCTACGCCATGAACGCCGAGCTCGTGATGGAGGACAGCGCGCCGTCCGCCCCGTAGGTCAGACGTGGTGCTCCTTTCCTGCGAAGCGAAAGCGAGGCGGCCAGGACGTCTCAGCCAGGCGGGGCGCGACGCGCATGACCACCACCCCACCGGAACAACGCCAATTGTGGGAAAGAATGGCGAGACGCTGTGAGCTGCGCCGCTGCGGTAGGACGTGCGAACGGAACTCCCGAGCATCGCTCTGTAAAGCGAAATCGGCCAAAGAGGACAAAGGTCGAACCCTCAACCAGCCTCAAGCTTGATCGAAGCGCTGCTCGACGCCCGGGCCGCTCGGCAGCCCAAGTTCCGCTGATCGCCTCTCGAGCATGGTTGCTCGAGAGCGGCGGGCTTAGACGACTGCATTTGCGCGAGAGCAGAGCCCTGTCCCGTAAGGGGATCCGCTTGCGGCACACGCCGGCGGATCGGGTGAGCGCGCCGTTGGAGTGTCAGTCCGAGTCATCGCGGATGCGCCGGTAGCGCTCGTAGATCACGCGCGAGCCGAACGTCCTGGTCTCGATCAGGTCCAGCGGGACCTCTTCGGTGACCGGCGGCAGGAACGGCGTGCCGCCACCAACGACGACCGGATTGCGAAACATGCGCAGCTCGTCGACAAGGCCGAGCTCGATCGCCGCCGCGGCCAGGCCGGCGCCGCCGATCCCGACGTCCTTGTCGGTCTGCTCGAGCGCCGCAGCGGCCTCCTCGGCCAGTGACGACTCGGCGAGCCGGGCGTTGCCCTGGACGCGGTCGAGCGTGCGGCTGAAGACGACCTTCGGGATCGCGCACCACACGTCGGCAAACGCGGCCCGGAGCTCGTCCTCGCGCAACGACGGATCCGTCTCCCACGGCAGCATCGTCTCGTAGAGCCTGCGGCCGCACAGATGGCCGCCAAGCTCGCGTGTCTGCGTGAGGTGGAAACGAAACTGCTCCTCGCTGGGCACCGTCCACCCGAACGCGCCCTCGCGGTCGGCGATGAAGCCATCCACGGAGACGCCCATCGAGTAGATCAGCATGGCTTCAGACCGTCGGGCCGCAGCGACCGACGATGATCGCTCGTCCAATCCCGATCTGGTGCGGCGTAGTGGGGTGTGACGCCACCGGTTGTGAACCAGCCGACGACAAACAGCGGGGCGAACGCGGCCCCGGACAGGGCTAGCGCTGCCACCGCGGTGGGAGAGCGTCAGCCGCGGCTTCTGGGATGTGCGTAGCCGGCGCGAGTTGAGTCGTCATCGGGCGCTCTTGGAAAGGATCGGGGCGCTGCGCCTGAAGCCCCAGATGGTGCAGTAGACGCCGAGGAAGAGCTCCCACAGGGCTTCGGGAATCGACGCCGGGCCTTTGAGCGTGCTGGTCGCGGGGTTCCCTCCGAACATCACGATCGTGCCCGAGATGATGATCAACGGTCCGCCGACGAGCCCGAGCCACGGCCACGGCCGCGGCACTAGTTGCGTGCGGTACATCATGTAACCCAGGATCAACCCGTTCCCCCAGCCGACCACCCAGCCCGGCCCCAGGAGGAACGTCCAATCCTTGATCGCCGCAAGCGAGTAGGCGATTGTGCCTTCGTTCGCACCCGCGGCCTCTCTGTGCAACGTCGTGATCCCAAGCATCACGACAATGCCGACGAGGATGAACGTACATTCGAAGATCCGCGCCGTCACGTAGCCGATCGATAGCTCCTCGAACTGCCGCCTCATGATCGGGACGATCACGACTGCGGTGCCGATGTTCGCGATGATGAGCAGCAGCTCAAGCAGCGCCGCGAGATAGATCCGCTTGTCGTGCCCGCCACCGGCGATGTAGCCCACGGGGTCACGAAGCGCAGGCTCGTACAGCACCAGCGCCGGGATCGACGTGACGAACGTGATGAGGTAGAGAATGCCGAACCACCGCGCTCTCTTCTGATCCAGACTCACCTCAGGCCCCTTCCCGGAGTGACAACAGGCCGGCCTCCACTCCACCCTCGACCGGCAGGGCGTGATCCTACGCGTTGCAGCGCAACGATCCAGCTAGGCGCTCCTGCTGTTGCCGCTTCACGATGCAACCCAACAGCACCGAGTCGCCCGGCCGAGGATGCATGGAATCGACAAGCTCGCGCGCGCAATGCCGAGTGCAGGCAAGGCGCTCATTGGGGTCACACGGGGTACGACCCGCTGGGCGGCTCCTCCGTTGCCATAGGAGTCGTACTGTCCGACAGTGATCTCGGCCCGCAGCAGACAGGATCCGGACGTTGTGCAGTGCGGTTGTGCGGCGCTGCCGGCGCAGTATTCTCGGTTCATGATCCGGGTGGCGAGTGCCTCCCGAACGGCATGCAGCCATGAGCTGCGAAAGCCGCGACATTCGCGCGTTCGCCGATCAGCGCGGTCCGGGAGGCGCACCGACGCACGGGCGCGATCGTGACCATCGTCCGATACGAGTAGGAGGAACCGTGCCGACAGTTGAGAGCATCGAAAGCTGGCGGGGGCAGGATGTTCTGGACAGCGCCGGCGAGAAGGCCGGCCGTCTGGAGGAGGTGTACTACGACGCTGCCGGGGACGAGCCGGTGCTGATCTCGATCAAACACGGAAGGCTCGGCCATCAGGTCAAGCTAGCGCCGCTCTCTGACGCGGCGGTGAGCCGGGACTACGTTCGCCTTCCCTTCACCGGCGAACAGCTCGGCGGGGCCCCTGACGTCACGGTCGGGGACGAGCTGACCGCCGAGCAGGGCGCCGCGGTGTGTGCCCTTTTCGGAGTGCCCCAGTCGAGCGGCCCGCTGGTTGGCGCGAGCCTGCTGGCGCGCCGGAACGACGAGGCCGAGCAGGCTCGGCGCCGCGCAGACGAGTTAGAGCTCACGGCCGAGGACCGCAAGCGGGAGGCCGAAGAGGCGCGCCACCGGGCGGGCGCCGCATCCGAAGAAGCCCATGCCGCTCAGCGCGTTAGCGAGCAAGCCGAGGCGGCCGCGGCAGACCCTGGCGGCAGGATGCAAGGCTCGGACTAGGGGGGCGGGTTCGGCGTAGGCGGTCGCCCCAGATCGGGCGAGGGACTGCATTTTCTCAACCGATTGGCCGGCGTCCGTCCCAGAGGGACATCGATCGTCGGCTCGGGTAATCCTGGCCCGAAGCGACCGATTCGCGCGGACTTGGGAACGCGACCACTCCTCTGCAGTAACCGGGCGGCGATAGCGTCAGCCGCCTCATCGTTCGCGGCTACGGCAACGGATGCCAGCACCGACTTCCAAGCTCGTCGTCCGAGGAGTCCGGCCCGACCCCGCCGAAGAACACCCCGACCTCGAATTTCCACTTCTTCAAATAGGCCCGCAGCAGCGGCGCCTTCTCATCGTCGGCGAGCTCGGCCGCCGTGAACGGCTCTGTCCGCCGTCCGACGCGCAGCCGCCCTTGGCCACTGGCACGCAGGTTCTTGACCCATTGCGTGTGACCGCGCGGCGCGACGAGGTAGTCGGCGCTGTCGTAGTGGAGCAGGTTCACCGGGGTCTGTCGCCATTCGCCGGACTTGCGGCCGTGCACCTCGAGCACACGCGAGCCGTACACGCTCACGCCCAGGCGCGTCAGCGTGGCCACAAGCCGGTTGAAAACGTTAGTGGTGAACCATCCCGGACGCTGGTAGTGCTCAGCCATCCACACCATTCTGCCAATGCGATTTGCGCGAGCTCCGGAACGCGCTCCGACGGACCGCGAGTCACGGCGGACCCCTCCGCCGTAAACGCGTCAGCACGAATGCAGGGCCGACCTCCGGTCCGGCGCGAGACCCCCTCCTCGCCAAAAGCAGGTACCTGTCGCCCCGCGACGAGACGCACCCATCGGATGACGTCCAGGCGTCTCGTGCGTCGGCCCGCACGCTCTCGCTCCGGCCGGGCGTTGCGAGCGTGATCAGTGCGGTGGCCGCGCGCCCGGTGCTCGTCCGTTGCGCTCCGTCTCGGTGGCGACGTTCGATACGCCTCCTTTCGCGCAAAGCAGTCCGGAAGACTGCGGCCACATCTCGCCCGCCACATTCGCGGCTCAGGTCCGCGTACCGACGTCCGGCTGCCGCGGCTAACGATCGCCGGCGTCGTACTGACGCGCTGTCGCCGCCGCAAGGACGGAGGCGGGATACTGGGACGATGGCTATGGAGCATCCGAATGCGCGGCTGATCCGCGAGTTCCACGCCGCCCAGAATCGATTCTACGCCGGGGGCGACCAGGAGCCGGTGCGCGCAATGCTCGCGGCCGACGTCGTGTGGCACGTGCCGGGTCGCAGCGCACTTGCGGGGCACCACGTGGGCCGCGATGAGGTGCTGCGATACTTCGCCGGCAGGCGCGAGCTGGCGCACGCCACTTTTCGGATCACAGTTCGTCGTGTGCTCGCCGACGATGAGTACGCGGTGATCCTCGCCGGCGGACACCTGCAGCGGGATGGCAACACACTCGCGTGGGAGACCGTGGGAGTCTTCCGCGTCGCGGCCGGCAGGATCGCTGCGTGCTGGGTACTTCCCTATGACCAGCATGCCTTCGACTACATCTGGTCCTCAGCCGTCGGCGCTCACGTCTCCGCCGACGCTGAGGTCACACCCGCTCGGTCCCGAGAGCGAGAGCACTGACGGTGCCGTCGCGCGCGACCACTGGTCGTCCATACGGGAAGTCTCGTCCTGGGCCACCACGGTCCCGCTCGTGTGCGGAGCTCGCGGCTTCACCCTGCCTGGGCGGCAGCGGGGGCCGTCGACGATCGGCAAGAACGCCACAGTAGACGCATCAAACTAGGTTGATGTAGTCTTCGGCGGGCGGTGATCGTCACGGCGCGACATGGCGAGAGTTCGCCGCCGCGGTTTCTGCGGCTGGCGGGGCACCCGTTGCGGTGGCGGCTGTTGAGCGAGTTGGCGCGCAGCGATCGGCGTGTGGGCGAGCTGTGCGCACTCGCGGGCCGGCGCCAGAGCCTGGTCTCCTACCACTTGCGCCAGCTGCGCGACGGTGGTCTTGTCTCGATGCGTCGCAGCGCCGCCGACGGTCGCGACACCTACTACGTCCTCGATCTGGCGCGCTGCGGCGAGCTGCTGTCGAGCGCCGGCGTGTCACTCCATCCGGGCCTGGCGTCGGCGACGCGCCCACGCGCCGTGCGGGAGCCCGGTGCCAGGCCGGCGCGGTTGCTGTTCTTGTGTACCGGCAACAGCTCGCGCTCGCAGATCGCCGAGGCGCTCGCCGAGCGGCTGTCCTGCGGTGCCGTGAGCGCGGCAAGCGCGGGCAGCCATCCCAAGCCGCTGCATCCAAACGCGGTGCGGGTGATGCGCGAGCGCGGCATCGATCTCGCCGGGCGTCGTCCCAAGCACCTGGGCGAGTTCGTCGCCCAGCACTTCGATTATGTGATCAGCCTGTGCGATCGCGTGCGCGAGGTGTGCCCCGAGTTCCCCGGCGGACCCGCGCTGATCCATTGGAGCGTGCCCGACCCAGCGCGCGAGCCCGGAAGCGACGAGGAGACGCTGCCCGCGTTCGAGCGTACCGCGACCGAGCTTTGCACCCGGGTCGGCTTTCTCATCGAGGCGATCGAGCAGACCACCACCGGTCAGGAGGCGACCGAACGTGCCTGACGAGCTCGTGAACGTCCGCTACATGGTCGACGACGTCGAGGGCGCCGTCGCCTTCTACACCAAGCACTTCGGCTTCGCGCTGCGCTCCAGCGCCGCGCCGGCGTTCGCCGACGTCGTGCGCGGCAACCTGCGGCTGCTGCTAAGCGGTCCGGCGAGCTCGGCCGGGAGGCCGATGCCCGACGGCCGCACGCCGGCGCCGGGAGGCTGGAACCGCATCCACTTCATCGTCGACGACATCGCGGCCGACGTCGAGCGGCTGCGGACCGCGGGCCTCACGTTCCGCAACGACATCGTCAGAGGGCCGGGCGGCCAGCAGATCCTGCTCGAGGACCCCTCGGGCAACCCGATCGAGCTCTTCCAGCCGGCGGGCGCATAGCGCCCGGTGTCCGGACCGGCGATCGGAGCGGACCAAGCGCGGCGCGCGCGCCCGCCGGCCAGCGCGCCAGCGCCGACGCCGGGACTCCGGCTGGTCCTGCGCGAGTGGGGGCGCATCGGGTGCATCGGCTTCGGTGGTCCGCCGGCGCACATCGCGCTGCTGCGCGAGTTGTGCGTCACCCGCCGCGGCTGGCTCGATGACCGCGAGTTCGAGGACGCGATCGCCGCGACCAACCTGCTGCCCGGACCGGCATCGACGCAGCTGGCGATCTACTGCGCTTGGCGGCTGCGCGGGATCGCCGGAGCGCTCGTCGGTGGGGTCGGCTTCATCGTCCCCGGCCTGGTGCTGATCCTCGCGCTCGCGGCCCTGTTCCTCGCCGCCTCGCCGCCCGAGTGGGTGCTCGGCGCCGGTGCGGGCTCGGGCGCCGCCGTGGCGGCGGTCGCGCTACACGCGGCCGCCGGCCTGGCCCCGGCGAGCTGGCGCCGCGCGGCCGCGCGGCCGCGCTGGGTCCTCTACGCGCTCGCCGGCGCCATCTCCGCCGCGACGGTCGGTGCGTGGCTGGTGCTCGTCCTGCTCGGCTGCGGCGCCGTCGAGATCGCCCTGCGGCGCGTGCGGTCAGGCGCCGGCGTCGCGGGTGTCCACGCCTGGCCGCTGCTCGCGGCGACGGGTGCGACAAGCGGCGGGCTGCTGGCGCTGGCGTGGGTGGCGTTCAAGGTGGGCGCGCTCTCCTACGGCGGCGGCTTCGTGATCGTCCCGCTGATGCAACACGACGCCGTCGACACCTACCACTGGATGACCGACGGGCAGTTCCTCAACGCCGTCGCCCTCGGCCAGGTTACTCCCGGCCCAGTGGTACAGACCGTCGCCGTGGTCGGCTACGCCGCCGCCGGGATCGGCGGCGGGCTGCTCGCCGCCGCCGTCGCTTTCGCCCCCTCGTTCTCGTTCATCCTCATCGGTGCCGAGCGCTTCGACCGCCTGCGCGCGAACCAGATCTTGCGCGGCTTCCTCGACGGCGCCGGCCCCGCCGCGATCGGCGCGATCGCCGGCGCCGCCATCCCGCTCGCGCTCGCGCTCAGCGAGAGCTGGCAACTCGCGATGCTCGCCGCCGCCGCCGTCGCGCTCTTCGTCGGCCGCCGCGGCGTCGTCCTGACGCTGATCGCCGCCGGCGCCGCTGGCGCCCTCGCCAGCGCGCTCGGCGCGCCACTCCCCGGTTGAACCGCTGGTCTGGCGCGACGCGATGCCACCTCAAGCGACCAAGCGACGCGACAAAGCCAGCGCGATGCGGCAGGTCCTATTCGTGGCCTGCACCGCGGCGCGCCCTCGCATATAGGCCAAGCGCTGTTCGCGCGGACGAGCACCGGCCCTCTCGAGGCGCCACACCAGAGGCGCTCGGCAGACGCGCCGCAGACAACGAAACTTCGGCAGGAATCAGCTCCCAGGCGAAAATCGGCCAGAGAGGACAAAGGTCGAACCCTCAACCAGCCTCAAGGTTGATCTCGGCGCTGCTCGACGCTCACACCGCTCGGAAGCCCAAGTTCCCCTGATCGCCTCTCGAGTGTGGATTGAGACTGGCGACGGCGTCAACTGCGGAGACGAGGAGCGGTACGTCCGGCAAGCGCGGCTCCCCGTCCCATGCCACGGTCCCGAATTGGCCGTTCCTGAAGACGTTGGACCGTTTCGCGTGAGCCAGGCCGGGTTTCGCGGAGGCTTCGAAGCCAGGATGATCTGTCCTGGAGGAAGTCGAGGCTTCATCGATGCCAGCCCCCAAGAAGTATCCCGACGAGCTGCGTGAGCGCGCGGTCCGCTTGGTGTTCGAGTCTGGTCGGCCGATCGCGCATGTGGCGGCCGATCTGGGTGTGCACCGCGAGGCGCTGCGGCTGTGGGTCCGCCAGGCCGAGGCCGACGCCGGCACGCGCCAGGACCGCCTGACCACCGATGAGCGTGAGCGCTTGCGGGCGCTGGAGCGCGAGAACCGCGAACTCAGGAAGGCCAACGAGATCCTCAAGGCCGCGTCGGTGTTTTTCGCCAAGGAGCTCGACGGGACCCCGCGGAGGTGAGCGCCTTCATCGATCAGCAGAAGGCCGCTGGCTTCGCCGTCGAGCTCGTCTGCCGCACGCTCGGGGTGTCGGCGTCGGCCTACTACCAGCGCGCCAGCGGCGAGCGCTCAGCTCGTGCGGTCGCCGACGAGCGGCTGCTCGCTCGCATCCGCGAAGTGCATGAGGCCAACTACTTCGCCTATGGCTACCGGCGCACGTGGAAGGCGCTGCTCAGGTCGGGCGAGACGGTCGGTCGTGGCCGGGTGCAGCGGCTGATGCGCCAGGCCGGCATCCAGGGCGCCAAGCGCCGCGGCCGGCCGTGGCGCACGACCACGCCCGACGCCGAGGCCACCCGCCGCCCCGACCTGGTCGAGCGTGACTTCACCGCCGACGGCCCGAACCGGCTGTGGGTGGCGGACTTCACCTACCTGCGCTGCTGGGAGGGCGTGGTGTTCTTTGCCTTCGTCATCGACGTCTTCTCGCGCCGCGTGGTCGGCTGGCAGTTCGCCGGGCACATGCGCACCGATCTGGTGCTCGACGCGCTGCGGATGGCGCTCGCGCAGCGCGGCGGCGGCGCCGACGTCGCGCTCGTGCACCACAGCGATCGCGGCAGCCAGTACCTGTCCTACGACTACACGCAGACGCTCGACGACGCCGGCGTGCTCGCCTCCGTCGGCTCAGCCGACGACTGCTACGACAACGCGATGGCCGAGAGCTTCGTCGACAGCTTCAAGACCGAGCTCGTCGCCGACCGCGTCTGGCGCAGTCGCTCCCACCTCGAGCTGACGATCGTCGAATACCTCGGCTGGTTCAACCAGGCGCGGCTGCACGAAGCGCTCGGCGACCTGCCGCCAGCCGAGTTCGAGGCCCTCCACCACGACCGCGCGGACGGCCGGCGCTCCGCCGTCGCCCTCCGGGCGCCGGCTCCGCCCCACCCGTCCCAAACCCCAACAACCGTCCTACAAACCAACTAACCCGGTCTCCGTCAAACCCGGTCCGGCTCAAGTTTTTGAAGATTGGGATTCCCGAACCGGCTTCAGGGAATACCACGCCGGCATGGCAAGAGCTCCGCTTTCTCAATGTCGGGGTTCCCTATTGGGTTCATATCCAACGTTCACCATGCCTTATGACGGCTGGCTCTTCGCCTATCTGAGCCCGTCGTCAGGCAACTGGGTCCAATGGTGGTTCGGGGGCCCTGGCAACGACTGCCCTGGGAGCCGCTTCTACGGCCCCCCGCCCTCGGGATTTTCCGACTACACAAACGGCACGGCCACGAACTGCGTGGAGGCAGGCACCTACCAGACGGTGTCTCGCTCCCTGCACGCCGGGATCGCTCCTGAGAACGGCCTTGAGGCGCGCGGTCCTATCGAGGACTACTCAAACCAGAGCTACACCAAGACGAGTCCAGCGCCCACGAATCCCGGCGTCACAACGGTCACCCAGAGCACCCGCGCCCAGCTCGAGTCTGGTGACTACCCGACGCTCAACCAGGAACTCGAGTTCCAGCTTGGAACGCCAAATGTCTGCGACCCCGTCGAGACGTTTGTCTGCAACCCCCCGCCCGGCTCGACCGACGAGCAGGACCAGCGGTGCGAGCTATCGACTCCCGGCGGCCACGATCCCGACCCAAGTCGCGGCGTTGCGCTGGATTCAAGTCCTCTGTACGAGACGGTCCAGACCTTCACTCGGCAGACGGCCGACGGTGGACAGAGTGCGACGGCACTGAAGTACGGCTGGACGCTGCCCGCGTCGACCAGGGGATGGCTCGGCTGGGGCTACCGGCACATCTACGCCAAGCACGGCTGGGGCCCAGACGACATTGCGGCAACACAAGCCGCCCTTAGTACCACCCCCGCGCCGGAGGGCACGACTCGGTTGGAGTACACCGGCCCGGAGTACCAACAGAACGGAGCCGTTTGTGTCCGCCGAGTGGTCGTGTCGTTCGCGACCGAGAGACCCACAGAACCCGAGCCGGCCGAAATCATTACCTCGTACGGGAGGTACCTAGGTGAAGCCTAAGACCTCGGCCGAGCGCCACGACTATGAGCTGGCGTGCCTCGAGGAGGTCAGGCGACAAATCTCAGAGAGCCAGTTGCTCCAGCGCGACGGGACCGTCATCCACCGAGCCGACCTAGAAGAGGCATACCCCACCACCCGACTGGTCGTGGATGCCGAAGGTCGAGGTAGGCGGAAGTCGCTCGTGTGGCAGCTCTGGCACGAGGGGAATGGAGACTTCAACGCACCCTCGGCCGAAGGCGAACTACCGCCCCCGAGCATCGTTGCCCGGGACGTCATGGTTCAGCTCTACGAGTTCTAGTGCCGTTCGGAGACTCAACCAGGCAATCTTCGAGCGCATCTTGATCGGCCCAGACGGAGAAATCGAAGCCGTTGAGCTGACCAAGGTCTACCGCGAGATGACCCCCTGGCACCCGATAGGGACCCGGACCCAGGCCAGGAACGGCCATAAGGCCTCCCAGGGTCCCTCCTCCGACCATGGGCGGAAACGACCGAACCCCGACCCCCTCTCAGGGGACCAGGGTTCGACCTTCTGCCAAATGGTCGGGGAGACAGGATTTGAACCTGCGACCTTCCGGCCCCCAGCCGGATGCGCTACCAGGCTGCGCCACTCCCCGTGACGAAAGCAGTCTAGACCCGGCCCGCGCCCACTAGGGCGGTCCGGCGGGAAGCGGGCGACCGGACTTGAACCGGCACTTTGAGCTTGGAAGGCTCACGTGCAGCCGTTACACCACGCCCGCGAGCGCGGCATTGAATCCTAGGGTGCCGCTCGACGCTGTACTCAGGTCGCCCCGGCCGTGCTCTCCGCCTGCGACTCGGCCATCGTCCGCACCCCCGTGAAGAAGATCGCGAGCATGGAGGCGTGGAGCTCGTCGGGCGCGGTGTCGGGCTCGAGCAGGCGTTCCAGGGCGAAGCCGTTGGCCATCGCGAAGGTCATCAGCGCGAGGTCCTCGTAGGGGACCGGGGACTCGACGCCCAGTTCCTCCGCGCGCCGGCGGAAGAGCTCGGCGATGCGGCTGCGCAGTGAGCGATAGCGGGTCACGAGCTCCTCGCGGAACTCGGGGTTGCGCGCCGCGTGGGCCGAGAACTCGAAGAACAGGCGCTGCCATTCGGGGTCGGCGGCGAGGTAGCGCGCGAAGTCGACGCCGGCGCGGCGGGCCATGTCCTCGGGCTCGCCCGAGCCGGCCGTCACGCGGTCGATCTCCTTCAGGCGCTCGGCGAAGCGCTCGTCGAGCATCGCCAGGAAGAGCTCCTCCTTGGAGGCGAAATTGGCGTAGAAGGCGCCCTTGGTGTAGCCGGCCTGCTCCGCGACCTCGTCGACGGAGGTCTGCTGCAGGCCGTGCTTCGCGCACACCTTCGC
Organism: uncultured Actinomycetes bacterium; assembly: GCA_963797015.1. Lineage (GTDB taxonomy): Bacteria > Actinomycetota > Thermoleophilia > Solirubrobacterales > Solirubrobacteraceae > JBBPZA01. Next base: position 21,165 of record CAWCNV010000017.1, on the reverse strand, counting down.
GGCTGCCGCCATCAGCAGCCGCCGCGTGCGGGCCTGCTTCTCCTTGCGGGTCAGACGCGAGGGCATCAGGCGGCCACCGTCTCGGGCTCGCCCGGCGCCGGGGCGGCAACCGGATCGGCTACGACGACCTCGGTTCCGTGCTCGGGGGTCAAGGTGATGGCCCGCCGCCGCACGCGCTCGGACCCCGGCTGCGCAGCCGCAAGCCGCGCGCCCGCCACGAGCTGCTCGAGCACGACCTTCATCTCGAACAGCGCGAAGCTCGCGCCCAGGCAGCGACGCACGCCGCCGCCGAACGGGATCCAGGTGTAGGTGCCGGCAGGCTGCTCGAGGAAGCGCTCGGGGCGGAAGCGGCGCGCGTCGGGATAGACGTCCTCGCGGCGGTGGATCAGGTGGATGCACGGCGCGACTGTCGCCCCCGCCGGCACGAGGTGCTCGCCGAGCTCCAGCGGCGCGGTCAGCTTTCGCACGACGAGCGGCAGGACCGGCCGCAGGCGCAGGGTCTCCTTGATGACCGCGTCGAGATATTCGTCCTCGCCGGCCCGCACCTCCTCGGTGAGCCTGTCGAGCGCCTGGGGATGCCGCAGCAGCCGTTCGACGGCCCACGACAGCGCGGTCGCGGTCGTCTCGTGGCCGGCGACGAGCAGCGTCATGAGCTCGTCACGAAGCTCCTCGTCGCTCATCGGCGAGCCGTCCTCGTGGCGCGCCTGGAGCAGCAGCGACAGGATGTCCTCGCGCTCGGCGAGGTCGGGGCTGGAACGGCGATCGCGGATCTCGGCGTAGACGACCTCGTCGACGGGCGCGAGCGCACCGGTGAGCCGCGCGAAGCGCTTGATACGCGCTGGTCCCAAGAGTGCGATCAGCGCCATCGTGCCGCGGTCGGTGACCATGTCCAACATCCCGCGCAGGCGATCGCGTAGGAGCTGGAGGCGCTCGCCCTCGTGCACGCCGAAGACGGCGCGAATGATCACCTCGAGCGTCACGCTCTGCATGCGCGGCCACAGCTCGAGCGGCTCGCCGCGCGGCCAGCGTGCGATCTCCTCCCGCGCGACGTCGGCCATGAGCTCGCCATAGCGCTTCATGCGCTCGCCGTGGAATGACGGCAGCATGAGCTTGCGCTGGGCCATGTGCGGCTGCTCGTCGAGCAGCAGCACGGAATGCGAGCCCACGACCGGCCCGAGAATGCGGTTGCCCTCGCCGGCGTGCAGGAGCTTCGGATCGCCGGTGAAGATCTGCTTGACCAGCTCGGGGTCGGCGACCACGACCCAGTGACCCTCCTGGGCGATGCGCATGGTGAACACGTCTCCGTAGCGCTCGCGACAGCGCTCCATGAATGGCATCGGCCTGGTGATCCACCCGAGCGTCTGGAGCGGGCGCGGGAGGCGGGGCCCGGGCGGGAGAGCCGGCTCTCGGCCTGGCGCGTGCGCCGCGAGAGCGGGCTCGCGCACAGGCCGGTCCGCCGTGATGGACTCGCTGCCGTTCACCACGCCGCTCGTTGCGGTCGCACGCACGCCGCCGTCTTCATCGCCTGAATGGGGGGCCATCTGCCTTCCTCCTCGCTCGCCACCCGCGCCGCGACGGGCTCGGTGACGTTCTTGAGCCAATGAAGCCGCTGCTCGTCCAGGGCGACCCTGCGAACGCGCCCGGCCGCGGCCGCGGTCGCCTCGCTCACGAGTACCTCTCCCCCGCCCGCGGCGCTGCACAACCGCGCGGCGACGTTCACCGTGGTCCCGTACCAGTCCGAGTTGCGCGACACCGCCGGCCCGGTGTGCATCCCGACGCGCACGGCGGGGAAGCCCGGCAGCTCCTCGAGATCGCGGACGATCCGCAGCCCGAGGCGGATCGCGAGCGCCGGATCCTCGGCGCGGAGCATCAGCGCGTCGCCGATCGTCTTGACCTCCTCCGAACGGTGCTCGGGGAGCAGGGGGCGGACGCGGTCGTAGAACTCGCAGGCGACGTCCGCGGCGTCGTCGTCGCCCCGCAGGGCGGTCAATGTGGTGAAGCCGACCAGGTCAGTGAAGAGGAACGTGTGCTGCCCGGGCGCCACATACTGCACGGTATCCGGATACCGTTCGGTATGTCAAGTCGGGGCGGGAGGCCGAGATACGCACGCCGGTTAGCATGCGACGGACATGCACGGCCCGGCGAATCCGCTCGCCCGGACCCACGGGCAGGGCACGATTCTCACGCGGGTGCGCGCGACCGCCTCGAATCCCCATGCGCCTGCGGTCGCCGCAGTGGCGGTGATACTCGCCGGTTGCCTGATCGTCGGCTACGAGGCCCGCCACTCGACGTTCGTCAGCGACGACTGGAGCGTTCTGCTCGGCCGCCGCGGCTTCAGCGCCGACGTCCTGCTCGAGCGCCACGCCGAGCACCTGATCGCCCTTCCCGTACTGGCTTACAAGCTCCTGCTGGAGGTGTTCGGACCGTCGAGCTACGCGCCGTTCACGGCCGTCTCGATCGCGCTTCACGGTGCCACCTGCCTGCTGCTCTACGTGCTTGCCCGCCGCTGCGTGGGGCCATGGGCCGCGCTGGCTCCGGCCGCCGTGCTGGTCGTGCTGGGCGCCGCCTGGCAGGACCTGGTGTGGGCCTTCCAGATGACCTACCTCGGCTCCGTGGCCTCGGGGCTCGGAATGGTGCTGTGCCTCGAGCGTCGAGACCGCCGCGGCGACATCGCCGCCTCCTCCTTGCTCGCGATCTCGCTCCTGTGCTCCAGCGCAGGCCTGGGCTTCGTCGTCTTCGCGGCCGTGCTCCTGGCCCTGGAACGTCCGCGCGACTGGCGCCGCGCTTGGATCGTCGGGGTGCCGCTCGCGCTCTACCTGGCGTGGTACGCGGCCTACGGCCACAGCTCGGCCCGCCTCGCCAAGGTCGTGGAGCTTCCCGCCTACTACGCAAACGCGCTGGCCGCCGCGCTGACCTCGGTCACGGGTCTCGCCCAGACGCCTTCGACCGCCTCTCCCTACATCGTGGCGACCGACCTGGGGTGGCCGCTCGCCGCAGTGCTGGCCGCCGCGCTCGCGTGGCACCTGCGCCGTGGCGGACGGATACCGCCCGTGGCCTGGGGCGCCGCGGCGACCGCCCTCGCCCTCTGGACGGCGGCCTGCCTGTCCAACAACCACGGTGACCGGGGGGCGAACTCAGGTCGCTACCAGTACTTCGCAGCGACGCTCCTCATGCTGGCGGCGGCCTCGATCGCCAGCGGCTGGAGACCGACGACGCGCAGCGGCGCAGTGCTCGCGGCCGTGACACTGCTGGCGTGCGCCGGCAACGTGCGCATCCTTCATCGTGCCGAACCCATATGGGCGCTGTTCGGCGCCTACAACAGCGCGGAGACGGGGGTGATGGGGGTCGCGCGCGACGGGATGAGCCCGGGCTTCCGTCCCGAGGATCAATTCACGGTCCAGGCCATCGGCAACCACAGCCTCTCAGACGTCTACGGCGGGCGCTACCTCTCGTTCGTCGACGCGTTCGGCTCGCCCTCGGACAGCCCTTCGGAGATCCTCCGCCGCCCTGAGCCCGTGCGTCTAGCCGCGGATCTCGTGCTCGCGCACGCCGAGCGCCTACAGCCAGTGACCGTGCCGGCGCGCGCGGTAGCGGGACCGCATTGCCGATCGGCGCGCAGCGGGCTTGCCCTGGGAGAGCTCGCGGTCGGTCCGGGAACGTTGGCGGTGCGGAACGCGCCGGGCACGCCGTACGGGCTGCAGCTGCGCCGCTTCGCGGCCGGCTACAGGTTCGTCGGCTTCGGCCTCCCCGGCGGCACCGCCGCGGCGCTTACCCTGCCCCGCGACCGCGCCGACATCCCCTGGCAGGTGAGGGTCGTGAGCCGCCAGCCGGTCCGGCTGTGCACCAGCGCGGCGCGCTGAGGAGGACGGCTCACGTGGCTGAACGTCGAGGCTCCTTCGGGCGCCAAGCTGCCGGTGACGGCTACCTCGCCCATAACGGTGGACCCGCCCGCCGGCATGGCCGGCGAGAGTGGGCGCGAGGTCGCCGTGCCGGCGCTCCAGCGCGGGCAGCACCAGCTCCCAGCTGCGCCACGTCTCGAGGAAGCCGTGGAGGCAGACGAGCGGCGGGCCGGATCCTCCGCGGTGAGCGCGGCTCGCCGTCAGCTCGGCCGCCCGCCGTGAAGGCGTGCGAAGCGCTCCTGGAACGTGCGGATCATGTCGGTCTCGGTCGCCACGCCGTCGTCGTAGGCGGGCGACAGGAGCGGCCGCGCCTCGCGCACCTCGATGACGACGATGGCGTTGACACGGTCCACCAGCGTCGACCCGCCTTCGCGCAGCCGCTCCACGCCATCGGCGTAGACGCCGGTCCCACGCTCGTGGACCACGGCTGGGCCCTTGAACCGGTAGCCCTTTCGCGTGAACGGATCGACGACGTTGACCTCGACCACCGAACCGCGTGCGATGTTCGCCACGGTTTGCGGCGACCGGATATCGGCGAAGAGCAGGTGCTCGTCGTCGAGCACGCACGTCGTCCCCTTCGGCGAGAGGTTCGGCGATCCGTCCGACGACACGGTCGCGTAGAAGCCGAGCCGCTGCTCGCGGACGACCCGCTTCATGTCCTCAGTGAGAGTCGCCACGGGCGATCCGCACCTGCCGTGCTACGTGCCCGTAGCGGGGGACCGAGGAATCGAACCTCGAGTTGCGGTTTTGGAGACCGCAATGTTTACCGTTACACCAGTCCCCTCGGGAAATAGGAGAACCCGCCTGTGGCAGGTAGAGCGCGTCCGAATCGAACGCGAGAATAGCTAGGTGTGAGATGCCAAGGACATGCGCATCAGTCCGAGCGGCCTTGGCGAGAGATCTGACCGACTCGCGAGGCGAGCGCCGCAACGGGCGTTCCGCCGTCGACCATCGGGCGGTGGGGCCGCGGTGAAACGAAAGCGTTCGGGCCGGCGTGCCCCGCGACCCCGTGCTCCACGCCCATGGTCACGTCGCCATTCCGACTGGAAACCGCCGGACAGTCCATCGTACGCCGTACTTCCTCGGGCCTCTACCTCGGCGACGGCTGCTTGCCTCGCCGAGGAAGAGCTATCGGCCTTCAGCTCTCGCTTGATGGCCTGTATCACGGAGATCGTCGAGGACGCACGGGCCGCGATACAGCTGGCCGCGAACACGTCGGCAGTCCGCTGCCTCCCGGTCAAGAACAGCCGTGGCATGACGGTACTCGCTACTGGGCCGGCTGGCGCGCCGCATTCCCCCAGCACGGACCCGGGCGCAAGCACGAGCGAAAGATCGAGCTGGTCGGCTGGCAACAGGCGATCGTCGATGAGCAGACGGAGTGGTTCCTTCGGGGGCTGATCCACTCGGACGGGTGCCGGACCGTCAATCGCTTCGAGACCAAGCTGCCGAGCGGGCGCGTGGCCCGGTACGAGTATCCGCGGTACTTCTTCTCGAACCTCTCGCCCGACATCCGCGGGCTGTTCTGTGAAGCGTGCAAGCGGCTCGGGATCCGGTGGACGCTCTCCAACCCGCGCAACGTCTCGGTCTCGCATCGCGACAGCGTCGCGAGGCTCGACCGCTTCGTCGGTCCCAAGGCCTAGACAGCCGCCGGCGCCCCTTAGGTGAGCGTCATCTGGCGGAACGTCCAGGGTCCCTCGGGCGCGAGACCTCCCGCGACGGCCGCTTCGTGGTCGAGGAGCGCTCGCTTGCGGTGCAGGCCGCCGCCGTAGCCGGTCAGGGAGCCGTCGGACCCGACGACGCGGTGGCAGGGGACGATGATCGGGACCGGGGTGCGGCCCACGGCTGCGCCGACCGCCCGTACGCGGTCGCGCCGGCCGAGCTCGTCGGCCAGGCGGCCGTAGGTCGTCGTGGCGCCGAACGGGATCCGGAGCAGCAGTTCCCACACGCTGCGCTGGAACGGCGTGCCGCGGAGATCGAGACCGAGCTCGAACGCCTGGCGGTCACCGGCGAAGTACTGCTCGAGCTGCTCGACGGCGGCGCGCTGGGCGTCGGGGTCGCGGCGCGCCTCGTCGAGCCGGGCACCGGAGCGCGGGAAGCGCAACCCGGAAAGGCCCGCCGGCCCGTCGAGCAGGGTGAGGGGACCGAGCGGGGACTCGTACACGGTCCACGCCCGGTCATGGGGGATGGTGTCGGCGATGGTCATGCCCGTAGAACGCCCGCCACGGCCACGAACGTGAGATCAGGCGCCGGGCTCGACCAATCGCCGGCGGCGGCGGCCGTCGGGCCGCGCGGGAGCTCCGGACAGCGGCTCGGCTCCATCGGCGCTCAGCGCGTCGAGTGCAAGCGAGAGGTAGCGCCTATAGGTCGAGGCCGGCGTGTCGGGGTCCTCGGTCAGGACCGCGGCCACACCGGAGAACAGGACCGGCAGATCCTCCGCCACGACGTCGGTCCGCATCACGCCCTGCTCCTGCGCCCGGCGCATGATGCGGCCGAAGTCGGCACGCACCTCGGCCCGCGCCGCGCGGACCTCCGGGGCATCGATCGTGCGGCTGAGGCCCTCGTAGAAGACGCGGTCGGGCAGCGTCTTGTCGACGGAGTCGAGGATCGTCTTCCGAAGCGCCGCCCACGCGTTGGGCCCGGCAGCGGCTTCCGCGAGCCTCGTCCTGAAGACCTCCAGGCGATCCACCACCACGGCGGCTATCAAATGGTCCTTCGTGGGGAAAGACCGGTACACGGTGCCTTTGCCCACCCCAGCGCGCTCGGCTATCTCCGGGACCCCCGCATCGAGGCCCTTCTCCGCGAACACGACGGACGCCGCGGCGACGACCGCGTCACGGTTGCGAACGGCGTCGGCGCGCTTGCGCCGGCCCGAGGGCGTGCGCCCTTGGCCCGTCTCCGACGCATCTGATGCGGGCGCGGCAGTCACGGCAACCCCGTTGCTAGCCTCTTCGACGGAAGCGGACCCTGCCGTCCGCATGTGGTCTTTTTCCTTTCCTTTTCGCCCGTGAAGCGCTCATCCGACGCCTCCGAGCCGATGCCGCACCCGGATCCTACTCGCACCCTGCTCGTCCTGGGGCTCGGCGCGCTCGCGTACGCGCTCGCCCAGACGATGCTCATCCCCGCCCTGCCCGTGCTCCAGCACGACTTCGAGGCGAGCTCCACCGAGGTCACCTGGGTGGTCAGCGGCTACCTCGTGTCGGCCGCCGTGTGCACGCCGATCATCGGCCGGCTCGGCGACATGTACGGCAAGAAGCACCTGCTGGTCGCCGTCCTGCTCGCGTTCATCGCGGGATCGGTGGTCGCCGCCTTCGCCAGCTCGCTCGGGCTGCTCGTCGTCGGGCGCGTGCTGCAGGGCGCCGGCGGCGGCCTGTTCCCGCTCGCCTTCGGGATCGTGCGCGACGAGCTTCCACCCGAGCGCGTGGCCCCCAGCATCGGGCTGATCTCGGCGACGTTCGGGATTGGCGGCGGAGCCGGGCTGCTGCTGGGCGGCGTGCTGCTCGACCACGCCAGCTACCACTGGATCTTCTGGGCCTCGGCGCTGATGGCGGCGCCCGCGGCGCTGCTGACGCTGCTGCTGGTGCCCGAGTCCCCGGTTCGCTCGCCCGGCCGGATAGACGTGCGCGGCGCGCTCGTGCTCGCCGCCGGCCTCGCCTCGACCCTGATAGCGATCAGCCAGGGCAACTCGTGGGGCTGGGGCTCGGCGCGGACGCTCGGCCTGCTGTTCGGCGGCCTGGCCGTGCTGGTGGCCTGGACGCAGCTCGAGCGCCGGACCGACGAGCCGCTGGCCGACATGACGCTGCTGGCTCGCAAGCCGGTGCTGCGGACCAACATCGCGACGCTGCTCGTCGGCTTCGGGATGTTCGGCTCGTTCGTGCTCATCCCGCAGCTCGCTCACCTTCCCGCGAGCACCGGATACGGCTTTGGGCTCGACTCGACGCAGGTCGGCGTGCTCATGCTCCCGGCGGCGCTCGCGATGCTGATCGTCGGCCCGATCTCGGGCTCGATCGGAGGCCGCGTGGGCTCGAAGATCCCGCTCGCGCTCGGCGCCGCGCTCTCCGGCGTGGGCCTGCTGGCGCTCGCGGCCGATCACGTCAGCGAGGGCGCGGTGCTCGCCTTCAACAGCGTCTCGGCGGTCGGGATCGGGCTGGCCTTCGCGGCGATGGCGAACCTGATCGTCGAGGCAGTCCCCCAGGACCGCACCAGCGAGGCGACGGGACTCAACACCGTGATCCGCTCGATCGGGATGGCGCTCGGCTCGCAGATCGTCGCCGCCGTGCTGACCGCCGACACGGTGGGCAACAGCGCCGTCCCCACCGACGGCGCGTTCACGATCGCGTTCGCGATCGCCGGCACGGGCGCGCTGGTGGGTGCGCTCGCCGCCCTGACGATCCCGGGCCGCGGCGACCGCGCGCCCGTCGGACCGCACGCCGAGTCGCGGGTCGGTCCCGTGCCCGAAGCCAGCTCGGCGCGCGCGTAGGACACCGGCAGCGCGCCCGGCCCGAGTGCGGGCGGAGGGACTCGAACCCCCAAGGGCCTTCGGCCCACCGGCACCTAAAGCCGGCGCGTCTGCCAGTTTCGCCACGCCCGCGCGGGATCCCATCGTAGGGACGGCCGGAGCCTCGCGGGCCGACGCTCACGGATCGCATGCTCGTTGCGAACCGAAGGACGCCAAGGCGAGGGTGAGGATCAGGTCGTTGGGGCCCGTGGAACGCATGCGGGTGGATGCCGAAGGCCTGCCTGCGAGCACCGACTTCGACCTCTTCGTCATCCAGGTGCCGAACGGCCCGTTCGGGCTTTCGTGGTATCAGGGCGACCTGGAGTCCAATGCCGCGGGTGAGGCCTCCGGCATGTTCGTCGGGCGCTTCAACACGGAGACGTTCATCGTCGCGCCAGGGTCGACGGCGGCGCCCAAGGTGCATGACGCCGACGCCACCTCCAACCCCGCGACCGCGCCGGTCCACACGTTCCACCTCGGGTTGTGGTTCAACGACCCGAAGGACGCGGCGGCCGCCGGATGCCCGTCCACGGTTACGCCATTCAATGGCGACCACACGGCGGGGATTCAAGCGCTGAGCACGCGCAACTTCACGGACGACCAAGGTCCGCTGCGCCAGCTCGAGCCCTAGCGCTGTTGGGTGGGGGAGCCGCCGCCCGCGGTTCCCCCACCGCCGTTCGCACGCAGATCACGGCACAAGAAGTGATGCGAAGTGCTTCGCGAGCGGGTATGTTGCGGCGCGAGGATGGCGGAGTGGGTCACATCGGAGGGGGTGCGCCTTCACCACCCGAACCAGGAGAAGGCGTCCTCGAAGACGACCAAGTTCGTCATCATCCTGCTGATCCTGATCAGCGTGGTCCTGATGGCGATCCAGACCATCGGCGGCTGGTCGAAGCTCCAGGGCGCGCAGCCGGTCCAGATCGGGTTCATGGTCGTGTACCTGGTCCTCGCCTACTACGTCGCGCGCTGGAGCCGCGGAGCGGTGATCCTGACCGCGGCGCTCGCGATCTTCGTGCTGATCTTCGCGGCTATCGCCGGGCCGGAGTGGTTCGCGCGCGACAAGAGCGGCTTCTCGAACCCCGAGATCAACGAGGCGATCGTTGGTCTCATCACGCTGCTGCTAGTCCCGGTGCAGATCCTCCTCATCGGCTTCGCGATGAGCGGCTTCCAGCAGGCCTGGAACGTCGAGGAGGAAGTCGCCGGCAGCCGGCGCGAGTACGACACGCCCGGCGTCGGCGACGCCCCGGCCGCCGCGTAGAGTTCACCGCGCGAAGCCGAACAACGCTGGTCAGGGGCGACGATCGGCTGACTACGTCTTCGGTCCCACGAACTTATCGAGCGCGGCGACCGCGTCCCGCCTCGCAATCGAGATGTTCAGCGCGCCGGCCCGGCGCCACGCGATCCCCAGCAGGTCGAGGTGCTCGCACAGCAGCCCCTTGATGTTCTCCGATCGATTGGAGAACTGATAGCGCGGATAGCTGTACCAGCGGTTCCCATGGCGTACGTGGTTTGTGACACGCGTGCCGTCCGACACGAGCAGGCCGCGGATGAACTCCCGCGGGTGCCGATGGGTGATCCGGCGCTGCCAGCCAGACAGGACGATCCTGCGGTCGTGCTTCACGCCGGGGCCGTGTTGCGGGAGCAGTGTGGGCCATCCGCCCCAGTAGCACCGCACTACCACGCAGTTGGTGGGCTTCCGGCGAAACACGCTCACGCGGCGATCGGGGACCACGGCGCGAACCGTCTTGAACGCCTCGCCGATCAAGCCGGGATAGCGGGCGTCGAAGAAGATGCGCAGCATGTAGGTCCGCCCGAGGCGCACAACGTGACCATCCCCGAGGTAGAGGCCGAGCAGGAGGCCGTACGGGGCGGCCGGCGGCGACGGAGGACGGGTCAGCGCGAGAGACGAGGCGCGGGGGGTGCGTCCTTCCAGCCAATCGCGTACGGTCGAGCGCGGGATGCCTGTGCGGCGTGCGATGTGGCTCCGGTTGTGACCGCGTCGGGCAAGGTCGAGGACCTCAGCGACCTCATCGCTCGTACGCATGGGGTCAGCATCCCGCCCCACCCGGCAGACGAGCAGGATTGATGCAGTGTTGTCACAGGTTGGCCGACGCCGTGGCCGTAGAATCGCCCACTCCGCGCCCGGGTAGTCCAACTGGCAGAGACGATCGGCTCAAACCCGATGCAGTGCGGGTTCGAATCCCGCCCCGGGCATTCGCCTCACGGCACGCAACAACGCTTCACGGCCCCACGAGCTCGAGCAGCTCGTCGATGAGCGGCTCGGGGGCCACGGCGAGGCCTCCCGGGAGGTCGTCGTCGGGCTGTAGGGGCCGGACGGCGAGGCCCGCGCGGTCGCAGATCAGGGCGCCCGCCGCGGCGTCCCACGGGTTCAGGCCGCGCTCGTAGTAGGCGTCGCAGCGGCCGCAGGCCGTCCAGCACAGGTCGAGCGCCGCGCTGCCGAGGCGCCGGATGTCGCGCACGCGCGGCAGTACCGCCGCGACCGTCCCGGCCTGGCGCGCCCGTGCCTTCGCGTCGTAGGCGAAGCCGGTCGCGACCAGCGCAGTGGCCAGGTCGTCGCGCCGTGACCCGCGTACAGCGCGGTCGCCGAGCATCGCCGGGCCGTCGCGCCTGGCCGTGAAGGTCTCCCCGCGGATCGGGTCGTGCACGACGCCGAGCAGCGCACCGTTGGAGTCCTCGGCGGCCACGCTCACGCACCACTGCGGCAGCCCGAAGAGGAAGTTGATCGTGCCGTCGAGCGGATCGACGATCCAGCGAACGCCGGTCGGCTCGCCGTTGCCGAGCGGCGACTCGCCTCCCTCCTCCCCCAGCAGCCGGTCCCCCGGCCGCCGCGCCGCGAGCAGGTCGCGGATCGCACGCTCGGCGGCGAGGTCGGCCTCGCTGACCAGGTCCGTGGGCGTCGACTTCGACTGCACGCCCTCGGCCGGCTCGCGCGATTCCTCGAGCAGCAGCACGCCCGCGCTCACCGCCGCCTCGCGCGCGAGCGCCAGCAGCTCGGCGCTCAAGACACGGGCGGCCGGCGATCCGCCCACGGCCGCCGCGCCTCGATCTGCGCGGCGACCGACAGCAGCGTCGCCTCGTCCTCGGGCCGCGTGATGACCTGCACCCCGAGCGGCAGGCCGTCGTCGGTGCAGCCCGCGGGCACCGACGCCGCCGGCTGGCCCGTCTGGTTCCAGGGCACGGTGAAGGGGATCATCATGCCGTTGCCGTTGAGCAGCACCACCGGGCCGCGCCCTTCCCAGCGCGCGGTCTCGAACGCCGGCACCGGGGCGACGGGCGTGAGCAGCACGTCGAACTCGTCGAACAGCCGGTTGACGCGGCCCGCGATCTCGGGCTCGGCGGCGAGCGCGCGCGCCAGTGCCGCGTCAGGGATCCGCGCGGCCACCGCAGTGAGCTGGCGGAAGCGCCGCTCGAGCTTGCGCCGGCGCGGCAGCGTCGCGGCCTCGTCCGCGATCCCGCGCATCACGCGCGCCATGCCCGCGGGATAGCCGCCGGGATGGTGGTCGGGGTCGCGCTCGGCGACCTCGTGGCCGAGCGAGCGCAGGAGCTCGCCCGTGTCGCGGACGGCGGCCGCGACCTGCGGGTCGACGCGCACTCCGAGCGGCCCCGGCGGCACCTTCACCGACCAGGCGACGCGCAGCGGGCGCTCGGGAGCCGCGAGCGACTCCAAGAAGCTGCGCGCGAGCGCCGGCGGCTGGTGGCGGTCGCCCTCGACCGCGCCGAGCGTGGCGTCGTAGAGCAGCGCGCTGTCGCGGACCGAGCGCGCGATCCAGCCCACCGAGCTCAGCCCGTGCCAGTGCTCGGGGGCCGGCGAGAGCGAGACCCGCCCGCGCTGGGCCTTGAGCCCGAAGAGCCCGCAGAAGGAGGACGGCATGCGGATCGAGCCGGCACCGTCGCTGCCCAGCGCGGCCGGCACCAGCCCCGCGGCGACGGCCGCGGCCGAGCCGCCGCTCGAGCCGCCCGGGGTCCGGTCGGTGTTCCACGGGTTGCGCGTGATCCCGAACGCCGCGGACTCCGTGCACGCCATGGCGCACAGCGGCGGGACGGTCGTGCGGCCGATGACGATCGCCCCCGCCTCGCGTGCGCGCCGCACGACCTCGGCGTCGCGCGTGGCGGGAGCGCCGAAGGCCTCGGTCCCGTGCGTCGTCACGTCGCCGGCGACGTCGAGGTTGTCCTTGATCGCCAGCGGCACCCCGAGCAGCGGGCGCTGCTCGCCGGCGTTCACCCGCGCCTGCGCCTGGTCGGCGTCGGCCAGCGCGCGGTCGCGATAGACGATGCGAAACGCGTTGAGCTGGGGATCGAGGCGGTCGATGCGCTCCAGGTAGAGCTGGACGAGCTCGCGCGGGGTGGCCTCCCCGGACCGCACGAGCTCGGCCTGGCGCACGACTCCTGCGAAGGCCAGTTCCTCCATCCGGGGGAGGCTATCGCCGGCGGGCGCCGCGGGGACGGAGCGGCCGCCCTCGCGGGGGCGGAACGGCTGGGCGCCGCGGGGCGAGGTGCGAAGATCGCGGCATCGTGGATACGATCGAGACCGCGGCGGAGTTGTGCCGCATCGAGGGACGCGGGCCGGGGACCGACGCCGAGCGCCGTGCCGCGGCGTGGCTCGCGGGGCGGCTGCGCGACGCCGGCCGCGAGGCCGAGCTCGAGACCGTGTGGGTGCGCCCGCACGAGTCCGCTTCGCTTGCCCTCCACGCGCTCGCGGCGGTCGCCGGCAGCCTGCTCACAACGGTCTCGGCCGTCGCCGGCGTGGTCGTTCTGGCGCTGACGGCGATCTCACTCGTCCTCGACATGCGCGGAGGTCCCTGGCTCCTGCGCCGGCTCACCTTCCGGCGCGCCACCCAGAACGTCGTCTCGCCGCCGCCCGCCCGCGCGACCGACGATTCGCGACCGCCGGTCCGTCTGATCGTCACCGCCCGCTACGACGCCGGGCGCTCCGGGCTGCTGCGCCGGCCGCTGCTCGAGCGCGCCGCCGCTCGAGCGCCCGGGCCGCGCGCTCTGCTCGCGCTCGCGGTGCTGCTCGCGCTCGCCGCGGCGGTGATCCGGCTCGTCCACGACGCGACCTGGGTCGGCGCCGTGCAGCTCGTCCCCACGGTCGGGCTGTTGCTGGCGGCGGCGCTGCTGGCCGACAACGCGCTCGGCGCGCGGTCGCCCGGGGCCGGCGACGCGAGCGCGGTCGGAGTGGCGCTGGCCCTGGCCGCCGCCCTGGACCAGTCGCCGCCGCAACGGCTCGACGTGCACGTCGTGCTCGCGGGCGCCGGCACGGCCCCCGCCGCCGGCATCCGCGAGTTCATCCGCTCCCGCCGCCGGCGCTGGCCGACCGAGGAGGTCGCCGTGCTGCACCTCGAGCCGTGTGGCCGCGGGCGACCACGATGGTGGGTGAAGGACGGTCCGCTGTGGCCGCTGGGACTGCACCCGCAGCTCCGCACGGTGGCGGCGCACGTCGCGCTCCAGGAGCCGCATCTGGGCGCCGGACCGCACACGGGTCACGGCGTCACCGGCGCCCACGTGGCGCGCCGCCGGAGCTGGCCGGCGATCGCCGTCGGCTGTCTCGACGCACGCGGCGTCGCCGCGGGCCGCGATGGACCCGGCGACGAGCCTGGGGCGCTGGACCCGCAGGCCGTGCAGGCCGCACTCGAGCTCTGCCTGGCGCTGGTCGACGAGCTCGACGCCGACCTCGAGGAGCTCGATACGGCCAGCGAGGAACACGCCGCGGCGCCGGCCCGGTAGCCTCGCGGCGATGAAGCTCTACGTCTGCTGGGGAACCTTCCGCAGCCCGCGCCCGGGTGGCCACCCGTGCGGCAACGCCTACCGGGCGCTGCGCGAGCAGGGCCACGACCCCGAGGTCGAGCGCGTCTACGGCCTCGGAGCGCTTCCCGACGCCGTCAACGGCCCGCGGCGGCGCGAGGTCAAGGAGCTGACGGGCAACAGCTGGGTCCCGACGCTCGTGCTCGACGGCGGAGAGGTCGTCGACGGCTCCCAGGCGATCATCGCCTGGGCCGAGTCGCACCCCGCGGGGGCGACGGCGCCCGCCTGAGCGCCGCCTCCCGCCGAACCTCAGCCCAGCGCCGCCGGGATCAGCGAGTCCTCGATCGGCACGGCCCGGCCGATGTGGTGGCCCTGCGCGTAGTCGACGCCGCGCTCGGCAAGGAAGGACAGGATCCCCTCGTCCGTGGTGAATTCGGCGATCGTCTGCTTGCCCAGGCCGCGCGCGATGCCGACCACCGCGTCGATCAGCAGCTGGTCGGTGCGGCTCGACAGGCACTGCGCGACGAACTCGCCGTCGATCTTGAGGTAGTCGAAGGGCAGGTGCTTGAGGTAGTAGAACGAGCCGAAGCCGGCGCCGAAGTCGTCGAGCGCGAAGCAGCAGCCGAGCTCGTCCAGCGCGCCGGCGAAGCGCCGCGCGAGGCGGATGTTGGCGATCGCCGCGGTCTCGGTGATCTCGAAGGTGAGCTGGCCGCGGCCGATGCCGGCCTCGGGCAACTCGCGCTCGATGATCTGCAGCAGCGCGCCGTCGGCCAGCGAGCGCGCCGACAGGTTGACCTGCAGGCTGAGCGGATGGCCCGCGCGCTCGCGCTCGGCCAGCAGCGCGATGGCCCGCCGGGTCACCCAGCGATCGATCCGCTGCACGAGGTCGAACTGCTCGGCGATGCCCAGGAACGCGCCCGGCGGGATCACGTCGCCGTCGTCGGAGATCATCCGCAGCAGGAGTTCGTGGCGCGTGACCTCGCGGCTGCGCAGCTCGAGGATGGGCTGGGCGTAGAGCACGAAGCGGTCCTCGTCGAGCGCCTGCTCGATGTAATTCGCCCACGTCATCCGCGCCTTGGTCCCCGGCGGGGCGCCCCGCGAGGGGCGGTGGAGCGCGAACCGGTCGCGGCCCTCGTGCTTGGCGTCGTACATCGCGAGGTCGGCGTTGACGAGGACCTCCTCGCCGCTCTGCTCGGCGCCCTCGAAGAGAGCGATGCCGATGCTCGCCGTGGCCGCGCGGCGCTGGCCCTCGACGCGAGTCGGCTCATGCCGCAGCGCCTCGATGAGCGACTCGGCGACGGTCGCCGCCTCGTCCTCGCCCGCGCGCGGCAGCAGGACCGCGAACTCGTCGGCGCCCAGTCGCGCGAGCACGTCGCTCTCCCGCAGGCGCGCGCGGAGCACCGACGCGACCGTCATCAGCAACCGGTCGCCGGCCGAGTGGCCGAGCGTGTCGTTGACGAACTTGAAGCCGTCGAGGTCGATCACGAGCACCGCGCCCTCGGTGCCGTAGCGGTTCACCCACGCGCCGTGCCGGGCGACCTCGTCCTCGAAGCGGCGCCGGTTGAAGAGCCCGGTGAGCGCGTCGTGGTCGGCCATGTGCTGGATGCGCTCCTCATAGCGCCGGCGCTCGGTCACGTCCTGCACCTGGCGCAGGACGTGGTGTGGACCTCCGTGCGCGTCGCGCAGGACGGTCGCCGTCAGCGCGACCCAGATCTCATGCCCGTGCGCGTGGAGGTAGCGAAGCTCGGTGGTCAGCAGGTCCAGGCGCCCTGCGAGCAACGCCTCGATGTCGCCCCGGTGCTCCCGGCGGTCTTCGGGGTGCACGATCGCGGCGTCCGGAAGCGCCAGCAGATCGCGGTCCGTGTAGCCAGTGATCGCGCACAGCGAGCGGTTGACGCGCACGTGCCTGCCGCGGGGCTCGGTGAGCGCCATCCCGATCGGGCAGCTGTCGAAAGCTCTGTGGAATCTCTCCTCGGCGGCACGGAGCACGTCCTCTGGCAGCGTGCCATGCGCCTCTGGCTTCCGGGTCAACAAGGGCTCCAAAACAGTGCGTCACGTCCCTATCGGCGCCCGGCCGCCGGGCCTTTAGTCCTTGGGAGGTTTTGGGAGCTTTCGCCCGAATGCGCGCGCGAAGCGCGGCGAACCCATCACTCCGAGACCCCAGCGAGGGCATCCAGGCGAGCGACGAAGGGAGGGGTTCCTTTCTGGGTTCTCGTCGATTGAGCGGGGTGAGGCTGCGTGGTCCGGTTAGCCGCATGCTAGGAGCACGCGCTCGCGGAGGGCGGTGAAGGTGGGTATGCCGTAGGCGCGGCGTTTGATGACCTTGACCTTGTTGATGACGCCCTCGGCGTAGCCGTTGGTGGTCGGCTCGTCGAAGTAGGCCAACAGCTCACAGCGCCAGAGACGGATGCCCTTGGCGAAGGCGTCGAAGGCGGGCAGGCAGGCGCGATCGACGGTGGCGAGGAACGCCTCGAGGCGCCGCTCGGCCTCGACGCGATCTTTGGCGCGGTAGATGTCGCGGAAGCTCTCCTTCAGGCCCCAGGCCTCCGCGAGGATCGGCTCGCGCTCGAACAGCTCGCTCAGCCGCCGGCGCTCACGTTCGCTGAGGCGTTCGCGTGCCTTGAGCAGGCGGTGGCGGGCGCGGTAGAGCTCGGGGCGCCAGGAGGCGTGCTGGCCGCTGCGGCGCACGCCCTTCGGCCTGCGCGCTTTCGCCTGGCGCTGGCGCTCGCGGCGCACGGCGTCAAGCGCGGCGTTGGCGCCGCGCACGAGGTGGAAGTGGTCGCAGACGATCCGGGCGTGCGGCAGTGCGGCGCGGATCGCCTGGCGGTAGCCGTCGTAGGGATCGATCGAGACGACCTCGATCCCGGCGCGGATCTCCGCGGGCAGCGCGCTGAGCCAGCGCTCGACGGTGCGCCGGTCGCGGCCGTCGAGCACCTCCACGACGCAGCGGCGGTCCAGGTCGGAGACGACGGTGGCCAGCTCACCCCCGCGGCGATGATGGGCCTCGTCCAGCGACAGTCGCCGCGGCCGGTCGACGTCGCGCGCCTCGCGCCGGCGGGTGCGGTCGGCGAAGGCACGAGCGACCTGGTAGCGGCTGGTGCGCTCCTCGCGCGCGACCTCGGCGTGCGCGGCGCCATCGACGACGCGCTCGCCCAGCCGCGCCCGGAAGCGCCCGGTCACCCGCTGACGCGCCGGCAGCTGCTCGTGGGTCTCGGTGAACGTGCGAGCACAGTCGCTGCAGCGATAGCGGCGCTTGCGCCACACCAACCGCGTCAGCCGCCCCGCGATCGGCAGGTCGCGCACCCGCACGAGCGGGCGCTCCTTGACGCACACCTCCGTGCCGCCGCAGTGGGGGCACCCGGCGGCGCGCGCGAGCAGCTCGACCTGCAGGTCGAGCTGCTCGCCGGTTCGTTGCACGTCGGTCACGACAAGGCCATCCAGCCCGACGAGGCGGGTAGCGTGGTCCTGCATCCGCTGTTCCTCCTGGCTCCGCGATCTCTTGACCACGCGAAGCCTCAGAGGGGCAGCGGATGTCTCTCCTCAGCCCCTCAACCCCGCCAATTCAGCAAGACCCCCTTTCTGACCCGAGTTATGGCCCTCTGAGGTCGTTAACACGAGTCAGAACGCCGCGCGGCCTTCCCTCCCCCTCGTCGCCCGCCGTTCGATCCACGGCGGCGACACAGCCCCTCAGCCCTCGCGGCGCGCCAACGCGACGAACTCGTCGAGGGCTGCGGGGTTGGCGAGCGAGTCGCGGCTCGCGGCCTGCTCGGCCGGCGTCCCCATCAGGATCCGCTTGACCGGGACCTCGAGCACCTTGCCGCTCAGGGTGCGCGGTATCTCCTTCACGGCGACGATCTCGTCGGGTACGTGGCGCGGCGAGCAGTCCTCGCGCAGGCGGCGCTTGATCGCCGCCGCCAGCTCGTCATCCAGCCGGGCGCCGTCGGCGAGCACCACGAACAGGGGCATCCAGCCCTCCGTCCCCTCCCTGGGCACGTCGAGCACGAGCGCGTCGACGACCTCTTCCTGCGCGAGCACCGCGCGGTAGATCTCGCTCGTCCCCATCCGCACGCCCTGGCGGTTGATGGTCGAGTCCGAGCGGCCGCTGATGCGCGCGGTCCCGCGCGAGGTGATCTCGATCCAGTCGCCGTGGCGCCACACGCCGGGGTAGACGTCGAAGTAGGAGCGGCGGTAGCGCTCGTCGCCGGGGTCGTTCCAGAAGTAGAGCGGCATCGAGGGCATGGGCTCGGTGATGACCAGCTCGCCCACGCGGTCGACGACCGGCCGGCCGTGCTCATCCCACGCCTCGACGGCGCAGCCCAGTGCCCGGGCCTGGAGCTCGCCGCGGTGGACGGGCAGCGTCGGGACGCCGCCCACGAACGCCGTGCACACGTCCGTGCCGCCGCTGGTCGAGAACAGCCACACGTCGTCGGAGACCGCCTCGTAGACCCAGTCGAAGCCCTCGGGCGCGAGCGGCGAGCCGGTCGAGCCGACACTGCGCAGCGCGCTCAGGTCGCGGCCGGAGCGAGGCTCGAAGCCGGCCTTGTGGCACGAGGCGATGTAGCTCGCGCTCGTTCCGAAGCACGTCATCCGCGCCTGCTCGGCGTAGTCCCACAGCACCCCGAGGTCCGGGTACGCGGGGTTGCCGTCGTAGAGCACGATCGTCGAGGAGCCCAGCAGCGTCCCGACCAGGAAGTTCCACATCATCCAGCCGGTCGTGGTGAACCAGAACATCCGGTCGCCGGGGTGGACGTCGAGGTGCATGTGGGCCTTCTTGAGCTGCTCGAGCAGGATCCCGCCGTGCCCGTGGACGATCGCCTTGGGCAGCCCGGTCGTTCCCGAGGAGTAGAGGACCCACAGCGGATGGTCGAACGGGACCGGCTCGAACGCCAGCTCGCGGTGCTCGCGCAGGAGCTCGTCCCAGGTCAGCGCGTCCGGGAGCGGGCCGGTGCCCAGGTAGGGCACGAGCACGGTGTGCTCGACCGTGGGCAGCTCGCGGCGCAGGCCCTCCACGACCTCGCGGCGGTCGAACTCGCGGCCGCCGTAGCGGTAGCCGTCGACGGTCAGCAGGACCTTAGGCTCGATCTGCGCGAAGCGGTCGATGACCGAGCGCGCGCCGAACTCGGGTGCGGCGCTGGACCAGATCGCGCCCAGGCTCGCGACGGCCAGGAACGCGACCACCGTCTCGGGGATGTTCGGGAGATAGGCGACGACCCGGTCGCCACGACCGACGCCGAGCGTCCGCAGCCCGGCGGCGGCACGTGCCACCTGGTCGCGAAGCTCGTTCCAGCTCAGCTCCCGGTCTTCGCGCGTCTCCGAGCGGGCGACGATCGCCGGCTCGCCCGACCGCGCCCTGGCCAGCAGGTTCTCGGCGTAGTTGAGCCGCGCACCATCGAACCAGCACGCGCCGGGCATCGCGCGGCTTGAGAGCACGCGCTCGGGCTGAGCCTGCGCCCGGACGTCACAGAACTCCCACAGCGAGCCCCAGAACTGCTCGAGCTCTGTTGAGGACCAGCGCCAGAGAGCGTCGTAGTCGGCGAAGCGAAGCCCGCGCGACTCCTCCAGCCAGCGCGTGAAGCGGGTAAGGGTGGCGCGCTCGACGGTGCCGGCAGAGGGGGTCCAGAGGAGCGGCGGCGCGGGCGAGGCGCTCGCCGGCGAGGGGCCGCCGGCGAAGCGGCCGCCGCCGGGCTGGCGGCCGCCCCCGCTCATACCGGCGTCACCGGGTTTCGCTTCGCCGGCCACTCGCGCGTGCGGCCGGCGTAGAGCGCGAAGCGGCGCGCGAGCTCCGGCCGCAGATCGTCCGGGGCGATCACGGCGTCGACGACGAGCTCGGATGCGAGGTGCAGGATGTCGATGTCCTCGGCGTACTCGCGGCGCAGCTCTTCGGTTCGACGCGCTCGCTCGGCCTCGTCCTCGATCGCCTGGAGCTGGTTGAAGAACACGGCGTTGATGGCGGCCTCCGGGCCCATCACGGCGATCGACGCGCTCGGCAGAGCCAGGCAGCAGTCGGGGTCGAAGGCCGGGCCGGCCATCGCGTAGAGGCCCGCGCCGTAGGCCTTGCGCACGATCACGGAGATCTTCGGCACGGTCGCCTCGGACACGGCGCTGATCATCTTGGCGCCGTGGCGGATGATGCCCCCGCGCTCGACCGCGGTCCCGATCATGAAGCCGGGCACGTCGGCCAGGAACAGCAGCGGCACCCCGAACGCGTTGCACGTCCAGATGAAGCGCGCCGCCTTGTCGGCCGAGTCCGAGAACAGCACCCCGCCCTTGAACTTCGGCTGGTTGGCCACGATGCCGATCGCGCGGCCCTCGAGACGCGCGAAGCCGACGATCAGCTCCTTGGCCCAGCGCGCGTGGATTTCGAAGAACGAGTCGGCGTCGACCAGCGACGCCAGCAGCTCGCGCATGTCCCAGGGCCGGTTCTCGTCCGCGGGAACGATGCCGGCGATCGGCGCGTCCGAGGCCGCCGGCGCCGGCGGCGCGCTTGGCGGCGAGCCCTCCCAGTCCGACGGCAGATAGGACAGATAGCGCCGCGCGACGTCGATGCCCTCCTCGTCGCTGGAGGCGAGCACGTGGCCGCAGCCCGACACGCCGGTGTGCATGCGCGCCCCGCCCATCTCCTCCAAAGTGACCTTCTCGCCGATCACCATCTCGGCCATGCGCGGCGAGCCCAGGTACATGGAGGAGTTGCCGTCGCGCATGATCACGAGGTCGCAGAAGGCCGGGATGTAGGCGCCGCCGGCGGCGCTGGGCCCGAACAGCACGCAGACCTGCGGGACGACGCCCGACATGCGGACCTGGTTGAAGAAGATGCGGCCCGCGCCGCGGCGGCCGGGGAACATCTGCACCTGCTCGGTGATGCGCGCGCCGGCGGAGTCCACCAGGTAGACCATCGGCGCGCGGTGGCGCAGGGCCTGCTCCTGGATGCGCAGGATCTTCTCGACGGTCTTGGGCCCCCACGAGCCCGCCTTGACCGTCGGGTCGTTGGCCATCAACGCGACCGGCCGG
>CAWCNV010000016.1:0-296664 GCA_963797015.1 uncultured Actinomycetes bacterium | reverse complement strand
CGCGTCCCGTAGCGTGGTGTAGGAGCGTGGCGGACGGAACGAGGTGGTTCCGGCCACCGTGGCGCTCATGCTCGTCGGACTGCTGAAGGTTCGACGACAAGGAGGCACCACTGGTGGCCGGTCAGGAAAGGATGGCGGTCGAGGAGGTCGTTCGGCGTGTGCTCGTGACGAGCACGCGGATGTGCTGCGCGAGTCGCTCAGGCTGCTTGTGCGCGAGTTGATGGAGGTCGAGGTCTCAGAGCTGGTCGGCGCCGAGCTCGGGGAGCGCCGCCCGGACGATCGCGCGACTCATCGCAACGGCTATCGGGCCCGGCGTTGGGACACGCGCGCCGGCGAGATCGAGCTGCAGATCCCGAAGCTGCGCCAGGGCAGCTACTTCCCGGGCTTCCTGCGGCCGAGAAAACGAAGTGAGCAGGCGCTCGTCGCGGTCGTGCAGCAGGCGTATGTGTGCGGGGTCTCGACGCGTCGGGTCGATCAGCTGGTCGAGTCGCTCGGGCTGAGGATCGGTCGCAGCGAGGTGAGCCGCGCTCTGCGCGCTCCTGGACGAGCAGGTCGAGGCGTTCCGAAGCGCGGCCGCTCGAGGGCCGCTACCCCTATGTGTTCGTCGACGCGAAGGTCGAGAAGGTCCGCGCCGGCGGCCGGGTGGTGCCCAAGTGTGTCGTGGTGGCCCACGCGGTCCACGAGACAGGGCGCCGAGAGATCATCGGCCTCGACGTTGGCGAGGCCGAGACCGAGGCGTTCTGGCGCGAGTTCCTGCGCAGCCTGGTCAAGCGCGGCCTGACCGGGGTGCAGCTGGCGATCTCGGACGCCCACCCGGGGCTGAAGGCGGCCCTGGCCCAGGTGCTCGGCTGCCCCTGGCAGCGCTGCAGCGTCCACTTCCTGCGTGACTGCCTCGGACACGCCCGCAAGGACCAACATGGGCTGCTGGCCGCTCTGATCCGGCCGCTGTTCAACCAGCCTGACCGCGAGGCCGCTAGCGCGGCGCTCACCTCCGGCGGTCGAGCAGCTCGAACGGCCGCTGCCGAAGGTAGCGGCGTTGCTCGAGGAGGCCGAGGAGGACGTGCTCGCCTTCTACTGCCTTCCCCGCCGAGCACTGGCGCAAGCTCCGCACCACCAACCCGCTCGAGCGTTTCAACCGCGAGATCGGCCGCCGCACCGACGTCGTCGGCATCTTCCCCGACGACAGCTCGCTGATCCGCCTCACGAGCATGCTCGCGATCGAGGCCAACGACGAGTGGCTCGTCGGCCGCGGCCTACGTCAGTACGCCAGTCGATCGAACCGCTGCTCGAGCAGCGGCCCCATCCAGAACAAGAAGAAGAGGAGGTCCTCGAACTCCAGCCGGCCTGAGCAGCCACCCACTTCACCGACGAGCAGAGCGGCATGCTCTTACACCACGTCCCGGGACTTCCGACCGCCCGCGGCTTGACGATAGCCGGACCCGTCTGTGGCGCCGGCTCCCCGGTTGTGAAGGATCTGTTGCGATTCCCCGTTCGTTTACGCCAGCTTGAGGCAGGTGCGGGACCGTGGGCTCCATGTCCACGCTGGATCCGGTTCTCCGCGCCATGCGCCTGCAGCGCGGGTCACACGTATGCGACTGCCCGGTGTGCGGACGCAGCGTCACCGACCGCGACGAGCGGCTGCGCCTGCGCGGGCGCACGTTCGTGCACCGCCGGTGCGCGAGCTACCGCGTGCGCCAGCTCAGCCGCCCCCGAGCCACCACGGGCGTCCGATAAAGTCCGGGGCGTGCGACGCCTGCTCGCCGCCCTGTTCGCGTATCTGGTGATGCTCGCCCTGCTGGCGCCGGTCGCGCTCGCCTCGCAGAGCGACCACGGCGAGGGCCTCTACGGCGAGACCGACGACAAGGTCGTCACCAACGCGGGCTTCATCCTGATCGCCTTCTTCCCGCTGTTCGTCGCGTTCATGAGCTTCGTCCAGTGGCGCCTGGAGAAGCGCAAGGACGCGCGCAAGCACGCGGCCAAGGCACGCAGCGCGCGCCCTGAGTGGCGCGGCGGCTGGTAGTTCGCCCGCTTCTCAGAGCTTTCACAACGGTTTCATCGCCGCCCGCGACACTGCCTGCGCAGTAACGAGATCCCTCCTCGTTCCTCGCGGCCCCGGAGCTCCCTGCCCGGGGTCGCGACGCGTTCAGGCCCAGCGCTCTCGCAGTACCCGCAGCGCGTTCTCGCCGCACACCTTGCGCGCGCGCTGCTCGCCGTAGCGGGCCGTCAGCGCGGCCTGCAGGTCGCGCATCCGCCCCATGTGCCCGATGCCGGTCAGCGCGGGCTTGATGTAGCCGTCGAGGTCTGATCCCAGGGCGGCGTGGTCGAACGAGCCGGTGACCCGCTCGATCCGGTCGATGTGGGTACAGATCAGGTCGACCGAGTCCTCGAACGACGCGCTGCGCCGCCGCCGGCGCAGCCCGTCGGCGACGTAGTGCCGACAGTCGATCACGCCCATGACGCCGCCGCGCTCGGCGATCCGCCCGATGGTCGCGTCGTCGAGGTTGTAGGCGAGGCGCCCGCAGCGGCACGCCATGTGGCTGGCGATGACGGCGCGCCGGCGCTCGGGGTCGCGCTCGTCGAGCAGCGCGAAGGTGTCCGCCAGCGACGCATCGCTCATGTGCGTCACGTCCACGAGCACGCCGTGGGCCAGCATGGCCTCGACCACCGCCCGCCCGACGTCGCTCAGACCCTCCCTGCGCGGCTGGTGGAACAGCAGGCGGTAGAGCCAGTCGGGCAGGAACGGCAGCGCCGGCGCCGTGGTCGCGACTCCGCGCCAGAACAGGTGCCCGACGGTCACGTACGCGAGCCCGCGCCGCGCGAGCTCGGCGACGTTGCGCTCGATCGCGGCCGGATCGGCGCCGAGGTGAAAGCCGCCCTCGAGCGCATGCACGAAGGCGATCCGACCTTCGGCCAGGCATGCGTCGAGCTCGACCGCCGAGCGCACCACCCGCGCGTCGCCTCGCTGGGCCAGGTCACGTTCGACGAGCTCGAGGAGGTCGAGCAGGCGACCGAAGTAGGCGTCGACCGGCGGCGCGCGGTAACCGCGCTCCAGGTCCATCTCGTCGAACGGCGAGTAGAGCACCGAGAGCACGACGCCGACTTCGCCCTCGCGGGCCAGCTCGACCGTCACGCCCGGCTCCCCTCCTGGCCCCTCGTAGTTGAACAGGCGCGAGAGCAGGTCGACGATTCGTGCCCGTAGCCGCTCCGACCGCCATCCGACGAGTCGCGCGTGGGTCCCCTCCTCGCGCGGGATCAGGTGCATCGGGTAGTGCGCGTGCAGATCGACGAGCAACGGTGAGGGTGTCTATCAGGCTTCCCGGCACGCCCGCGTACTCGAATGAGATACATCGATGTAGCCTGATGGCATACAATCGTGCATCGATGGCCGGTAACCCCTTCGACTACCAGCGCCCGATCGGCGCGGCGGCGCTCATCAACCGCACCGCCGAGCTCGACGCGCTCCAGCGCGCCGCGGCGGACGCCGTCGCCGTGCGTCTCGCGGCCCCCCGGCGCTACGGGAAGACGAGCCTGCTCGCCGCCCACGAGCAGGCGATGCTCGAGGTCGGCCACCGCGTGGCTCGCGCCGACTTCAGCCAGGTCGCCACCGGCGCCGACGCCGCCGACCGCGTCGCCAGGGCGTTCGGTGCTCTCCCCGGCACCTCCAGCCGCGTTGTGGACTCGCTCCTCTCCCGCCTCGGCGTGAGCCTGAGCGCCGCCGGGCTGACGCTCACCGTCTCGGGCCGTCCGGCCACCGCCGAGCCGCAGGCCGCGCGCGCGATCCTCGCGGAGCTGCTCGACCTGCCGCGCCTGCTCCACGAGCAGGACGGCGGCCTCACGGTCGTCTGTTTCGACGAGTTCCAGGATCTGCTCACGGCCGACCGGGCCCTCGACGGCCTGGTCCGATCGGTGATCCAGCACCACGGCCACGCGGCCGCCTACGTCTACGCCGGAAGCGCGCCCTCGCTCATGCGAGCACTGTTCGCCGACCGCGAGCGACCGCTGTTCGGCCAGGCGCGGCCGCTCGAGCTGCCGCCGCTTCCCGCCGCCGAGTCGGTGGCCGACATCCTCGAGCTCGCGCGCCGCGAGGAGGTCGAGCTGGACCCGGCCGCGGTGCGGCGGATAGTCGACGTCGCGGCGGGCCATCCGCAGCGCACGATGCTCCTCGCCCACCACCTCTTCGACCTCACGGCGGCCGGAGAAGAGGTGAGCGATCCCGCCTCGACGGCGCTCGACCGCGCGCTGCAGGAGACCGCCGACGTGCACCGCACGGTCTGGGACGCGCTCAGCCGGCCCGAGCGGGCGGTGGTCACGGCGCTGGCCGACGGCCTGGCCCCCACGGGCTCGCGCGCCGCCCGCCTGCACCAGGTTCCCCGCGGAACGCTCCAGAAGGCCGTCGAGCGGCTCGTGGCCGCCGAGCAGCACGTGCAGCCGGGGCCCGATGGCCCCACGCTGGTCGACCCCTTGCTGGCGATCTGGCTGGCGCGGCGGTAGCCACCACCGGCCAGGGCCCCGCCTACGGGAAGGTCGTCGCGCTGACCTGGAAGGGGCTTGCGGCCTGGGCGCTGCGGGCCGGGCCGTCGGCCTTACCCGGCGGCTCGAAGTAGATCGTGCGCGTGGCCGTCAGGCGGCTGAAGGGCGAGTTGCGCGGATCGGTGTTGGGGATCGCCTGGTTGACCCACGGCCCGCTCGCGCCGATCGACTGGGAGTCGCCCGTGCATTGCGTCTCGCTCGGCGTGCTGTCGTCGAGGTAGTAGGAGGTGCTGGCGAACGACGGGATGTCGGTGTCCAGCGACTGCGCCATCGACAGCCCGCCCTGTGGGCCGTCGACGGTCTCCCAGGCGAGCGGGCCGGCGGCCGGCGAGTCGGGCACGCCGTCGATCGTCACGCCGCCCGGCGCGGCATTGTTGCGGTACGTCATCCCGCTCGCCGCCGACGAGTAGTCGAAGTAGTCGAGCACGCCCGGGATCGCATGCACGCGCAGGTAGGTGCGGATGTCCTCGCGGCGGTCGTAGAAGACGTGCTCGCGCTGGGTCAGTGGCCCGCTGTTGGCCCCGATGTAGGAGCGGATCGCGCGCACCGGACCGCTCTTGTTGACGATGAACGCGCCCTCGCCGTCGTCGAAGGTGTCCTCGCTGCGGCCGCACTGCCCCGGAACCAGGCGCGCCTTGGCGCGATCGAGGATGTCGACGTTGCTCGCGCCGCCGACCTTCACGCGCAGCTGGTCGTTCAACCAGCGGTCGGCGAAGTGCAGCGAGTAGTTGGGCGTGGTGACCGTCGAGTTCTCGGGGTTCGGCCCGTCCTGGAGCTTGTACGTGGTCTTGTAGTCGCCCGAGAGAAGGTTGAACTGGTAGCTCACGTACTGCTTCCCCGCGCCGGGGCTGAGCCCGCCACTGCGCTTGAACAGGTAGATCCACCCGTCGCGCGTGTCGCCGCCGAGCGTGGATTGCACGCGGACCTTCACGCCGCTCCCCGCGACCACACCCGCTGGATCATCGGAGCCCGCATCTGCCTGGAGCCCCGTGTCCCGGGCCATGAACGCGAGCTCGTCGTCGCCGTCGACATTGGGGTTGGAATCGGCCCCGGTGAACGTGTTGGGATCCGCGTACACCGTCGTCGTGAAGCCCATCGGCGTCGAGTTGTAGACCTGCCCGAGGTCGACCTGCTTGCGCTCGTCCACCTGGATCGGCACCTGCTCCCACCCGTTCAGCCACCGAAAGGCGACGACGTCGCCCGCGGCGACGCTCGCGAGTTGGGGAACGTCGGCACCGGTCAGCACGACCGGATCATCCGGCCGCGCGAGCGTGCACCCGGCGAAGGCGAACGCGGCCGCGACGGCGGCCAGGCGGACAACCGTTCTCACTCCCGTAGCCCCGGACCTTACCGCGGAGCTGGCGCTAGGGCGCCGGGACCGGACCGGCGGTGATGTCGTACGGTTGATTTCCCGCCGCCAGGGTCGGCGGCGACTTGGCCGTCAGGGCTCCGGTCATCGGATTGATGTCGTACTGCGAGACACTGGCCGAGTCGATGTTCGTGACGTATGCGCTCCTGCCGTCCCGCGAGACGGCGATGCCCGCCGATCGCCCCGCGCCGACCGAGCCGATGCTCGAAAGCGCGCCGGTCCCGGGATCGATGCGGTACTCGAATACGGTGGCGTCCTCGAAGGTGGTGACGTACGCGAAGCTTCCGCTCGGCGACACCGCGATGTCGGTCGGGAACAGGCCGGTCGGGACGGTCGCCGGGCTCTTCGGCGAGAGCGCTCCCGAGACCGGGTCGACGTCGTACTGGGAGATGCTCTGCCCGCCGCCGTTGGCGACGTAGGCGTGCTTGCCGTCCGGCGTGAGCGCGATCGCCAGTGGAACGCTCGACGTCGCGACCGTGGCGGGCGTCTTCGGAGAAAGCACGCCGCTGACAGAGTCGATGTCGTACTGCGACACCGTGCCGCTGGCCTCGTTCACGGCGTAGGCACTGCCGCCGTCGGGCGACACCGCGACCGCGAACGGGGCGTCGCCCGCGGTGACGGATGCCGGCGACTTCGGCGTCAGCTTGCCGGTGTCCGAGGCGACGTCGTACTGGGAGACCGAGTCGGCGTTGCCCGCGAAGTCGGGGTTGGTGACGTAGGCGCTGCGGCCATCGGGCGTGACGGCGACGGACGACGAGTTCATGCCCGCGGGCACGGTCGCCGGCGACTTCGGCACGAGCGCGCCGGTCACCGGGTGGACCGTGAACTGCGAGACGCTCCCGGCGCGGTTGGCCACGTAGACGCTGCGACCGCTGGGGCTCAGCGCGATGCCAGACGGCGTGCCGCCGCTCGCGACCGTCGTCGGGCTCAGCGGCGCCAGCAAGCCACCGGAGCCGATCTCGTACTGCGAGACGTCGTTGGAGACGAAGTTGCTGACGTAGACGCGCGTGCCCGGCAGCGCGCAGCCGGCCGAAACGAGTGCCAATAGGCCCGCGACGCATAGCGCCGAGAGAAGGCGTGCCGGGCGCACACGGCGACATTACGCCAGCCTCAGCCGACACTCAATACCGCGGGCCGGACCCAGGACGCCCCACTCGGACAGTCGTTGAGCTGCGGGGATAAGCCAGATTCCGCCGTTACAACACCACCACGATGATCGTCGCTGCCGCCATAGCGCTTCTGCTGGCCACCTGCGCCGGCGTCGCCCTGTACCTCTCGGCGATCCACGACTGAGGCCCACTCGGGGTGCCTGGGCACAGGCGTCACCGCGCGAGACCCACAGAGCCAGGACCTACCAAGCACCAGAGGAATCGCCACGCGCTCGGACAAGCACGCGGGCGTCGCGATCACGCGGCGCCCCCGCGCCCAGGGCCAGGTCGGACGGAGGTCGCGGCAGCCCGGTCCGCCTCCATCCCCGGAGGCGGCCGGGCTGACGCGCACCTCCGGAGCTGAGCTCCGCGCCCC
Source organism: uncultured Actinomycetes bacterium (assembly GCA_963797015.1). Taxonomy (GTDB): domain Bacteria; phylum Actinomycetota; class Thermoleophilia; order Solirubrobacterales; family Solirubrobacteraceae; genus JBBPZA01. The sequence goes on along the minus strand of CAWCNV010000016.1, from coordinate 289,241 downwards.
CGTAGGATGCGCCGCGCAAACAGATGGCTGACGAAGTCCGCTACGAACGCCGAAGCGCCGCCGCAATCCTCACCATCGACCGCGCCGCACCGCCGCAACGCGGTCGACGGCCCGAGCGCCGACGCGCTGGAGACCCACTACCAGACGTTCATCGCAGACGACGAGGCCCGCGTCTTGATCCTCACCGGAGCCGGCGACGAGGCCTTCTGCGCCGGCGCCGACCTCAAGGCGCTCGACACGCTCGGCCCGCGCATGACAGCGCCCGGAGGCCCGCTGGGCTTCACGCGCCGCATCGCCCCCAAGCCGACGATCGCCGCGATCAGCGGCTGGTGCCTCGCCGGAGGGCTCGAGCTCGCGCTGTGGTGCGACCTGCGCATCGGCGCGCAGGGCTGCACGCTGGGCTTCCCCGAGCGCCGCTGGGGGGTGCCGCTGATCGACGGCGGCACCCAGCGCCTGCCGCGTGTCGTCGGCCTCGGCCGCGCGCTGGACATCACGCTCAGTGGGCGCATGGTCCAGGCCGAGGAGGCACTGGCCATCGGGCTGCTGACCGAGCTGGTCGAGCCCGGCAAGCACGTCGACAGAGCGATCGAGATCGCCGAGGGCCTCGCCGCCTTCCCCCAGGAGACGATGCTCGCCGACCGCCGCTCGATCTACGACGGCCTCGGCCGCGACCTCCCCGCCGGCCTGGCCCTGGAGGCCCGCAGCGGCCTCGAGACGCTCGAGGTCGCACGCCGCGGGGCGGCTCGCTTCGCCGGCGGCGAGGGCCGCGGCGGCGCGGGCGCGGGCGTCTGATAGGAATGGCGGCGTGACCTACTTCGTGACCGGCGGGACCGGCTTCATCGGGCGCTTCCTGATCGAGCGGCTGATGGTCCGAGGCGGCGAGATCAACGTCTTGGTGCGTGGCGGGTCGCGGGGGAAGCTCGAGGAGCTGTCCGAGCGGTGGGCGCGCGACGCCGGGCAGCTCGGAGCCGACGCGAAGATCGTCCCGGTCGTCGGCGACATCACCCAGCCGCTGCTCGGGCTCTCCGACGAGGACCGCGACCGGCTGCGCGGCAACGTCACGCACTTCGTCCACCTCGCGGCGATCTACGACATGACCGCGGACGCCGAGCGCAACGAGAAGCTCAACGTCGGCGGGACGCGCAACGCGGTCGCGCTGGCCAACGACCTTCAGGCCACCACCTTCCACCACGTGTCATCGATCGCCGCCGCCGGCACCTACAAGGGCCTCTTCCGCGAGGACTTCTTCGACGAGGGGCAGAAGCTCGACCACCCCTACCACCGCACGAAGTTCGAGTCCGAGAAGATCGCCCGGACCGAGGTCCAGGGCGCGTGGCGTGTGTATCGCCCGGCGATCGTCGTCGGCCACTCCGAGACCGGCGAGATGGACAAGATCGACGGGCCCTACTACTTCTTCAAGGCGATCCAGCGGTTGCGCCACTACCTGCCCGAGTGGTTCCCGCTGATCGGGCCCGAGCTCGGCTACACCAACATCGTGCCGGTCGACTACGTGGCCGCGGCGATGGACCACATCGCCCACCAGCCCGGCCTCGACGGCCAGGCCTTCCACCTCACGAGCCCCAAGTCGCAGCGCTCGGGCGACGTGATGAACATCTTCGCCAGCGCCGGCCACGCGCCCAAGCAGGTCATCCGCATCGACAAGCGGCTCCTGGACATGCTCCCCAAGGGGATCCTGAGCATGGCCATGCAGCTCCCGGCGCTCAAGGAGCTGCGCCGCGCCCTGCTGCAGGACTTCGGGATCCCCGACGACATCGTCGAGTACGTGGGGCTGACCGCGCAGTTCGACACCCGCGACACCGAGCGCGCGCTCGAGGGCACCGGCATCGAGGTCCCGCCGCTCGAGAGCTACGCCGACAAGCTGTGGGACTACTGGGAGCGAAACCTCGACCCCGACCTGTTCAAGGACCGCTCGTTCGAGGCCGCGGTCAACGGCAAGACGGTGATCATCACCGGCGCATCGAGCGGGATCGGGAAGGCCGCAGCGCACAAGATCGCCGCCGCGGGCGGGATCCCGCTGCTCGTCGCGCGCAGCGTCGAGAAGCTCGAGGAGACCAAGCGCGAGATCGAGGCGACGGGAGGCACCGCCTACCTGTATTCCGCCGATCTCTCCGACATGGACTCGATCGAGCAGCTCCTGCGCCAGATCCTGTCCGAGCACGCGCGCGTCGACATGCTGGTCAACAGCGCCGGGCGCTCGATCCGCCGCGGCATCGTCCTCAGCCTCGACCGCTTCCACGACTTCGAGCGCACCATGCAGCTCAACTACTTCGGATCGATCAAGCTCATCATCGGCCTGATCCCGCACTGGCGCGAGCAGGGCGGCGGCCACGTGGTCAACGTCTCCTCGATCGGCGCCCAGACCAACCCGCCCCGCTTCAGCGCCTACGTCGCCTCGAAGGCCGCGCTCGACGCGTTCACGCGCGTCGTCGCCAGCGAAGTCGTCGGCGACGGGATCACCTTCACCACCATCCACATGCCGCTCGTCCGCACGCCGATGATCGCGCCGACGAAGATCTACGACTCGTTCCCGACGATCACGCCGGACGAGGCGGCGGACATGATCTGCGAGGCGATCCGGGCCAAGCCCAAGCACATCGGGACGCGCCTTGGCACGTTCGGCGAGGTCGCCTACTCGCTGCAGCCCAAGGCCGTCGACCAGATCCTGCACATGGCCTACAAGGTCTTCCCCGACTCGGCGGCGGCCAAGGGCAAGAAGGACCCGTCCGAGCGCGCGTCGGGCGAGCAGATCGCGCTCGCGCACCTGATGCGCGGCGTGCACTGGTAGCGCGCGCCGCGCCGCGGCGCGGCTAGGATCCGCGCCATGGAGAGGATGAGGGCGCGGTGAGAACGCTCGGCCACCGTCTGTGGATGGTCTGCGTAGCAGCGGCACTCGCGACGATCGGGCTTTCGTCGGTCGCGCTCGCGCATCTCGAGCGGCCCTCCTACTGGCCCGATCCCGCCCCCGACCGCTCCGTGACGCCGCCCGCCGGAGGCAAGGTTCCGACGGTGCGCTCCCTCGCCAGCGCGGTGACCGGTGAGGGCCCCGGCAAGGTCCGCGTCGTCTGCCAGGGGCCCGATGGCCGCACGTCGCTCAAGGTGCTCAAGCGCTCGATCGCGAAGGCGCGGCGCGATGGTTACCGGCTTCGGCCCAGCCAGCCGGCGCTCGAGCTCACGTCGACACGCGCGCGCGAGCTGCTGAGGCTGAACCGGGGGCTGGCGAGGAAGTGCGCCTACGACGAGATCCAGCCGGCCGTAAAGGACTCGGGCAACAACGGCCGCGTCGTGATCATGCCCGGCCGCTACACCGAGCCCACGTCCCGCGCCCAACCGCTCAACGACCCGCGCTGCGCCGACCTCACCACGCGCGACTCCGGCGGCGCCGAGACGCCGAGCTTCCGCTACCAGGCCACGTGCCCCAACGACCAGAACCTGGTCTACGTCCAGGGCCGCGCGGTCGCGGCCAAGCCGCCGCCCGAGCCGCCGCTCGCCAAGCGCGAGGGGATCCCCGACCTCGGTCGCTGCCTGCGCTGCAACTTCCAGATCGAGGGGAGCGGCGTCGCGCCCACCGACGTGATCATCGACGGAGCCTCGGGCTACTCGTCCCGGAGCCCCGAGGCGCGGCCGAGCAAGCTGGTCAAGCACGTGGTCCTGCGCGCCGACCGGGCCGACGGCTTCGTGGCCTACAACCTCACCGTCCGCGGCGCGAAGGAACACGGGATCTACGTCGAGGAGACCGACGGCTACCGGATCGACACGACGAAGATGTTCTGGGCGGCCGACTACGGCAACCTCACCTTCACCTCCGACCACGGCCTGTACACCGACTGCGACGGGTTCGGCGCGGGCGACGCCGTCGTCTACCCGGGCGGCGCGCCCGAGACCGGCGAGCAGGCCGACCGCTCGTTCTATCCGGACGCACCGCGAATCAACACCGTGGTGCGCAGGTGCGACCTGCACGGCAGCGTGCTGGCCTACTCGGGCTCGATGGGCAACGCCGTGCGGATCACGCGCAACCAGATCTACGGGAACACGGCGGGGATCTCGACCGACACCATCTCCGCCGGCGGCCATCCCGGTTACCCAGCCGACAGCGTCCAGATCGACCACAACTACATCTACTCCAACAACCTCAGCCTCTTCCAGCCCGACCCGCCCGTCCCGCCCGCGGTCGGGGTGCTGCCGTCGGGCGTCGGCATCTTCTGGGCCGGTCACAACAACGGCCGCGTGTTCGACAACTGGATCTGGGACAACTGGCGAAACGGCGCCACCCTGCTTTCGATCCCGGACTTCCTGCTCACGCCCGAGGGCAACGTGAATCCGGGCAAGTCATGCACGAACCCGATGCTCTCGACGTCGTGCGGCAACCGCTACTTCGACAACAGGCTCGGTCGCGTCCCGAAGGGGTTCAAGCCGTTCGCGGCACTGACGAAGTTCGGCAACCAGGTGGGCGCCACCAAGGGCGTCGCCCCCAACGGCGTGGACTTCTGGTGGGACGAGGGCCTGCTCGGGAGGGTGACCGGGAACTGCTGGTACCGCAACACCGGTCCCGACGGCAAGGCGTCCAGCGTGACCGGACCCGGCGTCGGCGACGGCAACGACAGGCTGCCCTCCAATTGCGCGACGAGCGTCGGCAACGGCGACAACGTCAAGCTCGCCAGCCTGCTCGCCTGCTTCGTAGCGCGGGAGGGAACCGGACCGCCCGAGAAGTGCGACTGGTACACGCTGCCGCCGAAGCCGGGCTCCGCAGCCGCCACTCGCAGGAGCCGCGAGTTCGCCGCCGGCGCGCGCGCGTTCCTCGCGGCACCGCAGGGCGCACGCCTTCGCGCCCGGGTCCGGGCGGTGACCGCGGCGGCGCCGGTGTCGGTCGCGGGCGGTCCGCTGTCGGCGAGCGGGGCACGGCCGCTCGGAGAGATGCTCGCGGGCTCGGTCGCGCCGATGGCGCAGTGCGCAGACTGGAACGGGGGTACGCGAGCGCAGCGGCTGGCGACGATCGAGGACATCCGCGAACAGGTCAACCTGAAGGACAGCGCCGTGCAGACGCCCCCGCTCTCCGACGGCGCGGCCTACACGGTGCTCGACAAGACCTGCCGCCGGGCCTTCGCCTCGAGCTTCCGGCTCTACAAGCTGTACGCGCGCGCGGACGCCTTCGCGCCGTTCGCGGAGCCCTGAGAGGTTCAGCCGCCGCCGTAGGCGACGACGAGATCCGTGAGGATCCCGGCCGCGAAGCCGGTCGCGAGCAGCAGCAGGCCGAGCTCGCGGTGACCGTAGCGGCGCATCGCGTTCCAGACCTCGCCGATCACGTACAGGATCGCGCCCGCCGCGACCGCGTAGAACGCGAGCTCGAGCGGCTCGGAGGTGACTTGGTAGCCGAGCATCGCCCCTAGGAAGGTCGGGCCGCCGCCGATCAGGCCGACCGCGCCGATCCACTTCCAGGACGGCGTCACGGAGCCCAACGGGCCGATGATCCCGAACCCCTCGGTCGCGTTGTGGAGCGCGAAGCCGATGATCAGCACGGTTGCGAGGCTGACCGCTCCGGCCCGGGCGGAGACGCCGATGGCCAGGCCCTCGGCGAAGTTGTGAAAGCCGATGGCGACGGCGATGACGACGCCGGTGCGCAGCGCCCGGCGGCCGGCCGCGTCGCTGGCCTCGGCCAGCCGGGCCACCTCCTCGGAGGTCAGCGCCGCCGCACTCGAGCCGCCGGCCATCCGCGGCTGCGCCGGACCCTCGGGCCGCAGGCGCCGCTCGAGGATGCCCAGCCCGGCGCTGCCGAGCGCGAAGCCGCCGATCAAAAGCGCGGTCAGGCCCGCCATGTGACCGAAGCTCTCCTTGCCGTCCTTGAACCCGTGGAGCGCCTCCTCGACGATCTCGTCGGCGTGCGAGAGCACGTCGACGAAGATGAAGGCCAGGATTCCCACAGCGAACATCGCGAGCGCCACGCGGGAGCGCGGGGACAGCAGCCGCAGGCGGCCGGCGGGCAGCCCGATGAAGATCGTGAACCCGGCGAGCGCTCCCAGCAGGACGGTCTGCGCGAAGCTCAAACGTGCCTCCCGAACGGAGTTAGGGGGACCTAACGGCGCGACCGTAGCAGCTTCGGGCGCGCGGCGGAGCGGGAACCGGAGCGGGCTCCCTTCGTCACGGCGCGGGAGCTAGCGGCCATGCGCGTATCGCTGCGCGACGGCACGCCGATCGAGATCGAGGTGGAGCTGTCGGACAGGGACTAGAACGGCAGGCCGTGAACCTCGACCGGACCCGGCGGCCAGCGGACGTCCTCGCGCAGCGGCCGCCACATGGCGGCCAGCGGCACAGGGATGCGGCCGCCGGGCTGGTCGGCTCGCACCGGCGCCGTGATGCGCTCGAAGCCCAGGCGGCTGTAGACCGGGACGAGCTCCTCGCGACAGAACAGCATCGCGCGCTCCGGCCCCAGCTGCCCGGCGAGCCGCAGCAGCGGCTCGCCGAGCGACCACATCAGCCCCGTGCCGCGCAGCGACGGGGTGACGACCAGGCTCCCGACCCCGACGACGTCGAAGCTCTCGTCGCCCGCGTCGACCCTCGCCACCAGCGCCCCGCCGGCAGCCACGAGACGACCGTCTGGGCCCCGGAGGGCGAGGTGCCGGTCCTTCGGGCGCCATTCGAGCGTGTGGCCGATCGCCCCGAACGGCTCCGGCTCGCCGGCCGTGAGCTCGGCCCAGTCGCGGTCGGTCAGCGGGCCGAGCTCGACCATTTGCAGGCGGCTCACTCGCGCCACCGAACGCGCAGCGGCCGGCCCGCTGCGGCCCGTCGCTCGCGGTAGTCCGCGAGCGCGCGCGTTCGCTCCGCGGAGGAGCACATGAGCGCCATCCAGTCCAGCTCCATGGTGGCCGCCGCGAACCGGGGCGCCGGCAGCCGGCCGCCCTCCCCCAGCTCCCGGGCGCGCGCGGCGAAGCGGTCCAGCCAGGGCTGAAAGCTGGGGCCCAACGCGGCCCCGGGTGAGTCATCGAGGAGCGGGTGGTAGAAGGTGCACCAGCCGCGCGCGAGGGTCTCGGACATCGCCGTGAAGGCGTCGAACCACTGGACCAAGCCGATTCCGCCCTGGTCCACTCCCTGACCGAGCGCGACCCACTCCTCGACCACGACCGGCTGCCGCAGCCCGTGAAGCGAGGCCAGCGCCATCTCGTGCCAGTCGAGGTTCAGGGCGAGGCTGTCGCCGTCGTCGGCCAGCATCAGCGGGTATAGGTGGATGCAGGTGAAGTCGAGCTCGGGGGCCAGCGCCTGCGCCCGGAACGAGGCCAGCACCGGGGTCTCGGCGTCCCGCTCCACCGGCATCGCGCTCTGCGGCACGAGGCCGGTCGTGATCAGGCGCGCATGATCGCCACGCCGGATCGCGGCGGCCATGCGGCGAGTCCATCCCACCGCGTAGTCGACGCGGAAGCGGTGGAAGTCGCGTAGCCGCGTATCACCGAGCCCCTGGCGGCGCCTGGGCATGTACGGGGCCTGGGGCGTCTCGCGGCCGCGCGGGAAGTCGGGCCAAGCCGCCCGCAGGGCTGCCGCATCGGGATAGCGCTCGCGCACCCACCGCGCCCACGCACCGCGCACGTCCTTGAGATGCGGGGTCAGGTAGCAGTAGTCGCGTCCGTCGGCCATGCGCGCGCAGCCGGTCGGGGCCACGGACGCGTCGCGCCAGTTGACGTAGGGCTCGTTCTGGAGGTTGAAGCAGAAGATCCCCGCGTCGCCGGCGTAGCGGGCCGCGACCGTGCTCCAGAAGAGCTCGTGCGCCGCGGTGATCTCCTCGTCTGAAGCACGGGCCAGCCACCCCGGCCGGGCGCGCGAGTCGATCATGGTCAGGCCGGTGAGGTCCACGCGCAGCTCGTGCCGCCGCGCCGCGGCGAGCGCCGCGTCGAGGCTGTGCAGCGCCCGCTCGCAAACAGAATCGAGTCCGGGCAGGTAGCGGTCGAGCTGCGGGAACAGGCGGATCACGTTCGCGCCCAGCGCGCGCGCCCGCTCGAAGTCGCGGTCGAGCTTGGCGGGGTCGCGGTCCAGCAGCTCCTCGAGCAGCACGTCGCGCCCCTCCAGGTAGCTGCGGTCATAGTTCAGCCCCCAGGGGACGAAGGCACGGCCGTCCCCGGCGACGAAGCCGCGGCCGCCGCGCGCGACGCGGATCATCGCCCGGGCTGGATCAGGCGGTCGCCGCCGCCTCGGCGGCGCGGCGGCTGTGGCCGAGCATGAGCTCGCGATGGACGTCGCGCGGGTCGGGCTCGGAGGGCTGGCGGTGGGTCCAGGCGCCGTCGGGACCGAGCTCCCAGGCGTTGACCTCGTCGTCCAGAGAGCGCTGCAGCGTGTCGAGCAGGTCGTCGCGCAGCGCCGGGTCCTCGACGGGAACGGCGAGCTCGACGCGCTTGTCGAGATTGCGCGGCATCAGGTCGGCCGAGCCGATCCAGACCGTGCTGTCGCCGTTGCGCTCGAAGGCGAAGATGCGCGAGTGCTCGAGGAAGCGGCCGACGACCGAGACCACGCGGATGTTCTCCGAGACGCCCGGGACGCCCGGCCGCAGGCAGCAGATGCCGCGGACATTGAGCTCGACCGGCACGCCCGCCTGCGATGCGCGGTACAGGGCCTGGATGCACTCGCGGTCGACCAGCGCGTTCATCTTCATCGCGATGCGCGCGGGCTCGCTCTCGGAGTGTGTCTCGATAGTGCGCTCGATCTCTTCGAGCATTCCGCTGCGCAGGTACATGGGCGCGACGAGCGCCTTGCGGTAGCGCGCCGGGCGCCCGTAGCCGGTGAGGAAGTTGAACATGTCGGCGACGTCGGCGCCGATCTCCTCGTCGGTCGTGAAGAGCCCGAAGTCCGTGTAGAGGCGGGCTGTGGAGGGGTGGTAGTTGCCGGTCCCGATGTGGACGTAGTTGCGCACGCCGTCGCCCTCGCGGCGCACCACGAGCAGCGCCTTGGCGTGGGTCTTGAGCGCTGGGATCCCGTAGGTGACATGGGCCCCCGCCTCCTCCAGCGCCTTCGCCCACTGGATGTTGGCCTGCTCGTCGAAGCGCGCCTTCAGCTCGACCAGGCATACCGCCTGCTTGCCTCGCTCCGTCGCGCGGATGAGCGCCGGCACGAGCGGCGAGTCGTCGGACGTGCGGTACACGGTCTGCTTGATCGCGAGCACGTCCGGGTCCGAGACGGCCTGGTTCACGAAGCGCTCTACCGAGCTCGACCACGAGTCGTAGGGGTGGTGGACGAGCAGATCGCCGGCGCGCATCTCGGCGAAGATGTCGACGTCGTCGGCGTCCTCGTGCTGCAGCCGCGGCTGGGTGACCGGCGTCCACGGCTCGTCGCGCAGCTCCTTGTAGCCCGGGAGGTTGACGATCTCCCACAGGTCGGTCGGATCGAGCAGCCCTTCGACCTCATAGACCTGGCGCTCCTCGACGTGTAGCGCTTCGACCAGCCGCTCGCGCAGCGCCTCGTCCATGCCCGCGGCGATCTCGAGCCGCAGGACCTCGCCGAAGCGCCGGCGCCGCAGCTCGTCCTCGACCGCGCTGAGCAGGTCGTCGGCCTCGTCGGAGATCTCGAAGTCGGCGTCACGCGTGACGCGGAAGTAGGAGCAGTCCAGCACCTCCATGCCGGGGAACAGCGAGTCGAGGTTGCGGGCGATGACCTCCTCGAGCGGCACGAACGTGGTCGCCTCCTCGCCCACCTCGACGAAGCGCGGCAGCATCTCCTTGGGCACCTTTACGCGCGCGAAGGTGGTGTGGTGGGTGACCGGGTCGCGCAGCAGGACCGCGAGGCTGAGCGAGAGGTTGGAGATGTAGGGGAACGGCCGCCCGGGACCGACCGCGAGCGGCGTCAGTACCGGGAAGATCTGGCGCCGGAAGCGGTCCTCGAGCGCCTTGTGGTGCTTATCGGGCAGCGAGTCGCAGCGCAGGATGCGGATGCCGTGCTCCTCGAGCGCGGGGCGCAGCTCGCGCTCCATGCACCGCGTCAGGCGCTCGCCGCACTCGAGCACGCGTGCGCGGATGCTGTCGAGCACCTCGCTCGGAGCGAGCCCGTCGGGGCCGCGTGCGTCGATGCCGGCGTCGACCTGATCGTGCAGGCCCGCGACCCGGACCATGAAGAACTCGTCAAGGTTCGAGGTGTAGATCGCCGCGAACTTCACCCGCTCGAGCAGCGGCCGTGCGGGGTCCTCGGTGAGCTGCAGGACGCGGTCATTGAAGTCCAGCCAGGACAGCTCGCGGTTGAAGAAGAGCGCCTCGTCGTCGAGGTCGGGTGCGCCCGCGCGCGCTTCGCGGGCCTCGTCGGCCGCTTTCCCGCGGGCCTTGTCCTCGACGGTCGCCATGGCTGCCGCAGCCATCGTACCGCCGCGTCGGGGGCCGGCGGCCGCGGTGTCACCCGGCTTGCAACAACTCCAGCACCACCCCTTCGCGCAGGCCGCCGTGCCCGATCCGCAACGGCAGGCGCAGGCGGCGTACGCCGCTCTCCAGGATCAGCAGGCCGGCCGGCAGCAGGCGCACGCGGCGCGGATCGAGCGCGTGCTGCTCGGCGACGTCGAGCGCGGGCCCCTCGACCAGCCGCTCGATGGCGATCGAGACCGTGGCCGGGTCGAGCTCCTCGCCGGCGAGGCGGGGCAGCGAGGCGGCGCTGCCGCCGACCGCGAGCGCGAGCTCCGCGTCGGGCAGGTCGCCGAGCCCCTCCCACGCCGCGTCCGCCTCCGCCCGAACGCGATCGAGCTCGGCCGCGGAGGGCGGATCGCCGGTCAGCAGGCGGTCGGTGAGCGAAGCCGACCCGACCGGCATCGACGCCAGCCACTCCGGGCCGCCGGCGGCGGTGCCGAACGCCACCTCGGTCGAGCCTCCGCCGACGTCGACCACCGCCACCACTCCTCCGGGCGGCTCGCTCATCGCTCCGAGCGCGCCCGTGAAAGCGAGCGCGGCCTCGTGCTCGGGGTCGAGTACCTCGACCTCCACGCCGGCGGCCTCGCGCAGCGCCGCGAGCGCCGCCTCGCGGTCGCCGGCCTCGCGGATCGCGCCCGTGGCCACCACGCGCGCCCGCTCGGTCTCCAGCGCTCGCATCCGCTCCGCCTGCGCGCGGACCGTGCGCGCCAGGCGCGCGATCGCCTCGGGGCCGATCGCGCCTCCCCCGGGCAGGTCGTTGAATGCTCGTTCCTGTGCGAGCACGCGCAGGCCTCCGCGTTCGCCCCGCTCGACCACGAGCAGGCGGGTGGTGTTCGTCCCGATGTCGATGCAGGCGCAGCGCATGGCGCCGGGCGCCGGAGCGCGCCTCGAGCGCTGGACGCCGCCGCGATCTTGGCATGATCAGGGCATGCCGACCACCGCCGCGGCCGTCGAGGTGCGCGGCCTGCGCAAGCGCTACGGCGAATTCGAGGCCGTGCGCGGCATCGACTTCAGCGTGCAGCCCGGCGAGGTCTTCGGGCTGCTCGGCCCCAACGGCGCCGGCAAGACCACGACGGTCGAGATCCTCGAGGGCTACCGGGAGCGCAGCGCGGGAGAGGTGTCGGTGCTCGGCCACGACCCCGGGCGGCGCGAGCGCGCGCTTCGCGAGCGCGTCGGCATCGTGCTGCAGAGCACGGGCATTTACCGCCACCTCTCGGTCCGGGAGGTGCTCTCGCACTGGGCCGGCATCTATCCGCGCTCGCGCGACGTCGACGAGGTCATCGAGCTGGCCGGCCTGGAGGCCAGCCAGGACGTGCGCACGCGGTCGCTGTCGGGCGGCCAGCTGCGGCGCCTGGACTTCGCGCTGGCGCTCGTCGGCGACCCCGAGCTCGTGTTCCTGGACGAGCCGACGACCGGCTTCGACCCCGTCGCGCGGCGGGCGGCGTGGGAAACCATCCGCTCGCTGGCGCGGCTGGGCAAGACGATCCTGCTGACCACGCACTACCTCGACGAGGCCCAGACGCTGGCCGACCGGGTGGCGATCATCAAGGACGGGCGCATCCTGGCCGAGGGCGCCCCGAGCGAGCTGGGTGCGGGGGCGTCGCGCTATCGCGTGCGCTGGCGCGAGCCCGGCGGGACCGTCGTCGAGCACGAGACCGAGGACCCGACCGCGCTGCTGCACGAGGCGACGGGCGCCGCGCTCGCTCGCGGCGAGCGGCTCGCGGAGCTCTCCGTCACGCGTCCCAGCCTCGAGGACGTCTACCTCGACCTCACCGCCGAGCACGAGCCCGAGCGGAGCGAGGCGACCGCGCCCGGGGCCGATCCCGAGCCCGAGCGCGGACGCGGCGAGGAGCCGGCGATCCGATGAGCGCCGCCGCCCTCACCTGGCGTCAGTACCGGCTCGAGCGGCGCATGTTCTGGCGCAACCCCAGCGCGGCGTTCTTCAACTTCCTGCTCCCGCTGCTGTTCCTCGCGCTGTTCGGCGCCGTGTTCTCCTCAGACCAGAAGCAGCTCGACGTGATCGTGCCCGGGATCGCCGGGATGAGCGTGATGGCGACGACGTTCTCGGCACTCGCCTTCAACCTCACGTTCCTGCGCGAGGCGGGGATCCTGAAGCGCATCCGCGGCACGCCGTTGCCGGGCGGCGCGTACCTGGGCGGCATCGCGCTGAACGCGATCACGAACGCGGTGATCCAGATCGTCCTGATCGTGCTCGCCGGGCGCCTGTTCTTCGGCGTGCACTGGCCCAAGCAGTGGCTCGAGCTGGCGGTGTTCGTGTTCGTCGGCGTGGCGTGCTTCGCGTCGCTGGGCGTGGCGTTCTCCCACGTGATCCCGAACTTCGACTCGGCCCCGGCCTACGTCAACGCGGTGTTCCTGCCGGTGATCTTCATCTCCGGGGTGTTCTACGACGTCAACAGCACGCCGGCCGCGCTCAAGGACCTCGCCGAGGTGCTGCCGCTCAAGCACCTGATCGACGGCCTCTCGGGTGCGATGGTCACGGGCGCGGGGCTGGCGGACAACCTCACGGCGCTCGCCGTGCTCCTGGCCTGGCTGGCGCTCGGCGCGGTGCTCGCGGTGCGCGGCTTCTCGTGGGAAGCGCGGCGCACGTAGCCCGCCGGCGCCGCCGGGCACTCTCTCCAGAGGCCCGGCTGACGCGCGGCAGACAAGTCGACGCCTCCAGCCCCCGGTGTACCCAGCTTCCCGGGACGTAACCTAAGCGGATGGTCGAGACCCCGACCCCCCCGACCGCGCGGGCCGCGGCCTCGACCATCTGATGCTGGCGCTGCTCTACGACGTCCACGGCAACCTGCCCGCGCTGGAGGCGGTGCTCGAGGACGCGGGGTCGCGCGGCGCGGCGCGCTTCGTGCTCGGCGGCGACTACACGCTGTTCGGCGCCTGGCCGGTCGAGACGCTCGCGCGCCTGCGCGAGCTCGAAGCCGCGTGGATCCGGGGCAACGGCGAGCGCTGGACCGCGGCTCCCGACGCAGCGCCCGACGCGGCCCCCGAGGCGGTGCGCGGCGCGATCGCGGCCTGCCGCGAGGCGCTCGGCGACGACGAGGTGGCGCGATTGGGCGCGCTTCCGGAGAGTCACCGCGACGGCTCGTCAACCTACTGGCACGGATCCCCGGTATCCGACGTGCGCTCGTTCATGCCCACGCCGGCCCCCGACGAGCCCGAGCTGCTCGAGGGCGTTCACGAGCCGCGGCTGGTCTTCGGACACACGCACCTGCCGTTCCGCAGGATCGCGGTGCGCGGCGAGCGACCGATCGAGCTGGTCAACCCCGGCAGCGTCGGCATGCCGTTCGACGGCGACACGCGCGCGGCCTACGCGCTGATCGCGCCAGACGGAGGTGTGGAGCACCGCCGCGTGCCCTACGACAACGCCGCCAGCGCGGCCGCGGTGCGGGAGCGCTTCGACGGCGAGTGGACCGCGACGGTCGCGTGCCGGATCGAGGAGGCGCGCTTCTGATGGACGAGCGCGTGCGGCGCGGGATGGCGGCTCAGCTCGCCCTGCGCGGCGAGCGCCTGCGCGACGGTGAGGAGCCCGTGGGCTGGAAGGTGGGCCTGAACCCGCCCGCGGCACAGGCGCGCGCCGGGATCGACGGGCCGGTCGCGGGCTTCCTGGCCTCGGGCACGGTGGCCGCCGACGGCGCCGTCCACAGGCTGGGAGGCAGCGCGCAGACCGCGGTCGAGCCCGAGCTCTTCGTGGCGCTCGGCGCCGACCTGCCCGCCGGGGTTCCGGCCGAAAGCGCGCTGGCCGCGGTCGCGGGCGCAGGCCCGGCGCTCGAGATCGTCGCGCCCGACCGCGACGTGGCCGAGATCGAGGCGGTGCTCGCCGGCGACATCTTCCACCGCGCGGTCGTCTTCGGGCGCCAGGGCCCGCTGCCCTCCGGGCCGCTGCCGTTTCGCGTGGTGGTCGACGACGCACCCGAGGCGGAGGGCGAGGCGCGGGAGGCGATCGGCGACCTCGGCGAGCTGCTCGCCCACGTCGCCACGTTCCTGGGCGACAACGGCGCCGCGCTGCGCGCCGGCGAGCGCGTCATCTGCGGCACGCTGGTCCCGGCCCTCCCTGCGCGTCCCGGCGGGCGCGTCGCGCTCGAGCTGGACGCGCTGGGGCGCGTCGAGGCGGCGTTCGTGGAGTAGACGTGGATGCCGGCGCGAACCTCGCCCGGGCGCCGCTGTGAGCGGATCTGGGTGAGCGCGCGCCGGCGCAGCTCGGCGCGGTGGCCGAGCGCCGTGATCTGGATTCAGATCCGCGAAGGCGGACAGGCTCGAGGCCGGGCGCCCGAGCGCGGCGGCGAGCCTGTCGAGGTCATGGACGCTCATGGTCCCCGATCGCGTGATTGTCCCAGCTGCCGTCGCCTCGGCCGTGATCTAGAGTGGTCGCCGGATCGGGGCAGTGACGGCGGCTGCGACATATCGGCGCTGGCGCGCACGGCGCGTGTGGCTCCGCGCGCCCGCTCGGGCGCGCGGGTGGCTGGCCCGCGAGGTGTCGGCGGGTGAGCGCGGCGATCCCGAGTCGCTGTCTCTCTACTCGTGGCTCGCGCTGACGTTCGACCGCGACGAGCCCGAGGCCGAGCGGACGGCCCGGCTCGCCCTGCGGGGCGCGAGCGACGGCCGCTTCGCCTCGGCGGCGCTCGCCGCGGTGCTGCTCAACCGCGAGGCGCACGACGAGGCGCTCGACGTGCTGCGCGCGGCGCGCGCACGACACCCCACCGTCCCCTGGTACGCGCTCTCGCTTGCCGACGCACTCGTCGAGGCCGGGCGCGAGGACGAGGCGCTGAGCCTGCTCGAGCAAGCGGCCGCCGGCGGCCCGCCGCTGCGCCGGCACGCCCTCAAGCGCCTGTCGCGCCTCGCGCTGGCGCGCGGCGACACCGGCGCAGCGCGGCGCTGGTTCGCCGAGCTGCTCGAGCTCGCGCCGGACTATCTCGTCTACGCCTCCGACTACGTCACCGCGGGGCGGCTCGAGCTCGACGCCTCAGATCGCCAGGCTGCGCACGAGATCTGGCGGCGCGGCAGCTCCATCTATCCCCGCAACGACGAGCTGCGCAAGCTGCTGGCCGAGCACTTCGACGACGTCGGCTCCGCCGCGCCGCCGCGCATCGCGCGCGTCTCCGAGCAGGCGGTCGGGGCCCGGCGGATCCCCGTGCGCACGCCGTTCATCACCGCGCGCACCGGGCTTGACCGGGTGATCGACGAGGCGACGGCCGAGCTGCGGGAACCGGGCGACGTGCTCGTGCTGGCCGAGAGCGCGGCGGCGGCCGGACAGGGGAAGATCGTCCCCCTGGAGCTCGTCGAAGCGCGCGCGCTGGCGCGACTGCTCTCGCGCTTCGTCGGCAAGATCGGCCCTCTGCACAGCCCCGAGGGCATGGAGGGCGCGATCCTCGAGTGCGGCCGCGCGCGGGTGCTCGCCGCGGCGGTGGCGGGCGCGGCGGGCAAGGCGCTGGGCCGCAGCGGCTGGTTCTATCGCGTGGCCGGCCCGCCGGTGGCGATGATCGACGACGTCGCGGCGTGCATGCCGCCGCACGATCACCACATCCTCTTCGGCCCCCGCGACCCGGAGGGGCTGGCGGAACGGCTCGCCCGCCTGCTCGGCTGCCGCGTGGCGGTGGTCGACGCCAACCACCTCAGCGGCGCCTGGGTGGTGGGCGCGAGCGAGGGCGTCGACCGGGCCTGGCTCACGCGCGTGCTGGCCGACAACCCGGCCGGCAACGAGGACGAAGGAACGCCGGTCGTGCTCGTGCGGCCACTCGGCGACGGCGCACGCCGGGCGATCGCAGGCTCGGCCTCGGCGGCGGGCACGGCGGGCTGAGGGACGCCTCCGCGGCTCGCCCTGATCGGCGCGCCCACGAGCGCCGGGGCCTTTGCGCCGGGCCAGGAGGATGGACCGCGCGCGCTGCGCGCGGCCGGGCTGACGGAGCGGCTGCGCGACGCCGGGCGCGACGTCGTCGACCGGGGCGACACGCCTGGGTCGCGCTGGCGTCCCGACCGTGAGAATCGCCGCGCCCAGAATGCGGCGGCCGTGGCCGCCGGCGCCGCCGCGGTCCGTGCGCACGTGCGCGAGGCGCTCGACGCCGGCGAGCAGCCGGTCGTGCTCGGTGGCGACTGCACCGTCGGCGTCGGGACCGTGGCGGGCGCGGCCGCCGCGGGCCTCGATCCCGCGTTGATCTACTTCGACCTGCACCCCGACCTCAACGTGCCCGACTCGGTGCCCGACGGGGCGCTCGACTGGATGGGGGTCGCGCACATGCTCGACGAGCGGGGCAGCGTCGAGGAGCTCGCCGCGCTCGGGCCGCGCCGGCCGCTGCTCGAACAGGAGCGCCTGGTGCTGCTCGGCCATGACCCCGCGCACTCGACGGAGTTCGAGCGCGGAGTGATCGAGCGCAGGGCGCTTCGCGGGCTCACCGTCGGCGAGATCGCGCGCGCCCCGACCGAGGCGGCGGCCCGGGCGCTCGAGCTCGCCGGCGCCGGGCGCCACCTGGTGCACTTCGACGTCGACGTGATCGACTTCGTCGACATCCCGCTGTCGGAGAACACGGGCCGCAACTACGGTCTCTCCTTCACGGCGGCGATGGACGCGCTCGAGGTGCTGGTCGCCGACCGCCGCTTCGCCGGACTCACGGTGACCGAGCTCAACCCGCACCACGGCGCGGCGGACGGCTCGACGGTGCGCGCGTTCGCCGAGCGGCTCGCGATCGCGCTCGCTCGCGCGAGCTAACGCGCGGCCAGCGCGTCCTTGGCCGCGACGAGCACGCGCTCCATGTGCCAGGGCTCGAGCAGGTGGTGGGTCGGGAGCGCGAGCAGCTCGCGCCGAGCCGGCTCGAGCTCGGCGAAGCGGGCGCGGTCGAGCAGCGGATGGGGCACGGGCCAGATCTCGAGCGCGCGCACCCCGCGCTCGATCAGCACCTGAATCGCCGCCGCGCGATCGGGGCTGCGGACCGGCAGGTAGAGCGGGCACGTGCCCTCGGGCAGCTCGCGGTAGGCCTCGGGGACGTGCTCCGAGAGCTCGTCGCGAAGGCGCTCGTAGTTAGCCCGCCGGCGCGCCCGCACGCGCTCGGCGGCGGCGCACCGCACGACGAGCTCGGTCAGCCGCGCCGGGCGGCGGGCGGCGTTCTCCATGTCGGAGACCTCGAGGTCCCACTCGCCTATGACCGTCTCGGTGACGTTGCCGGCCCGCGCGGCGGCGTCGCCGCGGCTGCTGCGGGCGATCAGGGCGGTGGCCGCGGACCGCAACGGGCCCGCGCGCGAGATCGCCGCGCGGCCTGCCAGCAGCGCGGCGGTCGAACGGACGATGCGCTTCGCCGGCGGGCGGCCGGCGTCGGGAAGCGCCGCGTCCACCAGCACCGCGCCTCCATCGGGCACGCCCAGCGACTTGCGCGGGCAGAACACCGCGGCCGCGCCGTGCTCGCCCAGGGGGCGGCCGGAGCCGTCGAGCGAGAACAGCCCGTGCGCCGCGTCCTCGATCGCCGGCGGCCCGGGCGGGGGCTCGGGCAGCGGAAAGCCGAAGTGCGAGATCAGGTAGGCGAGGTCGCTCTCCGCGGCGGCCCGCTCGAGGTCCTCGCGGTCGACGCGCAGGTCGGCGCCGACGCGGTAGAAGCGCACCTGCGCGCCGGCGAGCCGCACGGCCTCGACCTCCGAGCCGCAGTGATAGGCCGGCATCGCGACCCGGCTCCCCTCCCCGACCCCGAGCGCGCGCAGCGCGAGCCACACGGCGCCGCGACCGAGGTGGGTGAGCCGCAGGCCGGGGCGGTCGAACGGAAATGCGGGCCCGCCCGCCGCGCACCGCCCTCCCAGCCCGCCCACGCCACGCCGCCCACCCAGCTCAAGCGGCGGATAGACCGGGATCAGCGCGCCGGCCCCGGCCCGCGCCGCGCTCACCTCCCCGGCACCAGCCGGCGCAGCACCGCGAGGTCGCGGACGCGCAGCGCCCGCGCGGCGGCCAGGAACGCGGCCGCACCCACCACGGCGCCCGCGACGAGCTGCACGAACGCGCGCCAATCGCCCGGGCCGATGAGGCCGCCGACGGCCGCGACGACCACCAGCATCGCCGCACCGGCCACCGCGGACGCGACCGCCACCTTGCCCATCTCGAGCAGCGACGCCCGGTCCATCACCGGGCCGACCCGGCGCACGAGGATCCAGCCCGCCGCCGCGCAGCCCACGAAGTAGCCGAGCGAGTGGGCGAGCGCGAGCCCCTTGACGCTCAGCGCCCCGAACAGGGCGAGGTCGAGCGCGATCGTCGCGCCGTTCTCGATCACGTTGCTGAGCGCTGGTGTGCGCGCGTCCTGGCGCGTGTAGAAGGCCCGCATCAGGAGCTGGTAGGCCGCGAAGGGCAGCAGCCCGACCGCGAACAGGCGCAGCACGGCGGCGACCAGGTCGACGCTCTGGGTGCCGACGATTCCGTGCTGGAGCAGCGTCTCGATCATCGGCCGGCCGAGGACCAGGAAGCCCGCGGTCGCGGGCAGCATCAGCAGCGCGAGCGTGCGCAGGCCGTCGGCGATCCGTCGCCGGAACGCCTCGGGGTCGTCGTCCACGTGGTGCGCGGCGAGCTTGGGCACGAGCGCGGTGACGATCGAGGTCGCCGCGATGCCGATCGGGAGCTGGAAGAACGCGAACGCGGTCACGTACGCGGTCAGACCCCCCTGTACGCCGCTGGCCAGGTAGAAGGAGACGGCGAAGCCCGCGGTGTTGGTCGCCACGTACACGACCGTCCACGCCGACAGGCGCGCGAGCTTGCGGACCGCGGGGTGGCCGAAGTCGACCCGTACCCGCACGCGGCCAGGAAGGCGGCGCACATAGGCCCAGTTGATGGCCGCCATGGCCGCCACCGCGGCCGTCGCGCCCGCGCCGAGCAGGAGCTTGAGCCCGGTGTCGTTCTCGACCTGCGCGCTGCTCGTGACGCCGGTCGTGAGCGCGGCGAAGACGACGAAGGTCGCCATCAGGATGAGGTTGTTGACGATCGGCGAGAAGGTCGGCGGTCCGAAGCGGCCGTGGGCGTTGAGCAGACCGCCGGCCACGGCGGCGAGGCCGAAGAGCGCGATCTGGGGCGCGAACACGCGCAGGAAGAAGGTGGCGAGCTCGCGCTGTTGCCCGACGGCGTTGCTGGGCACGCGCTGGGTGAAGAGGTCGATGACCCATGGGGCAACGGCGACCGTGAGCAGTGTCACCGCGCACAGCGCGATCGCCGCCGCGGTCACGAGCGCGGAGACGGACTCCCATGCCTCCCTGTGCTCCTTGGTCCGCAGCTCCTGCACCAGGACCGGGATGAAGACCGACGTCAGCACGCCGCCCAGGACGAGCTCGTACAGGACAAGCGGCAGCGTGTTGGCGAGGTTGTAGGCGTCCGCGAGCCGCGACTCGGCGACGCCGAGGGCGAGGGCCATAGTCACCACGCGCCCGAGGCCGGTCAGCCGCGAGAGCGCGGTGCCCGTGGCCATGACGACCGCGGGCCGCATCAGGCTCTGCGTTGCGATGTCGACCGGCTTGGCGGCTCCGGGCGCCTGGGCGCTCATCGCGCGAGGAGGCTAGCGGGCGGCCATGAGGGCGCCCGTGCCGGAGTCGGGCCGGCCGGCCCACACCTCCCCCGACCGCCGGTCCAGCGCGACTGGCCCAGACGAGGAAATCGCTGGACGTGCGAGAAATGCGGCTTACCCTGCGCGCGTGCGACGCGAGGGGCGTCAGATCGTGGCGATGGGAGGCGGCGGCTTCTCGATGGAGGCAGGGAACCCCCTGCTCGATCGCTACGTGCTCGAGCTCACCGGGCGCAAGCGGCCCAAGGTCTGCTTCCTGCCGTCGGCCAGCGGCGACGCCGACCACTACATCGTCCGCTTCTACCGCCACTTCGGCGCCGCGTTCTGCCGCCCCACGCACATCTCGCTGTTCCGGCGCGAGCGCGGGGTCCGCGACGTGCGCGCGCACCTGCTCGGCCAGGACCTGATCTACGTGGGCGGCGGTTGCGTGATCAGCCTGCTCGGTGTGTGGCGGGCGCACGGGCTCGACGTGATCCTGCGCGAGGCCTGGGACCGCGGCGTGATCCTGTGCGGGCTAAGCGCCGGCTCGCTGTGCTGGTTCTCGGAGGCGGTCAGCGCCTACAACGGCCCGCCGGCGGTCGTGCGCGGGCTGGGCTTCCTCCCCTACTCCAACACCGTGCACTACGACTCCGAGCCGGCCCGGCGCGACGTCTACCACCGGCGCATCGAGGAAGGCATGCCGGCCGGCTACGCGTCGGAGGACGGTGCGGCGCTGCACTTCGTCGACGACCGGCTCGCGCGCATCGTGTCCTCCCGGCCCGCGGCCCGCGCCTTCCGCGTCGAGCGGCGCGCAGGGCGCGTCGTCGAGGCGCCGATCGAAGCCGAGCACCTGGGGGCACCGCTGACACCCGCGCTCGCCGCGGCCTGATGGCCGGCCACCACTGACACTAGGCTCGGGTCAGTGTCACGCTCGGGCTTCCGGGTGGTGACGTCCGACCGGCCGGGTTGGTTCTCGGGTCGGTGGCGGGCTGACTCGTAGGCTCGCTGTCGACCAGTAGGTCTGACCGACACCCGTTGTGTCGCCCGCCACCGCCCGAGGGTCCCCGGCGTGACTTGATAGGAGCGTGGCTTCGCCCCAACTGAGGTGTGTCCGCCGGAGGTCCACATCGCCGGTGGCATCCAACGAAGGGATGGAGCAGATGATCGTGATCGGAGCGGACCCACACAAGCGCCAGCACACCGTGGCGGCGGTTGAGGCCGCGACGGGCGAGCTGGGAGGCAGCGAGACGGTTAGGGCGTCGGGTGCAGGTCACGCCGAGCTGTTGGCCTGGGGCCGGGCGCTGGGGTCAGAGCGGGTGTGGGCGATCGAGGATTGCCGGCACGTTTCCGGTCGCCTGGAGCGCTTCCTCGTCGCTCGCGGGGAGCGGGTCGTCCGGGTCGCGCCGAGGCTGATGGCCGGTCAGCGTCGGTCCGCTCGTCAGGCCGGTAAGTCTGACCTGATCGACGCAGTGGCCGTGGCCCGTGCGGCCCTGCGCGAGGGCGTCGGGTCGCTGCCTGCCGCAGAGCTCGATGAGCGGGCGCTTGAGATCAAGTTGCTGCTTGACCACCGCGAGGACCTCGTCCGTGAGCGCACCGCGCTGCAGGGCCGGCTGCGTTGGCATCTGCACGACCTCTGGGGCCAGGACGGTGTGCCGGCCGGCGGGCTTGACCGCGCCAAGTGGCTCGATCGGCTCGCGCGGCGCCTGGCGCGCTCAGAACAGACGGCCCGCGTTCGGGTCTGCCGCGAGCAGGTCGTCCGCCTGCGTCAGCTCGCCCGCCGCTGCGCCGAGCTCGAGCGCGAGATCAGCCTGCTCGTCGCAGCCCACGCCCCGCAGCTGCTCAAGCTGCCCGGCTGCGGAGCGCTGAGCGCCGCCAAGATCGTCGCGGAGACCGCCGGCGCCGATCGTTTCGCGACCGACGCGCGCTTTGCTCGTCACGCCGGCATCGCGCCGATCCCCGCCAGCTCGGGCCGCAGCGATCGCTTCAGACTGCACCGCGGCGGCAATCGCCAACTCAACTGCGCGATCCACCGTATCGCTGTCACCCAGGGCCGGATCCACCCGCCGGCGCGTGCCTACCTCACGCGCAAGCAGACCCAGGGAAAGACACGCATCGAAGCCCTTCGTTGCCTCAAACGCCACCTCGCCCGCACCATCTGGAGAACCATGACCACCACCCCCCAAACCCCAGCCAACAAGCTGGCCTTGACATAGGAGCAACGGGTGCCCAGCACCATCTTCGCCATGGGCGGGGGTGGGTTCACGTCCGAGCCCGCCAACCCGCTGCTCGACGAGTACGTGCTGACGCTGGCCCCAGCGCTGCGGCCGCGGATCTGCTTCCTGCCCACGGCCTCGGGCGACCCCGACCGCCACCTGGCCGACTTCTACGCCGCCTTCGGCCAGCGCCAGTGCGAGCCCACCCACGTCTCGCTCTTCCGGCTCGGCCGCGCGCCGGTGCCGGTCCGCGAGCGCCTGCTCGAGGCGGACATCGTCTACGTCGGCGGGGGCAGCATGCTCAACATGCTCGCGGTGTGGCGAGCGCACGGGCTCGACGCGATCATGCGCGAGGCGTGGGAGCGCGGCGTCGCTCTGTGCGGGCTGAGCGCGGGGTCGATGTGCTGGTTTCAGTGGGGCATCACGACGTCGACCGGCGAGCCGGCCCCGGCACGCGGGCTGGGCCTGCTGCCCGGCTCCAACTCCGTCCACCACGACGGTGAGCCGGCCCGGCGGACCGTCTACCGGCGACTCGTCGCCGAGCGCGCGATCCCGAGCGGTTACGGGGTCGACGACGGCGCCGGCCTGCGCTTCGAGGGCCCCCGCCTCGTCGAGGTGGTCTCCTCGCGCCCGCACGCAGGCGCCGTCTGGGTGCAGCCGCACCGCGGCGAGGTGTTGGAAGAACCGCTCCCGGTCCGCTACCTCGGCGACGCCGCTCGGGACGAGCGCCCGCCACCGCCGGACGTGACCGAGTGGAGGCTCACGGAGCGCGCGCGCCGGCGGCATACGCCGGGGTAGGCACCGGCGCGCGAGGATGTCGGGCCGTGCGCCCGCTCCTCAACATGATGCTGTACTTCCCCTCGCGCTCGATCGTCGAGACGCCCGACCGGGCCGGGCTGCGCTTCGACGACGTGGCGGTCGATACCGAGGACGGAGAGCGGCTGGGGGCGTGGTGGATCGCTGCGCGGCGGGACCCCGTCGGCCATGTTCTCCTCTGCCACGGGAACGCGGGCAACATCTCAGATCGCGTGCTGCACGCGCGGTTGCTGTGCGACGCCGGGCTGGACGTCCTTCTCTTCGACTACCGCGGTTACGGGACCAGCACGGGCCGGCCGTCGGAGGAGGGCACCTATCGCGACGCGCGCGCCGCGCGGGCGGCGCTGCTGGCGCGGTCGGGCGTCGACCCGGCTCGCGTGATCTACCTCGGTGAGTCGCTCGGCGGCGCCGTGGCACTCGCGCTGGCGCTCGAGGCTCCGCCCGCCGGCCTGGTGCTCCAGTCCACGTTCACGAGCATCCGCGCCATGGCCCGCGCGCACTACCCCGTCATCCCCGGGCGCGTCGTTCCCGACGCCTATCCGAGCCTCGAGCGCATCGGCCGGCTCACGTGCCCGCTGCTCGTCGTCCACGGCGACCGCGACGAGATCGTGCCGCTGGCCCACGGACGGGCGCTGTTCGACGCCGCGCCGGAACCGAAGGACATGCGCGTCTTCACCGGTCTGGGCCACAACGACCTGGTGGCAGGCGCGGGGCGGGAGTACGGCGCGGCGATCGCCGCATGGATGCCCTGAGCGCCGGGGGCCCAGGCGAAGCCCGTTCACGTGTCCTGGTTGTAGACCGCCGCCATCAGGAGCAACCCGCCGTCGACGACCAGCGAGGCCCCTGTGGTGTAGCTGGCCTCCTCGGAGCACAGGTGCGCGATCGCGTGGGCGACCTCGCGCGCGTGGCCGGGGCGGCGCAGCGGGATCGCGGGCCGCTCGATCGTGTGCGGGTTCTGATCGTGGGCGCCGGTCATCGGCGTCGCGATCTGCCCGGGGGCGATCGAGTTGACGAGGATTCCGTGCTCGGCGAGCTCGAGCGCCATCACCTTGCTCAGGAGGCCGAGACCGCCCTTGGCCGCGCAGTAGGGCCCCGCGCCCCGTAGCGGCACGTGCTCGTGGACCGAGGTGACGTTCACGATCCGGCCGCCGGCGCCGGCGGCCACCATCCGGCGAGCTGCTTCTTGCGCGCACACGAAGGCGGCGTCGAGGTCGACCGCGAGCACGCGCCGCCACTCCTCGAAGTCGAGCTCCAGGAACGGCGTGGTCGTCCCCGTCCCGGCATTGTTGACGAGCGCCTCGATGCCTCCCAGCGCGTCGGCCAAGGCGCCGACCACGGCGGCGCCGGCCTGCGGCTCGGAGAGGTCGACCTGACGCACCTCGACGCTCCGGCCCAGGCCGCGCACCTCGTCGGCCACCTCGGCCGCTCCGCGCTCGTCCGTGTGGTAGCTGATGCCGACGTCCCAGCCGCGCTCGGCGAGCACGACCGCGGTGGCCCGGCCGATGCCCGAGTCGCCGCCCGTGATGACCGCCCGCGGAGCCGCCACGGGCCGATCCCTACCCCGCCTGCCTAACCGCCAAGCTCCGGCAACCGCTGGCGCAGCTCGACCACGGGCGCGAACAGATCGCCCTCGGCCGCCCGCTCCAGCGCCGCGGGTGCTTCGAAGACGAGGCTCTCGGCGTCCTCGCGCGACAGCGCGCGCTCGATCTCGTCCCATGCGACCGGCGCGGAGACCGTGGGCCGCTCGCGTCCGCGCAGCGACCACACGCCGACCGTCGTCTTGTGCTCGTCGTTCTGGCTCCAGTCGACCAGCACCTTGTCCTTGCGTAGCGCCTTGGTCATGCGCGAGACGACCAGCTCGGGGTGCTGCTTCTCGAGCAGCTCCGCGAACGCCCGCGCCATCGGCTTGGTCCGGGCGTAGGTGACGTCGGGCGTATTGAGCGGAACGTAGACCTGCAGCCCCTTGGAGCCCGAGGTCTTGACGAAGCACCGCAGCCCGAGCGCGTCGAACGCCTCGCGGACCCACAGCGCCACCCGGCAGCACTCGAGGATCCCCGCCGGCGGGCCGGGGTCGAGGTCGAAGGCCATCACCGTGGGCCGCTCGATCGGGCGCGCCTTGGACAGCGAGGGGTGAAGCTCGAGGTCGGCGAGGTTCGCCAGCCACACCAGCGTGGGCAGGTCGTCGACGATGCAGAAGTCGATCGTCTTGCCCTCGCTGCGGGCCACGATCGACTCGGTGCGGATCCAGCCCGGACGGTGCGACGGGCACTGCTTCTCGTAGAAGTAGGGCTCCTCGACCCCGTTCGGGTAGCGCTTGAGGGTCAGCGGCCGGTCGCGCAGGTGCGGCAGCACGACCGGCGCGATGCGCGCGTAGTAGTCGATCACGTCGCCCTTGGTGAAGCCGGTCTGCGGGTAGAGCACCTTGTCGAGATTGGAGAGGCTCAACTTGCGGCCCTCGAGCTCGACCTCGACCCGCTCGGCCCCGCGCTTGCGCGCGCGTGCCGCGCGGCGGATCGCTTCGGCCGCGTCGTCGGCGAGCTTGCCGCCCCGGTTGCCGGCGACCTCCTCGGCCGCGGGCGGCGCGTCCAGCTCCTCGCGTACGACGTCGCGCGGTTCGGCGTCCTCGCGCAGGCCCTTGTAGGACGGAGCGCGCAGCGTCCCGGTGTGGGTCCACTCGCGGAACTCGACCTCGGCCACGAGCTCGGGGCGCACGAAGCGCGACGCCTTGGGGGGCTGGCGGCCCTCGAACGGCGATTCGCCGGCCGCCAGCGGGTCGAGCAGCTTGCGCACGCGCTCGAGCTCGGCCTCGGTGAAGCCGGTTCCGACGCGCCCGGCGTAGCGCAGCGCGCCCTGGTCGTCGTGGTAGCCCACGAGCAGCGCGCCGACCCGCCCCGACCGGCCGCCCTCCCCCGGCAGCCAGCCGCCGATCACGAAGTCCTGGCGGTGCACGTTCTTGACCTTCAGCCAGCACGCCGACCGCCGCCCCGGCTCGTAGGCGCTGTCGCGGCGCTTGGCCACGACGCCCTCGAGGCCGAGCGAGCGGCTCGCGCGTAGCAGCGCGGCGCCGTCGCCGAGCTGGGCGGCCGGGACCTGCCAGGCCGCGCCGCGCAGCGCGAGCGCCTCCAGCGCGGCGCGGCGCTCGGCGTAGGACAGGCCCATCAGCGACCGGCCGTCCAGCCACAGCAGGTCGAAGATCACGTAGACGACCGGCGTGTCGCGCATCCGCCGCCGCACCGCTGGATCGGAGGCCAGGTGCATGCGCGACTGCAGCCGCCCGAAGTCCGGTCGCCCGCTTTCGTCGAAGGCGACGACCTCGCCGTCGAGGATCGCCGGTCGCGCGCCGAGCGCCCGGCCCAGCGGAGCGACCTCGGGATAGCGAGGGGTGATGTCGCGGCCGTTGCGGCTCTGCATGCGCACGCGCCCGCTCTCCACGTAGGCGATCGCCCGGACCCCGTCCCACTTCACCTCGAAGGCCCAGCGCCGCTCGTCACGCGGCAGCTTCGCCAGCCGGGCGAGCATCGGCTCGATCGCCTGAGGCATGTCCTGCGCCGCCGGATCGGCGGGCGGATCCATGCGGTGGAGCATCCAGTTCTTGCCCTCCGTGCGAAACAAGGCATATCGACCCCGCACGCGCTCTCCCTGGAAGGTGGCGATCACCTCGTCCTCGCGGAACTTCTCCGGCACGTAGGTGCCGCGGTCCCAGATCCGCATGCTGCCGGCTCCGTACTCGCCGCGCGGGATCTCGCCGGCGAACTCCAGGTACTCGAGCGGGTGGTCCTCGGTGCGGACGGCAAGCGCGTTCTTGCGCGGGTCAGAAGGGATGCCCTTCGGCACCGCCCAGGACATCAGCACCCCGTCGCGCTCGAGCCTCAGGTCCCAGTGCAGACTGCGCGCATGGTGCTCCTGGACGACGAAGCGACCGGCGCCGCCCTGAGCGCGTTCGGCCCCCTCGGGCTCCGCGGTTCGCTCGAAGTCCCGCTTCGCCCGATAAGGGTCCAGACGCGCCTGGCGTTCACCCGAAGTACGTTTCATGATTCCCTTCCTGGACGATATGCAGAGTAAGTGGCCCCTCCATCGCATCTCACACTCGTCGACGGCGCCGGGGGGCCGGACGCCATGAGCACTGAAAGCGACATCTGGCTGGCGATGCCATCACGCGCGGAGAACGTCGCGCTGGTTCGCCAGGCCTTCGGCGGCCTCGGCGACGCGGTGGGGATCGGCGAGCCGCTGCTGGCCGACGTGAAGACCGCGGTCAGCGAGGCGTGCAACAACGTCGTCGTGCACGCGTACGGCGCCGGAGAGGGCCCTCTCCACGTCGGCGCGCGCGCGGAGGGCCGCGAGCTGTCGGTGATCGTGCGCGACTGCGGCACGGGCATCCGCCCGACGCCGTCGCCCCCCGACCAGACCGTGCAGGGCGTGGGGCTGTCGCTGATCCAGGCGCTGACCGAGCGCGTCGAGTTCGGCGGCGGGGTGGGCGCCGGCACCGAGGTGAGGATGACCTTCACGGCCGACCACGACCTCGAGGCCGTGCCCGAGCAGGGCACGGCCACCGAGCCCGACGCCCCCGAGTCGGGACTGGTGGTCTCGCTGCGTCAGGGCGAGCTGGTGGGACCGGTCCTCGGTCGCATCGTGGCCATGCTGGCGGCGCGGGCCGGCTTCTCGATCGACCGCCTCTCCGACGCCCAGCTGGTGAGCGACGCGGTGTCGGCCCACGCTCCCGCCTACCTGCGCGACGGCGACCTGCGCGTGACCTTCTCGGACGGGAGCCGCTCGCTCGAGGCGCGCGTCGGGCCGCTCGTGGACGGTGGCGGCGAGCGCCTGCGCTCCGACGCCGACCTGCCCGGTGTCGGTCGCCTGCTCGACCAGCTCTCCGATCACGTCGCGATCGAGCGCGACGACGGGGAGTTCCTGGTGCTGGGCCTCAACGACGGCAACTGAGCCGCCGGCGGCGCTCAGAACCTCAGCAGCGCGGCGATCCCCTTACGGCGGTCGAGGTCGTCGTTGTGGCGCACCATGAGCACGTCCGCCGACTGCGCGAGCGCCGCCTCGACCGCGCTCTCCACGATGTCGTCGCGCTGCTGCACGGCCGTGCCGTCGAGCGGGCAACGCCGCTCCCCCACTCCCAGCCAGCCGTCGGCGGGGCACACGACGCCCGCGGCGGTGAAGCCGTCGGCCAGCAGCAGCGTCTCTACGCGCCGCTCGTTCAGCGCGCCGAGCACGTCGCCGAGACCGGCGGCCGCGCGTCCACCGGCTCCCAGCCGTTCCTCGAGGCGGTCGAGCGCTGCGCGCTCGCGCCTGCTCTCGTCCTCCTCGAAGAGCGGTTGCGCCGCGACGCGCACTTCCTCGGGCGAGGCCGCCTCGACGTCGACGTGGATGCGCCCGGCGAGCCGCTCGCGCAGGTACGGGTGCAATGCCGCCTCGACGTCGCCGGCCAGCTCCTCGGGCGCGCCGACCAGCAGGCGCTCGAACGGGTTGCGCCTGAAGTTGTCGAACAGCTCCTCGGCCACCTCCTTGACGTGGTCGGCGACCTCCTTCTCGACGCTGCGCTGGTAGTTCGCCTGCGACCAGCCGCCCTGGTCGTGCTGCCCGTGGACGTCGTCCCTGCGGGCCTCGACCTCCTCGAGCCGATCGGGCGAGCCGCGCAGGATGCGCCCGAGCTTGCGGCTGACCAGCAGCACGGCCCAGCTCCCGCCGGGTCCGAGCTGCACGAGCGGCTCGACCCACGGCGAATCGTCGATCACCACGGTGCCGGGGACGGGTCGCGGCAGCTTCAACGCCTCGAACAGCTCGGCCGGTCCGCAGCAGAAGACCGCCAGGGCGTGCGCGCCCCGCGCCGAGAAGCCGCCGTTGCGCAGGAAGTCGCGTAGCTGCTCCAGGTCCGCGCGCAGCGCGACCTCCTCGCGGTGGCTCAGACCATCCTCGTGCCGGGCTTTCCTGTCGGCCTCGTCGAGCAGCGAGGTGATCTGCGTCGCGCGCGCCTGAGGAGTGGCGAACTCGGTCGGATCGAGGTTGACGTAGATGCTCAGGACGCGGCCCTCAGCGGGCTTCAGAGCCGCGAGCCGCCGCAGGCGCTCGGGCGTGATCTCGTTGGTCTGCATGGTCGTGGTCCTACCCGGCACGGACCGGGCTCACCGCATCATGCCTCACAAGCGAGCCGGGCCGTGGGTTTGCGCCGGCCACGAGCGGATATGGTCGCCTAGAGCCGTCGATCACCGAGGAAAGGAGCCCAATGCCCTGGGACGAGATCACGCCGCGCAAGTTCGCCGCCTTCGAGAAGGACCTCGACGGCATCTCGCGGCAGACCATGGACGACCACTACAAGCTCTACGAGGGCTACTGCAAGAAGACCAACGAGTGCCGCAAGCTGCTCAACGAGTTCGACTACGCCGAGATCGAGGGCAACCAGGTCTACTCGCAACTGCGCTCGGTGTCGGTTGACTACACCTTCGCGCTGCTGGGCTTCAAGAACCACGACCTCTACTTCGGCCACCTCGGCGGCGACGGCGGCGAGCCCAGCGGGCGTTTTGCCGACCTGCTCGAGAACGAGTTCAAGCCCGGCGGTCTGGCGGGCTGGAAGGACGCCGTGCGCAAGGCGGCCAAGGCCGCCCGCGGCTGGGTGATGGTCGGCTACGACCTCAACGACGGCTCGGTGTTCAACTACATCATGGACACCCAGAACCTGTGGGCCGTCTACAACATGACGCCGATCCTGGCGCTGGACGTCTACGAGCACGCGTACGTGCGCGACTTCGGCGCGACGCCGGACGGCCGCGGGCAGTATGTCGAGGCCTTCTTCCGCAACATCGACTGGGACCACGTCAACGGCCAGCTCGCCCAGGCCGAGGCCGCGCGGGCGGGGGCGCAGCAGGCGGGAGCGTAGGAGCCCGAGACCGCGGGCGCGTGACCGCAAGGCCCGCGGGAGCGCCGCAGCCTCAGGCCGCCGGCGCGGGATAGGGGTTGCCGTCGTGCTCCTCGGGGAAACCGGGGAGCATGGCGGCATCGACGACAGTGCCTGCGGCCAGTACCAAGCCGGCGTCTCCCACCTCGCTCGGCGCGGGCGCGTGGTGGAGGGTGCTCAAGCGCACCGTCAGCGAGTTTCGCGACGACAACCTGACCGACTGGGCCGCGGCGTTGACCTACTACGCGGTGCTGGCGCTGTTCCCCGCGCTGATCGTGCTGGTGGCGCTGGTCGGGCTGCTCGGCCAGTACCCGCAGACCACCAACGCGCTGCTCGACATCGTCGACCGCGTCGGGCCATCGTCGGCGGTCGACACGTTCCGCGGGCCGATCGAGGGAGTGGTCAAGAGCAAGGGCGGCGCGGGCGCCCTGCTCGGCCTCGGCCTGCTCGGCGCGCTGTGGTCGGCCTCGGGTTACGTCGGCGCCTTCATCCGCGCCGCGAACATCGTCTACGAGCGCGACGAGGGCCGGCCGTTCTACAAGCTGCGCCCCGTGCAGCTCGCGGTGACCCTGGTCGGCGTGGTCGCGCTGGCGCTGGTGGCCGTCGGCATCGTCGTCACCGGACCACTGGCGCGGGCGGTCGGCGACGCGGTCGGGCTGGGCTCGACCGCGGTGACGATCTGGGGCATCGCCAAGTGGCCCGTCCTGCTGGCGATAGTGATGTCGTTGGTCGCCGGCCTGTACTACGCCGCCCCAAACGTGCGCCAGCCGCGGTTCCGCTGGATCACCCCGGGCGGCGCCCTGGCGGTGATGGCATGGATCGTCGCCTCGCTGCTGTTCGGCTTCTACGCCGCCAACTTCGGCTCCTACAACAAGACCTACGGCAGCCTCGCGGGGGTCGTGATCTTCCTGCTCTGGCTGTGGATCACGAACCTCGCGCTGCTGTTCGGCGTCGAGTTCGACGCAGAGCTCGAGCGCGAGCGCGAGCTGAAGGCCGGCGAGCCGGCCGAGCACGAGATCCAGCTCGAGCCCCGCGACCCACCCGGGGCGAAGAGAGCATGAGCCACCCGCGCAACGCGGGCCGAGGCGGGCTCCTCAGCTCTCGTCGCCGGCCTCGGCCACCGTCTGCAGGCGCGAGAGCGCGCGGCGGATGATGCGCGACACCTGCATCTGGGACACGCCGATGCAGGCGGCGATCTGCGACTGCGTGAGGTCCTCGACGAAGCGAAGCCTGAGCACGAGGCGGTCGCGCTCCGGCAGCGCTCGCAGCGTGCGGTCGATGGTGGCGCCGTACTCGATCAGCTCGTAGCGCTCCTCCTCGGCGCCCAGCGCCTCGGCGTGGGTCTCGCCGCCCTCGTCGTCGGGGCCGCGCGTCGCCTCCAGCGAGACGGCGGAGTAGGCGTGCGAAGCATCCATCGCCTCCAGCACCTGCTCGATCGTGATCCCCATCGCCTCGGCGATCTCGGCGACCGACGGCGAGCGGCCGAGCCGGCCGCTGAGGCTCGAGACCGCCTCGTCGATCTTGAGCACGCGCTCCTGCACGCCACGCGGCACGTGCACCGCCCACCCGCTGTCGCGGAAGTAGCGCTTGAGCTCGCCGAGGATGGTCGGCACCGCGTAGCTCGAGAACGCGACGCCGCGCTCGGGATCGAAGCGGTCGACCGCCTTCACGAGCCCGATCGAGGCGACCTGGACTAGGTCCTCGTAGGGCTCGTTGCTGCGCTGGTAGCGGCGCGCGAGCTGGCGCGCGAGCGGCAGGAAGCGGGTTACCAGCGCCTCGCGCGCGCCCGCGTCGCCTCCGCGCGAACGAGCGAAGAGCTCTCGAATATTGCCGGCCTTCTCGCTGCCCTCATGCGCTGTCTCGCCGGCTGCGGCGGCCATCGCTTTCTCCTCTCGTGATCCCGGGCGCCGGGCCTCTGGGGCGCACTTTCTCGGAAGCCGGCGATGGTCTGGGCCGGGTCTACGCGAGGAACCACAACAGTAGCAACGAACCCGCTCGGCGACGGCCGCCGTACGTGCGCGATTCAGCTTTGCCGCTGGCGGGAACATCGCTGCCGATGCCCTCCGGCCGACTGCGCCGCGCCGACTGCTCGGGACCCGGGCTGACGCGACGCCGTGCGGGTCGCGGCTTCACCTACCTCGATGCCGCCGGTGGCCGGATAGCCGACCTGCAGACGCTGGCCCGCATTCGGGCGCTCGCGATCCCTCCCGCGTGGCGCGATGTGTGGATCTGCCCCGACCCGCTCGGCCACCTGCAGGCCACCGGCATCGACGCCGCGGGGCGCAAGCAGTACCGCTACCACGACCGCTGGCGCGCGCGTCGAGACGCGGAGAAGTTCGACGAGATGCTCGACTTCGCGCGCTCGCTGCCCCGCCTGCGGCGCCGCCTCGCGCGCGACCTCCGCGGCGAGGAGCTGTCGCGCGAGCGCGTCCTGGCCTGCGCCGTCCGGCTCCTGG
The DNA here is from genome assembly GCA_963797015.1 of uncultured Actinomycetes bacterium. Taxonomy (GTDB): domain Bacteria; phylum Actinomycetota; class Thermoleophilia; order Solirubrobacterales; family Solirubrobacteraceae; genus JBBPZA01. The sequence goes on along the minus strand of CAWCNV010000016.1, from coordinate 256,970 downwards.
ACCTCGGCTTCTTCCGTGTCGGGAGCGAGGGCTACGCGGAACAGAACGAGAGCTTCGGCCTGGCGACGATCCAGCGCGGTCACGTTCGTCTCGAGCCGGACGCGCTGCGGTTCGACTACGCGGCCAAGAGCGGCCAGCGCCGCGTGCAGCTCATCAGCGACGCCGACGTGCGCGCGGTGATCGAGCCGCTCAAGCGGCGGCGCACCCGGGGACCCGACCTGCTGGCCTACAAGGACGGCCGGCGCTGGTCAGACGTGCGCTCCGAGGACATCAACCGCTACGTCAAGGAGGCCTCCGGCGATGCCTCCTTCACGGCCAAGGACTTCCGCACCTGGAACGCGACCGTGCTGGCCGCCGCCGCGATCGCCACCACCGGCGCGGATGCGGCGTCCAAGCACGCCCGAACGCGGGCGATCTCGGCCGCCGTGCGCCACGTCGCCGACTACCTGGGCAACACGCCGGCGGTCGCGCGCTCCTCGTACATCGACCCGCGCGTGTTCGACCGCTACCTGTCGGGCTGGACGATCGGAGGCGCGCTCGACGCGATCGGGGGCCAGGTCGAATTCGGCCGGCCGCGGGTTCGTGCGCGTGTCGAGGCGGCGGTGCTCGACCTGATCGAGGACGAGAGGGGTTCGGAGGCGCTCGAGAAGGTCGCCTGATCGCAACGATCGTCCCGAAAGGGGTTCAACATCGCCGCCTGGGGAAACCTAACCCTCGTCAACAATGGAACCTCTTGCCGGCGGAGGAGGGCTTTGGTCAGCCGGAGCGTCAGGGGAAAATGCCGGCACGGCGGTTGACCACGACAGTGAGCGGGGGTGCCGATGCCGCATCCGCGGCGCGGCGAGCGCTCGCGCCTCTGCGCTCGCTGCTCGAAAGCACACTGGCCGACGACGTCGCGCTGCTGGTATCAGAGCTCGTGACCAACAGCGTGCGTCACGCCGGCGCTCGCTCGGGCGAGCCGATCGGCCTGGAGGTGTCGGCGTGGCCGCGGCGGGTCCGCGTCGAGGTCTCGGATCCCGGCGGCGGCTTCGCGGTCCACGAACCGCGTCCCCAGCCCGACGGCACCTCGGGCTGGGGCCTGTACCTGGTCGACCGCCTCGCCGACCGCTGGGGCGCGGCCGACGGCACCGTCTGGTTCGAGATGACGCGCTGCGGCTGACCTAGCCGGCCGCCACCGCCGCGGGGTCGTCGACCATGTCCAGGCGCTCCTCCAGACGGGTCACGCGGAAGATGCGCTGGACGGTCTCGGAACCGCGCACGACGGCGAGCCGCCGGCCCTGTTCGCGCGCGCGCCCGTCGGCGCTGACGATCAGCCGCAGGCCGGTCGAGTCCATGAACGAGAGCCCGCGCAGGTCGAGGACGAGCACGGCGGGGCCCGCGGGCTCGACGCGCTCGAGCTCCTCCTCCACACGCGGCGCAGTGGAGATGTCGAGCTCGCCGCTCAGCGCGATGCGGACCGCGCCGTTCTTTTCGCTGGTCGCCAAATCGAGCAGGGGCATGTGCGAGGCGCACGATATCGCGACTCCGGACGACGTCGGCGCGCAACGGACGCAGCGCCGAGTGACGTAGTGTCCCCGTCGTGGCCGAGCCGCGTTTGCACCACCTCAACTGCGGGACGATGTGCCCGCGCGGCCGCCGCTTCCTCAGCGGCGAGGGCGGCCTGTTCGAGACGGGGCGCATGGTGTGCCACGTGCTGCTGGTGGAGGGCGACGACGGCTTGGTGCTGGTGGACACCGGTTTCGGCAGCGCCGACGTCGGCGATCCGCGCCGCCTGCCGCTTCCGTTCAGGGGCGCCATCCGGCCGCAGCTGCGCGCGGAGGAGACCGCCCAGAGCCAGATTCGGGCGCTGGGCCTCGACCCCGGGGACGTCCGTCACATCGTCGTCACCCACCTCGACATCGACCATGCCGGGGGACTGCCGGACTTCCCGCAGGCCGAGGTCCACCTGTTCGCGCGCGAGCACGAGACGCGCCAGCGCCCACCGCTGCGCGAGCGGATCCGCTACGCCTCCGCGGCGCATGGCTGGGCGCACGGTCCGCGCTGGGTACCGCACGAGGTCGACGGCGACGATTGGTTCGGCTTCGAGAGCGTGCGCGTGCTGCCGGGGAGCGACGCCGAGCTGCTCCTGATCCCGCTCGTAGGGCACACGCTGGGGCACACCGGGGTCGGGCTGCGCCAGGGAGACGGCTGGTTGCTGCACTGCGGCGACGCCTACTTCCACCGCAACGAGGTCTCCACCCCTCCCAGCTGCCCGCCCGGCGTGCGGGCGTTCGAGAACCTCACGCAGGCCAACGGCCGCAAGCGGCGCGCCAACCAGGAGCGCCTGCGCGAGCTCGCCGCGCAGCACGCGGGCGAGGTGGAGCTGATCTGCTCGCACGACGCGGAGCTGCTCGATCGCGCCCAGGCCGCGTCGTAGCGCTCAGCACTCGTCCACCACCAAGCGGCCTTCGCGGGCGCGAAAGCGGACGCGGAGGACGGCTGTCGTGCGGTCAAAGCTCCACGCCGAGCGTTCAAGGCGGCGGCCCGCGAAGCTCACGCGGCATGCAAGCAGCGGCCGGCGCAGCAAGCCCAGGCTGGCCTGCAGGCTGTAGCTGTGCGTGTTGCGGTCGCTCACCGCGAGCTCCCAGCGACCGCGGAGCTCGCGCGAGCGCAGGCGCCCGGTAGAGCCCACGCGCGCCGCCGAGCGTCCGCGCGGGAACGCGAGCACGTCGAGGCGCCGGCGGCGATCGGCCAGCCGCACCTGGCGCCGGCCGCCGCCGTAGGCGGCGAGCGTGCCGACATCGGGCGGCAACAGCGGCAGCAGGGCGCCGGCGCGCGCCAGCAGCGGCAGCTCGCTCAGGGGCGCCGGAAGGCGAACGGCGCGGCCGCCGCGCAGAAGGCGCGCGCGGCCCAGCTCCAGCCCGCCGCTGCGCTCGTCGTAGCGCGCGCTGCGCCAGAGGTCGATCCACTCGCCGCGCGGGAGGTACAGGCTGCGGCTGCGCTCGCCCTCGCCGAGCACCGGCGCGGCGAGCAGGTCGGGGCCGAAGAGCAGCTCGTCGTCGCGGGCCAGCGCGCGGCGATCGTCCGGGTAGACGAGCCCGAGCTGGCGCATGAGCGGCATTCCCGTGCGCCGGTACCGCGCGTCGGCGGCCGCGAGATAGGGGTAGAGCTGCGTTCGCAGCTTGGCCCAGCGGCGCCACTGGGGCAGCACCTCGGGATCGGAGATCTGCGGCCGTGGCTTGGCCGGCACCGCGAGCCCGTTGGCCTCGGTGCGCATCACTCCCGAAACCGCGCCGAGCTGGATCCAGCGGATCAGCAGCTCGGGGGTGAGGCGGTTGTCGTTGAAGGAGAAGTAGCCGCCGATGTCAGACCCCCAGCGGCTGACACCCGAGAGGCCCATGGTCAATCCCTGGTAGAGCGCCGAGCGCAGCCCGTCGAAGCCCCAGCCGGTGGTCGGGTCGCCGCCCCACACCACCTGCGCGCAGCGCGCGGCGCCGGTCCAGCCCGAGCGCTGGAAGCGAACGAGTGGGCGCGCCGCACGCCGCGCGAAGGCGTAGGCCGCGCAGTGGTAGTCGCGCGGATAGCGGTTGTGGAGCGCGCTGCCGGTCGGGCCGGCGCGCGCGCGGGCGTCGAGCGGCGTGTACTCGCCGAAGTCCTCCATCCAGCCGTCGTAGCCCGCGGCGGTCGCCTCGCCGAGCAGCCGCCGGTAGAGGCCGCGCCCGGCGGGGGCGGTGAAGTCGAACTGGCTCACCGCGAAGACCGTCGAGCCCGTGTAGCGATAGGTGTAGGGCGCGCCCGCGGCGTCGGTGTTCAGCGCGCCGCGTGCCGCGGCCTGGGCGTAGCGCGGCTCGTAGCCGGTGCAGATCATCGGGTTGAAGTAGGTGGTGACCGCCAGCCCGGCGGCGTGGAAGTCGCGCGTGCGCTCGCGCTCGGCGGCCTCCCGGCCGCGCTGGTCGCCGCACGGGAGGTAGTGCGTGTAGGTCTGCGCGAGCGACAGCGGCACGTCGCGTCGCAGCAGGAGCTCGAGCTCGGCGCGCTCGTCTCCGCGGCGCGGCTGGTACCAGGGGCCGAAGTAGAACGGGGCGGCGGGTGGCGGCTGGCGCCCCAGGCGCGCGCTGAAGCGGCGCAGCACGTCGGCGGGTCGCGGGCCGGCGAACACGCGCAGGTCGATGCGCGGGCCCTCCACCTCGACGCTCCACGAGCCGCGGTCGGCGGCCCCGAGCCCGAAGCGGCTCGTCCGGTCGTCGTCGACGAGCACGCCGTAGCCGCGCGTCGACAGCAGCCAGGGGATCGGGAAGTACGTGGCGTCGCTGCGCGCGCGAAAGCCCGGCTTGGGGACGAGCGTCGAGATCAGCGCGGTCTCGTCCGGCTGGTACGGGCCGTCGGACACGTAGCTCTCGACCGTCCGCCCACGCTGATCGACCGCGTTGGAACGCTCGCCGAACCCGAGGTAACGCTCGCCGGGCCGTGCCCGGAAGGCGACGCGGACCGCCTCGGCGCCGGGCCGCCCCTCCACCGCCACGCGCAGCGAGACCACCCCGTCCCCGTCGGGGGCCATCCGAACGGCCAGCACGCGCCCAGCGGGGTCCGTCGTCGCAAGGCGGACGCTCACAGCGCGGCCGTCGCGGCGGACCGAGATCGCGCGTCCGCCCCGGAACCAGCCGCCGGCGGCCTTGAAGCGCAGAGCGCCCGACGCGCGCAGCACCGCATCCGAACGTGGCCGCAGCGCACCGGCGTCGAGCGAGGCGGCCTGCGCGGGGGCCGTCGCGCCGAGCACAGCCATGGCCACGATCGGAATCGCCCTCACCGAATGCTTCCCCCTTGACGCTCCACTCGCCTTCGCCCTTGACGCTCCACTCGCCTTCGCCCTTGACGCTCCACTCGCCTTCGCCCTTGACGCTCCACTCGCCTTCGCCCTTGACGCTCCACTCGCCTTCGCCCTTGACGCTCCACTCGCCGGTAGATGAGGATGTGGGCCTCATGCCGGAGAGAAGGCCATCTTCGCCGGACCTGTTGCCTGAGGCGTCACTCAGCACCCCGGTCAAGCTCGTCCTCCAGGCCGCGGAGGAGATCCGCGTCGAGCGCGGCGAGTCCGAGCTGGACGCTGTGCATCTCCTGGCGGGCTTCGCTCGCCGTCACCGCGAGCTGCTCGCGGGCCGGCTCGGCGGGATCGACGTCGAGCGCTACGTCAGCGACCGCTTGGGCGACCGCGAGCACCGCAACCCGGCCGACCCGGTCGTACGTCGCAGCGTCGAGATGGCCAAGGCCGACGGACGTCCGGCGGCCGACCTTCGTCACCTGGCCGAGTCGCTCGCGGCGACCTACGGGCTGGCACCGGCTGCGACGAAGAAGGCCGATGCGGCGCCCGCGCCCCCCCGCCCGACTCCCACGCTCGACCGGCTGGGTCGGGACCTGGTGGCGCTCGCGCGCGCCGGCCAGCTCAACCGTCCCGTCGGCCGCCAGGCGGAGATCGACGAGGTCGTCGAGGTCCTCTGCCGGCGACTCAAGCGCAACCCGCTGCTGGTGGGACCGCCCGGCGTGGGCAAGACGGCTGTGGTCGAGGGCCTCGCCCAGCGCATCGCCGCAGATGAGGTCCCACCAGCGCTGTCGGGCGTGCGCGTGCTGGAGATCACCACCGCAGGGTTGATCGCCGAGACCAAGAACATCGGCGACTTCACCGGACTGGTGGACGCGATCATGAAGGAGGCTTCCCACCCGCGCGTCGTGCTCTACGTGGACGAATTCCAGGCCGCCGTCGAGATCGGCGGCCGCGACCTCGGGCTCGCGGCCCAGATGAAGCCCGCGCTGGCGCGCGGCGAGCTCGCCTGCATCGGTGCGCTGACCGAGAGCGACTACTACCGCACCGTCGCGGCCGACCCGGCGCTCGACCGGCGCTTCGAGCCGATCCGCGTCCAGGAGCTCGACGAGCGCGAGACGATCGAGGTGCTGCGCTCGGTCATCGGCGGGCTGTCCGACCGGAAGCTCGTGGTGGCCGACGAGACCCTCGAGGCGATCGTCGGCATGTGCAGCCGCTACCTGCACAACCGTCACTTCCCCGACAAGGCGATCGACGTGCTCGACCGCGCCGTCGCGCGCGCCTCGATCCGTGGCGGCGAGCCCGACAAGTCCACCGTGGCCGACGTGGTCGCGGACATGACCGGCCTCCCGCTCGGCGGCGGCGCGCAGGACCTGGCGACGCGCCTCGATGGTCTCGGCGAGTTCCTTCGCTCGCGTGTGATCGGCCAGGACGCCGCGATCGAGACGATCTGCAGGCACCTGCCCCTGAAGGTCCGGGGGCTTGACCTGCGGCCCGAGCGCCCGAACGGGGTCTTCCTGTTCACCGGCCCGACGGGCGTGGGCAAGACCGAGCTGGCGCGCCTCCTGGCCGAGTACCTGTTCGGCTCCAGCGAGCGAATGGTGCGCCTCGACATGAGTGAGTACAGCGAGGCGCACTACGCCGCGAAGCTCGTCGGCTCGCCGCCGGGCTACGTCGGCTACGAGCAGGGCGCCCCGCTGCTGGAGGAGATCGCCAGCCGGCCGTTCAGCGTCGTCCTTCTCGACGAGATCGAGAAGGCCCACCCGCAGGTGCACCGGCTGTTCCTGCAGGTCTTCGACGAGGGCTTCATGACCAGCGGTGCCGGTCACCGCGTCTACTTCTCGGACGCGATCATCGTGATGACGGCCAACGTCGACGTGCGCGCGACCCACCGGCGCGCCGGGTTCACGGGCGGGGTCGAGGAGGAGACGGCGCTCACCGCTCTCGACGCGCACTTTCCCCGTGAATTCGTCAATCGCATCGACGCCATCTGCGCCTTCCGGGCGCTCGGCCAGGACGACGTCGAGCGGATCGTGCGCGAGGTCGTGCTGCCCGGCTGGCTCGAGACCCAGCGCGCGAACGGATTGGAGCTCGAGGTCGACGGCGACGTGGTGGCACTGCTCGCCCGGCGCGGGTACAGCGACGAGCTCGGCGCGCGCGAGGTCCATCGCGTGGTTGAAGACGAGCTGCTCGGACCGGTGTCGAGAATCGCGCCCGCCGGGAGCCCGTGCCGCCTGCGGGCGTCGCTGCACGCTGACGAGGTAGTGGTTAGCCGGGAGGATGCAGACGTCCCCAACCCCGATTCCTGAGGAGGAGCAACTAGATGGACTTCGAACACGATTCCCAGCGCGCCACTTACGAGCGCGTGAGCGCCTACATGACGCAGCTCTTCGGCGAGCAGGCGGGACGGCATCCCGACCAGCCGACGTTCTTCGTCTCGCAGGGCTCGGCGCAGACGATGATCAACGTCGTGGCGAGAGGCGACCACTCCGTGGTCTCCGTGTTCGCGTGGGTCGTGACCGAGGTCGAGCCATCGTTCGAGCTCTTCGACTTCCTGCTCAAGGCGAACCACGACATGGTCTACGGGGCGTTCGCGGTCGACAGCGAGAACGACATCTCCTTCAGCGTCAACCTCTACGGCGACACGCTCGACAAGGAGGAGCTCGACTGGACGGTGCGCGCAGTGGTCATCACCGCGGACGAGTTCGACGACAAGATCACCCAGCGCTTCGGCGGGCTCTCGGCGCGCGACCGCGCCCAGGCTTCGTGAACGCCCCGCGGCGCAAGAAGAGGGAACTCCCGGGCGACGACGCGGCGTCGTCCGGGATGGACGCAGGCAACCACCTCATGCAAGGAGGAACGATGGAGAGCTACGACGACACCAGCTTCGACGACACGTCGGACCACGACGGCACCTCGAGCTACGACGACACGACCGACTCGAGCTACGACGACACGAGCTCGACGGACGACTCGACCACGGACGACTCATCGACCACCGACGACCCGGCACCCACCTGGGAAGAGGGCAAGCTCGGCGAGGACGACGTGATCCAGGACCGGTTCGGCCAGGGCTACACGTCCGAGTCGGACTACGTCCACGGCGACGACCCGATCGAGCAGGACCCGTCGGGCGCCTACGACGACCCCGACTCCTGACGGGGCCGTCAGGCGCTCTGTTTCAGAAGGCGACCGCCGATCTCGGCGACCAGCTCGTCGGCCTCCCCGCCCGCGAGCTCGGTGTAGTGGTGGATCCCGAAGCCTCGGGTCCGAAGCGTGACGCCGGCCGGAATCTTCTCGACGGTGGCCCCGGCGGTGCGCTTCCACGGCATCGTCGTCGAGCCCGCTCTGCGAGCGCCCTCGTGATAGTGGACCAGCCGATCTGACGTGAGCACGAGCAGCGCGGACGTGGCGGCTGCCACTGCAGGCTGGGCACCGCTCGAGTGGCGGCAGGCGGTGATCCGAAGGACCTGCTCGTCACCGTAGAGGTCCGACCTCGCGGCGTGCACCGACCGCGGTCGCGCCGAGGCGCTGCTCAGGCGGCTGAGCACACGAAGGTTGGCCTCGCGCTGGCGATCGAGCTTCGAGCGCCGCTCAGCCGGCTCGAGCGCGAGCCTGAGCTCCTTGACGAGAGCGAGAAAGTCCCATTGGTCGTAGTCGACGAGGTAGGTGAAGCGGGGGGGCGCGTTCGCCCCGATGAAGGCGATCCCGTTCTCGTACGCCGTCACACGCTCGACCTCGGCGAGGGGTAGGGCTCCCGACTTGGTCCCCGCCAGGACCCCATGCCGCGTCCAAAGCAGGCGGGTGGGAGTCAGCACCATCGTCGTGGTCGTCGAGAAGTCGTTCTGCGAGCACCGGACCAGCGCGCGAACCTCGTCGTCGGGCTCGATCATGCGCTGTAGGGCCTGCTTGGCGCCGGGCTGCACGGTTCCCCACTTGGGGTGGCTGGTCAGCGCCGACGTCCCCGTCCTGGTCCCTACCTGCTGCGCTGAAGCCCCGGTGCCGGCTGCACCCAGCCGCTCGGCCTCTCGCCGCCGGCGCTCACGCTCCTTGCGCTCTGCCTCGAGCCGCTCCGCCTGGGCGTCTCTGCTGCTCGGCGGCCTCGCGCTGAGCCTCCTCCCTGCGCTGCTCGCGCTCCGCGCGTTCGGCCTCGACCTTCTCGGCCAGGCGCCGCGCCTCCTCGGCGCGCTCTCGCTCGCGCTCCTCGGTCTGGTGGGCGAGGTTGGCGGCGCCGATGCAGACGGCGAGCTCGGGGTCCTCTACGCGCTGGATCGGCCGCCCGAACTCGCGCTCCAGGCGCTCGCTCACGAACGGCAACCGGCAGCTCCCGCCCACCAGCACGATGCCGTCGACGTCCTTCCAGTCGGGCTCCGCGCCCTGCACGAGCTCGTCGCAGCACGTGATCGTGCGCGCAAGGTCCTCCTCGATCAGCTCCGCGAGCCGATCGCGCGAGAGCGTGTACTCGATCACCGCTCCGGTCGGGAGCAGGAGCGAGTTCTCGGCCTGCCGGGCCGTGCTGAGGTCGCGCTTGAGCTGCTCGCAGAACTCGCGCGCCGCGAGCTCCGTGCGCTTCGCCGCCAGGTACTCCTTCGACCCCGGCTCCGCCCCGAGGCCCTCGAGCACCGCCGCCAGCTCGTCGCCGGCCTGAGCCGCGAGGTCGCGCTCCACCGCCCGGTCGAAGTTGGACCCGCCCACGTCACCGAGCCCGTCGAAGCCGAGCACGTCGTGCTCGTCGCCCGCCAGGCGCACCAGCGCCGCATCGAACGTCCCGCCCCCGAGGTCGTATACGAGCAGCAGCTCCTCGGCCTCGTCGCGCCTCGCGCGGGCGAAGGCCGCCGCGACGGGCTCCTCGAGCAGGTCCAGCGCTCGCAAACCCCGCCTCCGCCGCCGCTCGCTCCATCACCTCACGCTTGTGACCCTCATACGACGCAGGGACGGTCAGCACCCCATGCGGTAGCTCACCCGCCACCTGCTCGGCCTCCCGCTTCAAGAACCCCAACACGGCGGCGATCAGATCCTCCACCGCCACCTCACGATCCCCCAACGGCAGGGGCTCAGGACGCCCCAGCACCCGCTTGAACTCCTCCGCGTAATGCGCCGGCCGCGCGACCTTACGCCGCTCCGCCGCAAACCCCACCAGCAGTTCCCCCGAACCCGCCAACAACACACTCGAAGGAACCGAAAACCGATGCTCCAACGGCTCCTTCACCGCCACCGCCCGACCATCCACCCACCGCGCAGCGCTCGAGTAACACGTCCCGAAATCGACCGCCAACCAACGCCCGCCGCCGTTCGGGGACACGTCAACCAGCTCCACGTCGGTCGCTTATTTCCGCGTCGAGATACGCCAAGAGCGACTCGGTGATGCGGTCCGCAAGCCTCTCGTGGTACTCGAGAGCCCTCGTACGCACGCGGCCGAACTCCTTCGCTACGTCGCGTCGCACCTGGCCAGGCGTCACGCGGGGAAGGGCGGCGAGCGATCCGGGCCGGAGCGGGCGCGAGATCTGGGGCGGCCCAGGCCAGCCGGGGTTCGAGAAGAAGGGCAGAACGCGGTGCCAGATCTCGTCGTTGTGAACCTCATTGACCGCGCCGTTGAACGGCGGCGTATCCGGATCCTCATGGAGGTCGACGTGCTCGGCGGCGAGGATCTGCGCCTCGCGCTCCAGTTCCGCGACCGCTTGCACTGTGGCGTCCGCGACAGCTCTCTTCTGACGCTCGGCGATCTCGTCGAGCTTCGTGCGGAGGGGGGCACGGCGAGATGAAGAGATCATCGAGGGAAGACCGGCACGCGCCGCGGCGGCGGCACGTTCGCTCCACGTGCTCTGGATGCGCTCGAGCGCCGCCTCGAGAGAGACTCTGGATCTCTCACGAGTCGCCGCCATACGGCGTTCGCACAGGTCACGCACGTCGCTCGCCACTGCGATCACATCCCCCGCGGACCATCGCGTTTCCGCGCAACGCCTCGCCGGACCCGGCTCCGCCCAGAGGCCTTCGACCGCGAGCAGGCCCCACACCTTCGCCAGCCACCATCAACGCTCCAGCGTGTAGACGACGACCTGCTGGGCGCGTAGGACGCGCTCGCCGAGCGCGTAGCCCGGGCGGATCGTCTGGCAGACGTGCTCGTCGAGCGACGGGTCGTCGGTCGCGCGGGTCTCGATGATCTCCTGGCGGGCATCGTCGAACAGGCCCTCGTCTCTCCAAGACCCGTACACCACTGCGCTCGAGCGCCTGCGCGAGGCGGCGGCTGAGGGTCGCGAGGACGTCGGCGCTCGGCGCGCCATCGCCGGAGCCGGCGAGGAGGACCATGTCCCGAATCGCGATGAGCTCGTTCACACCGTCGAGCGAGGGCTCGGCCTGCCCGGCTCGGACTTCGGCCGGCCTGGCTCCGGCTCGGGCTCGCGTTCATCCGCGGCATGGCGCTCTGGCCGTACCTGCTCCTCCACCGCTCGGTCGAGCAGCATGCGCGACGAGCGCAGGACCGCGGCGACGTCCGGCTCCTCCTCCGCCGCGGCCGGGCCGGCGTCGTTCAGCCGCCGCGCGTGATCCTCGATGGCGCGCGCCAGCTCCAAGATCTGGTCGTAGTCGCGCGACAGGCGACGGCGTGCCTGCAGGCGTGAGAGGAAGCTCACGGGTCCAGCTCCAGGTGTCGGCGGGCCTCGCGGGCGTGGTAGAGGAGGCGCTGGTAGGCCGCGAGCATCACGCGCGCAGTCGCTCGTGTCTGCGTGTCGGCGCCGAAGCCCTCGCGTCGCTGGCGCCAGTGGGACAGCCGGCGCTCGATCACGCGCATCATCTCGCCGGGCAGAGCGCGGTCGCCGAGCCCGAGCCGCTCGCCGATCGAGGTGCCCTCCTCGCCGGTGACGCGCCGCAGCTCCACGCCCTCCTCGTCGGTGAGCGACAGCGAATCGGCCTCGTGGTAGTAGGTGCGCAGCAGCGCGAACTCTTCGAAGGCGGGCTCGCCGGCCTCCAGCGCCTCCAGCTCACCGCCCGCCGCGGAAGCCGCCCGCGCAGCGTCTCCGTTGAACTGCTGACGCAGCGTGAAGACCTCCGCCAGCCCCTTGCGGATGCCCGTACGCGCCTTGATCAGCAGCGCCCGCCGCCCGAAGTGCGACGTGACCAGGTCGCGCAGCGCGTGCATCCCGCTGCGCTCGAGCAGCGCAGCGCGAATCTCGTCCTCGGAGTCGGCGCCCTCGCGCATCAGCCTCGCCGCCTCCCAGATGCCGTACTGGCCGAGCCGGTCGAAGAGCGCATTGCGCAGCTCGGGCGGGACGGGCACGTCCTCGTACTCGCGGGTCGTGAAGTTCGGCGCGTTGCGCAGGCGCCGGCGAACCAGCTCCTCGTCGAGGCGGGACAGCGCAGCCAGCGCCTCGAGCTCCTCGCCGGTCACGGTCCGCGCACCCAGTGCCAGCAGCCCCGACACGGGCAGCACCGTGTAGAAGACGCGGTCGGCGCCCGGCTGCGCCTCGATGCCCGCGGCGACCTTCCGCCCCTCCTCGAGCGGGTCCTCGGCCCCCGGCCAGTAGGTATCGATCTTCGTGAGTACGCCGATCGCGTTGATCGGCGTCGCCTCGCCCAGGAGCGGGCCCTGGAACTCCGACACCAGCGCGTGGTCGCTGGCGTGCGCGCTGCGGTTGAACAGGCACAGCAGCGCGTCTGCGTTGCCGCTCTCCTCGCGCGTCTCCTTCTCGAGCTCCTCCACCGTCCGCCCGAGGAAGGCCAGCGTGTTGAGCGAGTCGGTGCCGAAGAACGACTTGAGCCCCGGCGTGTCGACGAGGTCGAAGCTCTGGAGGATGTCGTTGGGGTGGCGGATCTCGACGTAGCGGATCGAGGTGAGCAGCTCGCGGTTCTCATCACGGTTGTCGCGACTGCTCAGCTCCTCGAGCTCGGTGAGCGTGCGCTGCTCGGGCTCGCGGCCGTCCTTGAAGTGCACTGTCAGCGACGGCGGCTTGCCGTAGCGGAACCAGTTGACGTTGAAGGTCAGCTCCTCGCGGCCGGTCGCCGCCATCTCCTCGCCCAGGAGCGCGTTGAGCATCGTGGACTTGCCGGCCTTGATCTGGCCGACGATCGCTACCCGCATCGGCTCGTCGAGGTGCCCTCTCGCGGTCGCGAGCGTCTGCTGCAGCGACACCAGCTCGGGCGCCTCGTCGGTGTGCGCGACGGCCGCCTCGAAGGCCTCCGCCGCCCTGCCCTTCAGCGACATCTACTCCCCCGCGCGCTCGCTCTCGTCTGTGCCGGCCGCCACGGGCTCCCGGCCGCTCCCGCTCGCGTTCACCGCCGCCTTGGCTTGAGCTTCGGCGTCGTGGCGCAGACGCTCGAGCGCATCGAGCGGACCGCGTAGCTCGGCGGCGCGCGCCTGGGCCTCGGCCCGCGTTCGCTTACGCGCCTGGGCTATCCGGCCCGCCTCGTCCTTCAACCGCTCGTGCTCGTCGAGCAGCATGCCGTCGAATGCGTCGCTCAGCGCCTCCTCGGTGTCGACCAGCAGCTGCTTGCGCTGCACGTTCACCTGCCGCACCGACTCGTCGAGGTGCGGCATCACCACCTTCGCCAGCTCGTTGCGGCGCTCGCGGCGGTCGCGCGCCTGCATCTGACGCCTGGACGCCCGCGCGCTCTGAGTGCCGAACACCATCGCGCCGAGGGCAACCCATCCGATCGGGTTCGTCGCGTGCAGCACCACAGCCGCCACCTGTGCCGCGGCGCCACCGGCCCCCGCGCCGCCGAGGAACCCGCGGACGCCCGCGATCGTCCCCTCGCCGTGCACCGAGCTGGTATCGACGGCGCCGAGATCCGGCTTGCTCGCGGTCACCGCGATCTCCGCGTCGGGCGCAGCCGGGTTGAGCTCGAGGCCCGTCTCCTCCGCCAGCGCCCGCGCGATCGAGGAGGCGTCATCCTGGATCTGCTGCGACAGCTCCGAGGCCAGCAGCATCACGTCGCGGTCTATGACGCCCAGGATCTCGTCCGGCGTCTTGGTCATCTGCTCGTCGTCCAGCAGCCCGGTGACGGTGTGACGGATCCTGCGCTGCCTGGCGTCGAACTCGTCGTCCACGTTCATGCGCAGTCGCTTCAGCCGACGCTGGAGCGTCTTGCGCCACGAGGCCTGGCCTTTCCGCAGCTCCTCGATCCGCGCTGTGGCCTCGTCGATCTTGCGCTCGGCTTCGTCGACGTCGCGTTCGGTCGACGCGGTCAGCGCGTCGAGCTCGGTCCGGCGCGGGGAGATCATGCGGTCGAGCCCGCGCGCGATGCGGCCCAGCGCGCGCAGGAGGAGGATGGCCGCGCCGCGCTCGCGCAGCACCCCCCAGAGCTCCGCCTCGAGCGCCGGGAAGTTGCTCGATTCGAGTGCCTCCTCGTCACCCGTCTCCAGGTAGAAGAGCTTGTCGGCGCTCGAGACCGGGACGATCGTCAGCTCGTCGCCCGGCCTGCCGAGGACCGCCGAGACCTTCTCGCGCGTGTTGTCGATGATCGACTGGTAGCCCGGCTCCTGGTCGATCTTCGTGACGGCGAAGATCAGGGCCTGCGTGTGCTCGGCGACCGTCTTTAGGAAATCGAGCTCCTCGGTCGAGAGCGGCGTGAGCGCGTCGAGCACGAACAGCACCACGTCGGCGCTCGTCACGAAGCTGTAGGTGACCGCCGTGTGCTCGGTGTTCAGGCCGCCGACGCCGGGCGTGTCGACGAGCACCAGCCCGTCGCGGAGCTTGTCGTTGGGCAGCTCGATGCTCAGCAGCCGCGCGCGCTGCCGGTTGTCGGGGTTTCCCTGCTCGGTGACGTAGTCGCGGATCTGATCACGCGAGATCTCCTTGGAGATCCGCTCCGAGCCATCTTCGGCGTCGTCTACGAGCACCGAGACCCGCTCGCTGTCGCCCCACGCCAGCGTGGTGACGAGGTTCGTGGCGACCGAGGTGTCGACGGGGAACAGGTCGGGCTGCTCGATCAGCGCGTCGAGCAGGCTCGACTTCCCGCGCTTGAACTCGCCGACCACCGCCACCGACAGCCGCCCGGCCTGCAGATCGCGCGACGCGGCGCGGAGCTCCTCGGCCACCGCCGCGTCTTCGCCCTCCGCCGCCTGGCGCTGCCCTTCGTCGGCCAGTTCCAGTACCCGTGCCCGCTGCTCGCTGAAGCTCGTCACCCGATGCACCCCTTCGATCTCAAGTTCCGCGGGACCATAAAGCGGTCCGAGTGGCCGCCGCAAGGACGGCGCCGATCGATCTGACGCGTGCGCCGTCCGCGGAGGTTCCACGGAACCAACCAACGGAGCGCGCGCGTCATCCCATACGCTGCCCCGAACGTCGATGACCGCATCCGAGAGCGAGGACCTCGCGCTGGCACGGGCCGCGGCGCGAGGCGAAGCAACCGCGATGCGGCCGCTGCTGGACGCTGACGCGCAAGCTCCAGGCCATCGCCTGGCATATGTGCTACGACCACCACGACGCCGAGGATCTGTGCCAAGAGGCGCTCCTCAAGCTCACTGCTCCCGCTGCTTTGGAGCGATACCGCGCCGATGGGCCGCTCGACGCATACCTGCTCAGCGTCGGAGTACGCGCGATGCTCAGCGCGCGCCGGACGCGGCGCATGCGAGAGTGGCGCGAGCTCGAGCCGGTCGAGGACGCTGGCGAGCGCGCCGGCGGAGCGGAAGATCCGCACGCCGGCTCGTTCGAGCCGGCGCTGCGTGAGGCGGTGATGCGGCTACCCGAGCGAGCGCGGCTCGTTCTACTGCTGGTGAGCCTCGGCGACTACGGCTACGACGAGGTCGCTGCGCTGCTGGGCATGCCGCTCGGAACCGTGAAGTCGACGTATTCGCGGGCACGCGCTTCCCTGCGCAGCGCCCTCGCCGACCGTGAGCTCGCACCGGCCGGAAGCGAGGCGACGTGACATGAGCGAGCACGATCCCTTCCACGACGATCAGCTCGGCGGCGATGGCGACCCGCTCGACTTCGAGGCAGACCAGCCCGATCTCGACACCGACCACTCTCAACTCGATGAGGACCAGCCGGATCTCGGCGCCGATCCCGACTTGGCCGAGCCGCCGGACGACGGCCTCGACGACTGGCTGGCATCCGAGCCCGACGACCTGGCTTCACCCTCCGCGCCTACGTTCGGGCGTTTCGACCTGATCGACGCGGCAGGTCGCACGACGTTCGAGAGCTCGGCGGACATGCCGTCCCAATCCGATCTCATCGACGACGTGGTCGACGAGCGCGCGAGAGAGTGACGCCGGTCGACCTCACCGCGGAGACCCTCGCAGGGCTCAACCGAGCCCTCGACGAGGCGCTGCTGCTCGGCGTTGAGGTCGAATCCGAGGAGCGGGTCGCCGGCGTGACGCTCGCCGTACTGACGCTCCCGGATGACGGGCCGGTACCCGACGACCGGCGAGTGCTGCTCGTGCTGGGCGGCGTGGGACGGGTCGCGGCGTCGCTGCGGCGAGGGCGCTGGGACGACGAGACGGCGGATGTGGTGCCCTTCGAGATCGGCGACCTGTTCGAGGTCGTCAAGGACCACTCGGGCTGCTCGATCTACGGGGCGAGTTCTTCAACCGGCCCGAGCAGTACGGGTTCGCCCGGTGGTCCGGTCGCCTGAGCCTGGATTGGCGCGCTGGGCGGGGCGGGCTGTCACATTCGCTGGAGCTCTTCCAGGAGGCCGGCGAGCGCGGCCATCTGGACCTGTGGATCTGGTTCGATGGGATCGAGCTTCGGGACGCCGAGCACCGCCAGCTCGACACTGGCGAGGTGATCGCCGGCGCCCGGCGCTGGTGGGACGCATTCTTCGCCGATGACCCGCGCACGCAGGCTACGGCATCCTGCGCATCGTCGAGTAGGGCTGTTTCTAGGCGCGCTTTCCGCGCGTCTCGACCGAGCCGGCGCGGCCGCGCCGGCCGAGGTCCGCGAGCAGCGCCTCGAGTCTCGCCGCGTCGGCCATGCCGTTGACCTCGACGCGGCCGTCGCGATGAAGGCGGACCTCGAGCCGGTCGGGGAGCGCGTCGAGGCTCGCCTCGAGCTGGCGGTAGCGGTCGGTGAGGAAGCGGAAACGCTGGTTGCTCGAGCCCACCCAGGGGCGGCTGTGGTCGGTCAGCGCGGCTACGTAGGGGCCGTCGACGAGGATGTCGGTCGCCGCCAGCAGCTCGGCCCAGCCAAGGCGCGCCTCGCGTCGCAGCGTGTCGTAGTCGTGGCCGCTGAAGGTCATGACCGACAGGTCGCGCGCTCGGACGGCGCGCGCGACGGCGGCGAGCGCTGGCGCCTGGTCGAACGGCTCGCCGCCGAGGAAGGTGACCCCCTCGATGCGCGCGTCGGCGGTGAGGGCCGAGACCGCTTCCTCGACCGTCAAGAGCCGGCCACCCGCCGCCGACCAGGTACCGGGGTTGAAGCACCCCGGGCAGCGGATGGAGCAGCCCTGCACCCACAGCGCGGCCCGCGCGCCGGGTCCCTCGGCGAGCGTGTAAGGCAGCAGGCGGTGGACGCTCAGCACGCTGCTCAGATGTCGATCACGCGACGCGTCGGGCGCCCCGGACCTGGCTCCGCGGGCGGCTCGGCCGGCTCGCTGGCGCGGGCGAGCTCGTGCACGCGCTCGGTCACGGTCGGGTTGAGCTGCATCGCCTCGCAGAAGTCGTCGACTGAGGCGAAGCCTCCGCGCCGCGCGCGAAGCTCGGCCGCGCGACCGGCGCGCAGCGGGCCGATCCCCGGCAGCTTGGCGAGCTCGGCCTCGGACGCCGTGTTGAGGTCGAGGCGCGAAGCGTCGCCGCCTTGCGTGTCGGCCGCGGCCCGCTCCGAGTCCCGCCCGCGGCTCTCCTCCGCGGCTCGCTCCGCCTCCCACCGGCGGCGCTCCTCCGCGGCCCGCTCGGCTTCCTCCCGGCGCCGCCGCTCCTCCTCGGCGGCGCGCTCGCGAGCCTCGGCCCCGACCCGCTCGCAGCGCGTGCTGACCTCGCGCGCCAGCCGCTCGGCCGCCTCCCGCTCGTCCTCCGGGAAGTCGAAGGTCGCCGATCCCTCCGGCGATGACACGCTCAGCGTCCAGTACGGCGGCGCCCAGTCGTGGCGCTCGACCCGCGCCTTCGTCCGCTCCGAGAACGGGACAGAGCCCCGCTCGAGCGGGTCGACGAAGGTCGCCTGCCGCGCCCACAGCAGGCGCGTCGGGGTCAGCACCAGCGCGGTGCCCAGCGACCCCACCGACTTGACCCCGCACAGGATGAGCTCGTCGGCTTCCTCGTCGCTGCCCAGGGCCGCGACCAGCACCTTTCGGACGTCCTCGCCGAGCAGTGACCAGCCCGGCGAACGCTCGAGCCCCGCCGCGCTCACCCCTCGCCCACGGTGAGATCGTCGCTCTCGTGCTCGCCGGCCGGCGTCTCGTAGTACTCGGCCGTGCGGTGCTCGTGTGCGGTGCGCGCCTCGAGCATCTGCTCGAGCACGCGCTCGTAGCGCAGGCACTCCTCGCCCTTGAGCCCGTGCGTCTCGGCGTGAACCTGGCCCTCGGCCGTGATGCGCAGCGTGATCTTCCGCTCGGCCATCAGTCGACCACCCGCAGCGTGAGCACGATCGAGTTGTCGGCCTCGACGCGCTCGGACTCGAGCTCGAGACCCTGCTCCGCCGAGCGCTCCACCACGCGCTGGTAGGTCTGCTCCTGGACCAGACGGCTGTACTCGCTGTCGAGGTCGCGCAGGAAGGCCTCGGCCGCCTCGGGCTCGATCTCGCCCTCGAAGTGGGCGTGGAGCGCCTCGTGCTCGCCGCGCCGGAAGCTGATCTCGACGCCGCGGTAGTCAGCCTTCGGCTCCTCGCCCGAGCGGTCGACCTCGCAGCCCAGCCCCTCGAGCGCGCGGGCCAGCAGCTCGTGGTCGCGCATCCGCGTCTCGATCGCCATCACGTGCGGCTGCTCCTCCGCGGTCTCGCCGGTCGCCGCCGCCTGGCGCTCTTCAAGCTTCCCCTTCACCGCCGCCGCCGCCGCGAAGGCCAGCGGTATGAGGATGATCTCGATGCTCACTGCGATTCGCCTCCTAGAAGTCGACCGACCGGCCGCCACGTTCGCCGCTGACGTCGTCGGGCTTGGGAGCCTCCTCGGGCTCGGGCTCGGCGTACTCGGAGCGATCCCCCTGCGCCGTCGCGGCAACCGCGCGCACGCTGGCCCACTCCCGCATCGCCCTGATCTGCTCCGCCTGCGTGACCGAAAGGGGCACCATGTTCCCGACCGCGCCCTCGAAGTCCTCCACGCGAACGGCGCGCTGCTCGGCGAAGGCGTCGTAGAGGCCGGCGAGCACGGCCTGCTCGATCTCGGCGCCGCTGTAGCCCTCGGAGAGGCCGGCCAGCCGCTCGAACAGCGCGTCGTCGACCTCGAGATCGCCGACGACCTGCGGCTCGCGCAACCGCTTGACCAGATGGACGCGCCAGATCGGCACGCGCTCCGCGCGCGTCGGCAGGTCCGCGAAGAAGACCTCGTCGAAGCGTCCCTTGCGCAGGAACTCGGGCGGGAGACCGGCGATCTGGTTCGCGGTCGCGATCACGAACACCGGCTTCTCCTTCTCCTGCATCCACGTCAGGAACGTGCCGAAGACGCGCTGGGAGGTGCCGCTGTCGGAGCTGCTCTGGCCGCCCACGCCGGCGAAGCCCTTCTCGATCTCGTCGATCCACAGCACGCAGGGGGCGATCGCCTCGGCCGTGCGCAGCGCGGTGCGCATGTTGCGCTCGCTGCTGCCGACCAGTCCCGCGAAGATCCGCCCGACGTCGAGGCGCAGCAGCGGGAGCTGCCACAGCTGCGCCGTGCACTTGGCCGTGAGGCTCTTGCCGCAGCCCGGCACCCCGGCGATCAGGATGCCCTTGGGCGCCGGCAGCGAGTAGACGCGCGCGGCGTCGCGCCAGGAGTCGTTGCGGCGCTCGAGCCAGCGCCGGAGGTTCTGCAGCCCGCCGACGTCGTCGAAGGACGGCCCGGCGGCGACGAACTCGAGGATCTCGGTCTTCCTGATGACCTGCCGCTTTTCCTCGAGGATCACGTCGACGTCGCGCGCGTCGAGCTTGCCGTCCTCGACCATCGCGCGGGCGAAAGCGTTCTCGGCCTCCTGCAGGGTGAGTCCCAGCGCGGCCTTGGTCAGGCGCTCCTCGTCGTCAGGACTCAAATCGATCGTGATGCGGCCGGTCGGGCGGTTGACCTCGATCATCTCGAGCAGCTTGCGACGGATGTCGTCCTCGCTTGGGAGCTCGAACTCCACGATCGTGACGTCCTTCTGGAGCTCCAGCGGCAGCTCGGTCGTCGGCGAGACGAAGACGACGTTCTTGGGATGCGACGACTCCTTCAGCGGGCGCAGGAGATCGCGCAGCCGGCGCACGACCTGGGGGTCGGCGGCCCGTCCGTGGCCGCCGAACAGGACGTGGAAGTCCTTGAGGATGAAAAGCGCCGGCTCCTGCCCGCGTGCGATGAAGTCGAGCGCGCGCAGAGGCGCCTGGGTGTCCGCTTCTTCGTCGCCGGTCAGCGTGTGGATCCCGGCCGTCTGGGTCCAGACGTAAACCTGGCGCGGAGTACGGATCAGGGCCGGGTCGGACGCGACCGCCGCCAGCTCGTCGACGACCCGCTCCTCCTCCCAGGTCTCGATGTAGAGGAACGGGAAGCGCGCACGGCACAGGTCGGCGACCGTGCGGCGAAAGCCGCGCTTGCCGCGCTGCCCGTCGGGCACGGTGACGTTCTGCGTCGGGCTCGATCCGCTCAAGCGGGCGATCCTATGCCTCTCCGTGGATCACGATCAACTCGATCTCGGTGCGCCAATGCGGCTGCGGCGATAATCCGACGCTGTGGAACAAGACGCGCCGCGACGGCATGGTCCGCCTCTGGGCGAAGACGGCCGCGATGTCCGCCGGCTCGAGTCGGCTCTGCGCGAGGCGCGCGCGTTGCTCGACGGGAGCGTGGTCGGCCAGGGCTCCGGTCCGGTCGCGCCGGTGTTCGACATCTACGACTTCCGCGTCGAGGCTAAGCGGGGAGCGTGGCTCGAAGTCGACGAGCGGTCGTGGGCCGCGGCGTACGCCCTGCTCGGGACCGTGGAGAACGAGTTTCCGCAGGTCCGGCGCCTGCTTATCGACAGCAGGATCAGCTACGGCAACGAGAAGGGCACCAGCCAGAACATGTTCGTCGATGCCGACGGGTGGCAACGCTCCCAGGCGATCCTTGTGCTCGCCGCCGAGTCGAGCGGGTGGGGCGAGGAGGCGTACCGGCGCATCGAGGCGCTCTAGTCGACCTGGGGCGTTCCAGGCCATGGACCAATCATCGCGGTCCGCGTCACACGAGGCTACTTCCGCCGCTGAGGACGCTCCCCGGATTTCCGGAGGCACGCAAGATCCGCCCCGGCGGCGCCTGACCGGCGCGGCTGTCAGGCTGCTGCTGACACCGTGGATCCCGTCTCGGAGACCCCGACGGAGCCGCTGGACTACGCGGTTCTCAACGCCGCGTACGGATCGCTGCTGGCGACCCTTGTCGTGGCCGCCCGCGTCCGCCGGCTCGATGACGAGCGCATCACCGGAGCCGAGTGGCTGCCCATGGCGGCAGCGACCTTCGCCCTCTCCAAGCTCGTCGTGAACGAGAAGGTGGTCACGTGGGTCCGCGCGCCGTTCGTCGCCGAGACGCCGAGCGGGCGGCGCCCGCGCGGCCGCGGCCTGCGCTACGCGGTCGGAGAGCTGATGACCTGCACGCGCTGCCTCGGGGCGTGGGCGGCGCTGGGCGTCGTGGGCCTGAGGCTCGCCTCGCCGCCCGCGGGTCGGACGGTCACCGCGGTACTGGCGACCTCGGCGGGCAACGACGCGCTGCAGGCCGCTTATTCGTGGCTCTGCGCCCAGTCCAACGACGCCCAGGCGAAGTCGAACGGGCGTAGCTGACGCCCCTGCCGCCCCGCGCCGCCGGACGGAGATCGCGGGCGGCGCGGGAGCAGGGTGTCGTCAGGTCGCGAGTACGGCCGGCGCCGGCTCGAGCGCGTGCTCGAGCACCTCGCCGATCGTCATCACCGGATGGAACGCGATCTGCTCGCGGACGTCCTCGGGCACGTCGTCGATGTCCGGCCGGTTGCGCTCGGGCAGGACCACGTCGGTCAGGCCCGCCGCGTGCGCGGCCAGCACCTTCTGCTTGAGCCCGCCGATCGGCAGCACGCGGCCCTGGAGGGTGACCTCACCGGTCATCCCGACCGTATGCCTGACCGGCCGGCCGCTGAGCAGCGAGGCCAGCGCCGTGGTCATCGTGATGCCGGCGCTCGGCCCGTCCTTGGGGATCGCGCCCGCGGGCACGTGCAGGTGGAACTCGCGGCCCTCGAAGGCGTCCTCGTCGATGCCGAGCTGCTCGGCGTGCGAGCGCACGTAGCTCAGCGCGATCCGCGCCGACTCGCGCATCACGTCGCCGAGCTGGCCCGTCAGGACCAGGCCGTCCTTGCCCGCCATCTCGGTCGCCTCCACGAACAGCACGTCGCCGCCGGTGCCGGTGACCGCCAGGCCCGTGGCCACGCCCGGCACCGCCGTGCGCACCGCGGACTCCTGGAAGAAGCGCTGCTTGCCCAGCGCGTCGCGGACCGCGTCGACGTCGATCGTGACCGGCGCCTGCGCGTCGCCCGAGGCGATGCGGGTCGCCGCCTTGCGCAGCACCGTCCCGAGCTCGCGCTCGAGCTGGCGCACGCCGGCCTCGCGCGTGTACTCGCTGACGATCAGCGTCAGGACCTCGTCGGAGACCTCGACCTCGTCCTCGCGCAGCCCGTTGCGCTCGCGCTGGCGGGGCCACAAGTAGCCGCGCGCGATCGCGACCTTCTCGGCGACCGTGTAGCCGTCGAAGCGGATCACCTCCATGCGGTCCAGCAGCGGCCCGGGGATCGTCTCGGCGACGTTCGCGGTCGCGATGAACAGCACGTTTGATAGATCAATTTCGACGTCGAGGTAGTGGTCGCGGAACGAGTGGTTCTGCGCGGGGTCCAGGACCTCGAGCAGCGCCGCGCTCGGATCGCCGCGCCAGTCGGCGCCGACCTTGTCGACCTCGTCGAGCATGATCACCGGGTTCATCGTCCCGGCGTCGCGCAGGGCGCGGACGAGCCGGCCCGGCAGCGCGCCGATGTAGGTACGCCGGTGACCGCGGATCTCGGCCTCGTCGCGGACGCCGCCCAGCGACATGCGCACGAATTCACGCCCGGTCGCGCGGGCGATCGACTCGCCGATCGAGGTCTTGCCGGTGCCCGGAGGACCGATCAACGTCAGGATCGCGCCCGAGCGCCTGTCTTCCGCGATGCCGCGTTCCGTGCGCAGCTTCTTCACAGCGATGTACTCGGTGATGCGATCCTTGACGTCCTCGAGACCGGCGTGGTCGGCGTCGAGCACCTCGCGGGCGTGCACGGGGTCGAGCTTCTCGTCGGAGCGCTCCTTCCACGGCACGGCGATCAGCCAGTCCAGGTAGGACCGGATCATGCTCGCCTCGCCCGACTGCTCGCCCATGCGCTCGAGCCGGCCGAGCTCCTTGTCGGCCTGCTCGGAGACCGCCTCGGGCATGCCCGCCTCGTCGATCTTCGTGCGGTACTCGTCGATGATCGATGCGTCGTCCTCGTCGAGCTCCTTGCGGATCGACTCCATCTGCTTGCGCAGGACGTACTCGCGCTGCTGCTTGTTGACGCCGTCCTCGACGTCGTCGCGGATCCGCTTGCGGACCTGCAGCTCGGCGAGCCGCTCGCGCTGGAGCTCGAGTGCGCGCTCCAGCCGCTCGGTGACGTCGAGCGTCTCGAGCAGCTCGACCTTCTGCTCGAAGGGGATGTCGGGCGAGTAGCCGGTCGTGTCGGCCAGCGCGCCCGGCTCGGTGATCGAGCGCAGGAACGCCGCCACGCGACCGTCGTCGCCGCGCAGCTCGAGGATCTCCTCGACCACGGCGCGATACTCGCGCTCGAGATCGCGCGTGCGCCCGTCGACGGGCACGTCGTCGGGATGCTCCTCGACTTCAACGCGAAGCCCGCCCTCGATCGCTGCCGACGCGGCACCGGCGATGCCGCGATGGCGGCCGGAGAGCGCAACCGCACGGCCGCCGCCGGGCAGCCGCACGGTCTCGGTGACCTCGGCCACGGTGCCTGCGCGAGCAAACGCGCCGTCCTTGCGGGGGACGAGCAGCACGCGGTCCTCGTCACCGACGTCTATGGGAAGCGTGACGTCCATGGTCGGGAAGACCACGGTGTCGTCAAGCGGAATCAGAAGAAGATTGGCCATGTTCGCTGCCTTAGGAGTAGTTGCTTACGCAACATAAGTGTAGCGAGTACCGACGTGCCCAGGCACCGCTGGGCGTCCTCGCAGCCGGGATCGGGCCCCGGCGAACGAACACACCTAGGCGGTTCGGCGGAGGAACCCGCGCAGATGGCAGGTCACGCCGTAGCGCTCGAGCTCGCGGCGCACCTCGAAGGCGCGGCCCTCATCCTCCTGCAGCCAGTCCTCGGCGGCGGCCAGGACGCCGCGCGGCCAGTCATCGTCGATCCGCAGCTGCTCGACGTCCACGACGCCGTCCTCGACGATGAAGTAGCCGCCGGGCGGCACGAACCGTGCGAGGCCCCGGAGTGACGCCAGCGTCACCTCATAGGTGTGGGCGGCGTCCTCGACCACCAGGCAGTTCGCCCCCTCCGGCACCCGCTCGGCCACCAGGGCCACGGCGCCGGGGTCGCAGATGTCGCACTCGACCAGGTCGATGTGCTCGGCGTAGCGTGCGTCGGCGAGGGTCAGCGCGGTGCGCGGTACCTCCTGGTTGACGTCGAGGCATATCACCCGGGGGGCGCTCACCCGCCCGTAGCGCTCCAGCGTGAGGAGCCGATCGCGGAACCACAGCGCGCTGCCGCCCACGTGGGTGCCGACCTCGATGACCAGGTCCGGCGCCTGCTCCCACAGGAGCTCCTCGTACACGCGGAGGTCCTCCGGGAACTTGATGAGGGGCAGACCCGCGTAGGTGTCGTTGAAGCACTGCGCGATGCGCGCGCGCCAGTAGTCCTCGACGCTGCCGTCGAGCCCAGCGAGCGCCGGCGGAAGCAGTTCCCGCAGATCCACGTCGCCGCTCACCGGGAGGTGATGCTAACGGAGGAGTGGAGGCGGCCGGCTCTGCCCCGGCGTCCGCGAAGCCCGTCTCGATGCGTGCTACGAGCGTTCCCGTCGGAGTCTGATCTCGGCGGCCGGATCGGTCGATCCGCGGGGCACGTCACCGGCGCCATACCCTCCTGAAGCTGTCCCCCTCAGGCCGAGGGTCCTGCCCTTGGGGTGAGCCCGCTTGCTGAAGCCGCTTTACCGGGCCGCGGGCTGCCCGGGGCGACTCCTCACCTACTTAAGCGGCGAGGGCGTACTCGTGAGAGTCCG
The DNA here is from genome assembly GCA_963797015.1 of uncultured Actinomycetes bacterium. Classification (GTDB taxonomy): domain Bacteria; phylum Actinomycetota; class Thermoleophilia; order Solirubrobacterales; family Solirubrobacteraceae; genus JBBPZA01. The sequence goes on along the minus strand of CAWCNV010000016.1, from coordinate 231,884 downwards.
CACGTATGGTTTCCGGGGAGATTTAACGAGGCCAACCCCGGGTCCTCGGCTCGTGACATCGAGGCGTTCAGCTCCACGTCGAAACTGTGTCGCCCCCTTGTTTGTGCAGGGTCGAGTCTAGCGCCGGCGCATAGCCCGCTCGGCCTCGCGGTTCATCTCACGCTCCCGGATCGACTCACGCTTGTCGTAGCGGTCCTTGCCGCGGGCCAGCGCCAGCTCGACCTTGGCCCGGGGGCCGGAGAAGTACAGCCGCGTGGGCACGAGCGTGAGGCCGCGCTCGCGCGTCTTCCCGACCAGGCGCTCGATCTCGCGGCGGTGCAGCAGCAGCTTGCGGTCGCGCTCGGGCGGGTGGTTGTCGTGCGCCGCCGGCGGATAGGGCGGGATGTGGAGGTTGTGCAGCCATACCTCGCCGTCCTCGACGGTGGCGTAGGCGTCCTTGATCTGCGCGCGGCCGTCGCGCAGCGACTTGACCTCGGTGCCCGTCAGCACGATCCCCGCCTCGAAGCGCTCGAGCAGGTCGAAGCGGTAGGACGCCTGGCGGTTGCTCGCCACGTCGCCCCTGGCCGCCTTGCGCTTTCCGGACTTCGCCACACACGGACCCTAGCGGCGGCGTTCAGACCTCCACGGGCAGCAGGTCGACCCGCCCGCGGGGCGCGTCTACGCGCTCGACCTGGACGCGCACGGGATCGCCCAGGCGGATCGCCTTGCCGGTCCTGGTGCCGCGAAGGATGGTCCCCTCCTCGTCGAGCTCCCACCACTCGCCGGGCAGCCGCCGCGCCGGGAGCATCCCCTCGTGCCCGTCGCCGAACGAGACGAAGGCGCCGGCGCCGATCAGGCCCACGACCTCGCCCTGCCAGTCGCTGTCCCAGCCCTGCTCGCGGAGCTCTGACTCGAGCAGGAAGCAGCGCGCGACGTCGTCGGCGTCGCGCTCGATCCGCATCGCGTCGCGCTCGCGGTCCGAGGTCCACTGGCCCAGGGCCTCCATGTCCGAAGCGCGCGGAGGGTGCTCGCCGCCGCCGACGGCCGCGAGCAGGGCGCGGTGGCAGACCAGGTCGGGATAGCGCCGGATGGGCGAGGTGAAGTGGCAGTAGCGCGGCGAGCGCAGCCCGGCGTGCCCGAGGTTGACCGGGCTGTAGCGCGCCTGCTTGAGCGAGCGCAGCACGAGCGAGGTCAGCGCCTGCCGACCGCGGCCGACGCGGCGCACGTGCTCGTCGACCAGCCGTGAGCACTCCGCGACGACGGCGGCCGCCTGCTGCGGCGAGAGGTGGTCGGGCAGAGCCGGCGTCGGGACGTCGAGCGACGCGAGCTGCGCCACCAGGAACTGCACGCGCTGGGGCTCGGGCCGCTCGTGCACGCGAAACAGGGCGGGCAGCTTGCGCTCCTCGAGCAGCGTCGCGACCGCCTCGTTGGCCGCGATCATGAGGTGCTCGATCAGGCGGTGGGACTCCGTCTGCTGCGTCGGGCGCAGCGATTCGACGCGGCCGACGAGGTCGAACACGAACTCGGGCTCGACCGACTCGACGGCCAGAGCACCGCGCTCCGCCCGCGCCTCCTCCAGCGCCGCCGCGACGGCCCGCGCTGCCCCGAGCGGCGCGGCCCACGGCTCCTCCGCCGACTCGGCCCCGGCGAAGATGCGATCGACGCGGTCGTAGTCCAGCCGCGCGTCTGAGCGGATCAGCGAGCGATGGAAGGCCGCCCGCGCGGTGCGGGCGCCGTGCAGGTCGAGCTCGACGGTCACCGCCGGGCGGTCCTCGCCGGGGACCAGCGAGCAGGCGACGTTCGAGAGCGCCTCGGGCAGCATCGGCTCGACGGCTCCGGGGACGTACACGCTCGTCGCCCTGCGCTGCGCCTCGCGATCGACGAGCGAGCCCGGCGGCACGTGGGCGGCCACGTCGGCGATGTGGACCCACACCCGCCAGCGGCCCGGAGCCAGCTCCTGCGCGGAGATCGCATCGTCGAAGTCGCGCGCGCTGGCTGGATCGACGGTGAACGTCGGAAGCTCGCGCAGGTCGCGGCGCCGGACGGAAGGGTCCGGCGACGCCGCCTGCGCCTCGCGGTCCACGGCGGGATCGAAGCGCCGGCGAAGGCCGCGCTCGAGCATCAGCCCCTCGAGCACGTCGCGGGCCACGTCGGGGCGCCCGAGCACGCGCTCGATGCGCGCCGCGCCGCGCGCGCCGAGGCGCACCAGTACGAGCGCCCCCTCCCGCGCCCGCCGATCGCGCTCCACCGTCACCGAGCGCCCGCGCTCGAACAGCGGCGACGCCACGAAGAAGCGCCCGCGCCGCTCGAGGACCGCTACGAGGTGGGTGCGCGCGGGGCGATCGCGGCCGCGTCCCCCTTCGGAGCGGCTCACCTCGTCTCGCGAGCGAGCCGCGCGAGGGCTACGTCGAGCGCCTCGTCGCGAGCCGTGCTGGGGCGGTCGGCCGCGGGCACGTTCGGCATGATGCCCCTGCCGCGCCGCACGCCACCCCCGCCGAGGTTGCGCCCGCTCGGCGTGAAGTACTCCCCGACCGTGAGCTCGACCGCTCCCCCGTTGGGAAGCTCCTGGATCTCCTGGAAGACGCCCTTGCCGAACGTGCGCGTGCCGACGACCAGCGCACGGCGGCGATCCTGCAGCGCTCCGGTCACGATCTCGGCGGACGACGCGGTGCCGCTGTCGACCAGCACGACCACGGGGATCCGGGTCGGGATCGCGTCACCGGTGGCCTGGAACACGTGCCGCGGGCGGGTGCGCCCGTCGGTGCTCACCACCGGCCCCTCGGGGATGAAGATGCTCGACACCAGCACCGCCTCGTCCAGCAGACCCCCACCGTTGCCGCGCAGGTCGAGCACGATCCCCTTGGCCCCCTTGCGAAGCGCCGCGTCGATCGCCTGGCGGACCTCGCCGTGCGCCCCGCTGGTGAAGCCCGAGAGCTCGACGTCGGCCAGCTTGACGCCGCCAACGGTTCGCAGGCGCGACTCCACGACCGGGAAGGTGATGCTCGCGCGCTTCATCCGCAGGCGCAGCGTGCGTGTGCCGCGCGCGACGGTCAGCGTGACCGGAGTTCCCGGCGCCCCCTTGATCAGGGAGGTGGCGAACGTCGGGGAGCGACCCTCGAGCACGCGCCCGTTGACAGCGGTTATGAGGTCTCCGGGGCGCATCCCGCTCTTGGCCGCCGGCGAGCCGGCGAACACCTTGCGCACCCGCAGGCCGCGCCGTTCGGGCTCGACGCTGATGCCGACGCCCGAGAAGCGCGCGTCGGTGGATGCCTCGAAGGCCTTGTACTGCTTGGGGTCGAAGTAGTTCGAGAAGCGGTCGTGGAGCCCGCTGATCGCCCCCTCCACCGAGTCGTTGACGATCTGCTGGCGGGGAACGGGGCGGTAGTAGTCGTCCTCGATCGCGTCGATCACGGCCTGGATCGACTGCGCATCCTTGTCGCCGACGAGAGCATCGCGGACCGGCCCCGGGAGCGAAGACGGATGCCCGCCGAGCCAGATCCCGATGACCAGCAGCAGCACGGCGGTCAGCGCGAAGAGCGCAAGCGAGGCGGGGCGGCGGCTGCGAGCGGGCACGGTTGGGGCGAGCGGGGGACGGCTTGGCGGTCTCGCCAGGGTAGTTGGCCTGGATTTGGCGCCCCTAAGGCCCGGATCTCCCCGGCGGCGGTGCCCGGATCCCTCCCGGCGGCTGAACGGCATTTCTGGATGCCGCCGGGAGGGACCGGGACACCGCCGCTGCCTCGCGGCTGACGAGTGGCTCAGCTCGCGACTGCCGACTCGCCTTCGATGTTGCGCCGCAGCTGATCGTGGTAGCCCGCGAACTGCCGCTGCACCAGCCGTTTCGTCACCGGGCCGAGCAGCCCCATGACCCTGCGCATCTCGCCGGCGGCGACGAACGTCACCCGAGTCCCGTCGCCGCTGCTCTCCAGCGACCACATCCCGTCGACCGAGTGGGGGCCCTCCACGATGTGCACGGTGAACCGGCGCGGCCGGTCGAACTCCGTGTACTCGACGACCTGCTCGAACTGCTTGCCGCCGGGAGGCTTCGTCCACTCGCGAAAGCGGGTCCCCGGGCCGGGCGGCCCCGGCGTGAGCTGCTCCACCGACGTCTTGGTCGTCTGCCACTTTGGGAGGTTCGCCGGGTCGATCATGTAGTCGAAGACCTCCTCGGGCGAAGCCCCGACCGTGAACGTCTGCTCTATCCGCATGTGCCTGCCTCCGTCGTCGTCATGGGATGTGCCGGCTCATGCGATGGCGCCGCTCGCCGCGTGGATGCTGAGCGGATCCCGCTCCGGCGGGCAGGATCTGGCCGAGGCCCTCCCAGAACGGCGGCAGGAACCGCGGAGCGGTGCCCGCGCCGGAGATCTGTGCGCCCAGCACGAAGTGGAGCAGCGAGGACACGCCGGAGCCCGACGACACGGCGACGTGGCTCGGCCGGACCTTCCAGCTCTGCCTCGCGGGGCCGCTAGAGGCTGGGCTCAGACCCGGAGGAAGCGGCGCAGGCTGATCCCCGAGCCCAGCGCCGAGACCGCGACGCTGGCGCCGAGCAGGATCCCCACCAGCAGCCCGAAGTGCAGCGTCTCGGGCGCCGCGATCAGCGCGAACGAGCTCTCCAGCGGGTCGACGAAGGCGATCTTCGCCACTCCGAGCAGCAGGATCGCGAGCACTCCGCCGAGCGCCCCGACGATCATGCCCTCGATCACGAACGGCCAGCGGATGAACCAGTCCGTCGCGCCGACGAGCTTCATGACCTCGATCTCGCGCCGGCGCGCGAACACCGACAGGCGGATCGTGTTGGCGATCAGCAGCACCGAGGCCGCGATCAGCAGCGAGGCGAGCAGCACCATCGTGAGCTTGACCACGTTCGTACCGCGGATGATCTTGTTCGTGTCCTCGCGCCGGTTGCGGACCTCGTCGATGGCCGGGTCGATCGTCGTCCGCCCCCCGCTGGGGGTCAGCGGAGTGAGCGCGTTGCGGATCTGGTCGATCTTGTCCGGGTCGCGAGGCGTGATGCGGAAGGTGTCGGGAAGCGGGTTGCGCCCCAGCAGCTCGTAGGCAGTCGGGTTGCGGCGGCGCTGCTCGTTGTAGGCGTCCTGCTTGGAGACGTACTGGACGCTCTTGACGTCCGGCGTCCGCTCGACGAGCAGGCGGCGGACGCGCTCGACGTCGGTGTTCGTCGCGTCGGTCTGCAGGTAGACGTTGAGCAGCAGGCGGCCGCGAACGTCGTTGGAGGCCTGGGTCGTCGCTTGCACGATCGGGATGAACACCCCGAGCACCAGGATGGTGACCAGCACGGTGGCGACGGCGGCAAAGCTCGGGGCGGCGTTGCGCCGCAGCGAGCGCATCGCCTCGCGGGTGAAGAAGCCTGGGCGCACGATGACCTAGAGGTCGGGGCCGCCTCGGGGCCCGCGGCCTCGGATCCGGGCGGCGAACTCCTTGGTGCTCTCGTCGCGGGCGTACAGGCCCGTGGGCTCGTCGCGCACGATGCGGCCCTCGGCGAGCTGGATCACGCGCCGGCGCATCCTGTCGACCATCTGGTTGTCGTGGGTGGCGACGATGATCGTCGTGCCCGTGCGGTTGATCCGGTAGAGCAGCTGCATGATCCCGATGCTCGTCTCGGGATCGAGGTTGCCGGTCGGCTCGTCGCACAGCAGCAGCGGCGGGTGGTTGACGAATGCGCGGGCGACCGACACGCGCTGCTGCTCGCCGCCCGAGAGCTGGTCGGGGTAGTTGTGCAGCTTGGTGGAGAGCCCGGTCAGGCGCAGGATGTCGGGCACCTTGGAGCGGATCTCCGAGCGCCTGGAGCCCGTCACCTGGAGCGCGTAGGCGACGTTCTCGTAGACCGTGCGGTTGGGCAGGAGCTTGAAGTCCTGGAAGACCACCCCGAGGTTGCGCCGGTAGTGCGGGATGCCCGTGCGGCGGATCGCCGACAGGTCGGTGCCGGCGACCGTGACCCGACCGGCGCTCGGGTCGATCTCCTTGATCAGCAGCCGCATGATCGTCGACTTGCCCGAACCGGTCGGGCCGACCAGGAACGCCCACTCACCCTGAGCGACGCCGAAGCTCGCCTTCGACAGCCCGGTGTCCCCGCCGCCGTAGACCTTCGAGACGTCCTCGAAGCCGATCAGCGGCGGCGCACCCGCCGCCGGAGCGGGCTTGGGCTTCGCACGCGGGCGCTGGCGTACCGGCGCCTCGGTGTGCTCGGGGGCCGCGCGACCGCGGCTCTTTCGCTCCTTGGTGGCCATCTTGGATCGGGGCCGGAGGCTAGTCGCGCCGGGACCGCCTTTCGCCCATTGCAACCGATCCTGCAGGTAGAGCCCGCGCTATCGTCGATCTACATGGCCAGGGTCAGCTCCTCGACGCTCTCGAATGGTCTCCCGCTGCACCGCGTGGAGCTCGATGGCACGCGCGCGGTGACAGCGCTGGTCGCTTTCGACGCCGGCGCGCGCACCGAGCGCCCCGAGGAGAACGGCATGGCCCACTTCCTCGAGCACCTGGTGTTCAAGGGCGGCGAGGTCTACGACGACTACCGCAAGGTCAACGCGACGGCCGAGCGCATCGGCGCGCAGCTCAACGCCTACACGTCGCACGACCTCGTGGCCTTCCACATCACCGCCCGGGCCGAGGTCGCGATGGAGGCGATCGACCTGCTGACCGACTTCGTCGGGCGGCCGAAGATCGACCGCGACGAGCTCGACAGGGAGCGCGGCGTGGTCATCCAGGAGATCGCCCGCTACCACGACCAGCCGGCGATGGTCGCCGAGATGCTGATCGACCGCGCGGCGTTCGGCGACCACCCCATGGGCCGGACCGTGCTCGGCCCGGCCGAGCACCTGCGCGAGTTTTCGCGCGAGAGCATCGTCGCCTTCCGCGAGCGCCGCTGGTCGGGCTCGCGCGGAGGCGCCTTCCTGGTCGGGAACCTCGAGCACGTCGCGGCCGATGGAGCCGTCGACGAGCTCTTCACGCGCTTTCCCTCGCTCCCGGAGCCCGAGCCCTTCGAGCCGGCGCCTCCGTTCGAGCCCCGGACGCTGGTCGAGGAGCGCGAGTCAAACCAGTCCCACCTGCGGATCTCCTACCGCCCCTCGGTCGACGTCGGCGACCGCCGCGCGCGCGCCGCGCTGGACATCTACGGGACGCTGCTCGGGGGCTCGATGGGCTCGCGGCTGTTCGACGAGATCCGCGAGCAGCGAGGGCTCGCCTACTCGGTCTACGCCGTCGACCACGCCTCCGCCGACGTGCCGATCCTGCAGCTCTCGGCCGGGCTGGACTCGGGCAAGTGCACCGAGGCCTACCGGCGCATGCGGGAGATCGTCGACGAGCTGCGCGACGACGGGCCGACCGAGGAGGAGGTCGAGCGCGCGCGGGCGTACGCCGCCGGACGGCGCGTGCTGGCGTTCGAGAACACCAACGCGGTCGCACGCCACTCCGCGCAGCGGACGATCGTCTTCGGCGAGGACATCGATCCCGACGGCGCGATAGCCGAGCTCGACGGCGTGACCTTCGACGAGGTCGCGGCGGTCGCGCGAGGCATCGAGGACCGCGCATCGGTCGCGTGCGTAGGGCCGCACACGGCCGACGAGTTCGACTAGCGAAGGTCGACGCCCGCCGCCGCAAAGGCCGCGCGGCGGTCGGTGTACCAGCGGGTGCTCGCGATCTTTTCGTCACGCAACCTGACCACGACCCCCCACTCGCCCTCCATCGGCGCACCGCTCTGCCGTCCCTGCGCCACGATCCGGCCCAGGCCGAGGACGATCCCGTCGCCGGCGTCGATCAGCTCGTCCAGCTCCTGCGTCCAATCGCCCAATGCCCCTTCCATGATCACCATCGCCTCCCGGAAGCCGGCTTCGCCGCGGTACCTACCGCCCTCGATGCCCCAGTCGGTGACGAGCTCGTGGTCGGCGTGGTAGAGCCGCAGGATGGCCGACATGTCCGGCTCCCCCGGCTCCAGCACGAGCTCGAACGCGCGCCGCACGATGTCCACTTCGGCCTGGCTCATCAGCGCGCAGTATCGGTCAGGTGGGCCGTGTCGTTGAAGCCGCGCAGCAGCCAGCGGCCGTCGGGCAGGACGACCAGCCGCGTGATCGAGCCGTTGTCGGCGTAGACGAAGGCGAAGCGCCGGCTGCCGGTCGCCTGCCGGCACGCTTCGCCGATCACGCCGCCGTGCACGAACAGCGCGGCGCGCCCCGCCCCGGTCGCCGTGACGGCGTGCTCGATGCCGGCGCGCACGCGCTCCGCGAAGGTCTCCATCGACTCCGCACCGGGGATCACGTCCCAGCGCTCCTCGCGGATCACGCGGGCGAGCAGCGGATCGCCGTGCGCGGCGCGGATCCGCAGCTCGCCTCCCTCCCACTCGCCGAGGTGCACCTCGCGCAGCTCGGGCACCACCTCCGGCTCGACCCCGGTGGCGGCGACGAGCGGCGCGGCGGTCTCGGTGGTGCGGCGCAGCGGGGTGACGAAGATCGCATCCGGCGGGCGCTGGGCGAGGCGCGCGCCAACCGTGCGCGCCTGCTCGACGCCCTCGGGGGCGAGCGGCGGGTCGCCGTGGCCCTCGAGCAGCTCGAAACGCTCGCCGGGGACCGCCGCGGCCGAGGCCCCGTGGCGGACCAGGAGGAGCTCGGTGGCGTCGGGCGGCAGAACGAGGCCGCGCTGGGGATAGGCGCTCTGTCCGGGAGTCGAACTCGCCACGGTCGGCGACCGTAACGCGAGGCGCGCGCGGTTGTCGTCTCCCCGTTGACGGCCCACGCGCCGGAGGAGCCAGGTGACGCCCGGGATCTCGACCACCATGCTGCTGCGCACCCAGTCGGACGCCCGCCTCGTCCTGCTCTCCGTCGAGGGCCACCCCACCTGAAGGTCGGTGCGGTAGTCGACGAGGCCAAGCTCAGCTGACGAGCGACGGCCTCGTGTTCAGGGAAATCGAGCTCGAGAGCTGAGCCTCGAGCGACGCGACGGCGCCAGGGCCGGCCCTTCGGGATCGGCCCCGGCCCTTCGGGGTCCGCCCCGGCCCTTCGGGGTCGGCCCCGCCCCGTCGAGCGTCCGCCGCTGGAGCCCGCCGCGAGAGACCGGCCCGCCCAGCGGGCGCGTCCGGCCAACGCCCCCCGCGCGCCCTAGGAGATCGCGATCATGCGCTCGATCGGCACCCGGGCGCGGGCGGCTACGTCCTCGGGCACCTTGACCACGTCGCGCCCGTCGCGCAGCGAGTCACGCAGCTTGGGCAGCGTGATCATCTTCATGTAGCGGCACACGGCGCGCTCGTTGGCCGCGATGAAGTCGGTGCCGGGCGCGGCCTCGCGCAGGCCGTGGAGCATGCCGGTCTCGGTGGCGACGATCGCCGTGCCGCCGGACGCGGCGCTGCGCGCGTAGTCGAGCATCCCTCCCGTCGAAAGCATGTGCACCCCCTCAGACTCGACGTCGCCCGCCGCGACGTACTCCATGACGCTGGTCGAGCAGCCGCACTCGGGATGGATGAGGAAGTCGGCGCCGGGGTGGGCGGCGCGTACCTCGGCGATGTCGTCGGGGCGGATCCCGGCGTGCACGTGGCATTCACCGTCCCACACGTGCAGGCTCACGCCGAGCGTCTTCTCGACGTAGGCGCCGAGGAACATGTCGGGACCGAAGAGGATCTCGGTGTCGGGCCCGTGCTCGCGCAGGATGTGCTCCACGACGCCGACCGCGTTGGAGGAGGTGCAGCAGTAGTCAGTCAGCGCCTTGACCTCCGCCGAGGTGTTGACGTACATGACCACCACGGCGCCGGGATGAGCCGCCCGCCACTCGGCGAGTTGCGCGGCGGTGATGGAGTCGGCCAGCGAGCAGCCGGCATCCTCGTCCGGGATCAGCACGGTCTTTCCGGGGCACAGGATCGATGCGGTCTCGGCCATGAAGTGGACGCCGCAGAAGACGATCACCTCGGCGTCGGTCTCTGCAGCCTGGCGCGACAGGCCGAGCGAGTCGCCGACGAAGTCCGCCGCCGCCTGGACCTCGGGCACCTGGTAGTTGTGGGCGAGGATCACCGCGTTGCGCTCGGCGGCGAGCGCGCGGACCTCGTGCTGAAGCGAGGCGTGATCCTCGAGCGTGAGGAGGGGTGCGCCGGGCGCGCCGTTGAGGACGGGGAGGGGCTTCATACGCGGGGGCTCCAGGTCCGGTTCTTCCCGGCGCACTGGTCCAGCGCCAGGGATGACCATTGTAGGAGGCGCGGCTAGGCGCGCTCGAGCAGCAGCGAGAAGTCCAGCGCCGGAGCCGAGTGGGTGAGAGCGCCGAGCGAGATGAAGTCGACGCCCGTCTCGGCGTACTCGCGGAGGTTCGCGAGCGTGATCCCGCCGCTGGCCTCGAGCTCGGCGCGGCCGGCGACCCGCGCGACCGCCTCGCGCAGCGCATCCGCGCTGAAGTTGTCGAGCAGCAAGCGCCCCGCGCCCGCCTCGAGCGCCTCGTCGATCTCGTCGACCGAGCGGCACTCGACCTCGAGCGGTAGCGCCCGAGCGGCCTCGCGCGCGCGGCGTACTGCTTCACCCACGCCGCCCGCCAGCGCCGCGTGGTTCTCCTTGATCAGGATCGCGTCGTAGAGGCCGGCGCGGTGGTTGACACCGCCCCCCGCGCGGACCGCCGCCTTCTCCAGCGCGCGCAGCCCGGGCGTGGTCTTGCGCGTGTCGAGGATGCGCGCGCCGGTGCCATCGACCGCCGCGACCGCGCGCGCCGTGGCCGTGGCGATCCCCGAGAGGTGGGCGAGGAAGTTCAACGCGGTGCGCTCGGCGGTGAGCAGGCCCCGCGCCCGCCCGACCGCGACCAGCACCTCACCGCCCTCCCGCCACGCGCCCTCCTCGACACCCCGCTCGAGCTCCACGCCCGGATCAAGCTCCCGGAAGGCCTCCTCGGCGAGCTCGAGCCCGAACACGACGCCCGGAGCCTTCTGCACGATCGTCGCCCGCCCCCGGGCGGCCTCCTCGACCGTCGCGGCCGTGGTCACGTCACCGGCCCCGACGTCCTCCGCCAGCGCGCGGCGGACGAGCTCAATCACCCCCGCCCCGCCGCCTCGCGCAGCAGGTAGGAGCGCACGAAGGGATCGAGGTCGCCGTCGAGCACACGCGCGGCGTCGCCCGCCTCCTCGCCCGTGCGCAGGTCCTTGACCATCGTGTAGGGGTGCAGGACGTAGGAGCGGATCTGCGAGCCGAAGTTGACGTCCTGGGCCTCGCCGCGCTCGCGCGCGATCTCCTCGCGCCGCCGGCGCTCCTCCAGCTCGACCAGCCGCGAGCGCAGGATGGCCATCGCCGTCGCGCGGTTGGCCGACTGCGAGCGCTCGTTCTGGCACTGCACCACGACACCGGTGGGGCGGTGCGTGATACGCACCGCCGAGTCGGTCTTGTTCACGTGCTGACCGCCCGCGCCGCTCGCCCGGTAGGTGTCGACCTGCAGGTCGTCGTCCTCGATCTCGAGGTCCCCCGACTCCTCCACGGCCGGCGAGACCTCGACCCCGGCGAAGCTCGTCTGGCGGCGGTGCGCGGCGTCGAACGGCGACAACCGCACGAGCCGGTGGACGCCCTTCTCGGCCGAGAACAGCCCGTAGGCGTTCTCGCCCGACACGCGGAAGGTCGCCGACTTGATGCCGGCCTCCTCCCCAGCGCTCGCCTCGAGCAGCTCGACCTTGAAGCCGCGTTTCTCGGCCCAGCGCATCTCCATGCGCAGGACCATCTCGGCCCAGTCCTGGGCGTCGGTCCCCCCGGCGCCGGCGTTCACGGTGACCAGCGCGTCGCCGCCGTCATAGGGGCCGGCGAACAGGCGCTGCTCCTCGAGCTCTGCCAGCCGCTCCTCCAGCCCGGCGACCTGCTCGCCGAGCTCATCCTGCAACGACGGGTCGTCCTCGGCCAGCTCGGCCAGCCCTGCGAGGTCCTCGGCGTCGGAGGCAAGGGACCTGAATGTCTCCAGCCGCCGCGTCGCGCCCGCGTGCTCTGCGCCGACCCGCGCGGCCTCCTCCTGGTCGTCCCAGAAGCCCGGAGCGCCCATCCGCTCCTCGAGCTCGGCTACGCGCCGTTCGAGCTCGGGGGGGTCAAAGGTAGTCCGCGAGCAGGGACAGCTGCTCGCGGATTGCGGCCAGCCGCTGGGGCAGCGGCTCTGAGGTGGGCGCCGTGGCCATCGGCGCCTGAGGCTAGTACACGCCCGCCGCTACCCGCGGCCGGGCACGCTCGCGGCGCGCACACGCAGCGGGCTGCCGTTCCAGTCCGCGAACGTCCCCCGGTACAGCGCCTGCACCACCCAAAGGAAGTAGATCCCGGCCGGAACGGCGAGCAGGTCGACGGTCAGGCCGTGGACGTCGGGGCCGTAGCGGTCGCTGAGCGTGTACAGGGCATAGACCGCGTGCATCGCCGCATAGATGCCGGCCAGCGTCGGCAGCGCCTAGGCACGGGCCGGGTCCCGCACACCCCGCCACCGGCCACATCGACTTCTATCCGGAGGGACGGGATCGGACATCCGTCCGCTCCGGGTTTCAATTCACGCGCGGGTCCTCGGGCATCCGTGCCACCAGGCCGTAGCGGCCGCCCTTGCGCTCGAGCACGTCGCTCCACAGGCGCTCGGCGTCCTCGCTGAAGACCTCGTCCGGGCGCGGGCCCTCGACCACGATCCAGCCGTCGTCGTCGAGCTCCGCGTCGAGCTGGCCCGGGCCCCAGCCGGCGTGGCCGGCGAACACGCGCGTGCGGCGCACGACGGAAGCTACGCCGTCGAGGTCCGAGCCGGCCGGCACGAAGCCGACGTCGCCGAGCACGATCGCGGCGGCGGCGTCCCGATCGTCGAACTCGGCGAGGACGATCACGCCGTTGGGCTGCACCGGTCCTCCGACGTGGACCGCGGCGTCGCCCTCGGCGAGCACCGCAAGGTCGGGCGCAGCTTCGAGCACGGTCGTCTCCGAGGGGCGGTTGAGGATCAGTCCCATCGCCCCCTCGTCGGTGTGCTCGGCGACGAGCACCACGGTGCGGCGGAAGTTCGGGTCGCCGAGGTTGGGGGCCGCTACGAGGAGCTTTGCTCTCGCGGTCACGGCGCCGTCGGGCGGCGTTGTCGGACGTGACTTCCGCGCGCTAGGGCGCCATCAGGCGCCATGGCACTTCTTGAATTTCTTACCGCTCCCGCACCAGCAGGGGTCGTTGCGGCCGATCTGCTCGTGGTCGTCGAGCCGTCGCTGCTCGACCGGGACGGCCAGCTCGGCTTCCTCGAGCGTGCCGTCCTCGTAGGCCTCGACCGCCCCCTCCACGGGCCCGGCCGCGGCCGCCATAGCGAGCGCGCCCTGCTGCGCCTGCGCGGGGCCGGAGTAGGACACGCTGCCCGAGCGCGTGGAGGTGGACGACCGCGGGCTGTAGCGCTGCGGCTCGCCGCCGTTCTCCTGCGTGACCTCGACCTCGACGTTGAAGATCATGCGCGCGAAGTCCGACCAGATCGACTGCATGAGGTCGCGGAAGAGCGTGAAGGCCTCGTTCTTGTAGGCCACGATCGGCTCGATCTGCGCGAAGCCGCGCAGGTGGATGCCCTCGCGCAGGTAGTCCATGTCGTAGAGGTGCTCGCGCCAGCGCTGGTCGATGATCTCCAGCAGCAGGTAGCGCTCGAGCTCGCGCATGAGCTCGGGCGAGAGCTCCTCCTCGCGCGCCTCGTAGAGACGGCCGGCGTCGTCGGCCAGCATCGTCACGAGCTCCTCGCGGTCGACCGCGTCGGGGTTGACGTCCTCGCGGGACAGGTCGGTGGGCCAGATCTGGCGGACCTGGTCGAAGAGGCCGTCGAGGTCCCACTCCTCGATGTAGTCGCCCGGCGTGTACTCCTCGACCAGGCGCTCGATCATCGCGCCGATCTCCTCGCGCGCGGGGTCGGCCATGTCGCGCCCCTCGAGGATGCCGTCGCGGTACTCGTAGACCTTCTTGCGCTGCTCGTTCATGACGTCGTCGTACTCGAGCACGCGCTTGCGGATCAGGAAGTTCTGGTCCTCGACCTTCTTCTGCGCCTTCTCGATCTGCCGCGTGAGCATCTTGTGCTCGATCGGCTCCTCCGTGCCGTCGTCGTCGGTGACGCCGAAACGGTCGAGGATGTTGTAGATGCGGTTGCCGGCGAACAGGCGCACGAGGTCGTCCTCGCCCGAGAGGAAGAAGCGCGACTCGCCGGGATCGCCCTGGCGGCCGGAGCGGCCGCGGAGCTGGTTGTCGATACGGCGCGACTCGTGGCGCTCGGTGCCGCAGATGAAGAGGCCGCCGGCCTCGAGGACCTCTTCGTGCTCGGCCTCGACCTGCTCCTCGAGCTTGGGCTGGACCTTGGCCGCCGTCTCCTCGTAGTCGGGGTCGCCGGGCGTGAGGCCGAGCTTGGCCAGCTCCAATCTCGTGAGGTGGTCCGGGTTGCCTCCGAGCTTGATGTCCACCCCGCGGCCGGCCATGTTGGTGGCGATCGTCACGGCGCCCTTGCGGCCCGCCTCGGCCACGATCTCGCCCTCGCGCTCGGCGTGCTCGGGCTTGGCGTTGAGCACAGTGTGCTTGATCCCGCGCTCCTTGAGCTGGCTCGAGAGCAGCTCCGAGACCTCGACCGAGATCGTCCCCACCAGGATCGGCTGGCCGCGCTCGTTGCGCTCGGCGATCTCGTTGACGACCGCCGCCCACTTGCCGTCCTTGGTTTTGAACACCTGGTCGTTGCGGTCGCCGCGGATCATCGGCTGGTTCGTCGGCACCTCGACGACCTCGAGGTCGTAGATCTTCTTGAACTCGGTGGCCTCGGTCAGCGCCGTGCCGGTCATGCCGGCGAGCTTGTCGTAGAGGCGGAAGTAGTTCTGCAGCGTGATCGTCGCGAGCGTCTGGTTCTCCTCCTGGACGCGCACGTTCTCCTTGGCCTCGACCGCCTGGTGCAGGCCCTCCGACCAGCGGCGGCCCTCGAGGATGCGGCCCGTGAACTCGTCGATGATCTTCACCTCGCCGTCGACGACGGCGTACTCGACGTCGCGCTTGTAGAGCGACTCCGCCTTGAGCGCCTGGATCAGGTGGTTGACCAGGTGGCCGTTCTCGGCGCGGTACAGGTGGTCGATGCCAAGGAACTTCTCGGCCTTGGCCACGCCGCGCTCGGTGATCGAGACGGTCTTGTGCTTCTCGTCGAACTCGTAGTCGTACTCGGCGACGAACTCCTTCTTGGCGCGCGGGTCGAGGCCCTCGGGCTTATCGCCGGCTTCCATCAAGGGGGCGAGGCGAGCGAAGCGCTTATAGAAGTCGGCGGCCTGCTCGGGCGCGCCGGAGATGATCAGCGGCGTGCGGGCCTCGTCGATGAGGATGTTGTCGACCTCGTCGACGATCGCGTACACGTGGCGCGCGCGGCGCTTGCCGTCCTTGTCCTGGCGGCCGCCGTGCTGGACCTTCTCGTCCAGCGACTTGGCCATGTTGTCGCGCAGGTAGTCGAAGCCGAACTCGGAGTTGGTGCCGTAGGTGACGTCGGCGGCGTAGGCGGCCTGCTTCTCCTCGTAGGGCTGCATGTTCTGCAGCACGCCGGTGGTCACCCCGAGCGCCTCGTAGATCGGCCCCATCCACTCGGCGTCGCGGCGGGCGAGGTAGTCGTTGACCGTGACCAGGTGCACGCCGTCGCCGCCCAGCGAGTTGAGCACGACCGAAAGGGTCGCGGTGAGGGTCTTGCCCTCGCCGGTCTTCATCTCGGCGATCCCGCCGTCGTGCAGGACCATGCCGCCGATCATCTGGACGTCGAAGTGGCGCTGGCCGAGCGTGCGCCTGGCCGCCTCGCGGGTCAGAGCGAAGCTCTCGTAGAGGAGGTCGTCCAGGGGCTCGCCGTTACGCGCGCGCTCGCGCAGCGCGTCGGCGCTGGTGCGAAGCTCGTCGTCGTCCAGAAGCTCCATCTCCGGCTCGAAGCCTCCGATACGTGCGACGCGCTCCTCGTATGACCTGAACTTCTTGCCCTCCCCCATGCGGAGGGCACGATCGAGGATCGACATGGGGCAAGGCTAGCAAGGGGTTTGGGGCGTCCAGCCCGGTCTCGCGGAGCCCTGCCGAGGCCCGCCCGAGAGCCGTTTCGGGGCGCTGCCGGCCCCGCTCGTCAGCCCGCGGGCAGGCGCTGCCGGCCAGCTCCTCAGCTCGCGGGCAGGTCCTCCGGAAGCGGGACGTCCAGAGGCGAGCGCCCCTCGCCGCCCTCGTTCCACGAGCTCCACGCGCGGCCGTCGCGCCCGACGTGCTCTCCCGAGCCGCCGAGCGCGAGCAGCACGAGCCGGTCGGGTCCGCGGTTGACGAGCTGGCGGCGTGTCGCCGGAGCGACGCGGGCGAGCTCGCCCCGGTCGAGGGTCCGCTCGTCTCCCTCGATGCCGAGCGTCAACTCGCCCTCCAGCACCAGGTAGACCTCCTCCTGGCGCTCGTGGGCGTGGATGCGCCCGCGCTGGCGAGGCCTCAAGACGATGAGGTTGATCCCGAAGCCGCTGACGCCGAGCTCGCGGCGGAGCGTCTGGAAGCGCTCGCCCGTTTCGGGATCGAGACGGGCGAAGGAGACGTCGGGCTCGGCCATGTCGCTGGTGGAGGCTAGGGGAGCGGAAGCGAGAGTCCCCAGCGGCGCGCGAGCGCGTGCGCGGCGGCTGTGGCCAGTGGCCCGCGGCCTGGGGTCACCGCCGTGGCAAGCCGAGCCCCTTGGACGCCGCGTACCGAGCTCGTCACGAACAGCTCGTCGGCTGCGCGCAGGCGCCCGAGGCTGATCGGCTCCTCGCGGGCGCCGAGCTGATCCCGCACGATCGCTCGCGTGATGCCCGGGAGGATGCGCCCGTCGGCCGGCGGCGTCGAGACCGACCCGTTCTCTACGACGAACACGTTGCCGCTGCCGGTCTCGAGGATCGTGCCGTCAAGGTCGACGATCAGCGCCTCGGAGCCGTCGCGGCCCCGCACGGCGTCGGAGACGAGCCTGCGGTCGACCCACTTGTGCGGCCCGAGGCCGCCGGGGACGGTCACTGGGAGCAGCTCGACCGCCCACCCGGGGGCGACGTCGCGCAGGTCGACCGGGACGACCTCGACCTCGACCTCGGCCGAGTCCCGCGGCGGTCGCAGCACAAGCCTCACGCGATGTACGCCCGCCGCGTGAGCGAGCGGTAGCTCGCGGACGGACCGCTCGAGCTCGCCGATCGCCCCGTCGACAGCGCCGCCGTAGACCTCCCGTGCGCTCGTTCGCAGCCGCTCGAGGTGGCCCTCGAGCTCGATCGGGCGACCGGCCACGAGCGCGAGCGTCTCGAGCAACCCGAGCGCGGGATCGGGCCGGGGATGGCGCGACACGGGCGCCTCTCCACCCACCGGCGCTCCGCCCGCCTCCCTCAGCCTGCCGCCCGCGGCCGCCAGCAGCGGCCTGGCCTTGTCGAGGCACTCGCGGTACTCGGCGTCGGGGTCTGAGTCGGCGACGATGCCTCCGCCCGCTCCGAGCCAGATCGTGCGGCCCGCGATCTCGAAGGTTCGGATCGCGACGTTGAGCTCCAGCCCCGCGGTCGGGCTCGCGTAGCCGATCGCGCCGGTGTAGGCCTCGCGCGCGGTGCTCTCCAGGCGCGCGATGACCTCCATCGCCTTGACCTTCGGCGCCCCGGTGACCGATCCGGGCGGGAAGGTCGCCCGCAGCAGGTCGCGGTTCGACGCGCCGGGGGTGAGCCGGCCGCGTACGTCCGAGACCAGATGCCAGACGCCCGGATGCGCTTCGGGGCCGGCGAGCTCCGCGACCGTGACCGAGCCGTACTCGCAGACCCGCCCGAGGTCGTTGCGCATGAGGTCGACGATCATCACGTTCTCGGCGCGGTCCTTCTCGGACGCGAGCAGCCCACCCGCGCCTGCGCGCTCCTCGCCGACGCGCGGCGCCGTCCCCTTGATCGGCGCGGTCCGCACCTCTCGCCCGCGCCGGGCGAGGAACAGCTCGGGCGACAGGCACGCGACCTGATGGTCCCGGTCTCCGACGAACGCGGCGTAGCGCGGCCTCAGCCGCGCGGCGCAGGTCGCGAAGAGATCGATCGCGTCGCCGTCGAGCTCCGCCTCCAGTCGGAGGGTGAGGTTGGCCTGGTAGAGCTCGCCGGTGCGAATCGACTCGCGGCACGCGCGAACGGCGGCGATGTGTCCTGCGCGCGTGGGGCGGACGGCGAACTCCCCGCAGCGGTGGGGGTGCGGCTCGGGGGCCGGCGCGGCCAGCCGGGCGCGCATGAGCTCGAGCCGCGCGCCGAGCCTATCCTCGGCGGCCGGCGACCACAGCGCCTCGAACCACCACTGGCCAGCTGGATCGAAGCGCAGCACGTGGTCGTAGAAGGCGAGCGAGAAGGCGGGGATCGGCACCGGCCGAGGCGGAGAGGGCGGAACCGGCTCGACGAGCGGCGCGAGCTGGTAGCCGAGATACCCGAACCACCCGCCTCCCACGGCCCCGTCCCGCGGCCGCTCCTGCTCGCCGTTGCCGGGGTCGACGACGGGCTGCTCGTCGAGGATCGCGAAGGGGTCGGTGGCCGGGTCGGTGCGGGCGGTGGGCTCCGAGCCGAGGATCGCTCCGCCGTCCGCCCATGCGCCGATCAGGGCGAACGGGCGCTCGTCGCCTCGCAGCGAGAGGAGCGCGGCCTCCGGCGAGTGCGAGGAGCTGAGCGGGACGCGGACGAGCCGGACGCGGCGCGCGGGATCGCGGCTGCGCGAGGCGGGCGAGGGTTGGAGGGAGCCGGTCCGGGCGATCGCGCCTACAGTGCCGGGGAAGCGCCCCGCCCCAGGGCGTGAGCGCGCGCCTCGCGGCGCCCTCGGCGCTTGTCCCGGTGGCGCTTGACCTGCCGCGCGAGGTCGTCCGCGCACTCGTTGAGCGAGCGCATCATCTCCGGCGAGGCGTCCTGCGCGCGGAGCGTCACGCCCTTCAGGTAGAGGGTCGCCTCAGCCACCTGCGAGTCGGGGTTGGCGGGATTGCGCTCCTCACGCAGCTCGATCTCAAGCCGAGCGAGCTGGGACACCTGCCGTCCCACCTTGTCGAAGCGCTTCTCGACCCGCCGGCGGAGATCCTCGGTGACGACACAGTTGCGTCCCTTCACCTCGATCTGCATCGAGCCCCCTTGTCGATCGTGGCGTCGAGGCGAAGATGCTACGCCCGGGTACCACTTTTGTCAGCTTCCGCGACCGGCGAGCGGACGGAGATCGTGCTCGAGCGCCCGCGAACGGACGGAGGCCGTTCTGGAGCGCCTTGGCGAACGGACCGGCCTACCGCCCTCGAGCGCCGCCCGGCGGCCCCGCGGCGACGAGCTCGCGCGCTTTCTCACGTCCGCCCCAGCGCGGGTGGAGGTCCTCGATGAACCACGTCGCACCGGCGCGCTCGTAGGCGCTCGGGCTGTGGCCGGCCGCGCTCGACGCGATGGCGACCACCTCGAACCGGTCGAGGCTCCCGCGGTGACGCGCGACGCGCTCCACCACTTCGGCCAGCTGCTCGGCCGTCACCGTGGAGGATGGATCGGAGCTCGCCGGGACAGGGGCGATCCCGTCGAGGCTCGCCGCGCGGCGGAACGGGCGCTCGGGGCTGCCCAGCCGCGCCGCGGCCCACATCGGGATCGCGCGCCCCTCGTACGGGCCGGGCCGGAACGCCGGCCGTTCGTCGCCGTCCGCGCGCACGGTGAAGTGGGCGCCGGCGTGCTCGACGGGCCGCTCTGACCAGAACGCGCGCAGCAAGTCGATCGCCTCGTCGGTCGCGTCGCCGCGAGCGCGTGCATCCGTGGACTCGCCGAAGAGCTCGTAGTCGCGAGGGACCCCTAAGCCGACGCCGAGCACGAACCGTCCCGAGGAGAGCCGATCGAGCGTCGCGGTCTCGCGAGCGAGCTTCCATGGCCGCCGGCGCGCGAGCGGGGTGACCAGCGGACCGAGCGTCAGGGACGAGGTCGCCTGGGCGATCGCGGCCAGAGCGATCCACGGGTCCACGGTCGCAGGGCTGCCCGGGAACCAGACGTGATCCCACACGAACGCGCCGTCCCACCCACTCCGCTCCGCGGCCAACGCAAGCTCGACGAGCGTCGCGGGCTCGCCGTAGGGCTCGAAGATCGGAAGGTGGATGCCGAAGCGCACGCCGCGACCGTAGCGGCGCGCGGTCAGCGCCGCAGTGCGCGCGTATAGGTGATCGCGGCGACGTTCCGCGCTCCAGCCGCCCGCAGGGCGCGCGCGCAGGCGTCCAGCGTCGCTCCGGTCGTATGCACGTCGTCCACCACGAGCGCCCTGGGCGGCGCGCGGCCGGTCGCCTGAATCGCGATGCGCCCCTCGGCCAGGCGCGCGGAGCGGCCGGCGCCCAGCTGCCGCGAGCCGTCCGCCCCGCGCCGCAGGCAGGCGACGACGTCGAGCCCGGCCCGGCGCGCGACGCCTCGCGCGAGCACCTCCTCGTGCGCGTAGCCGCGCGCACGCCGTCGGCGGGGATCGGACGGCACCGGAACGATCGCCACCCCCTCGAGCAGCTCGCGCGATGCCCCGGCCACGAGCTGACCCGCCATCGCATCGGCCACCGCGAAGCGGGCATCGAACTTCAGCGCCGCGACGACCCTGCGCGCCACACCCTCGTGCGCGAGCGGCGCCCAGGCGCGCTCGAAGCCCGCGCGCCGAGCCGGGCATGGCCGGCACGGTGCGGGCAGTCCGCAGCGGAGGCACAGCTCGCCGCGAAGCCACGGCAACCCGCGGCGACAGGTCGCGCACAGCACCTCGCCGCCCGCCCCGACCGCCGCCCGGCAAGCCACGCACACGGGCGGCACGACAAGCGCCCGCAGCTCTGCCAACAGCTCGCACACGTCCACGAGCGGAGCGTCGCGGCCGAAAGCGCACACATGGCGCGCGCGGAGCAACAAATCGCGCGCGGTGCACCGGCGGATGCGCAGCCGGCGGCGCCCCGCCGCTGCGACAATCGCGCGCATGAGCCCCGACGCTTCGTGGACGTTCGCGCCCGGGGCACTTCTCGCCGTCGGGCTGTCCGGGTGGGTCTACCTCGCGCGCTGGCGGGGGGTTCGGAAGGGGAGCGAGGCCGATCGGCGCGGCGCGGGATACGGCCGCCTCGCGCTGTTCCTCGCCGGGCTGGCGTTCGTGCTGGTGGCGCTCGTCTCGCCGGTCGACCGGCTCTCCGAGCAGCTCTTCGTGGTCCACATGGTCCAGCACATCCTGCTGCTCGACGTGATCCCGATCCTCTGCATCCTCGGCCTCACGCGCGTGCTCCTGCGGCCCGCCACGCGCCGGGTGCAGTCCGTCGAGCGAGCGCTGGGGCCGCTCGGGCATCCGGCCGCCGCGGCGATCCTCTACGTCGCGGGCGTCTGGCTGTGGCACATCCCGGCCCTCTACGACGCGACGATCCGCCACCCGGTCGTCCACGTCACCGAGCACACCACCTTCACGATCGTCGGCGCGCTGTACTGGTGGCACGTCCTCTCCCCCATCCGCTCGCGCCACCGCCTGCGCGGCATCGGCCCGCTCGCCTACATGTGGTCGGCCAAGATCGGGGTCGGCTTCCTCGGCGTGCTGCTGACGTTCGCGCCGACCGTCCTCTACGACGTCTACGCAGACAAGCCCGACTATTGGGGCATGTCTCCGCTCACCGATCAGAACGTCGGCGGCGCGCTGATGGCGCTCGAGCAGGCGATCGTGATGGGCATCGGGCTCGCCTGGCTGTTCACGCGCATGCTCCGCGAGTCCGAGGAGGAGGAGCAGCGCGCCGAGCGCTACGGCGAGGGCGTCGAGCCGGCGTGAGCGATACGAGCCGGCGTGAGCGACGAGCCGGCGTGAGCGACGAGCCGGAGCCGGGCTGGGCCGGCGAGGGGCCCGCGTTCTACGAGGACGTCGGCCGCGGCTACGCGCGCACGCGCGTCCAGGACCCGCGCATCGCCGCCGCGATCCACGCCGCGCTCGGCGACGCACGGAGCCTGGTGAACGTCGGCGCGGGAGCGGGCAACTACGAGCCGACCGACCGCGAGGTCGTCGCGGTCGAGCCCTCCGCGGTGATGCGCGCCCAGCGCCCGCCCGGCGCCGCGCCCGTCATCGACGCCGCGGCCGAGGACCTCCCCTTCGCCGACGACGCCTTCGACGCCGCCATGGCCGTGCTCTCAGACCACCACTGGTCCGACCAGCCGCGCGGGCTCGCCGAGCTGCGCCGCGTCGCCCGGCACACCGTGGTGCTCTTCACCTGGGACCCCGCGTACGTGTTCGACTCGTGGCTCGTGCGCGACTACTTCCCCGCCTTCGCGCGCCTGATCCCGCCCGGCTACGAGCTGGCGCAGACCGCCCGCGCGCTGCGCCGCGACGCGACCATCGCCCCGGTGCCGATCCCCCACGACTGCAGAGATGGCTTCCTGCACGCCTACTGGCGCCGCCCCGAGGCCTACCTCGAGCCCAGGGTCCGCGCCGGGATCTCGGTCTTCGCCCGCCTCGGCCCCGCCGGCTTCGAGCCCGGCCTCGAGCGACTGAGGCGGGACCTCGACGACGGCACCTGGCGCGCCCGCAACGCCGCCCTGCTCGAGCTCGACGAGCTCGACCTCGGCTACCGCCTCGTGGTCGCCCGGTACACGCCCCCGACGGGGCGCTAGGCGATCGCCCTATGCGTCCCCGCCCCACGAGTGCAGGTACTCGCGCTGGGCTTTGCTGAGCTCGTCGATCTCGACCCCCAGCGAGAGCAGCTTGAGGCGCGCGGTCTCGCGGTCGAGCTCCTCCGGGAAGGGGTGGACGCCGGCGCCCAGCGAGCCTTCGCCGCGCACGAGGTACTCGGCCGCGAGCGCCTGGTTGGCGAACGACATGTCCATGACCTCGGCGGGGTGGCCGGCGGCGGCGGCAAGGTTGACGACACGCCCTCGCGCGAGGAGATGCAGCGTGCGCTTGCCGACCTGGAACGCCTCGACCAGGGGCAGCACCTCGCGCACGCGCCCGCCTGCCGCGTCGCGCAGGCCGCGGACGTCGATCTCGACGTCGAAGTGGCCGGCGTTGGCGAGCACGGCGCCGTCCTTCATGCGCTCGAAGTGCTCCTGGCGCAGAACGTCGCGGCCGCCGGTCGCGGTCACGAACACGTCGCCGCGCTCCGCCGCCACCAGCGCCGGCATGACCTGGAAGCCGTCCATGCGCGCCTCGAGCGCCGCCAGCGGGTCGACCTCGCACACGATCACCGAGGCGCCGGCGCCGTCGGCGCGCAGCGCGATCCCCTTGCCCGTCCATCCGTAGCCGAGCACCACCACCGTGCGCCCCGCGAGCAGCAGGTTGGTGGTGCGGACGATCCCCTCGAGCGCCGACTGGCCGGTGCCGAGGCGGTCGTTGAACGCGCGCTCGGTTTGCGCCTCGTTCACCGCCAGCACGGGGCAGGCCAGCCGGCCCTCGGCCTCCAGCGTGCGCAGGCGCACCAGCCCGGTGCGGGTCTCCTCGGTCCCTCCCAGCATGCGGGCTACGAGCTCCGGCCGGCCCGCGTGCATGATGGTCAGCAGGTCGGCGCCGTCATCCAGCGTGATGCGCGGCTCGAGCGCCACGAGCCCGGCCAGCGCGCGCGCCACCGCCGCCGTGTCTTCTCCGCGCACGGCGTGGACCTCGACAGCGTGGTGCTCGACCAGCGCGGCGGCCACGTCGTCCTGCGTGGCCAGCGGGTTGGCCGCGCACAGCGCGGCGCGCGCGCCGCCGGCGACCAGCGCCCGCATGAGGTTCGCGGTCTCCGCCGTCACGTGCAGCGATGCGGCGACGACCACGCCCTCGAGCGGGCGCTCCCGCGCGAAGCGCTCGCGGAGCGAGCGCAGGACCGGCATCTGCGCGTCGGCCCACTCGATGCGGGCCTGCCCCTCGACGGCGAGGGACAGGTCCGCGACGGTGTGGGGCGGTTTCGATGCGGCCATCGCCGCGAGCGACGGGGCGGGCGGCGCCGCTCGCGGCGACCGCGCCTCCCGGCCTGCCTAGTACCTGTAGTGGTCGGCCTTGAACGGGCCTTCGACCGGCACGCCGATGTAGGCGGCCTGGTCCGGCTTGAGCGTCGTGAGCCTCACGCCGAGCGAGTCGAGGTGCAGCCGCGCCACCTTCTCGTCCAGGTGCTTGGGCAGCACGTAGACCTTGCGCTCGTAATCGTCGTTCTTGGTGAACAGCTCGATCTGGGCGATCGTCTGGTTCGTGAACGAGTTGGACATCACGAAGCTCGGATGCCCGGTCGCGTTGCCCAGGTTCAGCAGCCGGCCCTCGGAGAGCACGATGATCGCGTGCCCATCCGGGAACACCCACTCGTCCACCTGGGGCTTGATGTTGATGCGGTCGATGCCCGTCGTCTGCGCCAGGCCGGCCATGTCGATCTCGTTGTCGAAGTGGCCGATGTTGCCCACGATCGCCTGGTGCTTCATGCGGGCCATGTGGTCGGCGGTGATGATGTCCTTGTTGCCGGTCGCGGTGACGAAGATGTCGGCCGTTCCGACGACGTCCTCGAGCGTCACCACCTGGTAGCCGTGCATCGCGGCTTGCAGGGCGCAGATCGGATCGATCTCGGTCACCACCACGCGCGCGCCCTGGCCGCGCAGCGACTCGGCGCAGCCCTTGCCGACGTCGCCGTAGCCGCACACCACCGCGACCTTGCCGCCCAGCATCACGTCGGTCGCGCGGTTGATGCCGTCGACCAGTGAGTGGCGGCAGCCATAGAGGTTGTCGAACTTCGACTTGGTGACCGAGTCGTTGACGTTGATTGCGGGGAACAGCAGGTCGCCGGTCTCCTGCATCTGGTAGAGCCGGTGCACGCCGGTGGTGGTCTCCTCGGTGACGCCCTTGATGCCCTCGCCGATGCGAGTCCACTTGCCCCCGTCGGCCTCGAGCGACCGCTGCAGGAGCTCGAGGATCACGCGCAGCTCGTCGCTGCCCGCCGAGGCCGGGTCCGGCACGGCGCCGGCGCGCTCGTACTCGGCACCCTTGTGGACGAGCAGCGTGGCGTCGCCACCGTCGTCGAGGATCATGTTGGGTCCATCCTCGGGCCAGGTGAGCATGCGCTCGGTGCACCACCAGTACTCCTCGAGCGTCTCGCCCTTCCATGCGAAGACCGGCACGCCCTTGGCCTCCTCGGCGGTCCCGTCCGGGCCCACGACGACCGCAGCCGCCGCGTGGTCCTGGGTGGAGAAGATGTTGCAGCTGGCCCAGCGCACCTCGGCCCCGAGCGCGGTGAGCGTCTCGATCAGCACCGCGGTCTGGATCGTCATGTGCAGGGAGCCCGAGACGCGCGCGCCCTTGAGCGGCTGGGTCGCGGCGAACTCCTCGCGGGTCTTCATCAGTCCGGGCATCTCGTGCTCGGCGAGCCGGATCTCCTTGCGGCCGAAGTCGGCCAGCGAGAGGTCGGCGACGCGGTAGTCGTCGGCCGTGAGGGCGGCGGTCGTGGTGATCATGCGGCCTCCGGGGCGGGGGTTTTCGGGTTGTCGGACAGCTCGGCGGCGGCGGCGGTCAGGAGCGCCTCGTGCTTCTCCTGCTCCCAGCGCAGCCACTCCGCGGCGGGGACGTCCTCGGGACGGTGGACCTGGGCCTCGAACCATGCGTCGACCGCTTCGCGCAGCTCGGCCTCGTCGCGAAGCCGCGCGGCGAAGCCGACGTCGGAGAGCCCGATCTCGAACCGCTCCAGCAGCTCCCGCAGCGTGCGCAGCCGCTGCAGCTCCGCCGGACCGAACAGCCGGTAACCCGCTGCCGATCGAACGGGGGCGACGAGCCCCGCGCTCTCGACGTAGCGCAGCATGCGCGGCGACCAGCCGGTGGTCTCGGCGGCCTCGTTGATCGTCAGCGCGTCCATTCCCCGCCCGTAACCCTAACACGGTCGTGTCAAGGTTGGGAGCTGCCGGCCGCGCGGGCCCGCGTGCCGGGCGCTGACCGTCGTGAACGGCGGTCGGGCTAGGAGGGGGAAGGGTTGTTGCGGCGGTCCCGTCGTTTGCGGCGGGTCGGTGGCGGGAGTGTGGCGTTTGTTTGGAATTCCGACCGCGAGGGGCATCGCGCGGTACCTCTGTGGCTTCTGACTCGAGTTATGTACCTGTGAGGTGCATAAGTCGGGTCAGAACGCTCAGCGGCCCCTCTTCCCTTCCCCTCGTTGCCAAGAGCCCAAGATCAGGTGAGCCCCCTGATGGCGAGGCAGCACGGCCTTGTGAGCCTCGCGCAAGCAAAGGCGGCGGAGATGTCATCGCGGCAGGTACAGGCTCGGGTGTCCAGCGGCGCCTGGATCCGCGTCCATCGCGGCGTCTACCGCAGCGCAGTCCAGCCCTCGACTCAGGAGGCGCGACTATTCGCGGCCATTCTGGCCCTGGGTCCGGGCGCCGCCGCCTCCCATCGCTCGGCGGTCGGTCTCTGGGAACTGCACGGCTACCGCCCTCTCATCATCGAAGTCAGTCGGCCACGGAGGTGGGTCGCTTGCCAGGGAGCAATCGTGCACAGCGCCCCCGACCTCGACGCGACACACGTGCGCATCCGCAACGGTGTGCCGGTCACCAGCCCAGCTCGCACCCTCGTCGACCTCGGTGCGGTCGCCCCCTCCTCCCTCGTCGCCCGCTGCATGGAGGAATGGCTCGCCGACCGGAAAGTCGCGATCGACGAGTTAAAGGCCGCCGTCGCGGGGCACCAAGGCAGAGGCCGCCGCGGCGTCGGCATCCTGCGCCGCGCTCTCGAAACCCGGGTCCTCGTCGATCTACGAGCCGACAGCGGCGTCGAGGCGCTCCTCGCCCGCGTCCTCAAGCGACATTGCGTCGCCCTGCCCGAGCTGCACCACGTCGTGACCGTGGGCACCGTCGTCGCCGAGCTCGACTACGCCTACCCCGACGCGCGCATCGCCATCGAGGTCGACGGCTACGGAATCCATCTCCGCTCTCGCGAGGCGTTCGAGCATGACCGCCAGCGCCAGAACGAGCTCGAGATCGCCGGTTGGCGCGTCCTCCGCTTCACGAGCCACGCGCTGCACGACGAGCCAACCCGCGTCGCCAATCAGGTCGAGCGGATGCTGGCAGGGGCCTCACCCCGAACCCTCCCTCGCCCGCCCCAGCGAGGTCGAGGCAGGGCCCCTACCCCGCCCCCGCCAGCTCGCTCTTGAGCTCATCCAGCGCGGGCACCGGGGTCGGGTCCACGCCGCGCAGCACGGCCAGGTAGACCGACACGAAATCGCCGAGGAGCACGAGCGAGATGATCCGCTCGGTGCGCGTCTCGCCCTCGCCCGCGAGCACGTGCGTGCCCGACGCGGAGGGCTCGATCAGCGACCGCGTGAGCTCGATCCGGCTCCGCACGCGCGGATGAAGGTCGCTGTCGTCGAGCAGGACCGCGCTGAACGGGCCGAGCTCGGGCGCGCCCTCCCAGCCCACCACCTCGTTGTGGTTGAGCTCGGGCAGCACGTGCGAGAAGGCGGGGACCTTGGCGTTCTCGTTGAGCTGGGTCTTCCAGCGGTAGGCGACAGACGCCGTGGGACCGCTGCCCGCGACGACCGGGATCGTCCCGTGCAGGCTGTGGGCGAGCGCCTTGGCCGTGGAGTCCTCGAGCGCGTCGGGGCCCCACCGCGCGACGAGCGACTCGGCGTGCGCGGCGGCCACGTCGAGCTCCGAGCGCAGCGACGGGCCGGCGCCGCACACCGCCGCGACCTCGAGCGCCGCGACCGTCATGTAGGCGACCGCGCAGCGCGGCTGCATGCCGCCCGCGACGGGGATCACCGGCACGCCGTCCTCGCGAGCCAGGCGGCCGAGCTCGCCACCGCTGGTCACCACGATCCTCCGCGCGCCCAGAGCGGCGGCCGCGTCGTAGGCGGCGAGCGTCTCCTCGGTGTCACCCGAGTAGCTCGCGCACAGGACGGTCGTCTCCGTCGATGTCCACGCGGGCAGCGCGTAGTCGCGCACGAGCACGATCGGGCGCGTGGCGCGCACGCCCAGCGCAGACAGCGCGAGCGCGCCTCCGATGCCGGAGCCACCCATGCCGGCGACCACGAGCCCGCCGGCGCTGTCCTGGGGCCGCAGCCCGGCCGACTCGACCTTCCACATCGCGTCGCGGAGCTGGTCGGGCAGCTCGAGCACGTCGCGGAGCAGGTCCGAGCGGTCGACCTCGGCGATGCGCTCGGGGGTCAGCACCGCAGTGTCCGGCATCAGAACGAGATCCCGCGTTCTGGAAGCGAGACGCCCGGGTACAGGCGCACGCCGTGGGTGAGGACGTTGCCCGCCCCCACGGTGACGCCTTCGCCGAGCACGGCCTCGCGCTCGAGGTGCGTGCGGTCGCCCACGCGCGCGCCCGCCGCGACGATGCAGTCGCGCAGCGTGCAGCCTGCGCCGATCTCGGCGCCCGAGAGGACGACCGCGCGCTCGACGGTCGTGTTGGCGCCCACCTTCACGTTGCGCCCGAGCACGGCGAGGCTGCCCACGTGCGCGCCCTCGGCTATCACGCAACCCTCCTCGACCAGCGCCGGCGGGATGATGCGCCCGGCCGACTCGACGCGCTCGTCGACGGCCAGGAAGCCGTCGTCCATGCGCTCGGAGACCGGCGTGCGCAGGTTGCCCTCGATGATGTCGAAAGTGCCGCGCAGATAGCGATGGGGGGTGCCGATGTCGAGCCAGTAGCCCTCGGTCGGGAAAGCGAACAGGCCCGCGCCGATGAGCCGCGGGAAGACCTCGCGCTCGATCGAGACGTTCTGGTCTGCGGGCACGGCCGCGAGCACCTCGCGCTCGAGCACGTACGCGCCGGCGTTGATGAGGTTGGTGTCGATCTGGTCATAGGCCGGCTTCTCGACGAACTCGGTGATCGCGCGCTCGCGGTCGAAGCGCACGAGGCCGTAGGCCGTCGGGTCCTCGACCGGCGTCAGCGCCAACGTCGCGCGCGCCCCCGTTCGCTCGTGCTGGGCGACCTGCGCCGTCAGGTCGAGGTCGGTGAGCACGTCGCCGTTCAGCACGAGGAAGCGCTCGTCGAGCAGCGACTCGGCGAACTTGACCGCGCCGCCGGTGCCCATAGGACGCGGCTCCTCGACGTAGCGCAGCTTGAGGCCGAACGCGGCGCCCTCGCCGAGCACGTTGCGCACACCGGCGGCGAGGAAGCCGCACGACATGACGACGTCGTCGACGCCGTGCCCGCGCAGCCACTCGAGCATGAAGGCGATGAACGGCCGGTCGACCAGCGGGACGACGGGCTTGGGCACGGTCGATGTGAGCGGCCGGAGGCGGGTGCCCTCGCCGCCCGCGAGGATGAGCGCCTGCACCCGTTACCTCCGGCCCACGCCCTCGTAGGCCAAGCCGGCGGAGCGCACCGCGTCGAGGTCGAGGAAGTTGCGCCCGTCCACCACGAGCCGGCCGGCCATGCGGCCCGCCAGCTCCCCCCAGTCCAGCTCCCGGAACTCGGGCCACTCGGTGACCAGCACGACCGCGTCGGCGCCCTCCACGGCGCCCTCCGCGGTGTGGGCGAAGTCCACTCCCTGGATCAGCTTCCGCGCCTCGCCCTCGGCCACCGGGTCGAAGGCGCTGACCCGCGCGCCGTCGGCCTGCAGACGCGCTGCGAGCACCAGCGAAGAGGCCTCCCGCATGTCGTCGGTGTTGGGCTTGAACGCCAGCCCCAACAACGCCACGCGCTTGCCCACCAGCGACCCCAGGTGCTTCTGCAACTTGCCGATCACACGTCGCTTCTGAAGCTCGTTGACCTCGATAACCGCGGTCAGGAGCTGGAAGTGGTAGCCCGAATTACCAGCAAGCTGTTTCAAAGCACTCACATCTTTGGGAAAGCAGCTGCCACCGAATCCGATCCCCGGTTGCAGGAACTTCGGGCCGATGCGGTCGTCGAGGCCCATGCCGCGAGCGACCTCCATGACGTTCGCGCCGGTCTCCTCGCAGACGTTGGCGATCTCGTTGATGAACGAGATCTTGGTGGCCAGGAAGGCGTTGGACGCGAGCTTGACCATCTCCGCCGAGGCGATGTCCGTGCGCACGAGCGGGGCGCCGAGGGGCGCGTAGAGGTCGACGACGGCGTCGCCCGACCAGTCCCCGTCGTCGCCGACGACCACGCGGTCGGGCTCGAGGAAGTCCGCGACCGCGGTGCCCTCCTTGAGGAACTCGGGGCACGAGACGTAGCGGAAGCCCTCCTTGCCGCGCTCGGCGAAGACGCGCTTGATCGAGGCCCCCGTCCCCACCGGGACGGTCGACTTCATCACCAGCGCGTGGCGGGCGGACGGCGGCATCGCGTCGACGACCGCGTGCACGGCGCTCAGGTCGGCGTCGCCCGAGTAGGTGGGCGGCGTCCCGACCGCGACGAACAGCAGGCGCGCGTGCTCCAGCGCCGCGGCCAGGTCGGTCGAGAAGTGCAGGCGATCCCGGTTCTTGGCCACCAGCTCCTCGAGCCCCGGCTCATAGATGGGGATCTCGCCCCGCTCGAGCGCCTCGATCTTCGACGCGTCGATGTCGACGCACCAGACCTCGTTGCCGAGCTCCGCGAACCCCGCCGCCGTGACGAGCCCGACATAGCCGGTACCGATGACGCCTATCGGCTCGCGGTCGCCCATGGGGCGCGGAAGGCTAGCGGTCGCTCATGCGGCGCGTAATTCGGCGCTCGCCTCAGCGCAGCGTCTTCAGCGACCGGGCCATAGCGAGCATGTCCCGGTTCTTGATCGACCGCAGCAGCGTGTTCGTTATCCAGTAGACCGCGCGGCTGGACTTCCAGGCCACCATGTGGATCCGGTTGCCGTCGTAGTAGACGTCGAACGAGCGGCCGCCGAACTTCAGCGTCTCGTGGGGCTCGGAGAGGATCGGCGGGTCCTTCCAGCTCGTTCCCTGGACGCCGTAGTACTCGCCGAACCCGCCCTTTTTGAGCACCAGGCGGTAGGAGGTGTGGTTGCGCCCATTGGCCTTGATGTTGTAGACGCGCGGGGGGTCGACGTAGGTCGCGCCCGGGGTCCGCATGCGCGGGAAGTAGATCGGGTAGGGCACCTTGCTCGTGATCGGGACGACCTCGTTCTCGCCCGCCTGCTCGGCGTCCTCGAGCTGCGCCCCGCGCGAGCGGCGGCGGTTGCGGTCGGTCGTCGACTTGCCCTTGGAGTCGATCGCGGCCTTCCCGGTCAGGAACGCCTGGACCGCGGCCTGCAGCGCTTCGGGCTTGTAGCGCAGGTAGGTGTCGTTCGGGTCGGCGGGGATGATCGCCGGGAATTGGATCTGGGCCACCGGCTTGTTGGCCGAGAAGAGCGCGAGCTTGAGCAGCGTCAGGACCTGGGTCGGCGAGCGCAGGCCCTTGTCGGTCTCGGCGTAGCGGCCGAAGATCCGCAGCAGCTTGCGGCGCTGGGAGAAGAGCTTGCCGCTGGACACCTGCGCCTTGGCCTCGCGCAGGACGTCCTGCTGGCGCGCGGCGCGCACGAGGTCCGTGTCCTCCTCGCGGAAGCGCGCGAACTCCAGCGCCTGGTAGCCGCAGACCTTCTGGTAGCCGGGCTGGATGTCGATGTCGGCGTAGGCCACGTTGTCGTTGAAGTAGCGGCGGTCGATGTCGAGGTAGACGCACCCGAGCGAGTCGATGATGTCCGAGAAGCCGCTGAAGTTGACGTTGACGACGTGGTTGATCTCGATCCCGAGCAGCTGCTTGACGGTCTTGAGCGTGAGCTTGGGCCCGCCCTCGTCGTAGGCGGCGTTGATCTTGTCGCTGCCGTGGCCCGGGATGTCGACGCGCAGGTCGCGCGGGACGCTGAGCACGGTGATCGCGTTCGCGTCGGGATTGAGGCGGACGAGCATGATCGTGTCCGACCGGGCGCCGCCCGCCCCGACCACGCCCGCAGCGCGCTTGTCGGATCCGAGCAGGAGGATCGTCTGCGGCTTGCCGGCCTCGGCGGCGGTGATGTCGTTGGGGTCGAACTGGACGGTCTTGCCCAGGCTCAGCGCCGAGGCGATGTCGCGCACCTCCATGAAGCCCGCCGTCGCCGCCGAGGCAGCCGCGAGCACGAAGATCACGACACCGCCGAGGATGAAGCGCTTCCACATGCCCGCGCTCGCGCGCGGCGGCTTCGGGTTCACGCCAGCGCCGCCCCGTTGGCGGCCACGAGCCGCTCCGGCAGCTCGGCCACGAAGTCACCCAGCGCGCGCCGGTACTGTGCCAGCGAGGAGATAGAGACCCACTCCTCGGGCCCGTGGTGCCCGGCGCCGACCGGTCCGAACTCCACCGCCGGGATCCCGGCCTCGAGGAAGGAGATCGCGTCCGACGAGCCGTCGCGGCCGACGCCGAGCGCCTCGCCGCGGGTCGAGCGCCCGACGGCCTCGCGCAGCGCGCGCACGTAGGCGTTGGTGCGGGGGACGATCGCCGGCACGCGGCTGAAGGTCCGCAGCACTTCGACGTCCGGTAGCGCCGCCACTTGCCCGACGATCTCATTGGGGTCCTGGCCTGGCAGGTAGCGGACGTCGACGTCCATCGTGCACTGGTCGGGGACCTTGTTGACGGCATCTCCGCCCCAGATGCGACCGAGGTTGATCGACGGGCGATCGAACAGCTCCGAGGACTCGCGTGCGAACGGCAGCGACTCGATCTGACGGAACACGTCGACGGCCTTGACCACCGCGTTGTCGCCGAGCCACGGCGTCGCCCCGTGGGCGGCGGTGCCGCCCACCGCGACGCGCATGAACAGCACGCCCTTTGACTGGACACCGATGTGCAGGTCGGTGGGCTCGCCGGTGATCGCGAAGTCGGCCTCCAGCCCGCCGCGGACCAGCGCGTCGGTGGAGCGCTCCTCGACCTCCTCGGACTCCTCGTCGGGCGTGCACAGGAAGCGCACCCGCACCCGGTCCTGGGCCGCAGCGTCCTTGACCACGCACAGGATCGCGGCCAGGGCGCCCTTCATGTCGTAGGCGCCGCGGCCGTAGATGCGATCGCCCTCGACGCGGGGCTCGAATTGGCCCGGGCGCCCGGGCACGACGTCCAGGTGACCGTGGAGCACCACGGTCGGCCCGCTCCGCGCTCCCACGTCGGCGGCGATCACCGGCAGGCCGCGATGATCGTGCGCGACGACCTCGACGTCCCCCGCCTCCAGGCAGCCCTTGACGAACCCGGCGGCGGCGCGCAGGCCGTCGGGCGTGGACGTGTCATAGGTGATGAGCCGCTCGCAGAGCGCCCGCTCGTCCATCTGCGGAAGGATAGGGAGGGGTCATGTCGCGCTCAGGTGCTGGTCGAGCTCTCGCCGTTCGACGCGCGCTTCGTGACCATGATCGCGACGCTGTTCGGCCTCGCCAACGCCGGCCACACGAACGCCAAGGGCCTCCCGACCCCCTGCAGCTCGCGCTCCTGGCCCAGGAGTTCACGGACGTGATCAGCTTCACCCGCCCGCCGCCGCGGCTCCAGGGCCCGCTCTTCGGCGCGCTGGGAGCGATCGCCCGCCGGCGCGGCTACCGCGCGATCTACCCCGAGTACCTCGGGCCCCACGGCCACGTCACGCCCGACCCGGAGGTCCTCGCGATCGCCGGGCTCTAGCCGCCGGCTAACGGCAGGAACGCGCGCAGCCGCCTCTGCTCGCGCTCGGCGAGGCGGCGCTGCTCGGAGTCTTCCTCGGCCTGGTCGAGTTCCTGCTCGGCGCGGCGCAGCCGGTCCTCGAGCTCTGCGCGGTCGAGGTCCTCGGGCGCCGTCGCCTCCTCGACGAGCACGAGCACGCGGTTCGCGCCCACCTGCAGATAGCCCTCCCCCTGGGCGAAGCGCACGACGTCGGACTCCGATCGGTAGAGGCGCAGCTCGGTCGGGTCGAGGATGCCCAGCACCGGGGTGTGGTTGGCCAGCACGCCGATCGAGCCCGCGGTCGTGCGGGTGGAGACCATCTCCACCTCCTCGTTGAAGACCTCCCCCTCGGGGGTGAGGACCTCGACGGAGAATTTCGTACGGGCCATTACTCTCCGCGCGCGTCCTGCACGACGTCGTCGATCGTGCCCTTGAGCAGGAAGGCGCGCTCGGGGACGTCGTCGTGGTCGCCGTTGAGGATCTCCTTGAAGCCCCGGATCGACTCCGCGATCGGCACGTAGGCGCCCGGCGTGCCCGTGAACTGCTCGGCCACGTTGAAGGGCTGTGAGAGAAAGCGCTCGATCCGCCGCGCGCGGTTGACCGCGAGCTTGTCCTCGTCCGAGAGCTCGTCGATGCCGAGGATCGCGATGATGTCCTGTAGCTCCTTGTAGCGCTGCAGGACCTCCTTGACCTCGTTGGCCACCGTGAAGTGCTCCTCACCCACGATGTCGGGCTTGAGGATCGTGGAGGTCGAGTCCAGCGGGTCGACCGCCGGGTAGATGCCCTTCTCGGAGATCGACCGCGAGAGCACGGTGGTCGCGTTGAGATGCGCGAACACCGAGGCCGGCGCCGGGTCGGTGAGGTCGTCCGCGGGCACGTAGATCGCCTGCACCGAGGTGACCGAGCCCCGCCGCGTGGAGGTGATGCGCTCCTGGAGCTGGCCCATCTCCGTCTCCAACGTGGGCTGGTAGCCGACCTGCGAGGGCATGCGCCCCAGCAGCGCCGAGACCTCCGAGCCGGCCTGCACGAACCGGAAGATGTTGTCGATGAAGAGCAGAACGTCCTGCCCCTCGG
Organism: uncultured Actinomycetes bacterium; assembly: GCA_963797015.1. Taxonomy (GTDB): domain Bacteria; phylum Actinomycetota; class Thermoleophilia; order Solirubrobacterales; family Solirubrobacteraceae; genus JBBPZA01. The sequence goes on along the minus strand of CAWCNV010000016.1, from coordinate 197,472 downwards.
TGTCGCGGAAGTACTCCGCCATGGTCAGCCCCGACAGCGCGACGCGCATGCGCGCGCCCGGCGGCTCGTTCATCTGGCCGAAGACGAGCATCGTCTTGTCGATGACGCCCGACTCGGTCATCTCCAGGTAGAGGTCGTTGCCCTCGCGCGTGCGCTCGCCCACGCCGCAGAAGGCCGACAGGCCGCCGTGCTCCTGGGCCAGGTTGTGGATCAGCTCGAGAATCACCACGGTCTTGCCGACCCCGGCGCCGCCGAACAGCCCGACCTTGCCGCCCTTTGCGTAGGGCGCCAGCAGGTCGACGACCTTGATGCCGGTCTCGAACATCTCGGTGGTCGGGGTGAGGTCGGTGACTTCCGGAGCCTCGCGGTGGATCGGCCAGCGCTCCTCGGTCTGCACCTGCTCGCCGTGGTCGATCGTCTCGCCGAGGAGATTGAACAGCCGGCCGAGGGTCTCGCGCCCGACCGGCACGGTGATCGGGCCGCCGGTGTCCAGCACCTCGGTGCCGCGCTGCAGGCCGTCGGTCGAGTCCATCGCGACCGCGCGCACGCGGTCGTCGCCGAGGTGCTGCTGGACCTCGCAGACCAGGATGTCTCCACCAGTGTCGGGCACGTTCTCGCCCTGGCCCTCCTGCATCGCCTTGCTGCGCTTGATGTGCAGCGCGTGGTTGATCTCGGGTAGCTGGTCCGAAAAGGCGACCTCGATGACCACGCCGGTGATCTCCTCGACGCGGCCCACGTTGCGACCGTCGGCGCTCTCCTGCCCCTGCCGTTCCTGGGTGCTTGCTTCCATCGGCTCGGTTTCTCCTGTTCCTAAGAAAGCGCCTCGGCGCCGGCCACGACCTCCATGATCTCCTGGGTGATCTCCGCCTGGCGGGCGCGGTTCATCTCCAGGGTCAGGTCGTCCATCAGGTCCTTCGCGTTCTCGGACGCGTTGCGCATCGCGGTCATGCGCGCGCCGTGCTCGGACGCGGTCGACTCGAGCAGCGCGCGGTAGATCGAGATCTCGACGTAGTCGGGGACGAGGCGGCGCAGGATCTCCTCGGGGTCGGGCTCATACTCGACCAGCGCCCGCATCCCGGCATGCACGTCGTGCTCCTCGTCCTCGGCCTCCGGCTCCTCGTCCTCCTCGCCGATCAAACTCGCCTGCTGGAGGGGGAGCAGCGTCTCGTGCGTCACCCGCTGGGTGAGGGCGGAGACGTAGTGGTTGTAGATGATCTCCACGCGGTCGACCTTCTGGTCGACGTAGCAGGCCATCACGTCTGCGGCGATCTCGCGTGCGTTGGCGTATGCCGGGCGGTCGGTGAAGCCGACGTAGGAGCCCTGCAGCTCGTAGCCGCGAAAGGTCAGCGACGAGACGCCGCGGCGCCCGGAGGCGAACCACACCGTCTCGTGGCCCTCGTCCTGGTGTGCCCGCGCGTTGCGAACTCCTGCGCGGATGATCTGGGAGTTGAAGGCCCCGGCCAGGCCGCGGTCGCCCGTCACCAGCAGCAGGCCGACGCTCCCGACCTGCTCGTGCTCCTTCAGGATCGGGACGCTCGGGATGTTCTCCGCCGCCTGCGCCGCCTGGCGCGTCATGCGCCGGATCGCGTCCGCGTAGGGGCGCAGGTGCTCGATCCGCTGCTCGGCCCGCCGCAGCCGCGCCGCGGCCACCATCTGCATCGCGCGCGTGATCTTCTCGATGTTCTTCACGCTCGCGATGCGGTTCTTGACGTCGCGCTGGCTCACGCCGGGGCTGTCTCCTCCTCACGCTGCTGCTCGCGCGTAGCGTCCTCGCCGGCCTCCTCGTCGGCGACGGCGCCGGCGCCACCGGCGCGGCGGTCGCGGTCGGCGACGCGCTCGGAGTCGCCGGCCTCCACAGGGTGGCCCTCCTCGTCGAGGTCGTAGCCGAAGTCGTCGGCGTACTCGCCGACCGCGCCCTTGACCGCGTCCAGCGTCTCGTCGGACCAGTCACCGCCGGCGATCTTCTCGAGCAGGTCCTCCTTCTCGGCGCGCAGCCGCTGGACCAGGCCGTCGAGGAACTCGGGCACCTTCTCGACCACGATGCGGTCGAGGAAGCCGTTGGTGGCCGCGTAGATCTGGACGACCTGCTCCTCGACCGGCAGCGGCGAGCGCTCCTTCTGGTTCAGGGCGGCGACGAGGCGCTCGCCGCGGGCCAGCGTGGCCTGCGTGTCGGGGTCGAGCTCCGAGCCGAACTGCGCGAAGGCCTCGAGCTCGCGGTACTGGGAGAGCTCGAGCCGCAGGCGGCCGGCGACCTTCTTCATCGGGCTGATCTGCGCGTTGCCCCCCACGCGCGAGACCGAGATCCCGACGTTGATGGCCGGGCGCACGCCGGAGTAGAACAGGCTCGGCTCGAGGTAGATCTGGCCGTCGGTGATCGAGATCACGTTCGTCGGGATGTAAGCCGACACGTCGCCGGCCTGCGTCTCGATGATCGGCAGCGCGGTGAGCGAGCCGCCGCCCTCCTCGTCCGAGAGCTTGCACGAACGCTCGAGCAGGCGCGAGTGCAGGTAGAAGACGTCGCCCGGGTAGGCCTCGCGGCCCGGCGGGCGGCGCAGCAGCAGCGACATCTGCCGGTAGGCGTAGGCGTGCTTGGTCAGGTCGTCGTAGATGCACAGCGCGTGCCGGCCCGAGTACGTGAAGAACTCGCCCATGGCCGTGCCCGCGTAGGGGGCGAGGAACTTGATCGGCGCCGCCTCGTCCGCCGGCGCCGCGACCACGATCGAGGTCTCCAGCGCGTTTGCGTCGGCCAGCGTCTCGGCGATCTGCACCACCGTCGACATGCGCTGGCCGACGGCGACGTAGATCGAGATCAGGTCCGAGTCCTTGTTGTTGATGATCGTGTCGATCGCGATCGCCGTCTTGCCGATCTGGCGGTCGCCGATGATGAGCTCGCGCTGGCCGCGGCCGATCGGGGTCATCGCGTCGATGGCCTTCAGCCCGGTCTGCATCGGCTCCTTCACCGGCTGGCGCTCGATCACGCCCGGGGCCTTGAACTCGGCGGGGCGTCGCTGCGACGTGTTGACGTCGCCCTTGCCGTCGAGCGGCCGGCCGAGGGGATCGACGATCCGGCCCAGCAGCTCCTCTCCCACCGGCACGTCGAGCAGCTCGTCGTTGCGCTTGGCCGTGTCGCCCTCGACGATCTCCTCCCAGTCCCCGAACAGCACGGCGCCGACGTTGTCGGCCTCGAGGTTGAGGGCCAGGCCGGTGACGTCGTGCGGCAACGACAGAGTCTCGAACGACATGCAGTTCTCGAGTCCGTGGATGCGCGCGATGCCGTCGCCGACGGACAGCACGGTCCCGACCTCGGTGAGCTCGGCGCCGCCCTCGTCCAGTCCCTCGATGCGGCTCTTGAGGATGCTGGTGATCTCGTCCGGGTTGATCTGCATGTGGGTCTCGGGCTCCTAGGTCCTGGGTCTCAGGTCGCCTTGGCGACTTCTCTGCGTAGCTGATCGAGGCGGTTGCGGATCGAAGCGTCCAGGATCGAGTTGCCGACCTGGAGCACGATCCCGCCGAGGATGTCGGGGTCGACGTGGCTCGCCAGCTCGACGCGGCGGCCCGTCTGCTGGCCGACGCGCTCGCCGATCTGCTCGACGACGCTGCGGTCGAGGTCCACGGCACTGGTCACCTCGACGCGCAGGAGGCAGTTCTCCTGCTCCCAGAGCTCGTCTAGCTGGCGGCGGATGCGGAACACCACCGGCATGCGGTGCTTCTCCACGAGCAGCTCGAGGAAGTTCAGGACCACCGGGTCGGCGTCGGAGACCGCGCTCTGCAGGCCGCGCTTCTTCTCCTCGGTCGAGAAGTAGGGCGAGAAGAAGAACACCTGCAGGTCGCGGTTGGCCTGGAGCGCTTCGGCGAACTCGCCGATCTGGTCGTGGACCACGTCGAGCTTGCCCTGCTCCTTGGCGACCTCGAACAGCGACCGCGCATACACCTGGGCGATCTCCTCCATCGTGGCCCGCTCAGCGTCCGTTGCTCTCGTTGCCGGCAAGCGCGGAGAAGTCGACCTCCCGCAGGGCCTCCTCGACCAGGCGCCGCTGATCCTGCTCGTTCAGCGCCTTGCGCGTGACGCGCTCGGTCGCCAGCACGGTGAGGTCGGCGACCTCCTTGCGGATCTCCTGGATCGCGCGCCGCGTCTCCGCCTCGATGTCCCGGCGCGTCTGCTCCATCATCTCCTCGCGCTGACCGCGGGACGCCTCGAGCGCCTCGCGTTCGGTCACCTCGGCCGCCTTGCGCGCGCGGGTGACGATTTCCTCGGCCTGCTCGCGCGCCTCGCGCAGGCGGGCGCGGTACTCCTCGAGCAGCTCGTCGGCCTCGCGCTTGGTGCGCTCCGCCGCGTCGATCGACTCCTCGATCGCGCGCTGGCGGCGGTCGAGCGCCTCCTGGATGCGCGGGAAGGCGAGCTTGCGCAGGAGCAGGAACGTGATCGTGAACGCGACCAGCGTCCATACCATCAGGCCGATGTCGGGCGAGACGAGAAAGCTGCCGCTACTGGCAAGGATCACGGCCATCGCCCTAGAGGAAGAAGGCGATCAGGCCCGCCACAAGCCCGTAGAAGAAGCACGCTTCGGTGAGCGCGAAGCCCAGCCACTGGATGCTCGTGATCTCGTCGCGCATCTCGGGCTGGCGCGTCACCGACTCGATCACCTTCCCGAAGATGATGCCGATGCCCACGCCGGCGCCGACGGCGCCGAGGCCTCCGCCCACGCCGAGGGCGATCGCCTTGCCGTCCTTGCCCGTGCTCGCGGCCGCGGCCAGGATGTCGAAGAGGGAGTTCAGGACGCTCATCGGAGTGCTCCTTGGGTCGTTAGTGGCCCTCGGCGGTGGCCGCGCCGAGGTAGATCGCGGTGAGGGTGGCGAAGATGAACGCCTGCAGCGTCGCGACGAGGACCACCTCGAACACGAAGATCGCAACCCCGATCGGGAGCGTCACGATGCCGATGGCGGCGCTGCCCAAGATCACGACCAAGGCGCCCGACATGAACAGGATGATCAGGTGGCCCGCCAGGACGTTGGCGAAGAGACGTACGGAGAGCGATACGAGGCGCATGAAGTTCGACATGAGCTCGAGCACGAAGATGGGGATCCGCAGCCAGCCCGGCACGCCGGCGGGGATCAGCGACTTCAGGTAGCCGATGAACCCGTGCGCGCGGAAGCCCTCGACGTTGTAGGAGATCCAGGTGATCAGCGCGAGCACCAGCGGCACCGAGACGTTCGCGGTCGCCGCGTAGAGCGCGAACGCCGGGACCTGGATCCCGAAGATGTCGACCTTGTGCTCGGTGTTTGTCGGCAGCGGGATGAAACCGATCATGTTCGAGAACCAGATGAAGAGGAACACGGTCCCGATGTAGGGGAACCACTTCTTCGCCATGGCGCGGTCGGCCATGTTGCCGCCCGTGATGTTGTCGCGCATCAGCCCGTAGAGCACCTCGACCGCAGTCTGCACCCGATTGGGCCGCTGCTGCATACGCCTGGCGATGTAGGTCATCGCCAGCACCGTCAGCACCGAGGCGACGATCACGTAGAAGACCGCCTTGTTGATGTCGAACGGCCCCGGCAGGTTGATCCACGGGTCGAGCTTGAACTCGTTCTGGGGCTCGAAGGCGTCGTTGCGGGGACCCTTGCCCGCGATCAGCACCGTCGCGATGATGAGCGCGATCCACAGGCCCAGGCCGATGAAGACCTTGGCGCGGTTGCTCATGCCGCGCTTGGCCGGCGTGTCCGGATGGGCGGTCGCGCTCACCGGTCCTCCCGTCGCGCGCGACCGGCGCGGATCGCGTCGGTTCGCATGACGAGCTCGAGCGCGAGGTAGACCGTGAACGCGACCGCCACGACGATCGCCGCGGTCAGCCCGTCGCTGCGGTCGCCGAGGCGGGCGGCGATCACGACCGCCAGCGTTACGATCCAGAGCCGTATGAACAGGGCTGCGAGCGCGGCGATCAGGCCCGCGCGCGGGTTGGGCGAGGCGGCGGCGTAGCGATCGGCGAGCACCCCGACTGCCCGCTGCACGAGCCAGCCGCCCGCCGCGACGGAGTACCCCAGCAGCGGCGCGCCGGCGAGGACGACGATCGGGAAGGCGAGCGCCAGGAGCGCCAGGTCCAGATAGGCGAACGCGGCGGGCACCGGCGGAGCCGGCGCCGGCCGGCCACCGGGGGAGGCGTCCACCTCTGCGGCGGCGCCTGTCAAGGAACGCCCTCGCCGCTGCGAGCGCCCCACGCCGCGGTCGCGGTGTTCAAGGACGGGCCGTCCTCGTCGCTCTTCCAGATCCTGCTCAAGTGCTGCCTCGCTCCCCCTCGGGTCCAGCCCTGCCACGGCCGTTTGGACGGCCCGACGACACTATACGTTCCGGATACTTTGTAACAACTTTGTGACACCGGGTACAGCTGGTTGTCCAGCCAGTCGAACCGCCAGGCTTCCCTGCCCGTAGACAGCACCGCGATGCCACGTTCCGCCGCACTCACCGACGACGAAGGTCTGCGCATGGCATACCGCGCGCACGGAACCGAGCTGTACGGCATGGCGCTGCGCACGCTCGGCGATCGCGGCCTCGCCGAGGAGGCGGTCCAGGAGACGTTCCTGCGCGCGTGGAGCGCGGGCGAGCGCTTCGATCCCGAGCTCGGCTCGCTGCGAACGTGGCTGTTCGCGATCGGTCGCAACGTGGTGATCGACCTCAGCCGCGCCCGCTCCGTGCGCCCACGGCTCTCCGAGCACGCCGAGGTCGAGGACAGGGCCGACGACCGCGAGGACCCCTACGCGCACGCGCTGCTCGCGTGGGAGGTCGAGGAGGCCCTGCGGCGCCTGGGCGAGGCCCACCGGACGGTGCTGATCGAGACCTACTACCGCGCGCGCCCCTACGCGGAGGTCGCCGCCGAGCTGGGGATCCCCGAGGGGACGGTCAAGTCGCGTGTCTACTACGCGCTGCGCGCGCTTCGCAACGCGCTCGAGGAGATGGGCTTCGATGGCTGAGCCGCGAGCCGAGGACCACCGCGCGTGGCGCGAGCAGCTCGGGTCCTACGCGCTCGGGCACCTGGACGACGACGAGGCCGCGTCGGTCCGCGCGCACCTACAGGGCTGCCCGTCGTGCCGGCGCGAGCTGGACGAGCTCGTGCCGGTCGCGCGCCGCCTCTCGCTGGCCTCGCCCGAGACGGTCGTCGCCGCGCCGGCGCCGCCGGCCGAGCTCGGCGACCGGGTCGTGGCCCGCGTCCTGGGCGAGCGTCGCGAGCGGCGCAGCCGGCGCCGCGGGGCGAGGCTGCGCCTCGGGGGAGCCGCGGCCTTCGCCGGCGCGGCTCTCGCCGCCGTGATCATCGCGCTCTGGCCCGGCGACGAGCGCGGTGCGCCCAGGGTCACGCCCACCGGCGAGGCCGTCGCGTTCCGCGGCCTCCCCGCGAAGATGCAGGCAAGGGCGACGCTGACCCCGCGCGCGTGGGGCACGGCGATCGCGATGGACGTCGAGGGCGTGCGGCCCGGTCTGCGTTGCGAGGTCTGGCTGAACACCCGCAGCGGGCGCCGCGTGCCGGCCGGCTCGTTCCGCTACGTGGATCGCTATGACGGCAGCCATGTCGTGCTCGCCTCGTCGCTGTCGCGGGCGGACGCGGTCTCGGTCGGCCTGCGTGCCGGGCGCTGGACCTACACGGCGCCGCTGAGCTGAGGCGGGCGGGCCGGTAGGCTCGCCGCAGCGTGATCGTCGACTGCGCGCTGTACGAGGACGGGCGCCGTCATTCCGGCGGGCTCGAGCTCGAGCACCTCTTCGACGCCTGCCACGGCCCGCAGAGCTTCGCGTGGATCGGCCTGCACGAGCCCAGCGAGGACGAGTTCGACGCCGTCCGGCGCGAGTTCCAGCTCCACGAGCTCGCGGTCGAGGACGCGATCAACGCTCACCAGCGACCCAAGCTCGAGCTCTACGGCGACTCGCTGTTCATGGTCCTAAAGACCGCCATCTACCACGAGCCCGACGATGTCGACTTCGGCGAGCTGCTGCTGTTCGCGGGCGCGAGCTTCATCGTCACCGTGCGCCATGGCGAGGCGGCGCCGCTCGTCGGCCTGCGGCAGCAGATCGAGGGCCGGCCCGACCTGTTGCGCGAGGGTCCCAGCGCCGTGGTGCACGCGATCGTCGACCGCGTCGTCGACGACTACCAGCCGGTGATCGAGGCGCTGGGCACCGACATCGCCGAGCTCGAGGTCGACGTGTTCCGGCCCGGCGCGGTCATGCACCAGGGCGAGCGCATCTACAGGCTCAAACGCGAGGTGCTCGAGTTCAGGCGCGCGGTCGTGCCGCTGATCCACCCGCTCGAGCGGCTCGCGGGCGGGCGCTACGAGCTCGTGGCCTCGGAGATCCGGCCCTACTTCCGCGACGTCGAGGACCACCTGCTGCGCGTCGTCGCGCAGATCGAGGGCTACAGCGAGCTGCTCTCCAACGCGCTGCACGCGAGCCTGATCCAGGTGCAGGTGCGCCAGGCCGATGTCGCGGCCAAGCAGGGCGAGGACGTGCGCAAGATCTCGGCCTGGGCCGCGATCGTCGCCGTGCCGACGCTCATCACTGGGATCTACGGCATGAACTTCGACCACATGCCCGAGCTGCACTCGCGCGTCGGCTACCCGACCGCGCTCGCCCTGATGCTGGTGATCTGCGTCGCGCTGTACCGGCGCCTGCGCCGCGCGGGCTGGTTGTAGGCTCGACCCGTGGGGCTGCACGATCCCAGAGCGCGCGAGCGGGCCGCTTTCGTGAGCGCCTGGGAGCAGGTCGCCGACCTGCCGCTCGAGGTCGAGGACTACAGCCTGGAGGGGCTGGAGCGCGACGTCTCCAGCGACTTCACCCGGCTCTCGACGGTGATCCGGCTGCGGGGCGGCGGCGACGAGGGGCTGGGCGAGGACGTCACCTACGACGCGCTCGACCACGTCGCGCTCCAGGACGCGGGCCCGACGCTCGCGCTCGCGGGCTCGCACACGCTGGCCTCGCTCTGCGCTCTGATCGGTGGCCTCGACCTCTTCCCCGCCGAGCCGGTCCGCGAGGTGTCGCGGCTCTACCGCCGCTGGGCCTTCGAGAGCGCCGCCTTGGACCTCGCGCTGCGCCAGGCCGGGCGCTCGGCGGCCGAGGCGCTCGGGCGCGAGCCGCGCCCGGTGACGTTCGTGGTCTCGATGCGCCTGGGCGAGCCGGCGACGATCGAGCCGGTCCGCAGGCGCCTGGAGCGCTATCCCACGCTGCGCTTCAAGCTCGACCCGACCAACTCGTGGAACGCCGGGCTGGTCGCCGAGCTGGCGGCGACCGGCGCGATCGACTCGGTCGACCTCAAGGGCCACTACCGCGGGACGGTGGTCGACGTCGAAGCCGACCCCGAGCTCTACCGGCTCGTGGCCGAGGGCTTCCCGGACGCGTGGATCGAGGACCCGTACCTCGACGACGCGACCGACGAGGTGCTCCGGCCGCATCGCGACCGCATCACCTGGGACGCCCCGATCCACTCGGTCGCCGACGTCGAGGCACTGCCCTTCCCGCCGCGGATGGTCAACGTCAAGCCCTCGCGCTTCGGCAGCCTGCAGGGGCTGCTCGAGGGCTACGAGTGGCTGGCCGAGCGCGGGATCGGCGCCTACGGCGGAGGCCAGTTCGAGCTCGGTCCCGGCCGCGGCCAGATCCAGTACCTGGCCTCGCTGTTCCACCCCGACACCCCGAACGACGTAGCGCCCGGCGGCTACAACGACCCCGAGCCGCCCGACGGCCTGCCGTCGAGCCCGCTAGCGCCGGAGCCGTCGGCGACCGGCTTCCGCTGGGGTGAGTGGAGCGACCGCTGAGCGCGCGGCGCGTTCGTCACTAGCGCCTCAATACGTCGCCAGCGCGCCGATCACCTCACGCCACCAGGCCTGCTCGCCGTCGGCCGCGGCATGGCGCAGGGCGCGCCTGGCCGCTTCCTGTAGCTGCGGGGCCGAGCCCACAGCGAGGACCGCGCCCGTGTACGCGTAGCGGCCGTCGGCCAGGGCGACCAGCGCGCCTGGGCGATCGCGGCGCGTGCGAAGCTGCTCGACCACGTCCACGCCGGTGATCGCGTGCGGGCGGCCCGGGTCGCCGTCGTCGGACCGCCAGGGGCGGCTGGTGAAGACCGGGGCGACCGCTCGGATCACCGGGCGGCGGCGGGCCGGAGGGCCCAGCGGTCCCTCTCGCCAGCGGTCGAGCAGCGTACCGAACTCCAGCGCGGCCTCCTGGCGCACGAGCACGTGCAGGTGGTCGCCCGGCTCGATGACCGTCGAGCCGCGCGGCGGCAGCGCCTGCTCGCCGCGGATGACGAGGTTGAGCAGCGCGTCGCGCGGCAGCCCCAGCTCGCGCACGCGCCGGCCCGCCGCCGCGTGCTCGGGCTGGACCACGAACTCGACCACCTCGGCCCCGAGCCTCCGGATCGCCGTTGGCTCGATCAGGGCACGGGGAAGCGCCGCCTCGCTGGTCGTCAGCCCCAGGCGGCGCGCGAACGGCTCGAAGGTGGTGCCCTGGAGCACGGTCGACACCACGACCGCGAAGAAGACGACGTCGAAGAACTCGACGCTGTGGGGCACCTGCTCGATGACCGCGAAGGTCGCGAGCACGACCGGCACCGCGCCTCGGAGCCCCGCCCACCCGAGCACCAGGCGCTCGCGCCGCGAGAAGCGCGTGAAGGTGGTGGCCAGCAGCGCCGCCAGCGGGCGCGCGAGCACTGCGACGATGAGTGCGAGCGCCGTCGCCTGGAGCGCGATCTCGTCGAGCCGAGACGGGAAGACCAGCAGCCCGAGGACCATGAACATCGCCAGCTGGGCGACCCACGCCAGGCCGTCGTGGAAGGTGACGATCGTGCGCTGCGCTGGAGTGGGCACGCTGCCCAGGGCGAGCCCGGTCAGGTAGACCGCGAGGAAGCCAGAGCCGTGCAGGCTGTCCGCGGCGCCGTAGGCCAGCGCGGCGAAGGCCAGCGAGGCGACCGGGTACAGGCCCGCCGAGGGCAACCGCACGCGCTGGAGCGCCAGGACCGCCGCGGCGGCGACGGCGAGCCCCACGGCCGCCCCGATGCTCAGCTGCCGCGCGAACAGCCAGGCCATGTCAAGGATCCCGTAGGCCGGATCCTGGATCCAAGCGATGAACCCGAGCACGAGCAGGACCGCGACGGGATCGTTGAAGCCCGCCTCGCCCTCGAGCGTGCGGGCCACGCGCCGGCGTAGCGTCGAGCCGCGCAGGATGGCGAAGATCGCCGCGCCGTCCGTCGCGGCCAGCACCGAGCCGAGCAGCATCCCCTCGGTGCTCGAGAGGTCGAGCAGCGCCGTCGCCGCGAGCCCGCTGAGCACGGCGGTGACGATCGTCCCGACGAACGCGAGGCTCAGCGCCGGCCCGAGGACCGGGCGGATCTCCTGCCAGCCCGCGTCCAGCCCGCCCTCGAAGAGGATGAGGGCCAGCGCGATGATCCCCACTGTGCGGGCGAGCCGGTAGTCGTTGAAGTCGATCCAGCCCAGGCCATCCGAGCCGATCGCCATTCCGACCCCCAGCACCAGCACGAGCCCGGGCACGCGGACACGCCCGGCGGCGAACGAGACCGCCAGCCCGGCGATCAGCAGCGCGCCCGCGATCAGGATCAGGTGGCCGTCGCTCACGGCGCACAGTGTCGCGGCCGGTGCTCCGGGGTAGTGTTCGCGCCGAAATGCGCCACTGGGATGTGCACTCGCTCGACGTCGCCCCGCATCAGCCCGAGGTGCTGCACTCGGAGGGCGAGGGACGCACGATCGCGATCCAGCTCCCGGCGGGCGAGCGCCTTCAGGACCACCAGGTCCACGAGCGCGCCTGGCTGCTGGTCGTCGAGGGCGAGGTCGAGCTGGAGGCGAGCGGCGAGACGGTCAGCGGCGGGGCGGGACTGCTCGCGGTCTTCGATCCGGGCGAGCGCCACGAGGTGCGCGCGGTTCAGGACACGCGGCTGCTGCTGCTCCTCGGCCCCTGGCCGGGCGCCGGCCACCCCTCGGAGCGATGAAGGTCCTGGTGCTCACCTCCGAGGCGATCGACGCGGACGTCCTACGGGACGCGATCGGATCCTCGGAGGCCGAGGATGCGGAGGTGATGGTCGTGGCGCCGGCGCTTCACGCCACCGGCCTGCGCTTCTGGATGTCGGACGCCGACGAGGCCATCGCCCGTGCCGAGGCGGTCCAGGAGGAGACTGTCGAGCGCCTCGAGGAGGAGGGCATCGACGCGGCGGGCGACACGGGCGAGAGCAAGCCGCTCGTGGCCGTCGAGGATGCGCTCGCGACGTTCCGCGCCGACCGCATCGTCGTGGTCAGCCACCCCGAGGACCAGCGGGCGTGGTCGGAGGAGGACCTCGACGAGGTTCGCGAGCGCTTCGACATCCCGGTCGAGCACCGGCAGGTGACACGGTGAGTGAGCGCCGCGAGGACGGGCTCGGGCGAGTCACTCGCGGGCGACGGCCGCGAGCGTCGTACGCAGGCCCTCGGTGAGCGTCACGCGCGGCTCCCACCCCAGCTCCCCGCGCGCCAGCGCGATGTCGAGGCAGCTGCGCAGCACCTCGCCCTCGCGCGCCGCGGCGTGCTCGAGCGGCAACGCGGCGCCCGAGGCCTCGCGCACCGCGGCCGCGAGCTCCAGCACCGAGGTCTCGGTTCCCGTGCCGACGTTGAACTGACCCGCCGCCGCGCGATCGGCGGCGACCAGCAGCGAGTCGACGACGTCGGCGACGTACACGAAGTCGCGCGTCTGGCGCCCGTCTCCGTAGACCGTCGCTCCCTCGCCGGCGACCGCGCGCCCGCAGAAGATCGCCACGACCCCGCCCTCTCCGAGCGGGTCCTGTCGCGGGCCGTAGACGTTGGCGAAGCGCAGCGAGGTGACCGGCAGATCGCGCAGCCGCTCGTACAGCCCGCAGTAGCCCTCGGCCGCGAGCTTGCCCTGACCGTAGGGCGAGATCGGGCGCGGCGGCGCGGTCTCCGGGGTGGGGATCGTCTCGGCCTCGCCGTAGATCGCGCCGCCACTCGAGGCGTTCACGAAACCTCGCGCTCCCGCCCGCTGGGCCGCCTCGAGCATGTTGATCGTGCCCTCGACGTTGATGCGCGCGTCGAACGCGGGCGAGGCGACCGAGCGGCGTACGTCGATGTGCGCGGCGAGGTGGAAGACGACGTCGGGGGGCTCGCCGAAGACGATGTCGTGTATCGCCTCCTCGTCGCGGACATCGGCCTCGCGCAACACCGCGCCCCGCTCCATGGCCTGCGCGAGGTTCTCGCGCCGCCCGGTCGAGAGGTCGTCGACCGCCACGACACGCGCGCCGCGCGCCACCAGCGCGTCGACGACGTGCGAGCCGATGAAGCCCGCGCCGCCGGTGACGAGCGCCTTCACGCGCGCGCGGCCTGGCCGACGCCGGCGCGGGCGCCCCCGCCGCCGCCGCGGATCGTGTCCAGCCACACGGCCCGGCGCGCACGCCAGCCGCCGGCCTCGCCGAGGCGTCCCAGGAGCTCGTCGATCGCTTCGCGCTCGTCGGTGGGCGCGATCACCGCGCAGCCGTCCACGCGCTCGTCGAGCAGCCGCTCGCCCGCGCCGACCAGCTGCTCGCTCATCGTCTCCCCGGGCCGCACCCCGACGAGGTCGAGCTCGGGCTCCCCCTCGCGGCCGGCCCGGCGCCAGACGCGCTCGGCCACCTCGCCGACCGTGAAGCTCGCCGGCTGCGCGGCGGTCGCGAGGCGCTCGCCCCCGGCCGCGGCCAGCGCCCCGTGCCCCAGCAGCGCCACGGCGTGCGCAAGCGTGATCCAGTAGCGGACCATGCCCGAGTCGGTGACGGTGAGCGGCACGCCGGCCAGCGACTGGCGCATGAAGAGCTCGGTGGCGCTGCCGCCGCTGCCCAGCACGTTGACCAGCCGCGCGGCCAGGCGCGGAGCGCCGGTGCGGCGCGCGGAGGCGGCGGTGAGCTGCTCCATGAGCTGCTTGGTGCGGGCGTACAGGCTCGCGCGCAGCGCCGCCTTGTCGGTCGAGGCCACCACCACCGTGCCGCACCCCAGCGCGTCGGCGGCGTTGAGCAGCGCGAGGCTTCCCTCGAGGTTCGTGGCCACGAACTCCTCCGGGTAGCGCTCGGCCATGTCGACGTGCTTGTAGGCGGCGAGGTGGAAGACGACGTCGGGCGCCGCGCGCGCCATCTCGGTGCGCAGGCGGTCGGCGTCGCGGACGTCGCACAGCACGTGCTCGACCTGGCGGCGCTCGACCGCGGGGCGCGCGCGCCGGTCGGCGGCCAGCGCCGCCTCGTTGACGTCGAGCACGGCGATCAGCGACGGGCCGAAGCCCTCGAGGAAGCTGGTCAGCACGCGCCCCACCGAGCCCGCCCCGCCCGTCACCAGCACGCGCCGGCCGGCCAGCAGCTCCTGCAGCTCGAGCACCGCGGGCACCGGGTCGCGCCGCCCGGTGACCGCCTGCCAGTCGAAGAACGGCTCGGCCAGGCGCCGCACGCGCGGGCGGGCGGGCGCGGCGCCGCGGCTCAGCGCGCGCTCGATCGCTCGGTAGCCCGCCTTCATGTCCGGCGAGCGCGCAGGGTCGGGCTCGTTGATCTCGGCGACCAGGAACGGGACCTGCGCGCCGAGCCGCGCCACCAGCGGGTCGAGGTCGAGGTCCCCGGCCCCGTAGGGGAGCCCCTCGCCCAGCAGGTCCTCGGCGTCCGAGACGTGCGCGACTTGCGCCCCATCGCCCAGCTCCTCGACGAAGCGCTCCGGTTCGAGCCCGGCCGCCGAGGGCAGGTCGAACAGCGACGGATAGGAGTGCGCGACGTTGCGGAACAGGGCGGCGTGCGAGGTGTCGAGCGTGAAGCCCAGCTCGGGCACGCGCTCGCGCCAGGCGAGCAGATCTCGCCAGTGCCCGCCGACCGGCGACAGGAACACGCCGCCGGTGCGCATGCGCAGGATCGGCGGGACGTTCTCGATGAGCGGCGCGACGCCGCGCTCCACGCACGCGCTCGCGTAAAAGCGCAGGAAGCGCTCGACCTGCTCCTCGTCCAGTCGCTCGCCGCGCCGGTATTCCGCGGGAGTCATAGGCGCGAACAGGTGGATGGTGAGCACGGGCGAGCCGATCGCGCGTGCGAACTCGGCGCTGCGCTCGATCCCGGCGCGCGCCTCGTCGTCGAGGCGGTCCACGCGCACGAAGGCGCCGCTGGGCCAGGCGACCGGCGCCTCGGCGGTCACGGCGCGGCCGCTGGGAACGCCCGCGCGGGCCGTCGCCACCGCGCGCGCGAGCGCCTCGTCGTCGGCGACGTGCGCCGGGGCCAGGCACAGCTCGATGCCGCGCCAGTCGCCGCCGTCGAAGCGGTCGGCGAGCTGGTCAGGCTCGGGCGCGGCCTTGAGCAGCGGCGTGGGAGCGGAGCCAGTCGACATAGAGCGGGATCGTCTCGGCCAGGGGGCGGCTGTCGAAGCGTAGTCTCGGGGCCCGCGGATCGGCCGCGTAGCTCTCGTCCTCGCCGGGCGCGAGAGCGTTTTCGGGCAGCTCGATCGGGCAGTCGGGATCGACCGCCTCGCGCACGGTCTCGGCCGCCTCGAGCAGCGACGTCGACCGTCCGCTGGCCGCCACCAGGCGCTGGCCCCAGCCCCCCTCGGCGAGAAGCGTTTCGAGCCCCAGCACGAAGTCGTCCACGTACACGAAGTCGCGCGTGCGGCGCGGGTTGCCGCGCACGACGACCGGCCCGCCGTCCATGGCCCGCGCGGCGAAGGCCGCGATCGCGCCGGTCGCGCCCTCCCACGTCACCTGCCCCGGGCCGAAGACCGAGGTGAGGCGCAGGACGGTCGACCGCGCCGCGTGCAGACGGCAGGCCTCCTCGCCGAGGCGCTTGGAGGCCGCGTAGGCGTCTGGCGCGGGCTCGACTCCCGCGCGCACGGTCGAGGGGTAGACCAGGCCGGCGCCGTGCTCGAGGCAGCCGTCGAGCAGGTTGAGCGTCGTGCCGGCGTTCTCGCGCACCGCGCGCGCCGGGTCGGCCGCCGAGCGCGCGGGGTCGGGAACGCCCGCGAAGTGCAGGACCGCGTCGCGGCCGGCCAGGTGCTCGCGCGCGGCGGGCGCGCCCGCGTCGACCTCGATTGCGTCCAGATCGCGCGACGCGGCCCGCGGCGTGTGTCCCGGCCGGGTCAGAGCGAGCACGTCGTGCCCGCGCTCGCGAAGCAGAACGGTGGCGCGCCAGCCCAGGTAGCCCGTCGCGCCGGTGACGACGATCCTCACCGGGCCAGATACTCCGCGAGCCGGTGACGGTACTCGTGCGGCGTCTCGTAGGTCCGCGCCGGGCTACCGTCGCCCGGCCTGCCCTCGACCAGCGCGGCGAGCGCTCCGACCGTGATGCTCTCGGCCACGACGTTGCTCGCCTCCACGCCGCCGCGCGGATCGAGCTCGAGCAGGATGCGCGCGGCGTCGTCGACGTGCACGACGCCGATCGTGGCACGGCCGCCGGCGTCCACCGTGAGCGGCTCGCCCGCCGCGGCGAGGCGGCGGAACCTGTCGACCACGGTCTGGGACTCGGGGCCCTCGTGCTCGACAGGACTGGCGCCGAACACGATCGCCAGCCGCGCGACGTGCAGCCCGAATCCGGCGCGGCGGGCGTACAGGGCGAGGCACAGCTCGCCGTAGACCTTCGACAGGTGCGCGAGGTCGCCCTGCGGGCCATATGGGTGGTCGGGGCCGACGTGGCCCGTGGCCTTTTCGCCGTACACGTTGAGCGAGCTGGCGAACACGACCGGAGGAGGGTCGGGCGCGGCCGCGACCACCTCCGCGACCTTTCGCACGCCGGTGACGTTGGTCTCCTCGGTGTAGTCGGGCTCGCGCTCGGCGATCGGGCGGCTGGCCTGGGCGGCGAGCAGGTAGATCCGCGCGGGGCGCTTTCCGATCAGCCGCTCGAGGTCGCCCCGACGGCGCAGGTCGGCGGTCTCGATCTGGGCGCCACGATCGCGCAGGCCGTCGAGCTGGCGACGCTCGGTCGCGTACCAGTTGTCGGCCAGCACGACCTCCTCCCCCGCGTCCAGCGCGCGCGCCGCCATCGCCGCGCCGAGGTAGCCGGCGCCGAGGATGAGCAGAGGCGGCACCTATCTAGATGCGGGTGACGGAAGGTGAGTCCGGGACGACGTTGCGCGTGTCCACCACGAGCCCCGCGCGCTCCCACGGCGCCGCGCGGAACGCGCTGTGCGCGGTGAGCAGGACGACGCAGTCGGCCTGCTCCAGCCGCTCGCCATCCAGCTCGACGCCGACGTGGCGCTCGCCGTCGAGCTCGACCTCGGGCACCCACGGGTCGCAGTACTCGAGCACCGCGCCGAGCTCGAGCAGCCGGCGCATGATCTCGATGCTGGGCGACTCGCGCGTGTCGTGCACGTCGGGCTTGTAGGCCATCCCGAGCAGCAGAAGGCGCGAGCCCTTGATCGGCTTGCCGCGGTCGTTGAGCGCCTCGGCGATCTTCTGCACGACGTAGACCGGCATGTGCGCGTTGATCTCGTGCGCAGCGGCGATCAGCTGCGCGGAGTAGCCGTACTCGCGCAGCCGCGACGCGAGGAAGTGCGGCACCACCGGGATGCAGTCGCCGCCCAGGCCCGGGCCCGGGTAGTGGGGCAGGAACGCGAACGGCTTGGTCGCCGCCGCGTCGATGACCTCCCACACCGAGATCCCCAGCCGGTCGCACATCAGCGCGAGCTCGTTGGCCAGCGCGATGTTGACCGCGCGGAAGGTGTTCTCGTGGATCTTCGCGAGCTCGGCCACCATGGGTCCCGAGACCGGCACGACGGTGTCGACGATCTGCGCGAACAGCAGCTCGGTGCGGCGCAGGCACTCCTCGGTCACGCCGGAGACGACCTTGGGCGTGTTGCGCATGGTCCATTCGCGGCTGCCCGGGTCGACGCGCTCGGGCGCGTAGCCCAGGAAGAACTCCTCGCCCACGGTGCGCCCGCCGCGGGCCAGGATCGGCAGCACGATCTCCTCCGTGGTCCCGGGGTGCGACGTCGACTGCAGGACCACCAGCGGGCCGTCGTCGCGCAGGTGCCTGGACGCCGACTCCGCGGCCGCGACGATGAACGAGAGGTCGGGCGTGCGCGTCTTGGAGAGCGGCGTGGGAACGCAGATGACGATGGCGTCGAGCTCGGCGAGCACCGCGTAGTCCGTCGTCGCCGTGACCGTGCCCTCGAGCGACGCGTAGCGCTCGGGGGGAACGTCGACGAGGTAGGAGCGCCGCTCGCGCACGGCCTTCACGCGCTCGTCGCTGAGGTCGATGCCGGTGACCGGGAAGCCGCGCTCGGCGAACGCGAGCGCGAGCGGCAGGCCCGCGTAGCCGAGGCCGACGATCCCGATCCTGGCTTCGCGCGTGGCGATCCGGTCGGCGAAGCTCGACGGAGTTGTCGCCACGTCGCTCACGCTCGCGCGAGGCTAGCAGGGGCCTCGCACGGCTCACGACCCCCAGATCGGGCTCTGCAGGCGCCGATGCGCGGCCGGCGGAGTCGGGAGGAGTTCGGCCCCGCTGCTATAAACCTTTCGGCGATGTCCATCATCGACGCCCTCCGGGCCCTCGTGGAGGACAGGGCGGTCGTGTGGGGCTTCATCGGCGGGCTGGCTCTCGTGCTCGCCCTCACACCGCTCACCGTGCGCTTGGCGCACCGTGTCGGGGCCCTTGACACCGGCGGCGACCGGCCGCGGATCCACGCTGCGCCGATCCCGCGCGTCGGCGGCCTCGCGATCGTCGTCGCGATCCTCGTTCCCACGCTTCTGCTTGTCGACCTCCACGGGGCGCTGCTGGGGATCGTGATCGGGATGGCCTGCGTCGCGGTCATCGGCCTGGTGGACGACCTCCGCGGGCTGGTCCCGGGCGTGAAGCTCGTCGCGGTCGCGCTCGTGTCGCTGATCCCGGTGCTGGGCTGGGACATGACCTTCAGCCACATCACGCTACCCGTGTACGGGTACGTGAGCTTCGGCGCGTTCGCCGTCCCGCTGACGATCTTCTGGATCACGCTGGTCGCCAACCTCGTGAACCTGATCGACGGGATGGACTCGCTGGCGGCGGGGATCGTGGCGATCGCCTGCGCGGCCTTCGCGCTGCTGGCCGCCTCGTTCGGGCGCCTGGAGACGGCGGCCATCGCGGCGATCGTGTGCGGCGCGACGCTCGGCTTCCTGCGCCACAACTACCACCCGGCGAAGGTCTTCATGGGCGATTGCGGCGCGCTCGCGCTGGGCTTCGTGCTCGGCAGCCTCGCCGTCGAGGGCGTGCTGAAGAGCGCGGCGACGATCGCGCTGGCCGCGCCGCTGCTCGTGCTCGCGGTGCCGCTGCTCGACACCTCGTTCGTCGTCCTCAAGCGCCTCAAGTACCGCCGCGCGCCGTGGTCGGCCGACCACAACCACTTCTACCACCGCTTCCTGCGTATCGGCTTCTCGCAGCGGCGGACCGCCGCCTACCTGCACGTATGGGCCGCGCTGCTCGCCGGCTACGCGATCCTGCTGCGCTTCGTCCCCCCGCGCCCGTACGGCGTGTGGGACACCGGCAACACGCTCATCGCCGCCGCGGCCGGGATCGGGATCGTGGCCGCCTCGATCTGGATCGTCTACAGGCTCGAGATCCTCAAGGCGCGCCACCTGCAGGTGTTCGGTTTCCGCCGGGCGGCGCCCAAGGAGGCCGAGCTCGAGCAGGAGCAGGAGCAGGAGAGCGAGCCGGCACTCACGGCCGGTCCGCGGTAGCGCCCCGCCGGGCCCGCTCCGCTCGCCCGCGCACGCCGCACCCGCGCGCCCACCTCACGCGACCCACGGCAGCGCCATCCGCAAGAGCTCCGCCGGATCGCGGCCCGCTAGCGGCGCGCCGCTCCGCTCGCGGCGCTCGACGACCACCTCGCCGGGGTCGTGCAGCAGCCGCAGCCGCTCCTCGGCGATGAGCTGCTCGTCGACCGCTCCCATGCGGCCCTCGAAGATCGACCACACGGGCGTGCCGAGCACGGCCGCCTCGCGGTTCATGGTGCCGCCGGCCGAGACGAGCGCGTCGGCGAGCGCGACGAGGCTGCGGCCGTCGACGGCGCGCTCTGGGACCACGACGCGAGGCAGATCGAGCGCGCCGATCGCGGCGCGCTGCTCCAGTGTGCGCGCGAGCACCACGGTCACGAGCTCCTCGTCGCCGGCCAGGCGTCGCAGCAGCTCCGGCAGCAGCCCGCTCTCGGCGCCTCCGAGGTAGAGCGCGTAGGAAGGCGCTGTGCGGACGACGCAGAGCTTCGCGCCGGTCGGCACGCCGAGACGCTCGAGCAGCGTTGCGTCCGGCTCGAAGCCGGCGAGGTAGTACTCCTCCTTCAGCCCGGGGTAGCGAACGAGCTTGGGGGGACGCGCCCCGTAGCGGCGCAGGCGCTCGGCCGGGATCGCGTCGGGAACGAGCACGCGATCGGCGAAGCGGCAGTTGACGTGGTGCTGGAGCGCCGCCCACTCGTAGTCGAACATCGTCGTGTTGGGGACGCGCAGCGCGCGGGCGGCTATCGGCAGGTCGGTCGATGCATGGCCCAGCGCGCAGTCGAAGCCAGCGCGGCGGCCGAAGCCGATCATCAGCCGGACCCGTTCGGCCGCGGCTCGCGCCTTGCCGGCGCGCCCCGCGCCGCCGTGGCGGCCGAGCACCGTGTACGGATGGCCCCAGTCGTCGAGCAGCTCGACGGTGTGCGAGAGCGGCCGCGCGGTGAGCACGACCTCGTGCCCGCCGCGCTCGAGCAGCTCGACCAGCGGGCGCAGCACGACGACGTGCGCCGTATTGGTCAGATCCACCCAGACGCGCATCAGCCCCGGAGCGGGCGACGAAGGGGTCGCTAGGCGACCGCTGCCGTGAGGTGCGTGTAGAGCGGGTAGCGCTCGACGACGGCCCTGACGCGCTCGCTCAGCTCGTCACGGCGGGACTCGAACTCCGGCTGCAGCGCCGCGGCCATGATCCGGCCGACCTCCTCGAAGTCCTCGGCCTGCAGGCCGCGGGTCGCGAGCGCGGGCGTTCCGACTCGCAGCCCGGACGAGACCATCGGCGGGCGCGGGTCGAAGGGCACCGCGTTGCGGTTCACGGTGATCCCGATCTCGGCGAGGCGGTCCTCGGCCTGTCGGCCGTCGAGCTCTGAGGCGCGCAGGTCGACCAGTGTCAGGTGGACGTCGGTGCCGCCGGTGAGGACGTCGACCCCGTGGCCGGTTCCGCGCAGCTCGCCGGCGACCGCGCGCGCGCCGGCCAGCGTGCGCTCCTGGCGCTCGCGGAACGCGTCGCTGCGCGCGATCCGAAGCGCGACCGCCTTGCCCGCGATCACGTGCTCGAGCGGTCCGCCCTGCTGCCCGGGGAAGACCGCCGAGTCGATCTTCTTGGCCAGCGCTTCGCGGCAGATGATCATCCCGCCGCGGGCGCCGCCGATCGTCTTGTGGATCGTGGTCGTGACGAGGTCGGAGTAGGGCACCGGGTTGGGGTGCAGGCCGGCGGCGACGAGCCCGGCGAAGTGCGCCATGTCGGTCATCAGGTAGGCGCCGACGTCGTCGGCGATCTCGCGGAAGCGCACGAAGTCGAGCTGGCGCGGGTAGGCCGACCAGCCGGCGATGATCAGCTTCGGGCGATGCTCGCGCGCGAGCTCCGCGAGCTCGTCCATGTCGACGATGCTGTCCTCGCGCCGGACGTGGTAGGCGACCACGTTGTAGAGCCGGCCCGAGACGTTGATCTTCATCCCGTGGGTCAGGTGGCCGCCGTGGCTGAGCTCCATGCCGAGGATGGTGTCGCCGGGCTGGAGCAGCGCGTGGTAGGCGGCGGCGTTCGCCTGCGCCCCGGCGTGGGGCTGGACGTTGACGTGGTCGCCGCCGAACACCTCTTTGGCACGGTCGATCGCGAGCTGCTCGGAGATGTCGACGTACTCGCAGCCGCCGTAGTAGCGCCGGCCGGGGTAGCCCTCGGCGTACTTGTTGGTCAACACGGAGCCCTGGCACTCGAGCACCGCCTGGGGCACGAAGTTCTCCGAGGCGATCATCTCGAGCGTGCGCTGCTGGCGCTCGAGCTCGAGCTGCAGGACCTCGGCGATCTCGGGATCGACCTCGGCCAGGGGACGCTCGAAGAAGTCCGCGGGCAGGTCGCTCATGGACGGGCGACCATAGCATCGCTCCGGTGCGGATCGGGGCCCGTGGGAGGGGCGTCCGCAAGCGTCCACTGCTCCGCGGCGCATCGGTATCTTCGGACCCATGCGAACCCGTCTTCTCGCCCTCGCCCTGCTCAGTCCCTTCGTGCTGGCCGCGCCCGCCTACGGCCTCGCCGGCGGCGCCACCGGCTCGGGCGGCGGAGGAGGCGGCGGCTTCTCCGGCGGCGGCGGCGGCGGAGGAGGCGGCGGGTACTACGGCGGCTCGGGCGGCAGCGGCGGCAGCCTCGGCCTGACCGGCACGCTGATCTTCGTCGGCATCATGCTGCTGGTCTTCGGGCTGCCGCTGATCATCGGGCTGGTCAACAACAGCCGCCGCAAGTGGTACCGGGACCGCATCCTGCGGCGCGCTCGCAAGGTCGAGAAGGAGGCCGGCGCGGCCAACCTGGACGATGGCTACTGGGACCCGACCGAGCTCAAGAAGCGCGTCAAGGATGCCTTCTTCCCGATCCAGATGTCGTGGGAGAAGCGCAGCGTCGAGGAATGCCGCCCGTACGTGTCGGAGGCGCTCTTCGAGCGCCACCGGCTCCAGCTCGAGGGCTACGAGCGCCAGAACCGCGTCAACCGGATCGCCGACCTGCGCCTCACCGACGTGCAGATCGTGCGCATCTACAACGTGACCGACGACGGCCAGGACCGCTTCGTGGCCTACATCCAGTGCTCGGCCCGCGACTGGATGGAGGACACCCGCTCGGGCGCGATGATCAACGGCAACAAGCGCTCGCCGACGAAGTTCGAGCAGTACTGGTCCTTCACCCGCCACCCGCAGTACGGCTGGGTGCTGGACGAGATCCAGCAGGGCGAGGAGGCCGCGTACCACCTGCGTGCGCCGATCGTGAACCAGGACGAGGGCCCGCGTATCTACGAGCAGGACGAGGACGCCGCGCCCGCGAACCCGCCCAAGGCGACCCCCTAGCGCGGTGGGGCTCTTCTCACGACTGTTCGGCGGCGGGAAGGCCGCCGGCGACGCTCGCGGCGAGAAGGTCGGCGAGGAGCTCGACGCGCTGGCCCAGCTCGACGCGCGCTGGTCGACCGAGACCATCCGCCGCCGCGTGCGGGACGCGTTCTTCGCCGTCGAGCGCTCGTGGATCGAGCGCGATCCCACGGTCGAGGCGCCCTACTGCACCGACGAGATGAACGCGCGCCAGAAGCTGCGCATCGAGGGCCTCGTCAGCCAGCACCGCGTGCACCAGCTCGAGAACCCGCTGATCGAGGACCTCGACTTCGTCCGCTATGACCAGGGCGGCGAGACCGGCGGCGAGGACAGCGTCGTCGTGCTGCTCGACGTCTCGATGGTCGAGACGATCCTCGACGCCGACAGCGGCGCGCTGGTGGCCGGCGCGGTCAACCAGAAGACGCGCCGCCAGCAGTACTGGGTGTTTCGCTGGCGCGGCGACAAGTGGCTGCTCGACGACGTGGAGCAGCCCGGCGAGGGCGCACGCCACCTCAAGGCCCCGCTCGTCGGCGACGCCTACGCCAACCTGTCGCCGGAGTCGATCCTGCGCGAGCGCTACGCCCGCGGGGAGATCGAGATCGAGGAGTTCGAGGCCGAGATGGCCAAGCTACTGGGCAAGGAGCGCACCTACTAGGGCCCGTGGCCGTCCTTGCGCAGGACGGTCACGAACTCCTCCTGGACGCTCTGCAGCGCCTCGACGGCGAGCGGCAGCTGCTCCCGGGCGGCGGCATGGGCGAGCAGCGCGGTGAAGGTCGTGGGCGTCCAGACGTGGAAGTGGATCGAGTAGTCGTAGCTCTCGAGCTCGCGCGCACGCTCGGCGACCGCGGCGGGCGCGACCCTCTCGACGAGTGCCGCCCACTCCTCGAAGTGGGTACGCCGCGACCACGCGGGGCCCTCGGCGTGGTCGCGGACGAGGTGCTCGAGCGGCGTGACCGGCCGGTCGGCGTCGAACGTGCGGCGCTTGTCGGGCACGGCGAGGAACAGGATCCCGCCGCGCCGCAGCACGCGCAGGTGGTGGCCGAGGGTCCCGATCGGATCCTGCGTGTGCTCGAGGAAGTGGTTGGCGACGACGAAGTCCACCGAGGCGTCGGGCACGGTGGCGAGCGTCTCGCCGTCATCGATCACGTCGACCGGGACGAGGTCGTGGTCGCGCAGCTCGGGGTAGTGCGCGCGCAGCTGATCCACCGAGTGGCGGTCGACGTAGCGGACGCGCACGCCGCGCCGCACCGCAAGCGGCCGGTGCAATGCGCCGACCTCGAGCCCCTCGCCCCGCAGGTAGCGCCGCGCGAGGCGGCGGCGCACTGTCCAGACGTCGCGCGAGGCGGGCCGCAGCAGCGTCAGCGCGCTGCGCCCGAGCGTGCCGGCGCCCGCGGCGGAACGCAACCGTGCCTTCACCCGGGCAGCGTAGCCGCCCCGCTGCGCGGTCAGGCCACGTGGTGTAGGACCGCGAACGCGGCCCAGACCGCGCCGCCCGCCGCGACCAGCGACAGCTTGGCCCGCACGTAGCGATCGCGCATCGCGCGCGAGCTGCGGGCGCCCCCGACGCGCCCACGAGCGGGCGGCAGGTCCGCGAACGGCGCGTCGAGCTCGCCGCGGGTGCGGGCCGCGAGTACGCGGTCCGAGCGCTCGTCGAGCTCCTCGGCGCTGAGCCGCCCGGCGGCGGCGTGGTCCCCGAGGAGCGTGATCGCGTGCTCGCGATCCGCGTCGGCGACGCGCACGTCGGGCTCGGCCGGCGAGGCCGGCCCGCGCCGGGAGTCGCGGGTGTGGTGGCGGTGATGACGGTGACGCCGGCTGTGGCACATGCTCAGAGCCCTCCGTAGAACTGACCGTGGAAGCCGTGTGGGATGTGGTGGGGCACCTCGGCGCGGGCGCGCTCGGCGAGCGTCCGCGCGTCGAGGACCAGTAGCGAGGAGGTACCCCGATCGGGGTCCAGGATCACCGACAGCAGCACGCCGTCGTCCTCCGTACGGGCGTTCGGCGCGGGCACGAACACGGGCTCGCCCGGGTAGACGCCGTCCTCGCCCCAGGCGGCGAGCTCGCCGGTCTCGACGTCGAGCTTGACGATGGTGTCGAGCCACGACCCGTCGGCCCGGACGCCCCAGACGTGGCGGTAAGGCCGGCCGTTGTGCCCGTGGTAGTTGATGCGCGGCAGCTCGAGGTTGGTGTCTGAGAGCTGGTCGGAGCGCACGGCGCCTCCGCCGAGCGGGACCGTAAGGCGCCGGGGCCGGTTGTCGGGCAGCTCGGCGCCAGCCCGCAGCGGATCGAGATAGAGCGCGTCGATGATCGACGAGTCCTCGTAGGTGCACATGTCGACGTGGACGTCGCCGTCATCCTCGTACGCGTTGATGTGGTGGAAGCAGAAGAACGGCTCGGTGACGAACGGCCCGAGCGGCTCGCCGCCGTCGAGCGGCACGAGGTGGATGCGGGTGCCCCGTTCGGGCTCCCAGCGGTAGTTCTCGATGAACGCCCGCCCGCCGAATGCGAGCCGCAGCGGGTCGACGACGAGCGGGAACTCGACGAGCACGACGTGGCGCTCGGTCATCCCGAACGAGTGCATGTAGGAGGGCCGCCGCGTCTTGATCGAGGCCAGCACGCGGCGCTTCGCCTCGTCGGCGCGGCGTGCGTAGACGCGGTAGGCGCTCGTGCGCGAGAAACGCGTGGCGTAGTTGAGCAGTGCGCCGTTGCGGTGGTCGAGGTGCGGATGGGCCGTCGTGAGCTGCCCGTCGCCCTTGGCCGCCACCGGCGCGTGGCCGATCGTCTCCAGCGTGCGCGGGTCGAACTCGATCGGCATCGGCGTCTCGGTCATGGCCAGGAAGCGGTCCCCCAGGCGCGTGACGTTCACGTTCGCGTTGTCGGTCGCCCCCGGCGAGAACATGCTCATCGCGCGGCGGAAGATCGAGCGGCAGGGGTCGGTCCCGAACTCGCCCAGCGACATCTCGCCTCGCCGGGCCTGCTTCCAGGCATCGCTGTGAAGCCAGCGGTTCGCGTAGGCGACCTGGCCGTCGGCGAACGAGAACGCGTGCAGCATGGCCAGGCCGTCGAACCAGTGGCGCAGGGGCGGACCGCCGGCCTCGAACGCGGCCGGCCCGGTGCGCAGCAGGCTGCCGTGCAGCCACGGCGGCAGCTCGCCGCTGAGCGGCAGCCGGTCGAGCGAGACCTCGCGGTGCAGGGTGGTGAAGCCGAGTCGGTGGTCGGTGCGGGCCGGTGCGGTGGTCGCCATCGTCGCCTCTCGGTCGAAGTCCCCGGCGCGTCCGCTCGATGCAGCCGGACCGTGCAGAGCGGATCCGCTCGGTGCGGCCGGACCGCGCGGAGCGGACCGTGCAGAGCGGATCTGCTCGGTGCGGCCGGACCGCGCGGAGCGGATCCGCTCGGTGCGCCCCCGCGCGCGGCCGTCGGGGGTGTGATTGGATGGACAGGCCAAGTTATACCGTCCAAGTTGGACTATCGCAAGTGACACGGCTCACACCAACCTCCTACATCGTGCTCGGGCTGCTCGAGGCGGCCGGCGAGGCGACCCCGTACGACCTCAAGCGCGCGGTCGGTGCCTCGGTCGGGAACTTCTGGTCGCTGCAGCACTCCCAGCTCTACGCCGAGCCAGCGCGGCTCGCGCAGGCCGGCTACCTGGACGAGGAGCGCGAGCGCGGCGGCCGGCGACGGCGGCGCTACCGGCTCACGGACGCCGGCCGCGAGGCGCTCGAAGAGTGGCGCCGCGACGTCCACCCCGAGCCCACCGAGCTGCGCGACCTCGGCCTGCTCAAGCTCTTCTTCGGCGCCGACCCGGCCGCGCTGGCCGCAGGCCAGGTCGCCGCCCACCGGGCGAGGCTCGAGGAATACGAGAGCCTGCGCGCCACAGGCCCTCGCGACGCCCCACCCGGCATGGTCGCCTCACTCGACGCGGGCATCGCCCACGAGCGCGAGTGGGTCGCGTTCTGGAGCCGCCTCGCCGAGGGCGGCTGAGCGCTCGTCGCCCAACCGGTCCAATCCGCGCGCGAGCCCCCGGCGCGGCCGGTAGCCGAGCTCACCGTCGGCCGCCGTGGTCGCGACTTCCCCATGAGCTGAGGGCGCGATTCGACGCCGAGCAGGCCCAGGGCGTCGAGCTGGTCACCGACGTGCTCGCCCGGACACGGGGCGTCCCGACCGACGACCTGCAGCTGCGCGTGATCGCCGCGGCGCTGCTCGCGGCCGTGTCCGCCGCCCTCGAGCTCTGGCAAAGGGACGGCGGGAAGGGCGACGTGCTCGCCCTCGTCGACGAGGCGACCGACGCGCTCGCCGAGGGCATGCGGGAGCTGCGGCCGAGCCCGCGACGCGCTAGCGACCAGCCAAGAGCGCTGCTATCCGCTCCGTCGGGACCTCCCCCTCGCGCACGACCGACCACGTGCCGCGGGAGGCGTAATCGCGCAAATCGAGCACCGTCGAAGCGATCCCCGGGAGCTCGCCCCCATCGAGGACGAGGTCGGCGGCGGCGCGGATCGGCTCCGGTACGTCCTCTACGCGACGCGCGTCGGCGCCCCCGGACTGGTTGGCCGATGACTGCAGCACCGGCCAGCGGACCGCGGCGAGCGGCGCCAGCGGCTCGGGCAGCGACGGCACGCGCAGGCCCAGCGTCTCGGGCTCGGGGCCACAGGCGAGCGGGAAGCGACGCGCCGGGTTGGGCAGCAGCACCGTGACCGCACCCGGGAGCAGGCGCTCGAGCGCGGCGCGGGTGCCCGCGGGGAGCTCGGGCAGCGCATCCAGCGCCAGCTCGCGGCCGAAGAACATCACCGCTGCCGGCTTGTCGGGCCGTCGCCCCTTGAGCGCGTACAGCCGCCGGACCGCCCCGTCGGTGGCCGGGTCGCAGGCCAGGCCGTAGACGGTGTCGGCCGGGAACACCGCCACGCCGCCCACCGCCATGCAGCGTTCGAAGGTGGCGGCGTCGTCGGGGGTGATCAACGCCGGCCGACCACCACGCGCTCGATCCCGGCCAGATCACTACGTGCGTCCGCGCGCGTCAGCCCGGCCGCATGCATCAGGCTCGCGACCTCCGCCGCCTGGCCGGCCCCCACTTCCAATGCGACGAAGGGAGCGAGCGCGGCCGCCGCCGGAATCAGCCGGCGGATGACCTCGAGCCCGTCCTCGCCCCCGAGCAGCGCGCGGCGCGGCTCGTGGCGGGTGATCTCGGGGGCGAGCGAGCCCCATTCCCCGTCGGCCACGTAGGGCGGGTTGCTCACCACGGCGTCCACCGGCAGGTCGAGCGGGTCGAGCAGATCGCCCTCCAGGACGCCCACCTCGAGGCCGAGCCGCCGCGCGTTGTCGCGTGCGACCGCGATCGCGTCGGGATCGACGTCGGTCGCGACGACTTCGAGGTCGGGGCGCTCGTGCTTGAGCGCGAGCGCGACCGCGCCGCTGCCCGTCCCGACGTCGACGACCCTCGTCCCCTTCGCCAGCCCCAGCGCGGCCTCGACGAGCAGCTCCGTCTCCGGCCTCGGCACGAGCACGCGGGCATCGACCGCGAGCCCGATGTGACGGAACCCCCTGCGCCCGAGGATGTAGGCCAGCGGCTCGCGGTCGATCGCCCGCCGCCTCACGGCCGCCTGCAGTCGCCGCGTGGCCGGTCCGTCGAGCTCGCAGTCGGGATCGAGGAACAGCGCCTCGCGGCCGACGCCGAGCGCATCGGCGACCAGCAGCTGCGCGTCGAGCGCGGCCGTCTCGATGCCCGCCCCCCGCAGCGGGATCGTCGCGCTGTCGAGCGCGTCGCGGACGCTGACGCCGCGCAGGGCCCGCGCGGACGCCACGCCGCGATGCCCGCGCGACGCCTCGCTCACCCCTCCGCCGTCTGCAGCTCGAGCCGGCGGCGCTTCTCGTCGTCCTGCAGGGCCGCGGTCAGCTCGCCCAGGTTGCCCGCGAGGATTGCGTCAAGATTGGAGAGCGTGACCTTGATGCGGTGGTCGGTCACGCGGTCCTGGGGGAAGTTGTAGGTCCGGATCTTCTCCGCGCGATCGCCGGTGCCGACCTGCGAGCGGCGATCGGCCGCGAGCTCGGCCTGCTGCTCGGCGAGCTTTCGCTCGAGCAGCCGCGCGCGCAGCACGCGCATCGCGCGCTCGCGGTTCTGGAGCTGGGACTTCTCGTCCTGCATCGAGACCACCACGCCGGTCGGCTTGTGTGTGACCCGCACCGCCGAGTCGGTCGTGTTGACCGATTGGCCTCCCGGCCCCGACGAGCGGTAGACGTCCACCTGCAGGTCGTTGGGATCGATCTCGACGTCGACGTCCTCGGCCTCGGGCAGCACGGCCACAGTCGCGGTCGAGGTGTGGATGCGGCCCTGGGACTCGGTCTCGGGCACGCGCTGGACGCGATGGGTGCCGCCCTCGTGCTTGAACACCGAGTAGGCACCCTCGCCCTTGATCGCGAACGTGTAATCGCCGTCGCCCACCGACAGCGGCTCGGTCGAGAACCCGCGCTGCTCGGCGTAGCGCGTGAGCATCCGGTAGAGGTCACCGCCGAACAGCCCGGCCTCCTCCCCACCCGCTCCCGGGCGCACCTCGACGATGACGTTCTTGTCGTCGCTCGGATCGCGCTCGACCATCGCGAGCCGGATCTCCTCCTCGAGCTCGGCAAGCCGCTCCTCGGCCGCGCGCAGCATCTCGCGTACGTCGGCGTCAGACGAGTCCTCGCCGAGGAGCTCGCGCGCCCCGTCGGCGTCGCTCGTCGCCCGCCGCCACTCGGCCGCGAGCCGCGCGGCGGGCTCGAGCTCGCGGTAGGCGCGCCCGACCTCGGCATAGCGCCGCCGGTCCGCGGTCACCGCGGGGTCGGAGAACTCGCGCTCCAGCGCCGCGAAGCGCGACTCGATCTGCTCGACGAGCTGCTCGACCATGGGGCCGAGGAGTCTAGGCGGGGCTGCGCCTGCTCAGCGGCTGACCGCGCGCCGGTAGCGGGAGACCGACAGCGCCGAGAAGACCGCGATGAGTCCGACCGACCACACCACCGCGCCCCACACATCGTTGCCCGCCGGCGCGCCCAGCCAGAGCGCGCGCAGCGCGTCGACCACCGTCGAGAACGGGTTGACCTCGGCGAACTCCTTCACGCCGGCGGGCATTGAGTCCACGGGCACGAACGCCGAGGAGGCGAAGGTGATGGGAAAGAGCACGATGAAGCCGATGGCCTGGGCGGACTCGGGCGAGGCCGCGGTCAGCCCGACGAACGCGAACATCCACGAGAACGCGTAGCCGAACAGCAGCAGGAGCGCGACGCCGGCCGCGATCTCGAGCACGTTGGTCGAGAACGAGAAGCCGACGAGCAGCCCGACCGCCACCATGATCACGAGGGCGACCGCGTTGGTGGCGACGTCCGCCAGGGTCCGCCCCGCGAGCACGGCCGCACGTGACATCGGCAGCGAGCGGAAGCGGTCGATCAGCCCCTTGCGCAGGTCGTCGGAGAGCCCGAGCGCGCTCACGGATCCGCCGAAAGCCATCGTCTGGGCGATGATCCCCGGCATCAGGAAGTCGACGTAGTCGTAGCCCGGCGTCTTGATCGCGCCGCCGAACACGTACACGAACAGCACCACGAACATGATCGGCTGGACCGTGAACGAGATCAGGAGGTCGGGCTGGCGCGGGATGCGCAGCACGTTGCGCCGCGTGAGCACCAGCGTGTCGGACGCCGAATAGGCGAGTCGCCGCATCACGTCCGCGCCACCTCCCGTTCCCGCTGCTCGCGCTCGGCTTCCTCGCGCTCCTCGGCGGCGTGGCCCGTGAGCTGCAGGAAGACGTCGTCGAGCGTCGGCCGCCGAACGGCCACGTCGGCGATCCCGACGCCGGCGTCGTCCAGTCGCCGGATCGCCTCGGCGATCGCGCCGCGCCGCTCGCGCGGCGACACGCGCACCAAGCCGTCCTCGCATGCGGGGTCGTCGCCGACCTGCGCCAGCGCGGCGATCGCGGCGTCGACGTCTTCGCGATCCTCGAGCGCGACCTCGATCCGCTCGCCGCCGACACGGTCCTTGAGCTCGTCGGACGTCCCATCCGCGATCACCCGGCCGTGGTCGATCACGGCGATGCGGTCGGCGAGCCGGTCGGCCTCGTCCAGGTACTGGGTCGTGAGCAGGACGGTCGTGCCCGCGGCGACGCGCGCCTCGATCGTCTCCCACAGCCCGATCCGGCTGCGCGGGTCCAGGCCCGTGGTGGGCTCGTCGAGGAACAGTACGGGTGGGCGGGCGACCAGCGCCGCAGCGAGGTCGAGCCGGCGCCGCATGCCCCCGGAGTACGTCCGCACGAGTCGGGTCGCGGCCTGGTCGAGCTCGAAGCGCTCCAGCAAATCGCGGGCGCGGATGCGCGAGGGACCGCGCCCGAGGTGATACAGCCTGCCCACCATCTCGAGGTTCTCGGCTCCGGTGAGGTTCTCGTCGACGGCGGCGTACTGGCCCGCGAGCCCGATGCGCGCGCGCAGGGCGGGCGCGTCGCGCACGACGTCCAGGCCGGCGACGCGGGCCGTGCCCGAGTCAGGGCGCAGGAGCGTGCTGAGGATCCGCACCGCGGTCGTCTTGCCGGCGCCGTTGGGTCCCAGCAGACCCAGGATCGAGCCGGCGGGGGCGGCGAAGTCCACGCCGCATAGAGCGGCGACCTCGCCATATGACTTGCGCAGTCCTTCGACCTCTATCGCGCAGTTGGAGCTCACGGCAGCCCACGCTAGCGGCCGCGTCGAGCGCCGCCAGTGCGGTTATCCCCCGTCCGCTCAGGCTTGCATGAGCGCCGCGAATCGTCGCTGGCAAGGAAGCAGCCGGCGAAGCGTGCTTTGCACGTGAGCCGGCGATGACGCCGCCAGCGGCGATAGCGCGACGCTCGGGCTTGCATGAGCGCCGCGAATCGTCGCTGGCAAGGAAGCAGCCGGCGAAGCGTGCTTTGCACGTGAGCCGGGCGATGACGCCGCCAGCGGCGATAGCGCGACGCTCAGGCGGCTACTTCTACGCCGGTGAGGTCTTCCTCGGAGACCTCCCCCGGCTTCTCGACCTCGAGCACCGCCTGCAGCGCGGCGATGGCGACGGCGAGCTGCGAGTCGTCGGGGTCGCGCGTGGTCAGCTTCTGGAGCTGCAGGCCGGGCCACATGATCCAGCGCACCCAGCGCTTGCGGCGGTTGCGGCCGGCCCACTTGATGATCTCGAAGGCCAGCCCCGCGACGATCGGGATCCCCAGCACCCGCGACGGGAACAGGATGTACCAGTCCGGGCGCCCCAGGGGCGCGAACACGAACACGGCGACGACCATCACGAACAGGAGGAAGCTCGTTCCGCAGCGCGGGTGCAGGCGTGAGTAGCGGCGCGCGCGCTCCGGGGTCAGCTCGTCGCCGGCCTCGTAGGTCGCGATCACCTTGTGCTCGGCGCCGTGGTACTCGAACACCCGGCGCAGGTCCTTCATGCGCGAGAGCAGCAGCAGGTAGCCGAGGAAGATCGAGACGCGGATCAGCTTCTCGATCACGACGAAGACGATGGCGTCGGGCAGCGCGTCCTTGAACAGCGACGTGATCCCGACCGGCAGCAGGAAGAACAGCCCGACCGCGAAGATGACCGCGACGGCGACGGTGCCGGCCCAGGTGCCGCCCGAGATCGGCTCCTCGTCCTCGGGGACCTGCGCGTTGGCGGAGATGCCGAGCGCCTTGAAGCCCAGGCTCAGCGACTCGCCGAGCGCGACGATCCCGCGGATCACCGGCAGCCGCAGGAGCCTGTGCCGCTTGGTCCACGACACGAGCGGGAACGACTGAACGTCGATCCCGCCCTCGGCTCCGTCCGGCGCATCGGGCGCCGGCGGCCTGCGCACCGCTACCGCCCACGTCGAGACGCCGCGCATCATCACGCCCTCGAGCACCGCCTGACCGCCGACGGGCGCATCGCGCTGGGCCATCAGAGCGCCGTCGGGTAACCGGGTCTCCTGAGGAGACGAAGTCACGCGCTCAGGGGCGATGCGAGGGGGGCGCGAGGGACAAGCATGGCGAGGAAGCAGCCTGCGAAGCGTGCTTGGCACGTGAGCAGGCGATGACGCCGCCAGGCGCCGCCCATCGCGTCACCCTCGCGCGCGTTTGGCGGCTCTGCGCTGAAAGCGCTCGACACGGCCGCCGGTGTCCACGAGCTTCTGCTTGCCCGTGTAGAAGGGGTGGCAGTTGGAGCAGATCTCGACGTGCAGCTCGGGCTTGGTCGAGCGCGTCGTGAACTCGTTGCCGCACGTGCAGCGCACGTGGGTCTCTACGTACTCGGGATGGATCGCGGCCTTCATCGCTTCATCCAGTGTAGCGGTGGCGAGAGGGGCCGAAGCGGGGCCGGAGCGTCAGCCGCTGCGCTTGCCCGCGCACGTTCGCGTGGCCGTGTTGTTGTCCTCTTTGCTCTCCGCGACGGTGGAGAGCGGGTCGACGGTCGCCTGGATCGTCGCGCCCTGCGTGCACGTCACCGGGAACGAGACCTCCGCGCCGGGGCCGAGGCCCGCAATCGTCTCCATCTGCGTCGCTCCGGTACCCGGAACGAGCGCGAGCTGGAAGGAGCCGGCCGCGGTCTTGCCGGCGTTGCGCACGACCGCCGAGTAGGTGACCTGCCCCTGCGTCACCGTCGGCGATTGGAACGACACGCGCAGGTCCGGCCGCAGGTCGGGCTGCGAGCAGACCGACGTCGACTTCTTGATCACGACCTGCGGCTTGCCCTTGGGGCCCTTCCAGCGGAAGCTGATACGAGCGCGGTAGCGCGCGGGTGCGGGAAGCCCCTGCACGCGCTGGCGGAAGGTGTAGGACGGAACGCCGGCGTTGGCCTTGTGCCAGACGCCCAGGTCGGGGGCGTCGATGCGCGTCCAGTCCGGCGACGCCGCGGCGCGGCTGTACAGGTCGAAGCGCATCATCATGCGGTTGGCGCGCCGCAGCGACTTCATCTTGCCGACGAAGACGACGTAGCGGTCCGGCTGCGCGAGCGCCGTGTTGCACGTCTGGACCTTGGCGCGCGGCGACGACGCGGCCGCCGCGGACGCGACGCAGGCCAGGCCGGCGAATGCACAAAGGGCGATCAGGGCTGCACGACGCATGCGTCTCCCTAACAACGCAGGAAAGCCCAGGTTGCGCCGCTAAAGCGGTAAATCCGCTCCCTGAGCGCTCCGAACCGTGCCTGGCAAGGACGCGGCCTGCGTGGCGTGCAACGCAGGCGAGCAGGCGAGGACGCCGCCAGGCGCGGTCGCCGGGTGCTCAGGTGATCTGGTAGAGGGGGCCGTCGCCCCCCTCCGGCGGCGTCAAGCGGCCGCCCTTTGCGGTGATCGCCCCGCACTGCACGCAGTTGGTGTAGTTGACGACGAGGTCCACGGGACCGTCCTCGGGCGCGTCCTCGGGGATCTCGTAGACGCCCGCGGGGCACATCCACGCCCAGGTCTCGGCCAGCGTGCGCGGGACCTGCTTGCGCACGCGGATGTGGTTCGGGGCGTCGTCGCGTGTCGCGTTCCCGCTGATGTAGACGCTCGAGAGCTTGTCGAACGTGTACTTGCCGTCGGGCTTGGGATAGGTCTTCCGGCGGCCGCCGTCGAACATCGGGTGCTCGGCGTCGGGCTCGGTCTTCCAGTGCCCGCCGGGGAAGCGGCCCTTGGTCGCGACCATCGCGTTGGTGATCGCGCCGCCGACGAAGAAGCCCTTCGCGAACGGCTGCTTCATGTTGCGCGTGCGGTAGAGGTCCTGGCCGATGACCGAGTCGTGGACCGCGTCGTCGTAGGCCTCGAGGTTCGTGGAGTCGGCCTTGAGCGCGGCGTAGATCTTCTCGGCCGCGAGGATCCCCGAGTGCATCGCGTAGTGGATGCCCTTGAGCTCGGGGACGTTGACCATCCCGCCCGAGTCGCCGCAGATGACCATCCCCGGCGCGTGCAGCGTGGGCATCGCCCAGTAGCCGCCCTCGGGTATCGCCTTCGCGCCCCAGGCGATGCGCTTGCCGCCCTCCAGGATCCCGCGGATCCGGGGGTGGGTCTTGAACTGCTGCAGGACGTCGTGGACCGAGAACGTCGCGTCCGTGTAGTCCAGGCCGGCGACGAACCCGATCGAGACCTTGTCCTCGCCCATCGGGTAGATCCACGAGCCGCCGAACTCGTGGTACTTGGCGGCCGTCCGCAGCGGCCAGCCGAGCGTGTGGATGACCTTGGTAAGCGGCTTGGGGACCTCCCAGACCTCCTTGACCCCGAGGGCCCATACCTGCGAGTCGTCCGAGCCGAGGTCGAAGCGGCGGATGGCGGCGCCGGTCAGGTGGCCCCAGGTCCCCTCGGCGAGCACGGTGGCCTTGGCCACGAGGTCCGAGCCGGGCTCGAAGTTCGAGAGCTCCTCGCCCTCCTTGCCGCGGCCCTTGTCGCCCGAGCGCACGCCGACGACGGCATCGCCGTCGACCAGCAGCTTCTCGGCCGCGGTCTCGGTGAGGATGTAGGCGCCGGCCTCCTCGGCCTTCTCGGCCAGCCAGCGCGAGAGCTCGGCGACCGAGACGACGTAGTTGCCGTGGTTCTTGAACGGCGGCGGCGTCGGGATGCGCAGCGACTGCTTGGAGTTGACCATCAGGTAGACGGCCTCGCCCGGGACCTCGCCGTAGGTCGGCCAGTCCTTGGGATCGACGTCGGGGAAGAGCTCCTGCATCGCCGACGGGCGCATGATCGCCCCGGAGAGGTTGTGCGCCCCGCACACCTTGCCCTTCTCGATTACGGCCACCGGCACCTCGCCGAGGCGCTCGCTGAGCTGCTCGTCGTCGGCCAGCAGCTGCAGCAGGCGGTTGGCGCAGGCCAGGCCCGCGGGGCCGCCGCCGACGATCGCCACGCCGACCTCGATGCGCTCGTCCTCGGGGTCTGTCGGCTCGCCGACGAACTCGTGCACGGAGTCGACCGGCGGCGGGAAGTCCGCCGGGCTGACGACCCGTCCGTTCCTGGATCCGTTTGCCTCGCTTCGCTCGCGCTCCGTCACACGCCTCAGCCGCCCTTCTTGGCCTTCACGGCCTCGGTCAGCTTGGGCAGGATCTTGTTCAGGTCGCCGACGATCCCGAGGTCGGAGAACTCGAAGATCGGGGCGTTCGCGTCCTTGTTGATCGCGACGATGTTCTCCGAGCTCTGCATGCCGACCTTGTGCTGGATCGCCCCGGAGATGCCGGCGGCGAGGTAGAGCTTGGGCGCGACGGTCTTGCCCGTCTGGCCGATCTGGGCCGCGTAGGGGTACCAGCCGGCGTCGACCACCGCGCGCGTGGCGGCGACCGCGCCGCCGAGCGCGCCGGCCAGCGCCTCGGCGAGCTCGAAGCCCTCGGGCTTGCCCAGCCCGCGGCCGCCCGCGACCAGCACGTCGGCGTCCTCGATGTTCACGTCGGCGCCGCGCTGCTCGCCGCGCTGGACCATCGTCGCCTTGGTCGACCACGGCGAGAGCTCGACGTCGACGTCCTCGACGGTCGCCTGGCCCGAGCCCGACTCCTCGGACTCGAAAGCGTTCAGGCGCCCGATGATGATCCCCAGATCGCCGTCGTAGCGCGACTCCGAGATCTGCGAGTCCTGCAGGATCGGGCGCTCGGCTACGAGCTTGCCGTCCTCGACGTTGACCTGCGTGACCTCCATCGTCACGCCCGCGCCCTTGCGGGCCGCCAGGCCGGCGCCGATCTCGAAGCCGAGCAGGCCGCCGCCGAACAGCGCGTAGGAGTGGCCGTTGTCGTCGATGACCTTGGCCATCGCGTCGACGACGGGCTGGGCCAGCCCCTCGGGGCCCTTGGCGCGGAACACCTTGGTCGCCCCGTAGGCGCCCAGCGTCGCGCACAGCTCGTCCGTCAGGTCGTCTCCCCCCAGGACCAACGCGTGACATTCTCCCCCGCCGATCTGGCCGGCAAGGCGCGCGCCCTCGGACACCGCGCCGAGCGAGTTCTTGTTGAAGGCGCCCTCGTAGTGGAGGACGTAGGTCAGGATGTCGGCCATCGCTAGATCAGCTTCCTTTCGTCGAGCCACGCGACGATCTTCTCGACGGTCTCGTCGGTGTCCTCGTCCTCGATGATCTGGCCGGCCTCCTTGGCCGGCGGCGCCTTGAAGTTGCCGCACTTCACGCGCGAGCCCGACTCGCCGACGAAGCTCATGTCGATCTCGACGTCGCCGGCGGCGCGCTCGTCGAGCGGCTTCTTCTTCGCGCCCATGATCGCCTTGAGCGACGGGTAGCGCGGCTCGTTGATCGCGTCGCCGACGGCGATCACGGCCGGCATCTGCACCTCGACGGTGTCGTAGCCGTACTCGGCCTGGCGCTCGCAGCGCAGCTTGCCCTCTTCGACGTCCATCTTGATCACCTGGGTCAGCGTGGGCATCTGCAGGTGGTCGGCCACCACGGCGCCGATCGTGTAGCACTCGCCGTCGTCTGACTGCTGCCCGAGCAGGACCAAATCCGGGCTCTCCTGCTGCAGCGTCTTCGCGAGCGCGTAGCCCGTCGCGGCGACGTCGGAGCCGGCAAGCGCGTCGTCGGATAGGTGCACGGAGCGGTCGGCGCCCAGCGAGACCGCCTTGTGCAGCGCGCGGACAGCGCTCGGCGGGCCCATCGTGACCGCCACGACCTCGTCGACCTGGACGGCACCGCCCTCCTTCACCTGCATCGCGGCCTCTAGCGCGTGCGTGTCGAAGGGGTTGAGGTTCTTCTCGCCGCTGCGATCCATACGGCCCGTCGAGGGATCGATGCGCTTCTCGACGGCGGCGTCCGGTACCTCTTTCACCAGCACGCAGATCTTCAAGACAAGCCTCCTCTAAGAACGGACGTTCGGCATCCTATCTCATTGACTGACCAGTCAATCAGCCGCTGGACAGCCACTACGAGGGGACGGCCCCCCGCAGGAAATCGATGATCGCCTGCGTCGACGCGCCCGGACCGAAGACCTCGGCCACGCCCAGGCGCTTGAGCTCCTCGACGTCGTCGGCGGGGATCGTGCCCCCCACCGTGACCAGTACCTCGCCGGCCTCCTCCTCCTGGAGCAGCTCGAGGATCCGCGGGACGAGCGTCATGTGCGCGCCCGACAGGATCGAGAGCCCGACCGCGTCGGCGTCCTCCTGGATGACGGTGGCGACGATCTGCTCGGGGGTCTGGTGCAGGCCGGTGTAGATGACCTCCATGCCGGCGTCACGAAGCGCCCGGGCGATGATCTTCGCGCCCCGGTCATGACCGTCGAGGCCGGGCTTGGCGACCACGACGCGGATCTTGCTCTGGCTGCTCGCGGCCATGAAGCGGCGCGGGATTCTATGTGAAGGCGACCGTCGGTCGACGGCCGCCCTGTCGGTCGGCGTCTTGTGCTACCGCGGCACGGGGGCGCGCGGCGCGGAGACCGCGCCGCGCCGCCTGAGTCCGGCCCGGACTACTTGACCTTGATCCGGATCTCCATGCCGGGGTGGATCTGGCACTGGAAGTACCACTTGCCGGCCTTCTTCAGCTTGCGTGTAAACACGAAGCCCTGGCTCTGCGGCGTCGAGACGCTGTAGCTGGACTTCTTGATCCCCTTGGGCGCCTTGAAAAGCACCATGTTGTGCAGGTTGGTGCCCTTCCAGGTGAACTTGAACTTCGTGCCGGCCTTCGCCTTCGCGCATGTCTTGTCCGGCGGGCAGGTGGTCGAACTGCCTGGCTTGGAGAAGAAGTCGTCATAGAGGCCGACCTTCGCCGTCGACGCGGCCATGGCGCCGGACGGGACGATCATGAGGGCCGCAAAAAGAGCCGCGGCGAGGGCGAGGAGCGGAAGCTTGCGCATGCGACAGGTGACCTCCTCCGAAGGGACGTGGGCGCTCTCGAAACCCGCAGCGCGGGCCGGAGTTGCGGTGCTCGGTCAGGGTAACGAGAAACGGACCCGGAAGGTTCAGAACACCGGGCTCTCGACATAGGTGCCGAACACCGCCTGGAGCGCTCCGACGATCTCGCCCTCGGTGCAGTGCGCGCGCGCCGCCTCGAGCAGCCCCGGCATCAGGTTCGCGTCGCTGCGCGCCGCCTGTTCCTTCAGCGCAGTCAGCGCTCCCTCCACGCGACCGGAGTCGCGCCGCCCGCGCGCCGCGTGCAGGCGGTCGACCTGCTTGCGCTCGAGCGCCGGGTCGATGCGCAGGATCTGGGTGTCGTCGGCGTCGTTGCCCTCGGTGTAGGCGTTGACCCCGACCACGCGACGCTCGCCCCGCTCCACCTCCTCCTGGAAGCGGAACGCGGCGTCGGCGATCTCGCGCTGCGGGAAGCCGCGCTTGACCGCCTCGACCATGCCGCCGAGCTCGTCGATCTTGGCGAAGTAGTCATAGGCCTGGCGCTCGAGCTCGTCGGTCAGCGACTCGATGAAGTAGGAGCCTCCGAGCGGGTCGGCGGTGTTGGGCACGCCGGTCTCGTGGGCGATCACCTGCTGCGTGCGCAGCGCGACTCGTACCGCGTGCTCGGAGGGCAGCGCGAGCGCCTCGTCGAACGAGTTGGTGTGCAGCGACTGGGCGCCGCCGAGCACGGCGGCCAGCGCCTCCACCGCCGTGCGCACGACGTTGTTGAGCGGCTGCTGGGCGGTGAGCGACACGCCCGCGGTCTGGGCGTGGAAGCGCATGAGCCACGAGCGCGGGTCGCGCGCGCCGAACGTGTCGCGCAGCTCGCGGGCCCAGATCCGGCGCGCGGCGCGGTACTTGGCGATCTCCTCGAAGAAGTCGATGTGCGCGTTGAAGAAGAAGCTCAGCCGTGGCGCGAAGTCGTCGACGTCAAGGCCGCGGGCGAGCGCGTGCTCGACGTAGGTGAGGCCGTCCTTGAGCGTGAACGCGAGCTCCTGGGCGGCCGTCGAGCCGGCCTCGCGGATGTGGTAGCCCGAGATCGAGACCGGGTGCCAGCGCGGCATGTGCTCCGAGCACCACTCGATCATGTCGGTGACGATCCGCATCGCGGGGTCGACCGGGAAGCACCACTCCTTCTGGGCGATGTACTCCTTGAGGATGTCGGTCTGGATCGTGCCCCCGAGCCGCTCCGGCCCGATGCCCTTGTCCCCGGCGGCGGCGACGAAGAAGGCGAGCATGATCGCCGCCGGCGCGTTGATCGTCATCGAGACCGTGACCTCGTCGAGCGGGATGCCGGCGAACAGCGTCTCCATGTCGTCGAGCGTGTCGATCGCGACGCCCTCGCGGCCGACCTCGCCGAGGCTGCGCGGGCTGTCCGAGTCGTGGCCCATCAGAGACGGCATGTCGAACGCCGTCGACAGGCCGGTCTGCCCGTGGTCGAGGAGGTAGCGGAAGCGCTCGTTGGTCTCCTCCGCGGTCCCGAAGCCGGCGAACTGGCGCATCGTCCACAGCCGCCCGCGATACATGCTCGGATAGACACCGCGCGTGAACGGGAATTCTCCGGGCACGCCCACCGCCGCGGCCAGGTCGTCGGGCAGGTCCTCCTCGGTGTACAGGCCCTTGACCGGGACGCCGCTCAGCGTCTCGAACAGGGCGTTGCGCTCGCGCGCGCGCTCTCGCGGCTCGGCGGCCATGGCT
The DNA here is from genome assembly GCA_963797015.1 of uncultured Actinomycetes bacterium. Classification (GTDB taxonomy): domain Bacteria; phylum Actinomycetota; class Thermoleophilia; order Solirubrobacterales; family Solirubrobacteraceae; genus JBBPZA01. Next base: position 156,999 of record CAWCNV010000016.1, on the reverse strand, counting down.
CTGAGTCTACGGTCCGTCCAACTCGCCAAGAAGCGCCCGGGCGATGACCAGGCGCTGGATCTCGCTCGTGCCCTCGTAGATCTCGGTGACCTTGGCGTCGCGGTAGTAGCGCTCCGCGGGCAGCTCCTTGACGTAGCCGTAGCCGCCCAGGACCTGGATCGCCTCGCCGGTCCAGTGCCGCGCGACGCGTGAGGCGAAGAGCTTGGCCTGGGCGCCCTCGACGGTGTGGGGCCGGCCGGCCTCCTTGAGGGCGGCCGCGCGCCAGGTCAGGGCGCGCGCCGCCTCGATCTCGGTCTGCATCTCGGCCAGCTTGTGGGCGACGGCCTGGAAGCGGCCGATCGGGCCGCCGAACGCGCGCCGCTCGCGCGCGTGGGACGTGGCGAGGTCGAGCGCCGCCTGGGCGATGCCGACGGCCTGGGCGGCGATCCCTATGCGCCCGCCGTCGAGAGTGCGCAGCGCGATCCGCATCCCGGCGCCGGGCTCGCCGAGGAGCTCGCCCGGGGTGTCCTCGAAGGCGAGGTCGGCGGTGCTCGACGAGTTGAGGCCGAGCTTCTCCTCCTCGCGCGTGGGCCGGAAACCCGGCGCGCCGCGGCGGACGAGGTAGGCGGAGATCCGGCCGCTCTCCGCATCGCGCGCGAAGACGATGAACACGTGGGCGTGCGAGCCGTTCGTGATCCACTGCTTGGTCCCGGTGATGCGGCCGTCGCGTGCGGCGGTGCGCAGCGCGCCCGCGTCCGAGCCCGCCTCAGGCTCGGTCAACGCGAAGGCGGCGAGCTCGTGGCCCTGGGCCAGCGGAGGGACCCAGCGATCGGCCTGCGCGGCGCTGCCGTTGTCGAGGATCGGGAGCGTGCCGGCGCTCGTGTGCACGGCGACGGTCACGCCAAGTCCCGCATCTGCCCGCGAGAGCTCCTCGAGGACGAGCGCGTAGGCCAGGAAGCCCGCCCCTGCGCCGCCGTGCGAGGCGGGCACGCAGACGCCCATCAGGCCGAGCTCGCCCAGCCGGCCCAGGACCTCCTTGGGGAAGTGGTGCTCGCGGTCCCACTCGCGCGCCCGCGGCGCGACCTCCTCCTCGGCGAAGCGCCGCGCGAGCGCGCGGATCTCGCGCTGCTCGTCGGTCAGGGAGAAGCTCATCGAGGTCGAGGAAGGCTCCGGCGCTGGACCGAGCCCCCGCGCCGGTTGTAGGCCGCGCCGCCCGCGGCGGCGACCGCCAGGAGCCCCGCCGCCAGCTTGATGCTGCGCCCGAGCGTCTCGAAGGTCAGGATCTCCCAGCCCTCCTCGCGTGCGACCCCGAGCAGCTCGGCATCGGGGTTGACCACCACGGGGTGCCCGACGGCGCGCAGCATCGGCAGGTCGGACTCGCTGTCGGAGTAGCCCCACGAGGCGGCCAGGTCGTAGCCCTCTTCGTGCGCCAGCTCCCGGATCGCCAGCGCCTTGCCCTCGCGGTAGGTGAAGGGCTCGAGCATGCGCCCGGTGTAGACGCCGTCGCGGCGCTCGGCGCGCGTGCCGATGCCTCCGTCGAAGCGCAGCACCGTGGCCACCAGCTCGCACATCTCCTGCGAGGCGGCGGTGACGATGTAGATCGGCCGGCCCGCGTCCTGGTGGTCATAGGCGACCTGCAGCATCTGCGGGTACAGCCGCGGCAGCAGCCCGGCGAGGATGTCGGGCGCCAGGCGCATCACGTCGCGCACGCGCACGCCCTCGAGCGTCCTGCCCACCGCGTCGCGCAGCGCAGCCGTGTCGGCGTCGGTCGATCCGCGCAGGCGGAAGCGCGCGTTGCCGTATGCGGCCTTGACCAGGTCGCGCCGGCTCAGGAAGCCCGCCTTGCGCGCAGCACGCACGAACGCGAAGGCCGATGAGCCGGCCATCAGCGTGCGGTCGAGGTCGAAGAAGGCGGCGGCGCGCGCGTCTTCGGCCGCCACCGGCTCAGCCGCCGTTGACCCGCACCAGCAGCGCGTCGCCCTGCCCGCCGCCAGAGCAGATCGCGGCGCAGCCGAGGCCGCCGCCGCGGCGGCGCAGCTCGTGGATGAGCGTGCCGAGGATGCGGGCGCCGGAAGCGCCGATCGGGTGGCCGATCGCGACCGCCCCGCCGTTGACGTTCACCTTGTCCTCGTCGATGCCGAGCATGCGAATCGAGTTCAGCGTCACGGAGGCGAAGGCCTCGTTGATCTCCCACAGGTCGACGTCCTCGGCCGACAGGCCGGCCTTCTCCAGCGCCTTCTTCGCCGCGTTGGCGGGCGTGCGGGCGAGGTACGCGAAGTCGTCGGCGACCGCTGCCTGGGCGACGATCTCGGCGAGCGGCTGCCTGCCGTTGGTGCTCGCCCACTCGTCCGAGGCGAGCACCATCGCGCCGGCGCCGTCGTTGACGCCCGGGGAGTTGCCGGCCGTGTGCGATCCATCCTTCACGAAGATCGGCGGCAGCTTGGCCAGCGTCTCGAGACTGGTGTCGCGGCGCGGCGCCTCGTCGACCTCGACGACGGTGTCGCCCTTCTTGCCCTTGACGGTCACCGGGACGATCTCCTCGGGCAGCCGCCCCTCGTCGGTGGCGGCGATCGTCCGCTCGTGGGACCGCAGCGCCCAGCGGTCCATGTCGGGCCGCGTCATCTCGAGCTCGGCCGCGACCTCCGAGGCCTCCTGGGCCATGTGCTTGCCGCTGAACGGGTTCGTGAGCCCGTCGTGGATCATCTCGTCGAGCGCCTTTCCGTCGCCCATCCGGAAGCCGAAGCGCGCCTGCGGGAGCAGGTAGGGGGCGGAGGACATCGACTCCATCCCGCCGCCCACACCCACGTCGAGCTCGCCGGCGCGGATCGCGGTGTCGAGGATGCCGGCGGAGCGGATGCCCGAGGCGCAGACCTTGTTGATCGTCTCGGAGGAGACCTCCTTTCCGATCCCGCCCTTGATCTGCGCCTGGCGCGAGGGGATCTGCCCCTGGCCGGCCTGCAGGACCTGGCCGAAGACGACGTGCTCCACCTGCTCGGGCTCGACGCCGGCGCGGTCGAGTGCGGCCTCGATGGCGATCCCGCCCAGGTCGGTCGCGTCCATGGACGACAGGCCTCCGCCGAGCTTTCCGACGGGCGTTCGGGCGGCGGACAGGATCACGGTCTTTGGCATCGAGGCAGGCTCCGGAGTCGGGGATCTAGGGCCCAAAGGCTAGTGTGGCCACCCAAATGGAGGTCGTCACCGTCCCTGGATCGCCCGCCGATGCCGGGGCCGACACTTACGCCGTCGGGGCGTTCGCCGGCGAGCCGCTGGAGGGGCCTGAGCTGCTGGATCCCGTGCGCGAGCTGATCGCTTCGGGAGAGCTGCGGCGCGACTTCCGGCGGCTGGGCCACACGCATGACGACGGACTGCGCCTGATCGCCGTCGGCCTCGGGGCGCGGGACGAGTGGAGTGCCGAGCGCGCGCGTGTCGCAGCCGCGCTCGTGCACGGCCGGGCCCGCGAGCTCGGCGCCGGGCGGCTGTGCTGGCTCGTGCCCGACGGCGTCGACGCCTCCCGAGCCGCAGCGGCACTCACCGAGGGCACGTTGCTCGCCGCCTACCGCTTCGAGCGCTACCGCAAGCCGACCGACGAGGATGCCGAGCTCGAGCTACTGGCGATCCACACGGACGCCGCCGAGGCGGTCCGGCGCGCGGTCGTCGTGACCGAGGCGGTCAACGCCGCCCGTGATCTTCAGAACACGCCCGCCAACGACCTCACTCCTGAGGCGCTGGGACAACGCGCGCGAGCGCTGAGCGACGAGCTCGACGGCCTCGTCGTCGAGGTCGAGGGCATGGAGGCGCTGCTGGCCCGCGGCATGGACGCCTTCGCCGGCGTGGCGCGCGGCTCGGCCCGAGAGCCGCGGCTCATCACGCTGCGCTACGAGCCACCCGGAGCGACCGGGCCACTGCTCGGACTGGTCGGCAAGGCCGTGACCTTCGACAGCGGCGGGATCTCGATCAAGCCCGCGGCGAAGATGCACGAGATGAAATTCGACATGTCCGGCGGCGCGGCCGTGCTCGAGGCGGTGGGCGCGGTTGCGCGTCTCGGGCTGCCGGCGCGCGTGCTCGGCGTGATCGGCGCGACCGAGAACATGCCGTCGGGCAGGGCGCAGCGCCCCGGCGACATCGTGCGCGCGATGGACGGCACCTCGATCGAGGTCAACAACACGGACGCCGAGGGTCGGCTCGTGCTCGCCGACTGCCTGTGCTGGGCGCGCGAGCAGGGCGCCGAGCGGCTGATCGACGTCGCGACCCTAACCGGCGCGATCGTCGTCGCACTCGGCTCGACCTACGCGGGCCTGATGGGAGGCGACGACGCGCTGTGCGGCGAGCTCGAGGCTGCCGCGCGCGAGACCGGGGAGCTCGTCTGGCGGCTGCCGTTGCACGCCGAGTACGCCGACCTGATCAGGGGGCGCTACGCCGACATCGTGAACTCGACCGAGGCACGCAAGGCCGGCTCGATCACCGCCGCGCAGTTCCTGCAGCGCTTCACGGGTGACGTGCCCTGGGCGCACGTGGACATAGCCGGTACCGCGTGGGACCTCGGCCGCCCGTACGCGAGCAAGGGCGGCTCGGGCTTCGGCGTGCGCCTGCTGGTCGAGCTGGTGCGGCGGGTCGCGGCCACCGGCGCGTAGACGTCAGAGCCGGTCGAGGAACGCGGCCTGAGCAGGGTTGATCCTCCGCCGTGCCTCGTCGATCCCGAACCACTCCGCCCGATCCACCTCGGGGAACGACTGGCGCCGGCCCGAGCGGGGATGCCATTCGAGCTCGATGAGCGCGCGCTCGCGCGGGCTCTCTCCCGGCTCGAGCTCGCCCTTGGGAATCGACACGCGCCCTCGTCCTTGCGCGCCCAGAACGGCCCGCCGGGGTGGACGAGAAGGATCTCCACCGCCTCCCCGCGGCGCCGCCAGAGCAGGATTCCCCCGCTCGTCGCGGCCATCAGAGCGCGAGCAGCCGCAGCAGCCGGAGGCCCAGCGCGGAGCTGCCGCGCAGCCTCACGCGGCGTCTCGCCAGGCGGCCGAGCGCGGAGCGGCCGCGGGTCCCGAGCGGGTTGGGCACGCCGCCGACCATCGGTGCGCTCGTGAGGTGGACGACATCGGGCAGCGAGCCCGAGACGACCAGGTCGGGCCCCACGGCGCCGCCGTCCTCGACCAGCACCTCGTCGCCGCGAAAGGCGATGCGGGTTGGCGCGTAGCCCTCGGCGAAGCGCAGCTCCACCTCGCCGACGGTCATCCGGGCCAAAGCGGGCCGGCGCTGCACGCCCCGCTCCACGAGCGCATAGATGCTCGCGGCGATCCCGTCGTCGCGCAGCACGCCGAGCCGCACCGTCGGAGCATCCATGACCTGAAGCTAGCCCCAGATTCCCCCCCACGGCCAATCCCGGCCGCGGCGGATGAGCATGCAGGCGGCGCCGACATAGCCACCAATCCGGCGTCGTCCGTCAGGTGCGCCCAGCCGTCCGGATGCGCCGGGGCGACGCGACTGACGCCGAGGATCCGGGCCGCGTCGGCCGCCTTGGCGCTCGTCCGCGTCGGATAGCCGTCGCAGGAAGGACGACGTCCATGGCGATCCTTCATCCGCCGGAGCGCGGGACCGGCCCCGCGCTTGTCGTGTCATTCGCCGCCACGGCGCGTTTGTTATCCCAGCGCCGCCCCGCGGTGTGAAGGCCGCTGGCACGCGTCGTGAGGCTCGGTTGACCGCCTCCCGGAGGCGGGTGTCGCATAATTCGATCCGATCGGGAGGTACGGGCTGACCACGAAGCCCGACACGAGCGAGAGGCAGCTTCGGAAGCTGCTGGATGAGCAGGCCGCACTTCGGCGCGTCGCCACCTTCGTCGCCTCGGACGCCGAGCCGGCGGCCGTCTTTGAGCGCGTCTGCGCCGAGGTCGGCTCGCTGTTCGAGGTCGAGAGCACGAACCTGGTCCGGTTCGAGGGCGACGGAAAGGCGGCGGTCGCCGGCCACTGGCCGCCCGGGGTCGCGCCCGTCCTCAGAACCGGGGAGGAGGTCACGCTCGAGGGCGAGACGTCGACGGTCAAGGTCAGCCGCAGCGGGCGACCCGAGCGCGTCGACGAGTACACCACGGCCTCCGGGCCGTTCGTCGACCGACTTCGGGCCGCCGGGATCGCGTCGTCCGTGGCCGCGCCGATCACCGTTGCCGGAGAGCTCTGGGGGGCGCTCGTCGCCTCGAGCGCGCGACCGAGCTCGTTCCCATCTGGGGCCGAGAGCAGGCTCGCCAGCTTCGCGGAGCTGATAGCCGACGCACTTGCCAGCGCCGACGCTCGCGAGCAGTTGCGGCGGCTCCTCGACGAGCAGGCGGCACTGCGGCGTGTCGCGACCTTGGTCGCGCGCGATCCCCAGCCGACCGAGGTATTCGAGTGCGTTTGCGCGGAGCTGGGGATGGTGCTCGGGGGCGAGGCCACGAACTTGATGCGCTTCGAGCCCGATGGGACGCAGACGTTTGTGGCCCGATGGAACCCTCCCGGCGTGGCGATCGCGCTCCCGGTCGGCATGGAGCTGCCCCTCGAGGGTGACACCGCTCTGCCGCGGATGCTGCGGAGCGGTGAAGCCCAGCGGATCGACGACTACGCCGACTTCAGCGGCACCCGCGCCGACGCGATCCGGGCGGCTGGGATCGCCTCGGCGGTGACGGCGCCGATCACCGTCGCCGGCGCGCTCTGGGGGGCCGTCGGGGCCGTCAGCGACTTACCCAACGGGTTCCCCCCGCGCACAGAGGAGCGGATGGCGAGCTTCGCCGAGCTCGTCGCCCTCGCGCTCGCCAACACCGACGCCCGCGAGCAGCTCCAGCGACTGGTCGACGAGCAGGCGGCGCTGCAGCGGGTCGCCACGCTGGTCGCCAGTGAGCCCGAGCCGGCGGAGGTGATCGAGCGGGTGTGCGAGGAGGTCGGAACGGTGCTCGGCATCGAAGGCACGAACCTGACCCGATTCGAGACCGACGGAACGCAGACGGTCCTGGCCGGCTGGAGCGCGCCTGAAGTCCCGATCTTTCCAGTCGGCCGGGGCGTTCCGCTGACCGGGGACGCTGCGGTGCCCAAGGTGAGCCGGAGCGGTCGACCGGAGCGGGTCGACGATTACGCCGATGTCGACGGCGAGCTCGCCGAGAGGATCCGGGCGGTTGGGATCGTGTCCTCGGTGGCGGCCCCGATCAAGGTCGCCGGCAGGCTCTGGGGGGCAATCGTCGCGACCACCGGTCGGCCCCGCGCCTTCCCTCCGTACACCGAGCAGCGGGTAGCGAGCTTCGCTGAGCTGGTCGCGCACGCGCTCGCCAATGCCGATGCGCGTCAACAGCTCGCCGCCTCCCGGGCCCGTATCGTCGAGGCCGCCGACTCGGAGCGCCGGCGGCTCGAACGAAACCTCCACGACGGCGCCCAGCAGCGGCTCGTCTCGCTCGCGCTCGCTCTGCGGATGGCTCGCGCGGACGTCGGTCGGGACCCCGAAGCGGCGAGGCGGCAGCTCGAGAGCGCTGAGGAACAGCTCGGGCAGGCGCTCGAGGAGCTCCGCGAGCTCGCGCGCGGGATTCACCCGGCGGTCCTCACCGACCGCGGGCTGGCGGCGGCGCTCGAGTCGTTGGCCGCGACAGCACCGTTGCCGGTCGAGCTCGGCGGCGTGCCGGCCCCGAGGCTGCCGCCGGCGACCGAGGCGGCGGCCTACTACCTCGTCGCCGAAGGCGTCGCCAACGCCGCCAAGCACGCGCGGGCGTCCGCGGTCACCGTTCGCGTCGGCCGCGGGGAGGACCGGGCCCGGATCGAGGTCTGTGATGACGGCGTCGGCGGCGCCAGCTCGCCGGCGGGCGGCGGGCTCAGCGGCCTCGCCGATCGCGTCGAGGCGCTCGGAGGGCAGCTCGAGGTCGTTAGCCCGCCCGCGCGCGGCACGCGCCTGATCGCCGAGATCCCCCTCGCTCCCGTCGCTGCCGCCCACGAAGAGCGCGCCTAGGCAGTGGCGCCGGCGGAGGCCCGGCGGCTATTCGCGCTACTGCGAGATGGACCTGTCGAAGGCCGACGGCGGCTCGGCCGGAGCCTGGAGGTCGATCCGCTCGCCCAGGTCGCGGGCGACCAGCGCGGCGTAGCGCCCGCGCCGCTCGAGCAGCTCCTCGTGCGCGCCGCGCTCGACGATCCGGCCACCGTCGAGCACGACGATCTGGTCGGCGTCGCGAACGGTCGACAGCCGGTGGGCGATGGCGATCGTCGTGCGCCCCTCGGCGAGCTCGTCGAGCGCCTCCTGAACGGCCCGCTCGGTACGCGTGTCGAGCGCGCTCGTGGCCTCGTCGAGGACGAGCACTGGCGGGTTGCGCAGGATCGTGCGAGCGATCGCGATGCGCTGCTTCTCGCCGCCCGAGAAGCGGTAGCCACGCTCGCCGACCATCGTGTCGTAGCCCTCGGGCAGCGACGCGATCAGGTCGTGGATGCGCGCCGCGCGTGCCGCCGACTCGACCTCCTCGTCGGTCGCCTCCGGGGCCGCGAAGCGCAGGTTCTCGCGCACGCTGGCGTGGAAGAGGTAGGTCTCCTGCGAGACCACCCCCACCGCGGCCGCCAGCGAGCTGAAGCGCAGCTCGCGCAGGTCGACGCCGTCGAGCGTCACGCGCCCGCGCTGGGGGTCATACAGACGCGCGGTCAGGTAGCCGAGCGTGGTCTTGCCCGAGCCGGTCTCCCCCACGATCGCGGTACGGGTGCCGGCCGGCGCGACGAGCTCTATCTCGCGCAGCGTCCAGTCCGACTCCTCGTCATAGCGGAACGAGACGTCCTCGAAGATCAGCTCGCCTCGCAGAGCCTCGCGCTCGAGCTCGCGCGCGCCCTGCTCCTCGGCCAGCTCTACCGGCAGGTCGAGGTACTCGAAGATGCGGTCGAAGAGCGCGACCGAGGTCTGGAGGTCGATGCCGACGTTGAGAAGCTGGCCGATCGGGAAGAAGAGCCGCGTCTGCAGCGTGGTGAACGCCACCAGCGTGCCCAGCGAGATGGCATCTCCGCCGCTCGCGTAGCTCATGCCGGCGAACCAGTAGACGAGCGCCGGCATGATCGCGAACGCAGCCTGCACCGAGGCCATCACCCAGCGCCCGGCCATCCGCTGGCTGACCTCGAGGTCGGCGAGCCGGGCCGACTCGCCCTCGAAGCGGTCCGCGAGCTCGCCGGAGCGTCCCATGGTCTTGCCGAGCAGGATCCCCGACACCGACAGCGACTCCTCGACCAGGATCGAGATGTCGGCCATCGCCCGCTGGCGATGGGTGGTGATGCGCTTGCGCTCGCGGCCGACGCGACGCGTCAGGGCCACGAACACCGGCAGCAGCGCAAGCGAGAACGCCGCCAGGCGCCAGTCGAGCAGGAACATGGCCACGATCGTGGCGATGACCGTCGTCAGGTTGGAGACGATCGAGGTCGCCGTGGTCGTCACCACGTTCTGGACGCCGCCGATGTCGTTCGCGATCCGCGACTGGACCTCGCCCGTCCGCGTGCGCGTGAAGAAGGCGAGCGACAAGCGCTGAAGGTGCCGGTAGACCGCCGAGCGCAGGTCGTGCATGACGCGCTGCCCGACGAGGTTCGAGAGCCACGTCTGCGCCACGCCCAGAGCGCCGGTGACGACGGCGACGCCGACCATGCCGGCGACCAGCGCCGTCAGCAGCGCGGTGTCGCGCTGCGGGATGGCCTGGTCGAGCACCGCGCGAAGCAGGAACGGCGGCGCCATGCCCAGCCCGGCGGAGAGCAGGATCAGCGCGAGCACCACCCCGAGCCGCCTCCGGTAGGGCCGGAAGAGGCTGACGATCCGGCGTGTGTCGGACTTCAGCATTTAGTTGAGGATATCAACCATTCTACCGCCGGGCGCCGCGCGGCACGCTCGGCGTTGTGGCCGTGCTGGGCAACCACGACTGGGCCCGTCGCTTCATCCCCTCGCGGCACGGAGCGCGCTACCTGTCCGGGCTGATCGAGGAGGGCGTACGGCGGCTGTTCGTGACCCGCGGAGTGGGGACGACGGGCATACCGGCACGGCTCTTCGCGCCGGCGGAGATCGCACTGCTCGAGCTGGTCCCTCTGTGACAATGCGCGCGTGGACTTCGACCTCTCAGACGATCACCGCCTGATCCGAGACACCGTCCGCGAGTTCGCCGTGGCGGAGATCGCGCCGGTGGCCGAGGAGCTCGACCGCACCAAGAGCTTCCCCTACGAGATCGTGGCGCGGCTCGGCGAGCTCGGCTGGATGGGCATCCCGTTCCCGGAGGAGCACGGAGGGGGCGGCGGCGACACGTTGGCCTACGCGCTGTGCGTGGAGGAGCTGACGCGCGTCGACTCCTCGGTGGCGATCACGCTTTGCGCGCACACGTCGCTGGGAACCCAGCCGATCTACCTGTTCGGCTCGACCGAGCAGAAGCAGAGCCTGCTGCCCGATCTGTGCGCCGGCCGCAAGCTCGGCGCCTTCGGGCTCACCGAGCCCGACGCGGGGTCGGACGCCGGTAATACCCGCACCCGGGCCCGGGAGCAGAACGGCGACTGGGTGATCGACGGCGCCAAGCAGTTCATCACCAACGCCGGGACGCGCGTCTCCGGCCACGTGGCCATCACCGCCCGCACAGGCGAGGACGAGATCTCCAACCTGATCGTCCCGAACGGTACGCCGGGCTACGAGCAGGGCGAGCCGTACCGCAAGATGGGCTGGAACGCGTCGGACACGCGGCCGCTGACCTTCAGCGACTGCCGCGTGCCCGCCGAGAACCTCCTGGGGCAACGTGGCGCCGGCCTCAAGCAGTTCCTCCACATCCTCGACATCGGACGCATCGGGGTGGCGGCGATGGGCGTCGGGCTGGCCCAGGGGGCGCTCGACGAGGCGCTCGCCTACGCCCGCGAGCGGCGCGCGTTCGGGCAGCCGATCTCGCGCTTCCAGACGATCCAGGCCAAGCTCGCGGACCTGTCGACCGAGATCGAGGCGGCCCGCCTGCTCACCTACAAGGCCGCGCGCGAGAAGGACGCGGGCCGCAACTTCACGCTCACCGCCGCACAGGCCAAGCTCAAGACCGGCCGCCTCGCAGTGCGGGCCACCGAGGAGGCCGTGCAGATCCACGGCGGCTACGGCTACATCGAGGAGTACCCGGTGTGCCGCTTCTACCGCGACGCGAAGATCCTCACGATCGGCGAGGGGACCGACGAGGTGCAGCAGATGGTCATCGCCCGGGCCCTGGGCGCCTGAGTGCGGGGCCGCGTTCTGCGCCGCGCCCTGGTCGTCTGGGCGCTGCTGTTCGCGGTCTACGCGAGCACGATCGGGATCCGCGCGCAGGGAGCCTCTGACTACGGCGGCGACGAGCCGCACTACCTGCTGCTCGCCGACTCGATCGTCCACGACCGCGACCTCGACGTCGCCAACCAGTATCGGTCGCGCGCGTACGCGGACTGGTACCCGGGCACGCTGGTGCCGCACGGGTCGCCCACCGACGGCCGCATCGACGAGCCCTACGCCGCCGGCTTCGCGCTGCTGATCGCGCCGGCGTACGCGCTCGGCGGCCCGGTCGCCGTCGAGCTGTTCGTCGCGGCGCTGGCGGCGCTGGCCTTCGCGCTCGCGATCGGGCTCGCGCGCAGGCTGGTGCCCGAGCCATACGCCACCGCCGCCGCCCTCGTCGCCGGGCTCTCGCCGCCGGCGCTGGCCTACGCCACCTCGGTCTCGCCGGAGATCGCCGCGGCGGCGGCGCTGACCGGTGCCTGCTCCGTGGCGCTGCGCGTCCGCGACCGTCCGCGCATGCGCACGGCGCTGCTCGCTGTCGCGCTGGCCGCGCTGTTGCCGTGGCTGGGCACGGTCGAGGTCGTTCCAGCGGCGATCGTCGCGCTGGCGGTCGCCCGCTGGCTCGGGCGCCGGCGCGGGAGCGTCGGCGGCCTGATGGCGCTCGAGGTCATGCTGTTCTCGCTCGTCCTCTTCGTCTCGCTCAGCGCCCGCCTGTACGGTGGGCTGGCGCCCGAGGCGGCCGCCACGCCGACCGCCAGCCCGGTGTTGCCGGAGTCGCTGGACGGGTGGCTGGACCGCGCCGACCGGCTGGTCGGGCTGTGGATCGACCGCGACGTCGGGCTGCTGCGCTGGGCGCCGTTCGCCGCGCTGGCGCTGTGGTCCCTGTGGCTGCTGTGGCGGTCGCGGCGCGAGCGCGTGGCGCGCGCCGTGCCCGCACGCATCGACGTCGAGGTCGCGGCCGGGCTGCTGGCGCTGGTGTGCGCGGCGCAGGTCTTCGTGGCCGCGTTCCTCACCGGAGCGATGCAGGGACCGTGGTTCCCGGGCCGCGCGCTGATCCCCGTGCTGCCGGCGGGCGCGGCGCTCGCCGCCTGGGGCCTGCGACACGCGCCGCGAGCCGGCGCCGCGCTCGCCGCGCTGACGCTGGCAACGAGCGCCTGGCTCGTGCTCGAGCTGCGCCTGGGCTCGGGCGGCTGGGGGGCGCCGCCGCTCCGCGTCCCGCTCGGGCCGCTGCGCGAGGCGCTGCCGCGCTTCGCCGGGCCCGGGCCGTGGCCGACCGTCGTCGCCCTCGCCGTGCTCGCCGCCCTGCTGGCGCTGGGGGCGCAGCAGTGGCGCACCCGGCGGGCGCGCCGGCGCCCGGCGCTCGCCTAGGAGTCGGCCGCGTACCGAGCCTCGTCGGCGTAGCGCGCCTCGAGCTCGACCAGCGCGTTGAAGTCGTCGAAGGCGAGCATGCGGTCGACGACGCCGGCCGTGGTCTCGCGGTCGCGCAACTCGACGAGCACGTCCTGGACCGCCTTGGCCGCCGCGAACAGGCCGGCGAGCGGGCAGACGATCAGCGCGAAGCCGAGCTCGCGCAGCTCGCTTCGCGATAAGTGCGGGGTGACCCCACGCTCGATCATGTTGGCGACCAGCGGCGGTGGCAGCGCGGCGGCGATCCGCTCGAGCTCGTCGACCGACTGCGGCGCCTCGACGAACAGCGCGTCGGCGCCCGCCTCCTTGTAGGCCAGGCACCGCTCGATCGCGGCCTCCAGGCCCAGCGGCTGGCGCGCGTCGGTGCGGGCCACGACGAACAGGTCGCGCTCGCCGCGCGCCTCCACGGCGGCGCGCAGCTTCGCCGCGTGCTCATCGACCTCGACCACGCGCTTGCCCGCCATGTGGCCGCACTTCTTCGGCCACACCTGGTCCTCGAGGAAGATCCCCGCGGCGCCGGCCTCCTGCAGGTCGCGCACGGTGCGCATCACGTTCAGCGCGTTGCCGTAGCCGGTGTCGGCATCCACTATCACCGGGGCGTTCGACACGCGGCACACGGCGCGCGCGGCATCGGCCATCTCGCTCTGGGTCAGGAACCCGAAGTCCGGCTCGCCCAGCCGCGCCGCGCTGACCGAGTAGCCGGAGATGAACACGACGTCGAACCCGACGCGCGCGGCAATCCGCGCTGTCAGCGCGTCGTAGACACCCGGCATGAGCACGGTGTCGTCCGCCACCAGCTCGCGGATCCGCTGGGCGCCGGTCATCGGCGTGGAACCATACGGAGTGGCGCATGTACGGATAACCCCCTCCGCCTACGCTGGGCAGCCCCATCGCCATCGCCGCCGCCCGTTGCCACCCTCGCGGTCATGACCTTCTCGACCGCAACCTCCCCCCGCAACGGCATCTCGATCGCGCAGCTCCGCAGCGAGCTCAAGGGTCGGGTGATCGGCCCCGACGACTCCGAATACGACGAGGCGCGCACCGTCTTCACGGGCGGCATCGATCGTCGCCCGGCTGCGATCTTCCGCGTCGCCGACGCGGAGGACGTCGCGCGCGCCCTCGCGCTCGCGAGCGAGACCGAACTTCCGCTCGCGGTTCGCAGCGGCGGGCACAGTCCCGCCGGGCACGGCGTCACCGACGGCGGGATCGTTCTCGACCTGCGCGAGATGCGGGCGCTCGACATCGACCTCGAAGCCCGTACGGCGTGGGCGGAGGCCGGGCTCACCACCGGGGAGTACACCGCCGCCGCGGCGACCTGCGGCCTGGCGACCGGGTTCGGGGACACGGGCTCGGTGGGGATCGGCGGGATAACCCTGGGTGGCGGGGTCGGCCTCCTCTCGCGCAAGCACGGCCTGACCGTCGACGCGCTGCTCGCCGCCGAGGTCGTGACCGCGGACGGCCAGATCGTGCGCGCGGACGCTGGCAGCCATCCCGACCTGTTCTGGGCCCTTCGCGGAGGCGGCGGCAACTTCGGCGTGGTCACCAGGTTCCTCTTCCGGCTCGAGGAGCTCGACGGGATCGTCGGCGGGATGCTGCTGCTGCCGGCGACGCCGGACGTGATCGAGGGGTTCGTCGCCGAGGCGCAGGCGGCGCCGGATCAGCTCACGACGATCGCGAACGTGATGCCGGCCCCGCCGCTGCCGTTCGTGCCGCCCGAGCAGCACGGACGGCCGGTCGTGCTGGCCACGCTCGCCTACGCCGGCGAGGCCGAGTCGGGCCGGCGCGCGATCGCGCCGCTTCGAGCGCTGGCCGAGCCGATCGCCGACATGGTCCGCCCGATGGCCTACCCGGACGTCTTCCCGCCGGAGCAGGAGGGCCCCCAGCCTCTTGCTGCGATGCGGACGCTGTTCGTCGACGACGTGGACCGCGCGGCGGCCGAGACGATCCTCGAGCGTCTCGGATGGGCGACGGCTCCGATGGCGGCGACCCAGCTGCGCGTGCTCGGCGGCGCCGTGGCGCGGGTCCCGCCCGACGCGACCGCTTTCGCCCATCGCGAGCGCCGGATGATGGCGAACGTCGCCGCCGTCCACGGCCAGCCCGAACGCGCGGACCTCCACGAGGCGTGGGCGAGCGAGTTCGCCGCTGCGCTGCGCTCTGGAGACACGGGTGCCTACGTCAACTTCCTCGGCGACGAAGGGGAGGCGCGCATCCGCGAGGCCTATCCGGGGGCGACGTGGGACCGGCTCGCAGCGGTCAAGGCGCGCTACGACCCCACCAACCTCTTCCGCGGCAACCAGAACGTGCCGCCGGCGCCCTAGTCGCGCTCGCGCTCCAGCAGGGCGGCCGCGGCGCTCGCCGGGTCCAGACGGCGCTCGACCACCTCGTCGAGCAGGCGCTTGACCTCGGGGTCCTCGCGCGTGGACTCCTCCAGGCGCCGGCGCAGGCGATAGGTGGCCAGCGCGAGGACCTCGTTGCGAAGGTTGCGGCGGCGGCGCTCGCTCAGCGACCCCTCCGCCTCGATGTGCGCGCGGTGGGCGTCGAGGCGCTCCACGAGCTCCTCTATCCCCTCCCCGCGCGCGGCCTCGGTCTTGACGATCGGCACGCGCCAGCCGTGTTGCGGCCCGAGCGAGAGCACGCCGCGGATCTCGCGCACCATCGTGTCGGTCAGCGGGTTATCGGCCTTGTTGACGACGATCACGTCGGGGATCTCCATCACGCCCGCCTTCAGCGCCTGGATCGAGTCGCCCGAGCCGGGCATGAGCACGAGCACGATCGTGTCGGCGTGGTCGATGATGTCGACCTCCGCCTGGCCGACGCCCACCGTCTCGAGCAGCACGTCGTCCTTGCCCGAGGCGTCCATCAACAACGCGGCCTGGAGCGTCGCCTCCGACAGGCCGCCGAGCGCGCCGCGACTGGCCATCGAGCGGATGAACACGCCGGGGTCGAGGAAGTGCTCCGAGAGCCGGATGCGATCGCCGAGCAGCGCTCCCTGGGTGAAGGGCGAGGAGGGGTCGATCGACAGCACCGCGATCTCGCGCCCCGCCGCCCGCTTGACCTTGGTCAGCGCCGCCAGCAGCGTGGACTTGCCGACGCCGGGCGGCCCGGTGAAGCCGACCACCGACGCGCGGCCGGTGCGCCCGTAGACCTCGCGCACGAGCGCCCAGCCCTCGGGGTCGTCGTCCTCGACGAGCGAGATCGCCCGCGCGAGCGCGCGCTTGTCGCCCGCCACGAGCCGCTGGGCGAGAGTGGCCTCCTCGGTCGCCATCGGGCGCAGATGATGGCAGCGACAGTCGCGTGGCCGACGAGCGCAGCCGCGCCGGGCGAGCGCGCGCGCCGGCGGTGGGCGGCCGGCCGCGGCCGCTTGGCGCCGCTTTAGCATCCGCCGCGATGCCGCCCAACGCCGACCCGCTCGTCGCCGCACCCTCGGTCGCCGCTCCGGCCGGCGTACGAGCCGAGCCGCCCCCGCGTCAAGGCGGCCCGCTGACGCTGCTTCGCTTCCTGCGCCGTCACGGGATGCTCACTCCGGAGTACGGGCTGCTCTTCGCGCGCCTCGCGTGGCTCAAGCTGCGCTTCCGCGGGCGGCTGGTGACCGACGGCCTGTGCTTCGTCGGCCCGGGCGTGCGCCTGGAGATCGGGCGCGGCGCGAAGCTCCACCTCGGCCGCTGGTCGTGGCTCGGCCACGGGACCAAGATCCGCGTCCACGAGGGCGAGGTCCGCGTCGGTGCCAAGACGGTGCTCGGCCAGGAGTGCACCATCTCGGCCTTCCAGCGCGTCTCGATCGGGCGCGAGTGCGTGATCGCCGACCGCGTGATGCTGATCGACTTCGACCACGGGACCGTCGAGGTCGAGCGCCCGATCCGCCTGCAGGGCATCTACAAGCGCGACGTCGAGGTCGGCCACAACTGCTGGATCGGCTACGGGGTCTGCATCCTGCGCGGGGTCACAGTCGGCGACAACTGCATCCTCGGCACCTCGTCGGTCGTCACGCGCGACGTGCCCGACAACGCGGTCGCCGCCGGCGTCCCGGCGCGCGTGATCCGGATGCGCGACGTGCCGCGGACGCTGCGCTGGGGGTGAGGGCGCCCGGAGTCGCTCAGGGCGGGGTCTGCACCAGCACGCCCGGAGCAGGTCCCACCGGGGCGAGCGTGGCCCGGGTCACCCGGGCCAGGCCCGGCGCGCGGAAGCGCAGCAGCTCGTAGCTCGTGGTGCGACGCCGGGCCGCGAGGGCGAAGCCCGGGAAGCGCAGCGGCGGGGGTTCCCCCGAGCCTCGCGCGAGTCGCACGACGTCGAGCTCTGACAGCTCGGCGCCGGCGGGAGGCAGAGCCGAGGGCTCGTGCATGTAGCCCTCGAGCGCCAGCTCCTCGTACCCGTGGGTCACGACGACGGCGCGCGGCTCGCGAACCGGCCCGAGCGCGGCGACCGCCCCGCGCCAGTCATCGCGCTGCAGCCCGCGATCGAGCGCCACCCGAACGTCGGTCGCCAGCCAGATGGCGCCCAGCAGCACGCCTGCGACGAGCCCCGCGAGGCCGGCGCGCCGGGCGCCGCAGCCCGCCGCGACGACGACGAGCGCCGGCACCGCGGCTGGAAGTGCGTAGCGCACCAAGAATGCGTTCACCCCGGTCGCGTCGGCCGCCAGGGGAAGGATCGCGGCCGCCGCCGCGAGCGACCCCGCCACGAGCGCGCCGTTGCGCTCGCGCATGTCGCCCCGCCTCACCAACAGCCACACCGCCGCCACGGCGATGATGCCCGCGACCAGCGCCTGCCCGTCGAACGCGCCGCCTATCTCGCTGTTGAACAACTGCTTGGTCAGCTGCTTCACCTGGGTCGCGAGCGGGTCACCGCCGCCCGAGGCGACGTCCGAGCCGGCCGAGCTCTGAGCGAGGGCCAGGGGGATGAGCACCAGCGCTCCGACGGCCGTAGCGCCCACGGCGAGGACCGTCGCGCCGCGCCGCTCCGTGGCCATCAGCGCGCTCCCGACCAGCCAGGTGGCCTCGGCTATCACGATCGGGGCTCCGGCTGGGTGGGTGGTGACGGTCAGCAGCGACGCCACCGCCCACAGCGCGAGGACCCGCGGCGAAAAGTCGGCTCTCAGCGCCCGCGCGAAGAAGACGAGCCCGGCGGTGGCGAAGAGCAGCAGCAGCGCGTAGGCGCGCGCCTCCTGCGAGTACCACACGAGCCACGGGTGGACGGCGGCCAGCGCCGCGGCGACGAGACCGGCGCGGCGGGAGACGAGCTCGCGGCCCGCGAGGAAGACGAGCGGGATCGTCGCCGTGCCCGCAAGCGCCGAGAGCGAGCGAAGCCCGGCCTCGCTGGTACCGAAGGGCCGCGCCCACAGCCAGACGGCGACGACGTAGGGCGGCGGCGTGCGCTCGGTCCGAGGAAGCGCGGACAGCAGCTCTCCGAACGGCCTGCGCACCAGAGCGAGCGTGAAGGACTCGTCCAGCCAGAGGCTCTGCACCTCGAGCGTGGCGAAGCGGACCGCGGCCGCCAGGGCGCAGATCGCGACCAGGAGCAGCGCGGTGCGGCTAGGAGCGCGTCCGGCCACCGCCGGCCGCGCGGTCGGCGCCCCGCGTCCCGGCATACAGCGCCGCGGTCTTGCGCGCCACGTCGGCCCAGTCGAAGCGCAGCACGTGCTCCGAGGCCTCGGCGACCAGACGATCGCGGAGGCGGTCGTCGGTGAGCAGGCGCTCGACCATCGTGGCCAGGTGCTCGGCGTCGCCGCCGTTGAAGCGCAGGCCGACGCGCTCGTCCTCGGGCACGATCTCGCGCAGGCCGCCGGTGTCGGCCACGATGCACGGGCAGCCCGAGGCCATCGCCTCGAGCGCCACGAGCCCGAACGGCTCGTACAGCGAAGGCACGACGCACAGGTCGGCGATGCGGTACAGCGAGTGCAGCACGTCGTCGCCGATCCAGCCGAGGAAGCTGCCGTGCGGGTCCAGCCCCAGCTCGGTGGCCTGGCGCCGGAGCTCGGCCTCGTGGGTTCCCGAGCCGGCGACCAGGAAGCGCACGTCTCCGAGCCGCCCGATCACGCCGGGAAGCGCCTCGAGCGCGAGCTGGAAGCCCTTCTCGTACACCAGCCGGCCGATGAGGATGACCAGCCGCTCGCCCGGCTTCGCGAAGCGCGCGCGCAGGGCGTCGAGGTCCTCGACGGGCTGCAGGTCGACGGGGTCGATCCCGTTGGGGATCACCGTCACGCGCTGCTCCTCGAGGTCGTAGACGTCGGCCACGTGGTCGCGCATGTAGTGGGAGCACACGACGACGCGGTCGGCGCGGTTGGCCATCCAGCGCTCGACGCCGTGGATGTAGGACTGCGGGTGGTCTTCCACCCAACCCTGATGGCGGCCGTACTCGGTCGCGTGGATGGTCACCACGAGCGGGCAGCGCAGCAAGCGCGCGAGGTGGTCGCCCGCCGAGGCGACGAGCCAGTCGTGCCCGTGCACGACATCGAAGGTCTCGCGCTCGCCGAGCTCGACCCCCGCGGCGAGCATGTCCGAGTTCATGTGCTCGATCCAGGTCACGAACTCCCCCAGGTCGCGCGGCCGGCGCGGCTCGCGCACGCGGTGCACGACGACACCCTCCTGCTCGCACTCGGCGGGAAGGCGCTCGTCGCCGCGGGTCAGGACGTGGACCTCGACCCCCTCGGCCACCAGCCCCTCCGAGAGCTTGCGCACGTGGCGGGCGAGGCCGCCCTCGATCAGCGGCGGGTACTCCCAGGAGAGGATCAGGACGCGGGTCACGTGCGGCGCGGCGGAGCGAGGGCGGGGCGGACGCGGGTCACGGTTGCAGCAGCGGGGCCAGGACGAGCTCGGGCGCGAGGTTTCGCAGCGCCGGCGGCGCGGAGTCTATTGCCAGCGCCTCGTCCAGCACGGCCGCGTGACCGTCGGCGCGCTCGCGCGGGTAGGGGCCGGCCAGGCCGCGCGTGACCATGAAGCTCCAGTCCGAGCTCTGCAACGCCAGCAGCTCGCGCACGGCTCGTGGCGTGACCTGCGCGCCGCGCGCGACGACGCGCAGCTCGGCCGCCCGCACGCCCCAGGCGAGCTCTGACACCTGCGGCCCGTCCCACGTCCACAGCGTGCGAGGCTCGCCCCAGGTGGTCACCGGCAGCTCCGAGTCGAGCGCGACGGGCTCGTGGCGATCGAGCGCCGCGTCGAGCGGCGCCAGCGCGAGCCCCTGCGCGCTCGCCTCGTCCACGACCGCGCGCAGCCATTCGACGCCCTCGTACCACCAGTGGCCCAGGAGCTCGGTGTCGAGCGCACACACGCACAGCCCGCCGCCCGCCCGCTCGAGCCGGGCGCGCGTGCGCGCGACGAAGTCGGCCGCGTGCCGGCGGGCCAGCGCGAGCGCCGCGCCGTGGTCGTAGGGCGAGCCGTCGTTGGCCCACGGCCGATGGTGGTGGATCGTGTGGTGGTGGTAGTCGCGGTAGGAGCCGTGACTCGGGTAGCCGCGATGGCTCCACACGAGCTCGATCGTCTCGCGGTCGATCGGGACGAGCAGCGGACCGTCCTCGGTGCGCAGCGGTCGCAGATGAGCGCTCGCCCCGAGCCCGAGCACGTCGGTGAGGTCGACGCACACCGCGTGCACGCCGGCCTCCGCGAGCAGCGGGTCGAGCCACGGCGCGTGCGCGCACTCGGGTAGCCACAGGCCGCCGCCCCACGTCCCGGCGCGGCGCCGGTGCGCGGCGATCCCGGTCTCGAGCTGGAGCCGCACACCCGCGTCCGTGGCGAGCAGCGGGAGCACGGGATGGGTGGCGGCGGAGGTCCACGAGGCATGCGGCAGCAGCGCCGCCAGAAGGTCGCCGAGCGACTCGAAGCGCTCGGCCGAGCGCGAGTAGTCGCCCGCCGCGCGCTCGACCTCGTCGGCGAGGCCGTGCTCGCCGCCCGCGCGCAGGCCCTCGACGTCGAGCGCGTGGGTCCGCGCGCGCACGTGGTGCAGGAAGGCGAGGAAGCGCTCGCCGATGCCCGGCGCCTCGAGCTGGTCGGCCAGCACCGGCGTGATCGACAGCGTGATCGGCGGGTCTTCCACGAGCAGCTCGAGCAGCGGCAGGTAGCAGGTCGCCATCGCCTCCCACAGCCACTCCTCGCCGGACGGCCAGGTGCCGAAGCCCTCGACGTAGGGCATGTGCGTGTGCAGGACGAGCGCGAGCTCTCCGCGCTCGCCGGCCGCCGGCCGCGTTCTCACGGACGGCAGACCGCGACGAAGTCCAGCGCGCGCTCCATCCTGCCGCCGTGCAGCACGAAGTCGCGCGTGCCGATCGCGGGCACCAAGCGGCGGTAGAAGCGCTCGGTCAGGCGCAGCCGCGGGTGCACGGCGTCCCAGCCGGCGCGCAGCGCCAGCTCGTGCAGGCGCAGCTTGCCCGCGTGGTGGAGACCGAGCACCTCCACGCGCGCGAAGTGCGCCCGGCAGAGCGCCTCGAACTCCGCGGCCCGGTATTCGTGCACGTGCCACGGGTTGCCCGAGCGCGGCGCACCGGGCGGCGCGAGGGTCAGGACGTTCGGTGTCGAGATGTAGGCCGTCCCGCCGGGCGAGAGCATCGCGGCGAAGTGGTCGAGCACGGGCCCGGGGTCCTCGAGGTGCTCGATCGTCTGCAGGAACGAGATCGCGTCGCATGGCTCCGAGAAGCGATCGACGAGCTCGCGCTCGAAGCGCAGGTTCGGGCGCCGGTATCGCAGGCGCGCGTGCTCGTGGGCCTCGGGGTTGGCGTCGACCCCGACGACCGATGCCGCCCGCTCGGCCAGAAGCCCTGCGCCATAGCCCTCGCCGCATGCCATGTCGATCACACGTAGGCCGTCGACCCGCGCGGCGATCCACTCGTAGACGACCAGGTGCCGGCGGTACCAGTAGTTCTCCTCGGGCACGTCGGGAAGCGTGCGCTCGCCGGTCAGCTCGAGCGGCGGCACCCCGGTCGGCTGATCGCGCTGGACGTAGGTGGACTGGGCCACGGCCGCGCGAGTCTAGGTGGTGCGGGTGAGTATGGTCACGGCGCAATGACCGGGCCCAGCACCGCCGCGGAGATCCGCACCGTGAACGAGCGCTACCACGACGTGGCGGCCGCCGAGTACGACTCCAAGTGGGGGATCGACTTCGGCCCGACCGGCGGGCGGCAGGTGCTGGCGAAGGTCGACAAGGCGCTGGGAGGACGGCCGCGCGAGCCCTACGGCCGCGCACTCGAGATCGGCGCCGGGACGGGCTACTTCTCGCTCAACCTCGTACGCGCCGGCCTCGTGCGCGAGGCCATCTGCAGCGACATCTCGCCCGGGATGCTGGCCACGCTGCAGGACAACGCGCGCAGCTTGGGGTTGGAGGTGCGCACGGTCCACGCCGCCGCCGACGCGCTGCCCTTCCCAGACGCGAGCTTCGACCTCGTGCTCGGCCACGCCGTGCTCCACCACCTTCCCGACCTGCCCGCGGCGATGGCCGAGTTCCATCGCGTGCTCGCGCCGGGCGGCACGGTCGTCTTCGCCGGCGAGCCCTCGCGCTACGGCGACCGCCTCGCCGCGCTGCCCAAGCGCGGCGCGCACGCGCTGGCTCCGGCCTGGCGCAGGCTCATGGGGGCGCGCCGCGCCCACTGGCAGGACAACGGCGACGGCGCACCGGACGACGGCCACGGGCTCGAGCGCTGGGTCGACGTGCATGCCTTCGCGCCGGGCGAGCTCGCCTCGCTGGCGCGCGAGGCCGGCTTCACGGGCGTCCGCGTGTGCGGCGAGGAGCTCGCGGCGAGCTGCTTCGGCTGGAGCAACCGCGCGCTCGAAGCGACGGCCGAGCCCGACGACGTGCCGTGGCTGTGGCGCCAGTATGCCTACCGCGGCTACCTCTTCCTTCAGCAGGTCGACCGGCGCCTGCTCGAAGGCCGCCTGCCCGCGGCGCTGTTCTACAACCTGCTGCTCTCCGGCCGGCGGACCTAGAGCGCTCGCACGACGGCGGCCAGGTCCTCGTCGCCGTGCCCCAGCTCCTCCGCGCGCGCGAAGCTGTCGGCCAGGGCTTCGACCATCGGCAGCGTGAGGTGGCGCGCGGCGGCCGCCTCGCGGACGAGGCCGATGTCCTTGTGCGCCAGCCTGAGCGGGAAGCTGGCTTCTTGTGTCGCGTCCTCGATCATCGCCTTGCCCTTGACCTGCGCGTAGGCCGAGTCGAGCGGTCCACCGCTGATGATGTCCAGGTACAGCGAAGGATCGAGGTCGAGCGCGCGCGCGAGGCGGATCGCCTCGGCGGTCGCGCCGACCAGCTCGACGACCCAGGCGTTGAGCACGAGCTTCGCGCGCGTGCCGAGGCCCGGCTCCTCGCCCAGCCACCGCGTCGCCCGGCCCACCGCCTCGAAGACCGGCGCGCAACGGTCGCGCACGTGCTCCGGTCCGGAGGCCAGCACGACGAGCTCACCGGCCTCCGCGGGGGCCTTGGTCCCCAGCACCGGCGCGTCGACGTAGGCTCGGCCCGCCTCCAGCGACAGCGCCGCCAGACGCTCGGTCGCGATCAGCCCGACCGTGCTCATCTGGGCCCACACCGCATCGTCGCGCATCGCGAACAGCGCGCCGTCGTCCCCGGTCATGACGCGCTCGACGGCGTCGCCCTCGGCGAGCATCGTCACCACCACGTCCGCCTCGCGGGCCGCCTCGGCGGGCGAGCGCGCGACGCTCGCTCCGTCCTGCTCGAGCGCGCGCGCCTTGTCCTCGGTGCGATTCCACGCGCGCACGGCGTGGCCGGCGGCGGCGAGGTTGCGCGCCATCGGAGCGCCCATGATGCCCGTGCCCAGCACGGCGACGGAGATGCTCATGCAGCCCATCATGCCCGACCAGGGCCGTCCTGACGCGTCGGCGGCAGGCGGCGTGCTTCGATGCCCGCGTGCGATCGCTCACCCTCGTCGTCGTCGTTCTCGGGCTCGCCCTGGCGGGCTGCGGCTCGCCCGCCGCCGACCTGTTCGTCGTCACCCGCTCGGGCTCGATCCCCGGCGCGCGCCTGCACCTGCTCGTGTCCGATGACGGCACGGTGCGCTGCAACGGCGCAACCAAGCGCGAAATGGGCTCGGACCGGCTGCTCGACGCGCGCGAGCTGGCCCGCCAGCTCGCGCCCGAGGCCAAGCGCGGCCGCCGCCTCCCCGCGCGGCCGGACTCCGTCCTGCGCTACGCCGTGCGGCTCGAGGACGGGACCGTCACCTTCGCCGACAACTCCGCCGGCATCACGCCGCCCGACCTGCGGCTGGCGGCGTTCACCCGCTCGGTGGCGACGCAGGTCTGCCGGCTCGCGCGCTGAGCCGGCCGGGCTCTAGCCGAAGCGGACCTTGCCGTTGGAGCGCGCGCGCTCCTGCGCCCGCGCGACGAACTCCAGGCGCTTTGCCGCGGCCCGGAAGAGCCGCGTGACCAGCCGCAGGCGCGCGTTCTCGGAGCGCAGGTCGAGCAGCCCCTGCTTGGCCTCATGGCCGAAGTCGACGGTGGCCGCCATCTGGTAGGCGCTCATCGCCTCGAGCTCCTCGGGCTCCGGCCGTTCGTCGGTCGCGCGCTCGACGAGGTCCGCATAGGTCTCGTGCGCCTCCCGTGCGACGTCGGGCGACGGCGATTCGTCGCGGTCCTCGAGGAACTCGACCGTCCCGGCCGGGTAGGGCTGGTCGTCCTGGCGCGCGACCACACGGAACGGCCGCGTGCCGCGCGTGAGGATGTTCAGGCGCCCGTCCTCCATGCGCTCGAGCACCTCGGTCACCTCGCACGCGCAGCCGATCGGCCGCAGCCCGTCGTCCGAGAGCCAGACGATGCCGAACTCCTGGTCCTCCTCCAGGCACACGTCGATCATCGTCTTGTAGCGCTCCTCGAAGATGTGGAGCGGCACGACCTCCGTCGGCAGCGCCACCATGCTCAGCGGGAAGATCGGAAAGTCCGAGACCTCGATGCCTGCCATGGTCCAAGTCTAGGCCCGGCTCGCAGCCGGCCAAGTGCGAGTGGGCGCGGCGCGCGAGAATGTCGACCCATGGACGACCTGGCCGGGTACGAGCGGCGCTTCCGCCGCGCAGGGCTGCCGCTGTTCATCGAGGACTACTCGGCGACGCGTGACATCTTCAACCGCTCGGTGCCGCTGCTCGGGCTCGTGTTCGTGGGCGAGATGACGCTCGCGGTCGACAAGAACTGGTCGACGCTCGCGAACATCGGCGCGACGCTGGGGGGCCTGGCGATCCTGCTGCTCACGATCGGGCTGGTGAACCGGCTGCGCGGCCGTCGCTTCCGCGCCCGTCCCGAGCGCGTCGGGCGAACGGAGCTGGCGCTGTTCGTGATCGTCCCCGCGCTGCTGCCGCTGGTCTTCGGCGGCCAGCTGCGCCAGGCGGCGCTCACGGTGCTCGCCAACCTGCTCGTGCTCGGGCTCGTCTACCTGATCGTCGGTTACGCGCTTGTCGAGACCCTGCGCTGGGCCGGGGTCAGGGTGCTCGGCGAGCTGACCAAGTCGTTCACCGTTCTGGCACGCGCGGTCCCGTTGCTGCTCGTCTTCTCGCTGCTGCTGGTCATGACCCAGGAGATGTGGATCGTGTTCGGCGAGCTGCCGGCCGCGTTCCTGGCGCTCGTCTCCGGACTGTTCGTCGCGCTAGGGAGCCTGTTCTTGGCCGCGCGCCTGCCGCGCGAGGTCTCAGAGCTCGAGCGAGAGGTGGGCGCCGAGGGCCCGCCGCTGCGCCGCCGCCAGCGGCTCAACGTGGGCGTCGTGCTGTTCACCAGCCAGGCGCTGCAGGTGTTCATCGTGTCGCTCGCGGTCGGCCTGTTCTTCGTCGCCTTCGGGACGCTGGCGATCAACGAGTCGGCGCAGCACTACTTTCTCAACGACCGCCCGCTCGACGTCCTTTTCAGCTGGCACCTGTTCGGCCGCAAGGTGGTGCTCACGCAGCAGCTGATCCGGCTGTCCGTCGGGCTCGCGGCCTTCTCCGGCCTCTACTACGCGATCGCCGTGCTCAACGACAACGCCTACCGCCAGGAGTTCGTCTCGAACCTGATCGACGAGATGCGCGACACGTTCCGGCTGCGGACCGAGTACCTGCAGCGCCGGCGCGGTGTGGCCGGCGTGGACCTGCGCGCCTTCCTCCCCACCGTGGCGGAGCGGCGGTGAGCGGTTACGCCACCGCCACCGCGCCGCCGCGCCGGGGGTCGCCTCCGCCCGACAGCGCGCCCGTACGAGCGTCGTGCTCGACCGCGTGCACGCCGCCGAAGAACAGGTTGAGCGACGTGAAGCGCGCCAGCGCGCGGCCCGAATGCTCGAGCCAGTCGGTTGGGATGCCCGGCTCGGCGTAGACGACGCCGTCCTCGCAGTGAAGGCGCGGCGCCCGCACCGCCTGCTCGGCGTCCATCCCGCAGTCGACGACGTTGACGACGGTCTGCAGCACCGCCGAGCGGATCCGATTCGAGCCGCCGCTCCCGAGCACGAGCTCGGCGCGGCCGTCGCGCACGACCACGGTCGGGGCCATCATGCTCGGCATGCGCCGGCCGGGCGGGTGGCGGTGGAAGCCCAGCGGGTTGAGGTCCTGCTCGCCCAGCATGTTGTTGAGGTGAACGCCGGTGCCGGGCACGACGATGCCCGAGCAGGATCCGTTCGAGCATGTGACCGCGCAGGCCCAGCCCCCAGCGTCGAGCACCGAGATGTGCGTGGTCGAGCCCAGGCGCGAGGCCAGGAAGCGGTCCTGGAAGCCCTCCTGGGCCAGGCCCTCGACGAACTCGCGGTCGCGCGCCTTCTGCGCCTCCTCCATCACCTCGACCAGCCGCTGCACGTCCGGCGGACCGGCGCTGCGCTCGAGCAGCGCGAGCGCGAGCACGACCAGGATCCCGCCGGCGCTGGGCGGCGGGTTGGTGAGGACGTCCCGGCCGCGGTAGCGGGCCCGAACCGGCTCGCGCGCCACGACCTCGTAGGCGCCCAGGTCCTCGGGGGTGAGCATGCCGCCGCGCTCGCCCACCCACGCGACGATCGCCCGTGCCAGATCTCCCTCGTAGAACGGCACCGGCCCGTCGCCGCCCAGGCGCTCGAGCGCGTCGCCCAGGTCGGCGTTGCGCAGCGTGTCGCCCTCCCCCAGCAGCCGGCCCTCGGGCGCGAACACGGCCCTGGCCTCGGGCGTCGCCGTGACGATCCCCTCCAGGATCCGCAGCACCAGCGCCTGCTGAGCGTTGATCTCAACGCCCTCGCGCGCGAAGCGCGCCGCGGGCGCGGCGAGCTCTGAGAGCGGCATCGTCCCGAACCGCCGCGAGGCGTCGGCGATCCCCGCGGGCGTCCCGTAGACGCCCACCGACGCGGGCCCGATGTTGAAGATCTGGTGGGCCTCGCCGAACGACACGTCGATCGGCACGAGCTCCTCCCGCGCCCCCGGGTCGGCGCTGCGCCCCGGCGCCTCGACGAAGAAGTCGAGCAGCACGGGCTCGTCCCCGGGCGGCGCCACGAGCATGTACCCGCCCGCGCCCAGACCGGTGAGCAGCGGCTCGGCCACGAACGACGTGAGCATCGCGCCGAGCGCCGCGTCGACCGCGTTCCCGCCCGCCCGCAGCGCGCGCGCGCCGGCCTCCGCTGTCAGCGGATGCCCGGCGGCGACGACGCCCTTAACCACCAGCGTTCGGCTGGCTGCGGATCGTTGCTCCTGCGAAGGACGCAGGGGGAGGGACAGTGCTAAGCACGGACCTCCCCCGAGGACGCACGCAGGGGCGGCGAGACGCCGTCAGCCGTCAGGCGCGGGGGACGAATTCGGGTACGTCGAGATCGGACATGTCCGCGCCGCGGCGGCGCGGAGGCGGCGGCTCGCTGGCGCGCCGGATCCGCGGCTCGCCCTCGGGCTCGCGGACCGGGCGACCGGGCTCCTCGCGCTGGCGCCCCGTGCGGACCGGCCCGCCGTAGCGAGTCGCGACGACGGTCACCCACACCTGGTCGTCGAGCTTGTCGTCGACCATCGCCCCGAAGATGATGTTGGCGTCGGGATGGGCGGCCTCGGAGACCGCCTTGGCCGCCTCGTTGACCTCCCACAGCGAGAGGTCGCGACCGCCGGTGATGGAGAGCAGGATCGACTTGGCGCCCTCCATGCTGGTCTCGAGCAGAGGCGAGGCGACGGCCTTCTCGGCGGCCTCGACCGCGCGCCGCTCGCCCGTGCCCATGCCGATGCCCAGCAGGGCGGCGCCGGCGTGGGCCATGATCGTGCGCACGTCGGCGAAGTCGAGGTTGATCAGCCCCGGCAGGGTGACCAGGTCCGAGATGCCCTGCACGCCCTGGCGCAGGACGTCGTCGGCGACCCGGAACGCCTCGACCATCGAGGTCTGCTTGTCGAGCACCGACAGCAGCCGGTTGTTGGGCACCACGATCAGCGTGTCGACCTCGGCGGCGAGCGTCGCGATCCCCTGGTCCGCCTGCTGGCGGCGCTGGGAGCCCTCGAAGCCGAACGGCTTGGTGACGATGCCCACCGTCAGGGCGCCGACCTCGCGGGCGATGCGCGCGACGAGCGGCGCGGCACCCGTGCCGGTGCCTCCGCCCGAGCCGGCGGTGATGAAGATCATGTCGCTGCCCTTGAGCAGCGCCTTCATCTTGTCGTAGTCCTCCATCGCCGCCTGACGGCCCAGCTCCGGGTCGGCGCCGGCGCCCAGGCCGCGCGTGACCTGCTCGCCGATGTGGACCTTGACGTGCGCGTCTGAGGCCTGGAGCGACTGCGCGTCGGTGTTCACGGCGACGAACTCGACGCCCTCGACCTCGGCCTCGACCATGCGGTTGACCGCGTTGACACCGGCGCCGCCGACGCCCACCACACGCAGCACGGCCCGGCCGGGCGACGGCGTGTGCAGCTCGGGCTCCATCTGAGGCAGCGCGGAGGGGCTGCCGTAGTCGCCGTCGCGAGTGCTCACCTGGCGATCGAGGATGTTGTCGGGGATGTCGTGCGAGAACGCGTGGCGCAGGCGCTCGCGCGGGCTCGGGATCTCGCGCGCGGGCTCGACCTCGGGCTCGCGGCGCTCGACCGCCGGTGCCCGGTCGCGACCAGCCGTGGAAGGCGGCGCCTCGGGTGGCAGGAACTCCGTGCGGCGCGTGGGCGGCGGCTCGCTGCGCGGCTGCTCCTCCGCGCGCGGCGCGGGCGCCGGCTGCTTGGCGTCGTCCTCGTCCGTCTTGCGGAAGAGGGCGGCCAGTGGGCCCTCGCGCATGCTCGCTCGCTTACCGCCTGCCATTACCCAGGACCTCCTTCGCAAGATTGCGGTACGCGTTGGCCGCCGTGCCGTCGGGATCGTACTTAAGGACGGACATTCCCTTCACTGGCGCTTCCGCGAAACGGATCGTCTTGCGGATACGCGAGGCGAAGACCCGGTCGCCGAAGTTCTCCTCGAGGATCTCGATGGCCTCCTTCGCGTGCACGGTGCGCGCGTCCACGAGTGTGGGCAGGATGCCCTCGATCTCCACGTTTGGATTCAACTCCTCCCGGATCATGGCCAAGGTGTTCTGCAGCTGGATCAGACCCCTCATCGAGAGATATTCGCACTGGACGGGGACGATCACTTTGTCGGCGGCCGTCAGAGCGTTGATGGTGAGCAGTCCCAGGCTCGGCGGAGTGTCGATGCAGATGAAGTCGTAGTCCTCGCGCAGAGGCGCCAGCGCCTTGCGCAGCGACCGCTCGCGGCCGATCTTGGTCGACATCGCGATCTCCGCGCCGGCGAGGTCGATCGACGAGCACGCGACGTCGGTCTCGCGCTTGCGGATCACCTCGCGGATCGAGAGGTCGTGCACGAGCACGTCGTACATCGAGCGCTCGAGCGTGTCCGGGTCGATGCCCTGCGACATCGTCAGGTTGCCCTGCGGGTCGAGGTCGACGCACAGCACGCGATGCCCCGCCTCGGCGAAGGCGACCGCGAGGTTGAGCGTAGTTGTCGTCTTGGCGACGCCACCCTTCTGGTTCGCGAAGACGATGGTCCTGGCCTGGCCTGTCACGGAAGGCTCCGTTCGGGTCGTGAGCTCTGCCACACGCGGGCAGTATTCGCATGGGCGGCCGAGATTCCTTCCCGCGGAGGTATCGTGGCCGCCTCATGGAGGACGTGCTGGGCAAGCGCCTCCTCTTCGTCACCGGCAAGGGCGGAGTGGGGAAGTCGACGGTCGCGGCCGCGCTCGCGCTGCTCGCCGCCCGCCGCGGGCGGCGCACGATGCTCGCCGAGGTCGCCGGCCAGGACCGCGCCGGACGCGCGCTCGGTGGGCAGGGCGCCGGCTTCGAGGAGCTCATGCTCGAACCGGGCCTGTTCACGATCTCGATCGATCCCGAGCACGCACTGGAGGAGTACCTGCGCGTGCAGCTGCCGGCGCGCGTGATGGCCGAATTGCTGGTCTCGAGCCGCATGTTCCAGTACTTCGCCGCGGCCACGCCGGGGATGCGCGAGCTGCTGACGATGGGCAAGGTGTGGGAGCTGGCGCAGCTCGAGCGGCGCACCGCGGGCGCCGCTCCCTACGACCTGGTGATCGTCGATGCGCCGGCCACCGGGCACGGTCTGGCCGTGCTGCGCGCGCCGGCCACATTCGCCCAGGTCGCGCGCGTGGGGCCGATCGCGCGCCAGGCCGGGATCATCGAGCGCGCGATCGCCGATCGCCGCCACACCGGTGTCGTCGCCGTCACCCAGGCGGAGGAGATGCCTGTCTCCGAGACGCTGTCGCTGCGCAACGCGCTGCGCAAGGCCCCCGGGCTGCCGCTCGCGCTCACCGTGGTCAACGCCGTGCTCCCCGACCGCTTCTCGGGCCGCCAGGCGTCCTCGATCCGCCGCGCGCTGCGCGACGCCCGCACCCCGGCGGCGCGCGCGGCGCTGCGCGCGGCGCTGTCCGGCCACGCGCGCGCGCGCGGCCAGCGCGAGCAGCTGCAGCGCCTGCGCGAGGGCCTGCGCTCCAAGCCCATAGAGCTGCCGTTCGTGATCTCCGCCAACGGCGAGCGCACGATGCTCGAGAGCCTGGCGAGCGCGCTCGAGGCGACGCCGGCAGTCAAGGCGGCGGCGTGAACGTCCCCGCGATGCTCGAGGGGAAGCGGATCGCGATCTGCGGCGGCTCGGGCGGCGTGGGCAAGACGACCACGGCGGCGGCGATCGCCATGGGCATGGCGCTCGACGGTGCGCGCGTAGCCGTGGTGACGATCGACCCGGCCCGGCGGCTGGCCAACTCGCTGGGCCTCGAGGAGCTCGGCAACGAGCCGCGGCGCGTGGACCCGAAGCGCTTCGCGCGCGCCGGCGCGGAGATGAAGGGCGAGCTGTGGGCGATGATGCTCGACCCCAAGCGCACCTTCGACGAGCTCATCGGCCGCCTCGCCCCGAACGACAGCGCGCGCGACGAGGTGCTCGAGAACCGCATCTACAAGGAGCTGTCGAGCGCGGTCGCCGGCTCGCAGGAGTTCACGGCGATCGCCAAGCTCTACGAGCTCGACCGCGAGGGCGACTACGACCTGCTCGTGCTCGACACGCCCCCCTCGCGCAACGCGCTGGACTTCCTCGACGCCCCGGATCGCCTGACGAGCTTCTTCGAGGGCCGCGCGCTGCAGGTGTTCCTGCGGCCCACGGGCTTCGGGATGAAGCTCTTCGGCCGCGGGACGGGCGTGGTCTTCTCGGTCCTCAAGCGCGTCACCGGCATCGACCTCCTACAGGACCTCTCGGTCTTCTTCCGCTCGCTGGGCGGGATGATCGACGGCTTCAAGGAGCGGGCGAGCGCGGTCAACGCGCTGCTCGCGGATCCGGCCACCACCTTTCTCCTGATCACGTCACCGGAGCGCGAGCCGATCGAGGAGGCGACGTTCTTCTGGCGCAAGCTCAAGGCCGCGCGCATGCCGTTCGGCGGCGTGATCGTCAACCGCGTGCACCACGACGTGCTGGGCGATCTGGACGTGGACGAGGTCGCCCGCCAGCTCGGGCCCGACCTGGGCGAGAAGCTCGCCGAGCGGGTGGCCGAGAACCTCGCCGACTACCACGTGCTCGCGCGCCGCGACCGCGCGAACATCGCGCGCCTGGCCGAGCAGCTGGGGGGCGAGGACCGGATGATCCTCGTCCCGCACCTGGACGAGGACGTGCACGACCTCGACGGCCTGCGCGCGATCCTGCGCTACCTGTGGGCGACCGAGGAGGAGCGCTCGGCGATGCTGGCGGAGGTCGTGGCCTAGGTCCCTGCCTCGCCGCCGTCCGCCGCGCGCCGCGCTCGGTGCGCGCGCGGGGCGAAGCGGCCGGCCATCGCGCGATCACCGCACGGCGGCGGCCTCCTCCACCTCCTCGGCCTCGTCCGGGACGGGTGGCGCGGGTGGCGCCGGGGGCGGCGCGAGCAGCTCGTCGGCGACCGTGACCAGGTCCGGGTCCAGGTGCCCGCAGAGGACGTCGCGCAGCAGCGCGCGCAGGTGGTCGGCGAGCTCGTCGACCAGCGCGTCGACGCCGGCGCCCGCGGGAGCGAGCCCAGCGATCACCGCGCGCTCGAGTGAGATCGCGTGCGCGACGCGCTCGGCGAGCGCCGCGCGCTCCTGCGGGACCGCGCAGATCGCGGCCAGGCGCTGTGCGAGCCGGCCGCTGGCCGCGCCCTCGGGCTCGAGCAGCGCGCGCAGGGCGAGCAGGTGGTCGGTGAGCGCCTCGAAGGGAGCCAGGCGCTCGCAGCCCAGGTCGAAGCGCGAGAGCGCCCAGGCGATCTCGCCGCTCTGCGGCCGGCGCCGCGCCACCAGGTTCACGAACGCGCGCAGCTCGTCCTCCTCGGCGGATGCGATCCGCGTGGTCACACCTTTGGGGCGCCCGGTGCCGCCGAGTGCGACGAGCCGCCATGGGCCCGCGTCCTGCCGCGTCCACGCGGCTGGACCGAGCGCGTACCCGCCGCGCTCGAAGAGCCGCAGGGCAGTCAGCAGGCGCCGGAAGCGCACGCGGGCGCGCGATACGGGCACGAGATCCCCCGGGCGGCTCTCGACCGTGAGCACGGCCAGCGTGTTCGGGCGACCGGCCTCCCCGGCGCCGAGCCACAGCGCGTCGTCCGGGACGTCGTCAACGGCATCGCCACGCGCGAGCGAGAGCCCCTCGCCGATCGGGACCTCGCGCGACTGCAGCTCGAGCCCGAGCACGGGCGCGAGCGTGGTGGTCAGCGTGCGCCCGGTGAACAACGCCTCCTCGAGCTCGCGGTAGGCGCGCTCGAAGCGCTCGCCCGACAGATCGAAGTCGGTCGTCTCGTCGAACACGCGGTTCAGGAAAGTGCGCAGCGCGGCGTCGGCCCGCTCCGCGTCGGTCGCGGGCATGCGCCGCTCCCCGCGCAGGCGCAGGTAGGAGTCAAGGCCGCCGAGGCGCTCGAGCGCCTGCGCCGCCGCCGCGTAGGAGGGCATGTGGCCGAGCGTCCCCACCTGCGAGTGGATGAACTGGTCGGTGCGGGGCCGGTAGCAGTACAGGGCGGCCCGCGCACCCTGGGACTCGGTCAGCTCGAAGGGCAGCTCGGCGCCCTGGGCGAGCTGGCCCGCGAGCTGCAGCGCGGACTCCTCGGCGAAGGCGCGCAGGGTCTGGTGGAGGTGGGAGTTGCGCATGGGGCGCCGTTCGCCGCGGTCGCCCACCACTCCTGCCCGGCGCAGCGGGCGTTGCAGAAACCGTCGCCCGCGCGCTGCGCGGCTGTCAGGTCGCGGCCGGGCGTTGGCCGCCGCCGCCGCCGCCGCGGCGCACGACGAAGCCCGCGATCAGCAGCACGAGGATCACGCCGATCAGCGCGCTGACGATTCCGCCCCAGTCGAAGACGTCGGTGTCGCCGATGCCGAGCAGGCCCGTGAAGATGAGCCACCCGACGATGGCGCCGACGAGCCCCAGGACGATCGACGCGAGCCAGGACTTCGGCCCGCTCAGACCGGACAGCACGTCGTTGGGCACCAGCGCACGACCGATGAACCCGGCGAAGAAACCGAGTATCAGCGCTCCAATCATCTCTACCTCCTTATGCCGCTACAGCGGCGACGGGCGCGTCGCTCGTGCTCGAGCCCTCGCTCGCGCACGGCGCTCCGAGCCAGAGGGTGCCGTACTCGCGCATGTTCTCCACGATCGGCAGCAGCGCGCGGCCCTTCTCGGTCAGCGAGTACTCGACGCGCGGCGGCACCTCGGAGAACGTGTGCCGCTCGACGATCCCCTCCTCCTCGAGCCCGCGCAGGCGCAGCGACAGCGTCCGCGGGCTGATGCCGGCGAGTGAGCGCTCGAGCTCGCAGAAGCGCGAGCGGCCCTCGGCGAGATCACGGATGACGAGGAGCGTCCACTTCCCGCACACCACCTCGGCGGTGCGACAGACAGGACAGTCATCGTTGCTACGCGCCATATGAAGCATGGTAGCGCGAAGCTTCACGAAGTGAAGTGAACTGCGCGCGGCCGGCCGCTCCCCGGTGGCACCCGCTCAATCGCCGCCGGCCGCGCGACCAGCGCGCTTATTGCCCCAGCAGGCTGCCCAGCGGGTTGTTCGAGGACTGCTGCGCTCCGCCCGTCCCACCCGCGGCGCCCTTGACCGTTCCCTCCGACGGCTGGACCAGCACCCAGCCCTGGCCGGAGAACGCGAGCTGGACCTGCTCGCCCGAGCCCTTGCCGATCAGGTCCTTCATCTTGAAGTCGGTCTTGAACGACGTGGCGACCCCCGAGGACCAGGTGATCGCCGCCTGCGGGTCGACGAAGGTCTGGGCCTGCGCGACGTTGAGCAGCACCGGCGGGCCGTTGGAGATGATCGCCACCCAGCCCGTGCCCTGAAGGGCCATGTTGCTGTAGCCGCCGGCCATCGCGCCCGCGCCGCGCTCGATCTTGATGTCCCAGTCGATGCCGGCGTCGAACGCGAGCACGTTGGCGCCGTTACAGGTGATCGAGTCGTTCTCCAGGTAGATGAGGTGGATGTCCTGGGCGAGGTCGGCCAGGAACACCTCGCCTGAGCCCGAGACCTTCATCAGCTGCGTGCCCTCGCCGCTGACGGCCTTCTTGATGAAGCGCCCCATGCCGCCCGAGCCCGCGTGCTCGAAGCCGACCTCGCCCTGGTAGGCCACCATCGCGCCGGCCTTGGCCTGGACCGTTACCTGAGCGAGGCGCACCTTGAGCAGCTTCGAGTTCTGCAGGGTGAACGCGTCCTGGGACTGGGTCTCGTTGAACTGCGCGAGCGTTGTCTGCACTACCTGGCCTCCAGATCGAGCGGTCGAGGGTCTTCACCTTTCACGACGCATGGGACGCCGTCAAGGCTCCGGCGGTCGCATCGGACGACTATTTATGCACCGCTTATCGGCCGTTGCCCGGAGGGCCCGGGGGCGCGGCGTGCTCGGGCGTCCGCGCTTCGCCCAGCCGCTCGGCTACGTCCTCCATGCTCGTGGCCCGGCGGCCGCCCGCCGCGACCAGCAGCTTGAAGTCGTGCGGGCTGGTCGCCGCGCGCAGCGCGTCCTCCATCGTCACCCGGCCCGCCTGGACGTGCGTGAACAGCGCCTGGTCGAAGGTCTGCATCCCGTAGTACTCACCCTCGGTGATCGCCTCGGTCAGGCGCCCGGTCTGCGAGTGGTCGGTGATCATGTCGCGCACGCGGCCGGTCATGACGAGGACCTCGCAGGTCGCGACGCGGCCGCCGCCGCCCGGCGTGGGGACGAGCCGCTGGGAGACGATCCCCTTGAGCGTGCCGGCGAGCATCGCGCGGGCCTGCTGATGCTGATGCGGCGGAAAGAAATCGATGACGCGGTTGATGGACTCCGAGGCATCGACCGTGTGGATGGTCGAGAGCACGAGGTGGCCGGTCTCCGCCGCCGACAGGGCCGTCTGGACCGTCTCCTCGTCGCGCAACTCGCCGATCAGGATGACGTCTGGGTCCTGGCGCAGCACCCGTCGCAGCGCGCGCTGGAACGAGGCGGTGTCCTGACCGACCTCGCGCTGGTTGACGATCGAGTTGTGGTCTGGGTGCAGGAACTCGATCGGGTCCTCGATCGTGACGACGTGCTTGGACATCGTCCGGTTGACGTGGTCGATCATCGCCGCGAGCGTCGTCGACTTGCCCGAGCCCGTGGTGCCGGTGACGAGCACGATCCCGCGCTCCTCCTCGGCCAGCCGGCGGATCACCGGCGGGAGCCCGAGGTCGTCGAGCGAGCGCACGTCGAACGGGATCGCGCGGCAGACGATCGAGATCGAGCCCCGCTGCCGGAAGGCGTTGGCGCGGAAGCGCGCAAATCCGGGCAGCGAATAGGCGAAGTCGACCTCGTGCGCGGTGGAGAACTCATCGAGCTTGACCGGGTCGGTCAGCAACTCGCGCAGCGCCTTCTCGGTGTCCGCGTGGTCCAGGCGCTCCGATCCCTCGATTGGCTCCAGGCGCCCGTGCACGCGCACGAGCGGCCGCGACGGCACCTTCAGGTGAAGGTCCGAGCCCTCGACCTCGACGAGGTGGCGCAGAGCAGCTTGAACGTCGAACATCGCCTCGGTGCCATCGGCGGGCCGCGCGACGGCCTTGAGCGGCCGTCCCGCGACCCGCGCGGTGGCGTTGGACGGATCGCCTAGAGCACGCGCAGCTGCTTGGCCACGAGCGGCTGCTTGACCTTGCTCAGCGAGCGCGGAAGCTTGGCGAGCACCTCGGCGCGGGCGCCGACCTTGACGTCGGAGAGGTCGCGCTTGCCGTCGCGGTTGGTGTCGCGGACCTTGAGCTTGGCGCAGTTCACCAGGAAGGTGACGTCGACACCGCGCGAGGCGCGCGCGTGCCTGCTGGCGCCGTGCTTGCCGATCGTCAGGGTCACGTTGCCGGCGCCGATGTCGACGGCCTTCACGACTCCGCGCGCCTCGAAGGCGGGGCCCTTGTTGCCGAACGGGTCGCAGTACTGCTGATTGCCGCTCGGTCGCTTCGTGACCGTGGGCTTGGACTTGCCCATGGCGTTGACCGGGATCGCGATCAGGGCGAGAGCCGCGAGCGCGGCGATGGTCTTGACTGGCATGAGGATGCTGACTCCTATCGTCGGGTTCCGTCCCGTGGTCCGATCCCCATCGGCGCACCGTCGCCCGCCTCGAGCCGGCGGGCCGCCCGAGTAGACACATAACCCAGGGCGCTCCGGGAGCGCTGCTGGTCAGCTAAGCGACGTCGCGCAGCTTCTGAGCCTCGGCGAGGCTCTGGAGCTTCTTCAGCGACTGGTTCTCGATCTGGCGGATGCGCTCGCGCGTGACGTTGAAGGTGCGGCCGACCTCGTCGAGCGTCCGGGGGTGCTCGCCGCCGAGGCCGTAGCGCAGCTCGAGCACGCGGCGCTCGCGGTAGGAGAGGTTCTCGAGCGCCTCGCGCAGCGCCTCCTTGGTGAGGATCTCCGCCGCGCGCTCGTAGGGCGACTCGGCGCGCTCGTCGGCGATGAACTGGCCGAACTCCGACTCCTCCTCGTCGCCGACCGGCTTCTCGAGCGAGACCGGCGCCTGCGCCGAGCGCTTGATCGAGTCGACCTCCTCGGGCTCGATGCCCGTGACCTCGGCGATCTCGTCCGCCGTCGGCTCGCGCCCCAGCTCGGTGACCAGCTTGCGCTCCGCGCGGCCGATCTTGTTGAGCTTTTCGACGACGTGCACGGGGATCCGGATCGTGCGCGCCTTGTCGGCCAGCGCGCGGGCGATGGCCTGCCGGATCCACCACGTCGCGTAGGTGGAGAACTTGAAGCCCTTGCGGTAGTCGAACTTTTCGGCGGCACGCACCAGGCCGAGCGTCCCCTCCTGGATGAGGTCGAGGAACGGCAGGCCCTGGTTGCGGTAGTTCTTGGCGATCGAGACGACGAGGCGCAGGTTGGACTCGACCATCTTCTGCTTGGCGTCGAGGTCGCCGCGCTCGATGCGCTTGGCGAGGTCGACCTCCTCCTGGGCCGTCAGCAGGCGGACCTTGCCGATGTCCTTGAGGAACAGCTGAAGGCTGTCCGTGGTCATGTCCGGCTTGAGATCGAGCGGCGTCTTGGGCTTGCGCCGCCCGCGCTTGTCGGGGGCGCGCTCGGCCTCGGGCGCGGCCGCGGTGTCGGGGTCGTCGACCAGCTCGATCTCAGAGCCCTCGAGGAACTGCTGGAACTCCTCGATATCGCCGTCGTCGAGATCCAGCTCCGCCACGGCCGTGGCGATCTCCCCGTGGGTGAGGACGCCGAACTGCTGGCCCTTCGCGATCAGGCCCTTGATCTCTTCGAGTTCTTGAAGCTCGCCTACGGTCATCTCTCTGTGCTGGAGTGGGGCTTGTTTAGCGCGCCTCTGCGTGCGCCGGATCCCCCTGCCGGATACGGCGTCATCACTGTAGCCATCCCGTCCCGCATCCAGTAGGTATTCGGCCGGCGATTTCGCACTGCGCGCAGAAACAACGCTCGCAGGCGGCTCGCGCTTCGGTGTTATTACGCACGGGCGCGGGATCCGTTTCAACGCCTGAATCGGCACGAGCGGCGCGCGACTTGACCGTCACGGCGCATCCGCGCCCGGATGGTGGATCATGTGCCCGATGGCCGCCGACGATCGAAAGCATCCCGGCACGCCGCCCGGGGGCGGCGTCATCTCGAACCTCCCGCGCCACAGGCCCCACCACCGCAGCGAGAAGCGCGCGGCCCGGCCGCCGGCGAACGGGTCGGGCACCGAGGCCGCGCAGGAGCAGGCCGCGCCCTCCTCAGCCGCCGAGGAGGCCGCGCGCGCGACGAGCGGATCCGGGACGCAGCGAAAGCCGCGCGCCGGCGCCGCGTCGCGCGCCGCGGGTGGCAAGCGGAGCGCGGCCGCCTCGCGGGCGTCCGCGGGGAAGCCGGGCGCCGCCGCCTCGCGGGCGCGTAAGACGCCCGCCGACCGCTCTCCGCGCGAGCGCATCGGCGCGACCGCCGGCGCCAAGACGCGCTCGCAGGGCGGGCCCCGCCCGGGTCCCGGAGGCGCCGAGCGCCCGGGCGGTCCGCCGAGCGGCGCCGATGTGGTCGGCACGGTCATCCGGGCCGCGGGCGAGCTCGCCGAGATCGGGCTCAACCTGTCATCCGAGGCCGTCAAGAACGCGCTCAAGCGGCTGCCGCGGCCCTAAGCGCCTGCGAGCCCGCAGACGGACCGATCGCGACCTGCCGTCGGGTGGGTCCCTATACTGCCCCGCTTCTTGCCGAGCCGCCGGGCGCCCAGCGCACGGTGGGCGGGGGACCCAAGGGCGGACCTGAAGGTCCGCAGGGGCGAATCGGCTCCATCGCGAGTCGTAGCGCCAGAGCGCGAGCCCGACAGCTAACCCCGTAGGCAGCACGCCGCACCCGACAACCGAGGCTGCCCTGATGACCCGATCGCTTCCCGCGGCCCTGCTCGCCGCGCTCGCAACCGCACTGCTGGCCGCGCCGCCCGCTCTCGCCGCCTCCGGCGGCTCGGACGCGCCGACGAACGACGGCGGCCTCTCGTCGACCACGACCTCGATCTCGTCCTCGTCCTCGTCCTCGCAGGACGTGGCCGACTCCGGCGGCGTGACCCTGCAGTCGCGCGGCGGGCCGCTGCTCGGCCGCAAGGTGACCTTCACCGGAGCCGTCGCCGGGGGCCTGGAGGGCAGGACGATCAGCCTCCAGCGCCGCGACCCGGCCGACGGCTGGGTCGAGATCGCGACCGCCACCACCGATGCCGACGGCGCCTTCCGGATCCGCTGGAAGGCCCGTCCGACCGGGACGTTCGCCTTCAGGGCCGTCATGCGCCGCGCCGACACGAGCGCCGAAGCGGCTCAGACCTCGGGCTCGATGACGCTGAGGATCTACAAGTCGACGCTCGCGTCGACCTTCTTCGACCGCCGCACCGCGTGCGGGCTGACCCTGCGGCGCAGCACGCTCGGCGTGGCGCACAAGTCGCTGCCGTGCGGCACGAAGGTCGCGTTCTACTACCGCGGGCGCACGATCACCGTGCCGGTCGTCGACCGCGGGCCCTACCGGCGCGGGTACAGCTGGGACCTCACCGAGGCGACCGCCGCCAAGCTGCGCTTCAGCGGGCTCGGGCGCGTGGGCTCGCTGGTCGTCTCGCGGCCGGCGCGCTAGCTCGCGATCAGAACCGGCACACCGCGGCCGGCGTGGGCGCGCGGGGGTGCCCGGATCGCTCCCGGCCGCTGACGGCTTACTGGATGCGGCCGGGAGGGACCGGGACACCCCCGTGTCGACTTGGCGCGCGAGAATCCCGGCCGATGGCCTTAGAGCTCACATCGGTTACCCGGGCGCGGGAGCTCGTGCTCGAGGCCTGCGCGCCGCTGGCGGCGGAGGAGGTCGCGCTCGAGCGCGCTCTCGTGCGCGCGCTGGCCGAGGACGTCGTGACGGCCGGCGACGTGCCGCCGTTCGCCGGCTCGGCCATGGACGGGTTCGCCGTGCTGGCCGGTGCCGCGCAGCGGCGGCTGCGGGTGGTCGGGGAGTCGCGCGCCGGGCATCCAGCCACGACCGCAGTGAGCGAGGGCACCGCGATCCGGATAAGCACGGGCGCGACCGTGCCCGAGG
Source organism: uncultured Actinomycetes bacterium (assembly GCA_963797015.1). Classification (GTDB taxonomy): domain Bacteria; phylum Actinomycetota; class Thermoleophilia; order Solirubrobacterales; family Solirubrobacteraceae; genus JBBPZA01. Next base: position 117,071 of record CAWCNV010000016.1, on the reverse strand, counting down.
GCGCCACCGCCGTGGTGCGCCAGGAGGACGCCGAGGAGCGCGACGGCGAGGTCCTGCTCCACGAAGCCGCGCGCCCGGGCGACAACATCCGCGAGGCCGGTGAGGACATGGCGGCCGGCACACGCGTGCTGGCCGCCGGGACGCTCCTAATGGCCGCGGAGCTCGGCGTCGCCGCCGGCGCCGGCCGCGCCGCGCTGCGCTGCGCGACCCGTCCGCGCGTGGCGGTGCTGGCCACGGGCGACGAGCTCGTGCCGCCCGGCCGCCCGCTCGAGCCCGGCCAGCTGCACGACTCCAACGCGCTGACGCTCGCCGCGCTGGCCGAGCTCTCCGGAGCGGAGGTCGTCGCACGGCGGGCCGTGGCCGATCGGCGAGCGGCGACGGCCGCCGCGCTCGACGACGCGCTGTCGGGCGCCGACGTCGTGCTCGTGTCCGGCGGCGTCTCCGTCGGACCTCACGATCACGTCAAGCCGGCGCTCGCCCAGCTCGGCGTGCGCGAGAGCTTCTGGCGCGTGGCGCTGCAGCCCGGCAAGCCCACCTGGTTCGGCACCCGCGAGCGCACGCTCGTGTTCGGGCTGCCCGGCAACCCCGTGTCGGCGATGGTCACCTTCCTGCTCTTCGCCCGCCCCGCGCTGCGAGCGCTTCAGGGCCTCGCCGCGCTGCCGGCTCGCGAGCCGGCGCGGCTGGCGCAGCCCGTGAAGCGCAGCCCCGTGCGCGAGCAGGCGCTGCGGGTGCGGCTGGACCCACGCGGCGACGGGCAGTGGGCGACGACGACCGGCCGCCAGCAGTCCCACATCCTCACCTCGATGCTGGCAGCCGACGCGCTCGCCTTCGTCCCCCGCGGCGACGGGGAGCTCGAGGCGGGCGCGGGCGTCGAGGTCGAGCGGATCGGGGCACGTTGAAGCGCCTGCTCGCCACGTCCTCGGCCGCCGGCGTGGCGGCGGCGCTGGCCTGGCTGCGCTGGCGCCGCAGCCTCCCGCCGGTCCGCGCCCAGGCGGTGATCGCCGATCCGGAGCACTCGACGGTGATCGCCGACGGCGCGGTGCGCTCGGTGCAGGCGGCCGAGCTGACGCTCCCGCACGCCGAGGTGGAGGAGCTGTGGACGCCGGTCAACCTCGAGCGCCTCGCGCGCACCTACTGGCGCTTCCTCACGCGCGCGACGCTCGGGCTGATCCGCATCTTCTACACCGAGCGCGAGCGTTTCGTCGCGCTGCTGTTCCGCCCCTTCGTCCTGCTCAGCTTCCGGGCTCCTGAGTACGAGCTCGACGCGAATCGCGGGATCGTGCGCTGGCGGATCGAGAAGGGCGTGCTCGTCTCGCGGCGCGGCCGCAGCGGCGACGGCTACCTGGAGATCGAGGTCTCGCGCCGGCCCGCCGACGACCCGGGCTCGGACGTCATCCGCTGCGCCGTCGAGGTCGCGAACTTCTACCCGGCGCTGGCGTCGGGGATCGCCAATTGGGTCTATCTCAACACCCAGTCGCGCATCCACGTGCTCGTGACGCACGGCTTCCTGCGCTCGCTCGCGCGCCTCGACCTCGCGGACTCCCAGGTCGGGTACTTCGCGAGCGCGGCCGCTCAGACGACCCGAGTGCCGCCGTAGATCTCGCGGAGCTTGGTGCGATCGTGGCGGGCGTGGATGCGGCGCACGGTGCGCGACCGCGAGCGCATCACCAGCGACTCGGTGGTGGCCGCGCCGGCCCCGGGGTAGCGCACGCCCTGGAGGACATCGCCGTCGGTGACCCCGGTGGCGGAGAAGAACGCGTTGTTGCCGCTGACGAGATCGTTGGCTGTCAGGACGCGGTCGACGTCGTAGCCCGCCTCCTCGGTCGCGCGACGTTCCTCGTCGTCTCGCGGCCACAGGCGCCCGAGCAGTTCGCCGCCGATGCACTTGATGGCGCACGCGCTCAAGACGCCTTCGGGCGTGCCGCCGATGCCCCAGAGCAGATCGACGGGCGAGTTGTCCGAGACCGCCAGCAGCGCAGCCGCCACGTCGCCGTGAGGGATCAGCCGCACGCGGGCTCCCGCCTCACGGATCGCGGCGATGCCCTCCGCGTGGCGCGGGCGGTCGAGCACCACCACCATCACGTCCCGGACCGAGACCCCCCGGCGCTCGGCGACCAGCCTCACGGTCTCTGAGAGCGGCCTGTCGAGGTGGAGCAGGTCGGCGAGGTCGCCGGCACCCGCGAGCTTCTCCATGTACACGCACGGCCCGGGGTCGAACATCGTGCCGCGCTCGGAGAGGCCGATGCAGGCGAGCGCGTTGGGAGCGCCGTCCGCCGCCAGCGTCGTGCCCTCGAGCGGGTCGACGGCGATGTCGACCTCGGGCGGCGAGCCGTCGCCGATGTGCTCGCCGTTGTAGAGCATGGGCGCCTCGTCCTTCTCGCCCTCGCCGATGACCACGACTCCATCCATGCGAACGGAGCCGAGGACCACGTGCATGCCGTCGACGGCCGCCTGGTCGGCGGCGTTCTTGTCGCCCACGCCGACCATGCGCGCCGCCGCGAGCGCGCCCGCCTCGGTCACTCGCACCAGCTCGAGCGCCAGGTTGCGGTCAGGGCGGCGGGTGTCGAGGCTCGGAAAGCTCCCGGTCACAGCGTGCCGGGCGGCTTGCGTTTGATCTCTGTCTCGGTCTGGCGCATGACCGACCCGGCGAACATCAGAACCGCGCCGAGAAGGATGCCGAACCACCCGTATTGCAGGGAGATCTCCCCGGACGGCTCGCCCGGCCGGTTGATCAGGCCCCAGTACAGACAGAAGCCGGCGATGTAGATCGCGAGCACGGCGGTAGCCTGCCCGCGCGGCCACGACAGCTCGTGCTGGCGGACGATGATGTAGGCGAGGAGGAACGGCGCGAGCGCAGCGAGCAGCAGGATCCAGCGCGAGAACGGGTGGATGTCCCAGACCGAGAACGTCCCGCGCTGGATGCCGTTCGTGTCGGTCTTGATGTCCGCGAACCGGTTGCCCGGATCCGTCTTGTAGCAAGGCAGGAAGAGGGAGATGATGACCAGCAGGCCGCCAGCCATCGCGATCCACTCCCCCCGCGCCAGACGCCCCCAGTTCATGGCGGCGCGAGCCTATACGGTTTTTGCGCCGTGCGTCTGAGCACCCCCTCGTGCGCCTGAACACCCTCCTCCCCGAGCCCGGTGAGCTCGAGACCGACGAGCTCGCGGCGATCCTCGAACTCGCCGAGCGGGCGCCGGCCGACCGTCCCTACCTGATCGCGAACATGGTCTCCTCGGCCGACGGGCGCGCGACGCTCGCGGGCCGCTCGGGCCGGATGGGCGGCGAGGGCGATCGCGAGCTCTTCCAGGCACTGCGGACCTGCGTCGACGCCGTCTTGGCGGGCACCGCGACGGCGCGCGTCGAGCGCTACGGCCGGCTGGTGCGCGATCCGGCGCACCGCGCGCGCCGCGCGGCCGCGGGCTTGGAGCCCGACCCGCTCGCCGTGCTGATGACCAGGCGCGGCGACGTGCCCTGGGAAGCTCCCCTGTTCGCCGCCGGAGAGCAGCGCGTCGCGATCTGCACCGGCGCCGAGCTGCGGCCTCCCGAGGGCGTCGCGGCGCAGGTCGAGGTGATCCCGGTCCGCAACGGCGACGACGCCGCGGCCGCGGGCCTGCGGGCTCTGCGCACGCGTCACGGCGTTCGCAGCGTGCTTTGCGAGGGGGGCCCGCTGCTGCTCCGCGGGCTGCTGGACGGTGGGCGTGGTCGACGAGCTGTTCCTCACCGTGGCGCCCGTCGCGGCCGGGCCGGGCGAGCGTGCGCTGCTCGAAGGCCCGGCGCTTCCCGCCCCGGTCGAACTGCGGCTAGTCTGGCTGCTGGAAAGGGATGGCAACCTGTTCGCACGCTACGCCGTGCGCCGGGATGCCGAGTAACGCTTCCGCCCGTTCGCAGACGGGTACCGTTGACGCTCACATGACCGTGACCGTTTCCGTCACCGAGCCGCTTACGGACGCGAGGCGTCGCACGCTCGCGCTGGTCGACGGGATCCCGGACGACGAGCTGGAGCGCGTGCATTCGCCGCTCATGAGCCCGCTGGTGTGGGACCTGGGCCACATCGCGGCGTTCGAGGACCTGTGGCTGGTCCACCGCCTGGGCGGCGCGCCGATGCTGCGCGGCGACCTCGCGGAGGTCTACGACGCGTTCGAGACCCCGCGCGCCGGGCGCGGCGAGCTCCCGTTCCTGGGCCCTGGAGACGCGCGCGCCTATCTCGAGCAGGTCCGCGAGAGCGCGCGCGAGGTGCTCGAGCGCGGCGCCGGCTCCTCGCCGATCCCCGAGCTGGTCGTCCGCCACGAGCTCCAGCACCAGGAGACGATGCTGCAGACCATGCAGCTCGCGCGCCTGCACGGCGGCCGGCCGCCGGCGTCCAGAGGCGGCGAGTCGTCGCCGTCGGAACGCCACACCGGCCTGGAGACCGTCGAGGTGCCGGCCGGCCCGTTCGAGCTCGGTGCGGGACCCGAGGGCTTCGCCTACGACAACGAGCGCCGCCGCCATCGCGTCGACCTTCCGGCCTTCCGCATCGGCCGCACGCCGGTGACGAACGCGACCTGGATGCATTTCGCCGAGGGCGGCGGCTACGAGCGCCGCGAGTGGTGGACCGACGAGGCCTGGCACTGGAAGGAGGAGTACGACATCACCCACCCCATGGGCTGGACGGACGACGGGCGGGAGTGGCGCCTGGGCGCGCTCGAGGACCTCGACCCGGACAAGCCCGTCGTTCACGTCTCCTGGTTCGAGGCCGACGCCTTCGCCCGCGCGCATGGGCTGCGGCTCCCCACCGAGGCCGAGTGGGAGAAGGCGGCGACCTGGGACCAGGCGGCCCAGACGAAGCGGCGCTGGCCGTGGGGCGAGGAGCGCCCTGACGCCCCGCGCGCCAACCTCGACGCGAAGCTCCCGGGTCCCGCGCGCGCCGGTGCGCTCACCGCGGGCGCGAGCCCGTGCGGGGCGCTGGGAATGTCCGGCGACGTGTGGGAGTGGACGGGGAGCGACTTCGGCCCGTACCCCGGCTTCGCGGCCCACCCCTACCGCGAGTACTCGGAGGTCTTCTTCGGCTCGGACTACCACGTCCTGCGCGGTGGCTCGTGGGCGACGGCCGCGCGCGTCGGCGTGCCGACCTTCCGCAACTGGGACCTGCCCCAGCGCCGCCAGATCTTCGCCGGCGTGCGCCTGGCCGGAGACGTGTCGTGACCGGCGTGGCCGCCGGCGAGGTCCGGATCGACGCGCACCTCGAGCAGGACGGCGAGCGCCGCCTCGCCGACGACGTGCTCGACGGGCTGACGAAGCCGTTCAAGGAGCTCCCGCCCAAGCACTTCTACGACGCGCGCGGCTCTGAGCTCTTCGAGCGCATCTGCGACCAGCCCGAGTACTACCCGACGCGGGCCGAGCTGGCCATCCTGCACGAGCGCTCGCCCGAGATCGTCGCGCGCTCCGGAGCCGGCGAGCTGGTCGAGCTCGGGTCGGGGGCGCCGACCAAGGCGCGGCTGCTGCTGGGAGCGATGGAGCACGAGGGGACGCTCCGGCGCTACGTGCCGGTGGACGTCTCCGCCGCCGCGCTACGCGACTGCGCGACTGCGTTGGTGGACGAGCTGCCGGGGCTCGCGGTGCACGGCGTGGTCGGCGACTTCGAGCGCCACCTCGACCGCATCCCGTCCCCCGACGACGGCACGCCGAGGCTTGTCGCGCTGCTGGGCGGGACGATCGGGAACTTCCCGCCCGGGACCCGGCGCCGGCTGCTGCGCTCGATCGCACGCCTGTTGCGGCCGGGCGATCAGTTCCTGCTGGGGACCGACCTGGTCAAGGACCCGCGCGTGATCGAGGCGGCCTACGACGACGCCGCGGGGGTGACCGCGGACTTCAACCGCAACCTCCTGCACGTGCTCAACCGCGAGCTCGACGCGAGCTTCGACCCCGAGGTGTTCGAGCACGTGGCGTTCTTCGACCGCAGGCGCCAGTGGGTCGAGATGCGGCTGCGGGCCACGCGCGCGTGCACCGTCTGGATCGACGCGCTCGGGCTGCAGGTCGAGTTCGCCGCCGGCGAGGAGCTGCGCACCGAGATCAGCGCCAAGTTCACGCCCGAGCGGCTGCGGGACGACCTCGCCGCGGCGGGGCTCGTTCTCGACGCGCTGCTCACCGACCCGGACGGGCTGTTCGGGCTTTCGCTCTCCTCCGTTCAGTAGGGTCGCGCTCGCATGCGGATCGAGGGCAGCGGCGCGATCGTCGTGGGCGGGGCCTCCGGGCTGGGCGCGGCCACCGCGCGCAGCCTGCACGAGCACGGGGCGTTGGTCACGATCGCCGACGTCAACGCGGAGAAGGGCGAGGCGCTCGCCGCCGAGTTGGGCGAGGGCGCCCGCTTCGCGGCGTGCGACGTGCGCGAGGCCGAGCAGGTCGAGGCGGCGGTCGCGGGCGCGACGGCGGCCTCGGACGGCGGGCTTCGGATCTCGGTGTGCTGCGCGGGAGTCGGCTGGCCGGAGAAGATCGCGAGCAGCCGCGGGCCGCACCGCCTCGAGCCGTTCGAGATCGTCCTGGGCATCAACCTCGTCGGCACCTTCAACGTGCTGCGCTTCGCCGCCCACGCGATGCTCGCAGCCGAGCCGCTCGAGTCCGGCGAGCGCGGCGTGTGCGTCAACACCGCCTCGGCCGCCGCCTTCGACGGTCAGATCGGCCAGGTGGCGTACTCGGCGTCCAAGGGCGCGATCGTGGGCATGACGCTGCCGGCCGCGCGCGACCTCGCCGACAAGGGCGTTCGCGTCGTGACGATCGCGCCCGGCACGTTCGACACGCCGCTGCTCGCCGCGCTCCCCCAGGAGAAGCGCGACGCGCTGGCCGCCGAGATCCCCTTCCCGCGCCGCCTCGGCCGCCCTGTGGAGTTCGCCGCGCTCGCGTTGCACATCGTCTCCAACCAGGTCCTCAACGGCGAGACCATCCGGCTGGACGGCGCGTTGCGCATGCCGCCGCGGTAGATGGCCGAGCCCCTCTCCCCCGCGGACCGAGCCTCGCTCGCCGCCGAGGTGGGGCCGGTGAACATGGCGGTCGGCGCGGCGCTGGTCTTCGAGCGCGGTGAGGGTATGCGCTACGACGCGGTGCTCGAGCGCGTGCAGTCGCGGCTGCATCTCATGCCGCGCTACCGCCAGCGGCTCCAGGAGCCCGCCCGCGGAGTCACCAACCCGGTGTGGGTCGACGACGCCGACTTCGACCTGCACTGGCACCTGCGGCCGGCGGCGCTGCCGGATCCCCGCGGTTACCCGGAGCTCGACGCGTTCGTATCACGGGAAATGTCGACGCGCCTGGTCCGCTCGCGACCGTTGTGGGAGTTCTTCGTCATCGAGGAGGTCGGGACCCACCTGTCGGCGATCGTGGCCAAGATGCACCACGCGCTCGTCGACGGGGTGGCGGCGGTGGACATCGGCACCGTGCTGCTCGATCCGACACCCGAGCCGCTCGAGGTCCCGCCTCCCGACGAGGAGTGGCGCGCGCGGCCCTACGACCGCCGGCGAGACTTCGTCCGGCGCGCCGCCGCGCCGCTCCTGCGCGGCCAGCAGCTCCTGCTCGAGTCGGCCGAGCGCGCGCTCGACACGAGCCCGCGGGAGGCGACCGATCAGCTTCGCCGCGTCACCGATGTGCTCACCCAGCTCGCCCGCACGCGCCCCTCCGCTCCGCCCACCCCGCTCAACGCCGGGCTGACTCCCAACCGCCGCTTCGCGACCGCGCAGGCGCCGCTGGCGCAGCTCAAGGCGGCGGGCAAGGCCGCCGGCGGAACGGTCAACGACGCGCTGCTCGCGATCGTCGCCGGCATGCTGCGCCGCTACCTGGACGCGGCCGGCGTGCGGCCCGAGCGCGAGCCCGTCGCTCTGGTCCCGGTGAGCGTGCGCCGCGAGGAGGAGCGCGGGCAGACCGGCAACCGGATCTCGACCGTGCTCGTCGACCTGCCGGTGTCGGTCTCCGCTCCGGCCGAGCGCATCAGCCGCGTGGCGAGCGAGATGCGCGAGCTCAAGGAATCGTCCGCGGTGCAGGCCGGCGCGCTGCTGGCCGGCGCCACGGGCTGGGCACCGCCGCTGGCCTCGAGCATGCTCGTGCGCGCGATGGGCGGAGTGCTGGCCTTCAACCTCGTCGTCTCCAACGTCCCCGGCCCCCAGGAGCCCTTCTACCTCAAAGGCTGCAAGCTGCTCGAGCTCTACCCCGTCGTGCCGCTCAACCCCGCCAACCAGGGCCTGACCGTAGGGATCATCTCCTACGACGGCGGCGTCTACTTCGGCCTGCTCGCCGACCGCGACCTCGACCCGGGACTCGAGGTGGCGGCCGACGCGCTGCGCGAGTCGCTCGCCGAGGTCGTGGGCGCGGCGAGCTAGTTCAGGCGCTCGACGATCATCGCCTGGCCCATGCCGCCGGCGACGCACATGGTCTCGAGGCCGATCGTGCCGTCGAGCGTCTCGAGGTCGTTGAGGAGCGTCGTCATGATGCGCGCCCCGGTCATCCCGAACGGGTGGCCGAGGGCGATCGCGCCGCCGAACGGGTTGAGCTTGTCGGCGTCGATGCCCCACTCCTCGCGGCACGGCACGACCTGCGCGGCGAACGCCTCGTTGAGCTCGAGCGCGTCGATGTCCTCGATCGTCATGCCCGCCTGCTCGAGCACGGACCTGACCGCCGGGAGCGGGCCGAGACCCATGATCTCGGGGCGGATCGCGGCGACCGAGGAGGCGATGATGCGTGCCTTGGGCTTGAGGCCCTTCTCGCGCGCCTTCTCCTCCGACATCACGAGCACGGCGGCGGCGCCGTCGTTCAGCGGACACGAGTTGCCGGCGGTCACCGTCCCGTCCTCGCGGAACGCGGGCTTCAGCCCGGCCAGCACCTCCATGGTGGTTCCGGGCCGCGGGCCGTCGTCCTTGGTCATCTCGCCCCCGTCGGGCATGGGCACCCCGACGATCTCCTTGTCGAAGTGGCCGGACTGCTGGGCATCGACGGCACGGTTCTGCGAGACCACCGCCCACTCGTCCTGCTGCTCGCGGGTCACCTTGCAGCGGTCGGCGACGTTCTCGGCGGTGAGGCCCATCGCGATGTACACGTCGAACAGCGAGCCGTCGGAGCCGTCGAGCTTGGGGTGCTTGAGCTCGTCGGGCATCCCGGCGCCGAGCCCCGCGCGGGAGACCGACTCGACCCCGGCGGCGATGTACTGATCGCCCTCGCCTGCCTTGATCGCGTGGAAGGCCATGCGCGTGGTCTGGAGCGAGGACGCGCAGAAGCGGTTCACCGTGGTCGCGGGCACGTGGTGGTCGATGCCGGCGAGCAGCGTGGCGTTGCGGCCGACGTTGTAGGCCTGCTCGCCGATCGAGGACGCCGCGCCCATCATGACGTCCTGCGTCTCGGCGAAGTCGACGTCGGGATTGCGCTCCTGCAGCGCGGTGAGCGGGATCGCGGCGAGCTCGTCGGCCCGGACGTCCTTGAGCGATCCCTTGAACGCGCGACCGATGGGCGTGCGGATCGCATCGACGATGACGGCTTCGGGCATCTCAGAAGGCTCCTTGCTCGTTTGGGCCGAGGAGTGTATTGGGCCGCGCCCGCCCGCCCCGGGCCGCAAGCCCGGCGCGCCGCTCCCGCCTACAGCCCCAGCCCCCGCACGCCGGGCTCATTCCACCCGAGGTGGTGCGCGAGCTCGTGGCGGACCGTGCGCGTCACCTCCGCGCGCAAGCGCTCGGCGTCGTGGCCGAAGTCGCGTACGAGCGTGTCGCGGAAGATCACGATGCGGTCCGGGAAGTTGTCGCGCGCGACGCCGTCGCCCTCGTAGAGCCCGTACGCGCGCCGGCGCCGGCCCTTGTCCGACACCACCACGGGGACCTGCTCGAGCGCGCGCTGGAACTCGACCGGCAGGTCGTCGAGCGCGAGCGCAACCAGCCGGTCGAAGTCGTCGCGGTCGCGCGGATCGAGACCGTCCCAGCCGTAACCGTCGTCGTCGTCCTCCTCGTCCCACTCGTCGTCGCCCGAGAGCCCCTCGCGCGCAAGCCGCTCCGAACGCTCGACGACCTGCTCGAACTCCTCCTCCGACTCGGGCGTGCGCCAGTCGGCCATTCGGAGCACGACCCACGCGAGCCCGCCGAAGACCACGACCGCGCCCGCCGCGAACACCGCCACGCGCTCGAGCATTCCGACGAGCCAGCTGTCGCTGAAGCCCCAGGCCAAGGCGACGAAGGCGAGGCCCAGTAGCAGCGAGACCGCCGCGGCGGTGAGCACGCGGCGAAGCGGGATGCGGCCGTTTCGCGCCATGCGCTCAGCGTAGTCCGCGGCCTAGCGAAGGGGCCGCTCGCACAGCGCGACCGGGTCGCCGACCGTGAGCGTTCCGCGCCTCGACACGTTGGCGAGTACGCCCAGGCAGGCATAGACGCCGTGGCCGTCGATCGCCTGGCGGTTGCGCTGGGCGAGGGTGCGGAGGATGAGCGGGTCGCGGGGAAGCTCGGGCTGCGCCAGGGTGGTCATCACGCAGCGCGGCATCTGGGTGCCCACGGCCGCCCGCGCCTCAGAGCCGAGCTCGAGCGAGTGGCCGGTCCAGGCGCTCTCGGCGATCGCGCCTTCGGGCGGGTCATCGAGGGCGACGAGGACGTTCGGCCGGAAGCGGCGCGGGTCCCAGCGGCCCTCGGGGTACGCCTGCGCGAGGCCGTCGAGCGTGTCGGTCGTGAGGACGTGCAGCGTGCAGGTGTCGAAGAACGTGCCTGTGGGCGCGTACTTCGCCACGCGCGAGTCGATGAGGCGGTCGGGATCGGCCGCGTCGAGGCCCTCGGAGTCACGCGCCGAGAGCTCATAGCTCGCCCCCTCCACCGCCCGGCTCGACAGCGTCACGCGCCGTCCGAGGGCCTCGGACAGCACGCGGTCGCGCTCGGGATCGTCGCTCGAGAGCTCGCACCCGTCCGGCAGCGTGATCCGCAATGGCGCCGCCTCGCCGTCGGCCTCGGGCTCCTGCGCGTAGGCGGCCGCGCAGTCCAGCATCCGCTGCCAGAGCTTCGGCCGCTTGGCGCTCGCGACCTTGCCCGTCTCGACGTCGACCACTGCCCAGCAGCGGTCGCCCGCGAGCCCCCGGATCCCCGCCGCGACGCTCTCCAGACGCTCGCCCTGCATCGACTTGACCGGATAGCGCCACAGCCCGGCCACGCTTCCGACTGGATCGCCCATGCGCGGAGCGTAGTTCCGCGCGCGATACTGGCCGGGCGTGTCGGAGGAGAACGTCGAGCTCGTACGCAACACGCTTGCCGCGTTCGAGCGCGGCGACGTCGACGAGGCCCTCGACGCGACGACCGACGAGATCGTCACCTACCGTGCGGAGCCGGAGGGCGCCTTCTTCCAGGGCAGGGAGGGCGTCCTGCGCGCCGTCGCGGAGTGGACCGAGGGGTTCGACAGCTTCTCCTACACCACGGTCGAGTTCGTCGACGCCGGGGACCGCGTCGTGGCGCGCGTACGCCAGTCGGCGCTCGTGAGGGGCAGCGACGTGCCGGTCACCGGCGACTACTGGTTCGTATATTCGTTCGCCGACGGCAAGATCGCGCGTTTCGAGATCTATACCAACAGCCGCGACGCCTGGGCCGCGGCCGGGCTCGCGGACTAGGCGCTCAGCGGGCCATCTCGCGCGCGATCACCAGGCGCTGGATCTCGTTCGTTCCCTCGTAGATCTGGGTGATCTTGGCGTCGCGCATCATGCGCTCGACCGGGTACTCGGTCACGTAGCCGTAGCCGCCGAGGACCTGGACGGCGTCGATCGTCACCGCCATCGCCGTGTCGGAGGCGAACAGCTTGGCCATCGAGCTGTGCTTGCCCAGGCCGGGCTCCTTGCGGTCGGCCATCGCGCACGCCTTGTAGAGCAGCTCACGGGCCGCGGCGGTTCGCGTCTCCATGTCGGCGAGCTTGAGCTGGATCGCCTGGTGCTCGAGGATCGGCTTGCCGAAGGTGATCCGCTCCTTGGCGTAGGAGAGCGCGTAGTCGGTCGCTCCCTGGGCGATCCCCACCGCCTGGGCCGCCGTGCTCAGGCGCGTCCGCTCGAGCGTCCCGAGCGCGACGGACAGGCCGCGGCCCTCGTCGCCGATCAGGTTCTCCGCGGGGACGCGAACGTCCTCGAGCACGGGCTGGCCGGTCGGCGAGCCTCTGATCCCCATCTTGTGCTCGAGCTTGGGCACCGAGAACCCCGGGCGGTCCTTCTCGACGATGAAGGCGCTCGAGCGCCGCTGCTCGCGGTCGGTGATCGCGAACACGACGTAGAAGTCGGCGATGGTGGCGTTCGTGATCCAGTTCTTGGTTCCGTTGAGGACCCACTCGTCGCCGTCGCGCACCGCGGTGGTGCGCATGGAGGCCGGGTCCGAGCCCGCCTCGGGCTCCGACAGGCAGAAGGCCGGCGACCACTCGCCGCTCGCGCAGCGCGGCAGCCAGGCCTGCTTCTGCTCGTCCGAGCCGAAGAGCTGGATCGGAAGCGTGCCGAGCTCCTGGATCATGAGGATCAGGGCGCTCGAGGCGCACGCCTTGGCGATCTCCTCGACCGCCAGCTGGAGCATCAGCGCGCCGGTGCCGGTGCCGCCGTACTCCTCGGCGAACGGCAGGCCGAGGATGTCGTGCTCCGCGAGCAGCTCGCGGACGTCCCACGGGTACTCGCCGGTCGCGTCGATCTCCGCGGCGCGAGGCGCGATCCGCTCCTGCGCCATCTGGCGGATCGCGTCGCGGAAGTCGAGGTGCTCCTGCGGGATCGCGTAGGTCTCCTCGACGGCCAGCACGCCGGTGATCCTAGCCGTCGCGGCGGTGCGGCCCGGGCCGACGGGCGCGCCGAGTATGCTCCCGTCCGGAATGAGCATCGGAGCGTCACTCTTCCTGCTCGCGTGCGGCGCGATCCTGCGCTACGCGGTGACGGCGTCGGTCTCGGGGATCGACCTGCAGACCGTCGGCTTGATCCTCATGATCGTCGGGATCATCGGACTCGTGCTGTCGATCGCCTGGATGATCGCGAGCACGAACCGCGGGCGGCCGTCCGTCCGCGACCCGCGCGACCCCTACTCGTAGCGCGCAGAGCGGCTGGCGCTCAGGCCCGCGGTCCGCTGACCACGGGCCCCGAGTCCGTGGCCGACGGGGACAGCTCGGGCGGCGCCTCGCCGCCCGCCACCGGGTCCTGCAGGCGGCGCCACTCGCGGATCTTCCCGTTGCGGATGACGAAGGCGGTCGCCGCCTCGTTGCCGATGCCCGTGCCGCACTCCGCGCCCGGGCGATCGGTCAGGCGGAAGACGGCGGCCGTGTAGCGCCCGATCCGGTAGGCGCGCTCGAGTTGCGCGCCGCAGGGGAGCGAGAGGTTGAACGCCCGTGCCTCCGCGCGCTGCTTGATGGTCACGGGCGGAGAGTTGTTCTGGACGATGCTCGGGAGCCCGAAGTAGTCCGTCGCGCGGTCGACGTCGCCGCGCCGCAGCGCATCCGACCAACCCTGGATCACGCGCGTCGCGGTCGCCGCCGCCGGACGCAGGCGCGGCGCCGGCGCGGTCGCGGGCCCGCTCTGGGCGCCGCTCGAGCCCTGGCCGGTGCCCTGCGTGGACACCGCATCGCTCCCGCCGCCGCCACCTCCGCAACCGCCCGCGATCAGGGCCGCCACGGCCGCGGCGGATAGGGCGATCAGGCGCCCGGAGAGCATCTCGAGGATGATGGCACGCTACCGGGAGGGCGCAGCGCCGTAGCGGGCGATCAGGTCGCGGTACACCCCGTAGGCGGGCTTGGGCGAGTAGTCGTCGCGCAGCAGACCGAAGAACGACTGGAAGTTCGAGCCCTCGCTGTTGTTGTCGCGCAGGCCGAAGAAGCGGAAGTCGCTGATGCCGTAGGTCCCGCGGTAGTTGTTCGCCGTCTTCACGAGCTCGGAGACGGCGCGGGCCTGCGCGGCCTCGTCGGGGCGGCCGGGGCCGGTCGGGTAGCCCGTCTCCTCGATGCGCAGCGGGGTCGCGCGGGTGAAGCCGGCCTTGGGCATGTAGCACTCGCGCACCTGCGCGATGCCCTCCAGGAAGGCGTCGCCCAGGTTGACCACCTGGCTCAGCGCGGGGACGTAGGTCCCGGGGTAGATGTCGACGCCTACCCAGTCGGTGTAGCGGCGCAGCTTCGCGCCGCCGAGCCTGCCGACCGCATCCCAGAAGCCGGCGTCGCTGCGGTCGCCGAACCGCCACGCGTAGTTGAAGCCGATCTTCTGCCAGTCATAGCCCCGGCGCCGCGACTCGCGCTTGGCTTCGATCACGCCGCGTACGAGCGCGCGAACGGCGCGCTCGTAGGCGCCGTCCGACGTGTTCGGCGAGAACGTGAGGTTGACCTCGTTGGTGATCTGGAAGCCCGTGACGAGCTTGTTCGGGCCGAACGTGCGGATCACCTTGCGGACGAATGCCAGCCACTTGTCGATGTTGCCGTTGTCGGCGTCAGCCGGGTGGTAGCGGACCTGGAGCTCGACCTCGATGCCCAGCTTGGTGAAGCGGTCCGCGAGCTCCTTGAACTGCTTGATGCCCTTGCTCCCGCCGGCCATGAAGAGGCGATTCAGGCGAACGGCGAGGAAGCGGTCGCCCTTGAGCTCGACCAGCGCGGCGTCGCGCTTGGCGAAGTCCTCGGGCACGAGCGGCGTCGTCTGGCCCGCTCCGGCCTCGCCCGCCAAGCGCGGCCCGATCCCGAAACGCAGTCGCGGGCCCTTGGCCCGCGCGTCGTCGGCGTAGCTCTGCAGGCACAGGGGGTCGGGGCGCGCCGGCGCCGGCGTGCTGCGGGCCGGGATCGCGCCGCCCACGTCCCAGGGGATCGCCGCCGCCGGCTGGGCCGCGCCGAGCGCGATTGCGAGAGTCAGGAGCACGCGCTTCAGGATGCGGCGATGCTACGCGGTAGGGTCGCCGGCGTGGCGCAGCGCAGCGAGGCCGGAGGAGAGCTCGAGCGCCTCGAGCAGGCCACCGAGGGACTGGAGCCGCCGTTCGCGCTGGTCGACCTCGACGCTCTGGAGGCGAACGCCGCCGACATGCAGCGCCGCGCGGCCGGGATGCCGATCCGGCTCGCGTCGAAGTCCATCCGCTGCCGCGCGCTGCTCGAGCGGCTGCTGGCCGACCAGCCCGGGTTCCGCGGCGTTCTCGCGTTCACGCTGCCCGAGGCTCTGTGGCTCGCGGAGCAGGGCTTCGACGACCTCGTCGTCGCCTATCCGACGGCCGACCGCGCGGCGCTGCGCAGCCTGGCCGGCGGCGATGCCCGCGCGAAGGTGTCGGTGATGGTCGACTCCGTCGAGCAGATCGAACTGATCGACGGCGCTCTCGACGGCGGGGCCGGCGGCGCGGCCGGACCGGTGCGCGTGTGCATCGAGGTCGACGCGGGCTGGTGGCCGCTCGCCGGGCGCCTGAAGGTCGGGGCAAAGCGCTCGCCGGTGCGCACGCCCGACCAAGCGGCGGCCGTCGCGCGGGCGGTGGTCGCGCGCCCCGCGGTCGAGCTAGACGGCCTGATGGCCTACGAGGCCCAGATCGCCGGCGTCGGTGACCGGCCGCCGGGACGGCCGCTGATGAGCATGGTCCTGCGCGCCGTCCAGCGCGCGTCGGCGCGCGAGCTCGCAACGCGGCGGGCCGACGTGGTGGCCGCGGTGCGGGAGGTCGCGCCGCTGCGCTTCGTCAACGGCGGCGGCACGGGGAGCATCGAGCGCACGGCGGCCGAGCCCGCGGTGACGGAGGTCGCCGCCGGCTCGGGCCTCTATGCGCCGACGCTGTTCGACACCTACACGTCCTTCAGTCCGCGGCCCGCGGCGCTGTTCGCGCTGCCCGTCGTGCGGCGACCCGGTCCCGGGGTCGTGACCGCGCTCGGCGGCGGCTACCCGGCTTCGGGCGCGGCCGGCCGCGACCGTCTCCCCCGCCCGCACCTTCCGCGCGGCCTACGCCTCGACCGCACCGAGGGCGCGGGCGAGGTCCAGACGCCGCTGCTCGGCGAGGCGGCCGACCGCATGGGCGTCGGCGACCGCGTGTGGATGCGCCACGCCAAGGCCGGCGAGCTGTGCGAGCGCTTCGATCGCCTCTACGTGCTCGCCGGGGATCGCATCGTCGACGAGCTGGCCACCTACCGCGGCGAGGGACAGACCTTCCTCTAGCTCGCCGCGACCGGCGCGCCCACCGGCCCCAGGACCCGGTCGGTGTAGGCGTTGGCGAAGCGGCCCTCGGAGTCGAGGCGGGCGCGGACGGCCTGGAAGCGGTCCCAGTCCGGGTAGCGCGGGCGCAGCGTCGCCGCGGTCTGGAAGTGGCGCTTGCCCCAGTGCGGCCGACCGCCGAGGCCGCTCATGATCTCCTCCACGCCGCGGAAGTAGTCCTCGTAGGGCATGCCCTCGAACACGTGCACGGCGACGTAGCCCGTCTCGCGGCCGCCGGCGGGGCTGAGGAAGGCGTCGTCCGCGGCGACGAAGCGCACCTCGAGCGGGAAGCCGACGGCCAGCCGCCGATCGCGGACGAGCGCGCGCACGGCGCGCACCGCCTCGGCGGTCGCGGCACGGGGCAGGGCGTACTCCATCTCCACGAAGCGCACCAGCCGCGGGCTCGCGAACACGCGGTGGCTGCGGTCGACGCGCACGCGCTCGGCGGGCAGGCGCGAGATCAGGCGGTTGATGGCCGGGATGGCCCTCGGGGCGCGCCGGCCGACGCGGCAGAAGAGCCCGAAGAGGTGGTTGGTGAAGAGCACGTCCTCGAGCCAGCGCCGGGTCGCCGAGGGCGGGTCGGGAGGGCTGTCGGTGCGCGTGTTGGTGCGGGTCAGGGCGATCGGGCTGTGGGGGAACGTGTAGAGCTCGAAGTGGTCGTTGGCCTCGGCGTGCTCGTCGAGGCGGTCGAGGGTCTCCTCCAGCGGGCGGGGCGCGTCGACGCCGCGCAGCGTGAACGCGGGCACGACGCGCAGGGTGACGGCGGAGACGACGCCGAGGGCGCCGAGACCGACGCGCGCGGCACGCAGCAGCTCGGGGTCGCGGCCGCCGGCGGTGACCGTCGTTCCGTCGGCCAGCACGAGCTCGACGGACTCGACCTGCGACGGGATGTTGCGCAGGCGGGCGCCGGTGCCGTGCGTGCCGGTCGCGATCGCGCCCGCGATGCTCTGGACGTCGATGTCGCCGAGGTTCTCGAGCGCGAGCCCGAGCGCGTCGAGCTGCGCGCTGAGCGCCCCGAGGCTGATCCCGGCTTCGACGCGCACCAGCCCCGCTTGGCGGTCGAGCTCGAGAACGCGATCCATGCGCTCCAGGGTCAGGAGCGTGCCGTCGGTGCAGGCGAGGTCGCCGAACGAGTGTCCCGCTCCGGCCACGCGGACCCTCCTGCCCGCCACGGCGGCGCGCTCCAGTGCGGCGGCGATCTCGCTCACGTTGCCGGGTCGCTCGCGCAGCGCCGGATCACACGTCCCGTCGCCGGCCCAGTTGCGCCACGCGCTCACGCGGCCGTCTCCGCCCGCGTCGCTAGAGCGCCACGGCCAGCACGATCAGCACCACCACCAGCGCGATCAGCGCGAGGCCGATCGCCACGAGGATCTTCTCCACGCGCGTGAGCGGGGCGTCGCGAGCCTGCCCGTGGGTGCGGTAGTCCCAGTACTCGTTGAGCGCGCCCGCGACCTTGGGGAACGAGTAGAGAACGCCGAAAGGCACGAAGATCGCCACCACCAGCAGGACCACGGAGTTGAGGTCGGGAAGCCCGAACCTGCTCTTGCGCAGGTTGCTGAGGTCCTCCCACAGCCGGTAGATGAGGAAGTAGTTGTAGATCGGGATCAGCAGGCACGCGGTCTTGACGCCCGCATCGCTGGTCCTGCCGAGCTCCCCGTCGATCTTCCTGCGGGTGTCGTAGAACCAGTAGTAGCCCCAGAGGCCCAGGCTCAGGATCGTCAGGACGATCTGGCGGCCGATCGGCCGCTTGAGCGCGTAGGGCGCGTTCTCGGCCCCGACGGTCCGGACCGGCTCGCCCGCGGCCGCGCCGCCGTAGCGCTCGCCGGGCTCGACGGCGTAGCCGGGCTGAGGTGGCGCATACACCTGAGGCCCCGGGCCGCCGCTCGGAGGCGCGGGCGGCGCGAAGGTGGGCGGTGGCGACGCTTGTGCGGGCGACGCTCCGGGGGGTGAGTCGCCGCGGCCGTCTTCGCCGCGCGCCGGCGCGGGCGGGCCGGCGGCTTCGAAACCGCCCCGGTCCCCCGGGGCCGGCGGGGAGACGACGTGCGTGGCACCGGCGTCAAAGCCGCCGCGATCCTGTGCGGGCACTCCGGCCCCGGCGTCGAAGCCCTCCCATTCCCGGCCCGGCGACGGCGACGGCGACGGCGACCCGGGGTCGTCCCCGACCCAACCCGGCGAGGGCGCCCCGAGCTGCGTCTCGAGCCCGCCGCGATCCTGCGCGGGCGGCGCCTGCGGCATCTCGAACCCACCGCGATCCGGCGCCGGGGGCATCTCGAAGCCACGCCGACCCTGCGCCGGTCCGGCCGGCTCCGCTCCGAAGCCACCCGGGTCCTGCGGCGGTCCGGCCGGCTCCGCTCCGAAGCCACCCGCGTCCTCGGGCCACGGGTCGTCGAAGCTGGGCTGGTCCTGCGCGGGCGGCGCCTGCGGCGTATCGAATCCGCCGCGGTCCTGCGCCGGCGGCGTGGGCTCCCGGTAGGGCGCGTAGCCCTGGGAAGGCGTCTGCGGTCCTTCGGTTCCCCGCGCGGGTTGTTCCTGCGCGCGTTCCTCCTCGCGCGGGCGCACCGACGGCGGGATGGACTCGAAACGGGTGACATCGCCGCCCGCGCCGGGGGGCGGTGGTCCCTGGACGCTGAGCGGGTCGCCCTGGAGGGCATCGGCCGAGGAGGCGAGCGGGTCGCCGTGCGGCGCAGCGGGCGGCGCCGGATGCGGTTCCTCGGCCGCAGGAGGCGGAGGCGGCAGCGGCTCCTCGCGCGGCTCCGCGATCTGAGGGCCAGGTCCGGGAGGCGCGGGCGGGCCCGGCTCCGGAGTCGGCGTGGGCGGCACAGGCTCGGGCGCCGGCGGGCTCGGTGGGCCGGGCCCTGGGGCCGGAGCCGGCTGCTCGGGATCCGCACCGGGCGAAACCCAGTTCTCGACGTCGCGCGCCTCGGCGGGCTCGGCGGCCGGAGACACGGGAGCAGGCGCGGCAGGCTCCCAGGACTCCGGGTCGCGCCGGGGCAGCGGCTCGACCGGAGCGGCTGGCGCCTGGGCCGACGGAGGTGCGCCGGGCGGCGCGCCGGCGGAGGGACCGTTCGAGGGCGGCGCGACGTCCCACTCCTGGGACTCACGCCCCTCCGGCTCCCGGCCGGCGGCCGGCATGTCCAAGGTCTGCGGCTCGCCCTGCGGCCGCTCCTGACCCGCTGGAGGCAAGTCCCAACTCTGCGACTCAACCCCCACGGGCTCCTGACCCGCCGGAGGCACATCCCAACCCTGCGACTCCCCCCGCACGGGCTCCTGACCCGCCGGAGGCACATCCCAACCCTGCGACTCCCCCCGCACGGGCTCCTGACCCGCCGGAGGCACATCCCAACCCTGCGACTCCCCCCGCACGGGCTCCTGACCCGCCGGAGGCACATCCCAACCCTGCGACTCCCCCCGCACGGGCTCCTGACCCGCCGGAGGCACATCCCAACCCTGCGACTCCCCCCGCACGGGCTCGTCGCCGGCGAAGGGCCCGGACTCGGGCGCCGGCGGCGGCGCGGGCTCGGCGGATGGGGCCGGAGGCGCGGGCGGAGGCGGTGCCGCCTCCCATGGCTGGGCAGCGGGCGGGGGCGGGGCCTCCTCGGGGGGCGCGGGGACCGGTTCCTGCGGGGCCGGCGGCGGCGGCACGTCCCACGACTGCGAATCTCGCGGAGGGGCGGCCTCCTCGGCCGGAGGCGACGAGTTCCATGGCGCGGATTCGCGCCGTTGTGAAGCGTCGTCAGCCGGCGGACCCACGTCCCATGCGCCGGACTCGCGCGGCTGCGGAGCGTCGTCGGCGGCGGGCTCGCCCCACGACCCCGACTCTCTCTGCGGCGCAGACGGCTCAGCCGCCGGCGGCACGTCCCACGACGCCGACACCTGCGGCGCAGGAGGCTCGGCCGCCGGCGGCACGTCCCAGGAGCTGGGCTCGTACTGGGGTGCGGCCGGCTCCGCGGGGGCCGGGGGACTCGGCTCGGGAGCCGGGGGCGGAGGCGCGGCCTCCCAGGACTGCGACTCGCGCCGCGCCGCAGCGTCGTCCACCGGTGGAAGGGGCGGGCGGCCCTCAGCCGGCGGCACGTCCCAGGACTCGGGGTCGGGCCGTGACGGCTCGCGCGGAAGCGGCGACGTCGGCGGTTCGGGTGCGGGCGGCGGTGGCTCCGGCGCGAGCGGCGGCGGCTCAGAAGCGAGCGGCGGCGGGCCTGGCGGCGGCGGCTCCGGCGCGGCCGGCCGCTGCTCGGGAGTGGGCGCCGGTACGTCCCAGGACTGTGCGCCGCGCCCGGCTGGTGCAGGCAGCTGCTCGTGCGGCACGTCCCAGGACTGCGCACCGGGTGGGGCCGGCGCCGGCGGCTGCTCGGGAGGAGGCGGCGGCACGTCCCAGGACTGCGCACCGGGTGCGGCCGGCGCCGGCGGCTGCTCGGGAGGAGGCGGCGGCACGTCCCAGGGCTGAGCGCTGGGCTCGGGCGGTGCAGGCGGCGGCTCGGGAGCGGGCGGCGCCACGTCCCAAGACTGCGCGGCGGGTGCAGGCGGCGGCTCGGGAGCGGGCGGCGCCACGTCCCAAGACTGCGCGGCGGGTGCGGGCGGCGGCTCGGGAGCGGCCTGCGGCGCGTCCCACGACTGTGCCGCAGGCGCGGGCGCCGGTGCAGCGGGTGGCGGTGGCGGGGGCACGTCCCAGGACTCTGCGCCCTGCGGCGGCGCCGGTGGCGGCGGCTGCTGAGGCGGCTGCCCGACGGGCGCGGCGCCGGGAGCCGGTGCGGCGGCCGGGCTGGCGGCGCCGATGACGGTGCGGTCCGCGGCCGCCGACTCGCCGTGGACGTTGAGCGTGGTCTGGCCCAAGCGGATCGTGTCGCCGGGGCTCAGGCGCTGGGGAGCGGTGATGCGGACTCCGTTGACGTGCGTGCCGTTGGTCGACCCGAGGTCGGTGATCTCCAGGGCGCCGTCCGGTGTGCGGGCCAGGCGGGCGTGCTGGCGGGACAGTTCGGGGTCGCCGCCGAGGCTCCCCGGACCGCTCTCGGTGCGGCCAAGCGTGAATGTTTCGCCGAGCGGGATCTCGGTGCCGGCCGCGGCACCGAGCACGACGCGAAGGGTCTCTCCAGGCATTGATTGGCACCCTAGCTTGCCAGGACGGATCCAGGAACCCTTGCAGGGCGAAATCCTACGGCCCGACGGTCCGGCGGGCGGCTCGCGGCGTCGTCCGCCTCCCGGGCCGCCCGTCAGCCGCCGGCTCGGCTCAGACGCTTCCGAGCCAGCGCATGAAGATCTGGCGCGGGCCGTCGCCGCCGAGCGGCGCGGGCGAGTCGAACACGATGTAGTTCGCGTAGAAGCTCATGCTCGGGTTGCTGCCGCCACCCGCGACGCCCGAGCCATCCGCCGCGACCGACTCGCGCAGCGTCATGTTGCGCACGTCCGTGAACAGGTACACGTCGGACGCGCCGTTGTCGTCGTTCCGGCGCCCCGAGGCGTCGGTGACGAGGTTGGAGGCCTCGGACTCGAAGCTGACGTAGTAGCCCGAGTTGCCGATCACCGGGTCGTGCGAGCTGCCATTGCCCAGGTTGCTGCCGGCCTTGGTGGCGACCTGCTCACCCGTGTCGAGGTCCTTGACGACGATCTGCGTGGTGCCACCTCGATCCTGCTCGTAGGCGAGGACCTTGCGCTTCACGTTGTTGTAGGCGGGGTTGGAGCCGTCCGGACCGACGAGCTTGCCCCGCTTCGTGCCGCCACGCGAGAGCCGCACGCCGCCGGAGCCCGAGTAGACCAGATCGCTATCGGCGGCCTTGCCCGTGGACCACGACGGATCGCTGCCCTTGCCGAGCTTCTTGACCTTCTTGCCCGTGCGGACGTAGAGCTTGCCCCCGGTCACGAACGCGATCCGCTTGCAGTCGCCCGACACCGCCACGCCGGTGGTGTCGTCGTCGGCCTGCGAGCCGCCGGGCAGCGAGACGCGCCCCGGTGCGCGGCCAGGGCCGCGCGACACGAAAGCGTCGGTCTTGCCGTTGGTGTCGCCGGAGACGAGGTTGGAGGCGTCGGACAGGAACGCGACGCACGAGGCCTTGCTGGTGAAGCTGCCGTCGACCGAGGCTCCCCACGAGTCGCCGTTGGCGCCCTCGCCGCCGCGGCCGCGCGAGACCAGCAGCGTCGCCCCGCGATCCCACAGTGCGCCGTCGTTGCCGAACGAGCCGCCGCGCTTGATCGCGAAGACGTCCCGCCGGCCGTTGTCGTCCCCCGGCACGAGGTCGGAGGCGTCGGACTGGAAGGCGATCACGCGGGCGTAGCGGCGATCGCCCGAGATGACCGCATTGGTGGACGGGCCGTTGGGCATCCCCCCGTCCATCGCCCGGGAGATGAGGAGCGTCGTCTGCTCGCGAGCCTGGGCGGCGGGCGATCCGATCGCGCCCAGCGCGAGCAGACCGAGCGCGAACGCGGCCCGGCGTGTCGCTCTGGTCCCTACCACCGCGGAGCGCATCGGATCCGGCGCGCCTTCTGACGACCTCTTGTCGCCTGCGGTGGACAGACGTCGGAGGGTCCGGGTGGAGGAGCTATGTAGAGCGAACATGTCGTTGGCGTTCCACGCAAATGCGGTGCGTCAACCAACCGTGGACGGACGATCGACCTGCGGGCCGCGGGAGGCAGGACATCCGTCCAGATCCGGGCGCGGGGCTAAAGGACCGCGGCCCTAACATCCGCGGCATGAGCGACGCGCAGGACCTCGCGCCGGACCGGGTGGCCGAGCTGATCGAAGATCCGGGCTGGCAGGTGATCGACGTCCGCGAGCCCTCCGAGCGCGAGGCGGGCCACATCGCCGGCACGCGCCACATCGAGCTCACCGCGCTCACTGCCCAGTCGGGCAGCCTCGACCGCGAACGGCCCGTCGTCTTCTACTGCCGGGTGGGCTCGCGCTCGGGCATGGCCGCGCAGGCCTTCCGTGCCTCGGGCTGGGAGGCGTACAACATGCGCGGGGGCCTGGAGGAATGGGCGGCCCGAGGCCTACCGCTGGAGCCGGCGGACGGCTACGTCGCCGGCCACTAGCCGCGCTACTCCAGCCAGCTGACGATCTGATCGAGCGGCTCGCGCTCGGGCGGCGCCTTCTCCTGGCGGGCGGGACCGAGATGGATCAGCGCCACGACGCGCTCGTCGTCTCCGACCGAGACCGCCGCACGCCCCTCCGGGGTCCGCAGCACGCCCGGGGTGCGCCAATAGGAGGCCAGCCCGCGGGCATGGGCGGCGAGCAGCACGATCAGGACGGCGCACGCCGTGGCGAGCAGGTCCTCCTGGTCCTGGACGGGATCCGCCGACCGCACCGCCGAGGCGACCACGAGCGTCGGAGCGCGATCGAGCTTTGCGGCCGCCTCGGGTCCGGCCGCCGCCTTCAGCGCTGCCCGCGAGCGCGGCCCGAGCACGCGGAAGCGCCACGGGTTGGTGAGGTTGTGGTTGGGGGCCCAGCGGGCGAGGTCGAGCAGCTCCTCGAGCTCCTCGCGCCCGACCTCCTCAGCTCCGAACGCCTTGTGCGTGCGGCGTGTCCTGATCGCCTGCTCGAGCTCCACGCGCGCGCACGGTAGCGAGCCGCGCGCGGGGGTTGCGAGCGGCCGCGCCGGGGTAGCCGGCCGCGCGGGGCGGCGAGAAGGTGCTGTGGGGAGCGTGCGCGCTCGCGCTGGTGGACGAGCGCTGGAGCCGGCACGTGCTCGACCGCTGGGCGGAGCGCGAGAGCTCTCTGCTCGCCCTCGCCGCCGCCCCGGCGGCCACCGCGGCCTAGGCGCGCCGCTCCTCCGCCTGCGACGGCGCCTGGAACCGCACCAGCTTGTGGCTTCCGTCGCAGAACGGGCGGATGCGGGACTTGCCGCAGCGGCACAGCGCGATGACCTCGCGTGAGACCGGGATCTCGTTGCCATGCTGGTCCTCGAGCCGGAACGGCCCGCGCACCAGCAGCGGGCCGTCGCGGTAGGGAGTGATGACCGCGTCCACGGGCTCAGGCGAGGCCCTCGGCCTCGTACTCGCGCAGGTAGCCCTCGAACAGTCGCCGGTGGCCCTCCTCGTCGTGGAGGATCGTGATGACCATGTCCTGGGTGACCCAGTCGACTCCGTCGCAGGCCTCGATGATGCGGTTGTAGTGCTCGATGGCGCCGGTCTCGGCCTCGATCACGCCCTTGATCACGTGCACGATGTCGGTCTGGTGCTCGGGCGGCTGCAGGTAGGTCTGCTCGGCCTGGAAGTCCAGCGAGCCGGGGACGACGCCATAGAGCTCCTTGATGCGGTTGGCGAACTGCTGCGCGTGGCCGAGCTCCTCCTGGATGTCCTGCTGGAGGGACTCGACGATCTCCTGCGCGCGCACGCCGTCGGGATTGACCGAGTTCGCGATGTAGCTCATCACGGTCTCGACCTCCATCCAGTACGCCTTTCTGAGCAGCTCGATGAGCGCCTCGCGCTTGTCGGAGCTGTCGTCGGACAGGATGCCCTGGGCGCTGCTTCGAACTGTCATGTGTTCGTTCCTCCCGGTGTCGTGGACCTCGCAGGGGAGTCCCCGCTTGCGGCTGGGGCGAAACCGACCCGCTTCGGGCCGGGCGCCCGCGGGTAGTGTCGAGGCGATGACCGCAGAGCGCAGCGACGCACGGCCCCAGCAGCGGGCGGACGAGCTCGAACGCGAGGCCGACCGCCTCGAGCGCCACGGCGAGGAGGTCGAGGAGCGGATCGAGCAGACGCGCGCGAACTGGGAGCGCAAGCGAGAGGACGACGCCGTCCCGGGAGCGCAGCCGCCGCTGGAGGAGGAGACCGACTTCGAGAGCAACCCCGCGAAGGAGCGCGGGGGGCCCATGGGGGGCGGCGAGAGCTAGAACAGGCCCGGCTGCTCGGCGCGCGCTCCACGCCGCCGCGGCACCCCGATGGCCTCGTTCAGAGCGGCCTCGACGTCGGCCAGGATCGCTCGCTCCGAACGAGACGCGACCAGCGGCTCGGCCAGGCCGTCGACGTGCACGTAGGTGCGGCGCCCGTCTCCCCGATCCGCAGCCTCGAGCGGGATGACCGCGAAGACGCGGTCGGCGCGGACCCACTTTCCGTAGCCGAGCGGGATCATGCGCGCCGCGGGATCGGCCATGGCAGAGGCACCGTAGCGCCCGATCCGGCGTTTGTCCTCGCGTCGCGGGCGCAGCTCGGGCCCCGCCCGTATGCTCACCGCGTGCGCCGGCACGCCGCCTGGACGCTCGCGGGGCTGGCCGCCGCGACGGCGGTCGCGGGCTGCGGTGGTGGCGGCGGCGGCACGGTGAAGGGGCCGCCGCCGGCGGCGCCGGCGACTATCCGGCTCTCGAGCCCGGTCGTAAGCGACGGCGGCGCGCTGCCGCGCGACTACACGTGCGACGGCGCCGGCGGACCGCCACCGCTGCGCTGGACCGCCGTCCCGCCGCGCGCGCGCTCGCTCGCATTGCTGGTCGAGGATCCCGACGCGCCGGGCGGCACGTTCGTGCACTGGACGCTGTGGGGCCTGCCCGCGCGCGACGGCGGCCTGGCGGCGGGCCGCATTCCGCCCGGCGCGCGCCAGGGCTCGAACGGCTTCGGTCGCCCGGGCTGGGGCGCGCCCTGCCCGCCGAAGGGTGACGCCAGGCATCGCTACGTGTTCCATCTCTACGCGCTGTCCGAGCCGCTGTCCGAGGATCCCGGGGCCGGCGCGAGCGCCGTGCGCTCGGCGATCGCCGGCGCCGCGGTGGCGCAGGGCCGCCTCGTCGCCACGGTCGATCGTTGAGCCGCCCGGTCCATGTCGGCTGCTCGGGCTGGCAGTACCGCGACTGGCGCGGCGTGCTCTATCCCGAGGGGCTGCCCCAGCGGCTCTGGCTCGAGCGCTACGCAGAGGTCTTCGACACGGTCGAGCTGAACACGAGCTTCTACCGCCTGCCCCGGCCCGCGGCCGTGCAGGAGTGGGTCCGCCGCACGCCGCCGGGCTTCGTCTTCGCGGCCAAGGCCAGCCGCTACCTCATCCACGTGAAGCGGCTGGCCGACCTCGAGCAGGGCGTCGCGCGCTTCTACGAGGCGCTCGCGCCGCTCGTGGCGTCGCCCAAGCTCGGGCCGATCGTGTGGCAGCTGCCGGCCAACTTCCACCGCGATGACGCGCGCCTGGCCGCGGCGCTCGAGGCGCTCCCGCCCGGGCGCCACTGCTGGGAGTTCCGTCACGCGAGCTGGTTCACCGACGACGTCTACGCGCTGCTGCGCCGGCACGGCGCGGCGCTGGTGATCGGCGACCATCCCGCGCGTCCGTTCCAGGAGCACTTACTGACGACCGACTGGACACTGATCCGCTTGCACCACTCACGGCGCGGGCGGCGCGGCAACTACTCGGACTCGGAGATCGGCGAGTGGGCGCGGCGGATCACCAAGTGGTCAGGCGAGGCCGAGGTGTTCGCCTACTTCAACAACGACTGGGAGGGATTCGCGGTGCGCAACGCGAAGCGGTTGCGCGGCGACCTCGACCGGCGGCGGAGAAGCCACGAACGGTAAGACCCTTACGGCGGCCTTATCTACTTCATACGGGGCGTTCAAGTGCGCGCCCTAGGGTGCACGCATGGCCGTTGCAGCCCGCTCCATCGCCTCCCGTTCTCCGCGTCGCGCGGAGTGCGTGACGCAGCCGTTCGAGCTCGCGCCGGCGCCGGCCGTGATCGACGCCGCTGCGCGAACCGACGCCGGGCTCGTGCGAGAGTCCAACGAGGACAGCGTGCTGGAGACCGATCGCGTCCTCGCCGTGGCCGACGGGATGGGCGGGCACCGCGCCGGCGCCGTGGCGTCGCGCCTCGCCGTCGAGACGCTGCGGGCGGTGGCCGAGGTCGGAGACCCCGCCGCCGCGTTGCCCGGCGCGGCACGCTGTGCCAACGCGACGGTGCATGCGCTTGCCGCGACGGCGCCCGACCTCGCCGGCATGGGCACCACGCTCACCGCTGTCGCGCTGGGCGACGGCGAGCTGACCGTCGCGCACGTCGGCGACAGCCGCCTCTACCGCCTGCGCGGCGCCGAGCTCGCGCGCCTCACCCGCGACCACACCCCCGTGGAGGAGCTGGCCAGCATGGGCGCGGGCAACGGGCGGACGATCGCGCGCCCGCTGGCGTCGGTCCTGCTGCGCGCGATCGGCGCGCGCGACCACGTCGACGTGGACGTCGCGTCGCACCCCACGGCGGCCGGCGATCGCTGGCTGCTGTGCAGCGACGGGCTCACCAAGCACCTGCACGACGCCGAGATAGCCGACCTGCTCGCCGCCGCCGGCACGGCCCGCGAGGCGGTGGACGCGCTCGTCGAGGCCACGCTCGAGCGCGGCGCGAGCGACAACGTCTCCGCCGTCGCCTTCTGCTTCTCCTAACCGGTCGCCAGTCGTCCCTGGCAATGACGCACCCGAGCGTGGCGCGCTAGGCACGCGAGCGAGGGAGGACGCCGCCAGGGGCGGCTGGAACCGTCTTAGAGCTTTATGACGTTGACCGCTTTGGGCCCCTTGTCGCCCTGCTCAGGCTCGTACTGGACCTTCGCGCCCTCGGGGAGCGAGCGGTAGCCGTCACCTGAGATGCCGCTGAAGTGGACGAAGAGGTCGCGGTCGCCGTCGTCGGGCGTGATGAACCCGAAGCCCTTCTCGTCGCTGAACCACTTGACCGTTCCCGTTGGCATGCGTGTTACCTCCACGCCTGTCTGTGCTCCGTGCGCGGAGGATGCTGACTATGCAGCCGACCTGCGGCACCTGCACTACTTGTCGCCGAGCTCGCGCCCGGCCCGAACGCGCGAAACGTACCACGACCGGCGGGCGCGTCGCCGCCCCCGCGCGGGCCGGGTATACCAGTCGAGATGATCACGGCGCGCGCCGACCATGTCGGCTCCCTGCTGCGACCGCCGGCGCTGCTGCGAGCGCGCGAGCAGCATGACGCGGGCGAGATCGAGCCGGCCGCGTTCAAGGCCGTCGAGGACGATGCGGTGCGCGAAGTGGTGGCGCTGCAGGAGCACGCCGGCTGCCCGGTGGTGACCGACGGCGAGCTGCGGCGCGAGTCCTTCCAGAGCGAGCTCACCGCGGCCGTCGAGGGCTTCGAAGGCGTGGGCCTCGACAGCTGGCTGTGGGGCGAGTGGCACTCCGACGAGCTCGGCGACAAGCGCGTGGAGCGCCCGCAGGCCGCCGTCGTCGCGCCGCTCGTGCGCCGGCGCAGCCTCGCGGCGGAGGAGCTCACCTTCCTGCGCTCGATCACCACACGCGTCGCGAAGGTCACGCTGCCGAGCCCGACGCTGTTCGCCAACCTCTGGGACCCGGAGCGCTCGCGCGGCGCCTACCCCCGCTTCGACGACTTCATGGACGACGTCGTTGCGATCCTGCGCGACGAGGTCCACGAGCTCGCGCGACTCGGCTGCCGCTACGTCCAGCTCGACGCCCCACACTACCCGCTCCTGATCGATCCCGCCTGGCGTGCCTTCTACGAAGCGCGCGGGTGGAGCGTGGACCGCTGGCTCTCCTACGGGATCGAGCTCGACAACGCCGTGATCGACGCGGAGCCGGCGCTCACGTCCGGCTTCCACCTCTGCCGCGGCAACCAGGACTCACGCTGGCTCGTCGCCGGCGGCTACGACGCGATCGCGCGCCCGGTGTTCGGCGCGATCCACGCCGATCGCCTGCTGCTCGAGTACGACGACGAGCGCTCGGGCGACTTCGACCCCCTGCGCCTCGTGCCCGACGACAAGCTCGTCGTCCTCGGTCTGGTGACGACCAAGAGCCCGCGACTGGAATCCGAGCAGGAGCTCGAGGCCAGGATCCGCGACGCGTCGCGCCTCGTCGACATGGAGCGCCTGGCGCTCGGGACCCAGTGCGGCTTCTCGACCTCGATCGTCGGCAACGCGCTCACCGTCGACGACGAGCGCGCGAAGCTCGAGCGGATCGTCGAGACCGCCGCGCGCGTGTGGGGCTCTTGAGCGGCGCGGCCGGCTAGGTCAATTTGCCGATCTTGAAGATCTTCGTCCCGCAGTCGGGACAGACGCCCTGGATGGCGGGGCGGCCGTTCTTCATCGTCACCTGCTTCGCGTCCTTGATCTCGACCTTCTTGCGCTCCTTCACGCAGTAACCCTCGGCCATGCTGGACCCTCCTCGGTTGGCTGGGCACGGGCACGCTACGGCCAGGCGCGGACGGACAGGTGTTCAGCCGCGCCTCGCGGCGAGCTCGTCGCGCCTGGCGCGCAGCCGCGCGGACGCCGGTGCGTCCCCAGACGCGGCGGTCGCGGACGCGCTGTGAGCGCGTCTGGAGCTTGCCGGCGGGAGGCTCGCCCACGGCGTCGAGGCGGGCTTCACCGCGAGCAGGGCGGTCCACGTCGCCGGATCCAGCACGCCGCTGACCGGCAGGCCGTGCGCCAACTGGAAGCCCTGCACCGCGGTCTGGGTCGCGGCGCCGAAGTAGCCCGTCACCGGGAGACCGGCGCCCGCACCGTTGAGGTGCTCCTGGGCCCAGACGACCACGTCGCTGCGCGCGCCGCGCCCGAGCGTCACCGGATCGACCTGGCGCGGCGACGTCGGGCTGCTGAGCGCCCGGGTCGCGGCCTTGAACGCCGACCGCGAGCCCTGCGACCACTCCCACCAGCTCGTGCCGGTCGCGCCGTAGGCGGTCGCCAGGCGGCGAAAGCGCTTGATGTCGCGCGTCGGCGGGCTCTCCCAGACCTGGCCCAGCGGGTAGATCGGACGGGCGTAGGGCTGGTTCCAGCGGTAGGTGTGCGTGAAGACCCTCTCGACCGAGGTCCCGATCGCCCGCCAGTACATCTGCGGAAGGTTGTACTGGGCGCCGCCGGGACGGAAGAAGACCGAGTACGGGAAGCTCGGGTGGTAATCGACGTAGGGCAAGCCGGCCAGGCCGATCGGCGTCGAGTCGCCGACCTGCGCGCGCAGCGATGTCATGTAGGTGTCGGCGGCGGCGTAGCGGCCCTCGTACTCGGCCTCGGCGTCGATGATCAGGCAGTCGGCGCCGTCGCGGATAGCGTTGGCGCTCACCGTCGCCTCGGTCGCGGGCCGGCGGCCGTAGACATAGTGCCAGCCGCACACCTTCAGGCCCTTGTGGTGGAAGTAGGTGAGCATCGAGGGTGTGAACTGGCGCCAGTTGTTGCCGCCGTCGCCGGCCTTGATGAAGAGCGTCTTGACGTTGCTCGCGCGGGCCCGGCGCACGATCGCGGCGCGGTTGCCGCGATCGGCCTTGGGCAGCTGCCAGATCCACATCGCGTTGGCGGCGAACGGCGAGCTGTCGGCACGCGCCCGCTCGCACGCGCCCGCCCCCGCGAGCAGCGCTCCGAGCAGCATGCCGACCACGGTCGCGCGCAGGATGCGGGCGTCCTTCCCGATGTAGTCCATCGCCTTCTCTCCTCTGCCTACGAGGTCAGCTGACGGGCTCGCGCTGAGAGATCGCGCGCCGGGCGCCTCGCGCCCGGTTAGCCCCCGGAGAGAGCGCGACGCGCACTCTCCAATTGGGTCCCCCGCTCCGCGCCCACACGGGACGAGCGCGGACTCGGCGTTCGCTTGTGGGTCGTTCGGCGAGTGTAAACGCGCGGCGGTCCCGCGGGTTGCGGTTATCGGGGACGTGGGCGCCCGTCCTTACAATCGCCCGCCGTGCCGACCGTGAGCGCGATCATCCCGGCGACGAATCGTCCCGCCACGCTCGCCCGCTGCCGCGGCGCGGTGGAAGCGGCGGACGGGCCCCCCGAGGAGCTGATCGTGGTGGTGGAGCCGCCGCTCGCCGGGCCGGCGGTGTCGCGCAACGCCGGGGCGCGGCGCGCGACGGGTGACGTGCTGGTGTTCGTCGACGCCGACGTCGAGGTCCACCGCGACGCCTTCGCGCGCATCCGCGCCGCCTTCGAGCACGATCCCGACCTCGTCGCGGTGTTCGGGTCCTACGACGACGCGCCCAGCGCGCCCGGCGTCGTCTCGGCCTTCCGCAACCTGCTCCACCACGACGTGCACCACGCCTCCCCCGGCCCGGCAACGACCTTCTGGGCGGGGCTGGGCGCGATGCGCCGCGAGCCGTTCCTGGCCGCCGGCGGCTTCGACGCCGAGCGCTACGCGGTCCCCTCGATCGAGGATGTCGAGCTCGGGATGCGGATGACTGCCGCCGGCGCGCGCATCGAGCTGCGGCCCGAGATCCAGGGCAAACATCTCAAGCGCTGGAGCCTCGCGCAGATGCTGCGCACCGACTTCTCGGCGCGCGGGGTTCCCTGGGTCGCGCTGCTGCTCGACGAGGGCGGCTCGAGCGCGCTCAACCTCGGCTGGCGCCACCGGCTCAGCGCGCTGGCCTCGGTCGCTGGGGTAGGTGCGCTCGTGGCGCGGCGGCCCGTGGTCGCGCTCGCGGCGGCCGGCGCGCTGGTCGCGCTCAACCGCCGCTTCTACGCGCTGCTGCTGCGCCGCAGGGGCCGGGCCGAAGCGGCGCTGGGCGTCGGCCTGCACGCGCTGCATCACCTCGCCTCGGCGGCGGCGGTGCCTGTCGGCGTCGCACGCTGGGCGCGAGGGCGATGACGGCGCCGGCGGCACTCGGGCCGGTGGGCGCGACGCGCTGGGCGTCGGCGCCATGAGGATCCACTGCTTCTCGACCGGGCGCGTGCGCGAGAAGCGCGGCGCGCACGGCATGCGGCGCTACCTGCCCGGCGGCTGGCGCGCGCACACGCTGCCGGTCAACGTCATCGCGGTGGAGCATCCGGCCGGCGTGTGCGTTTTCGACACCGGACAGACCGCGCGCGCGGCGCAGCCGGGCTACTTCCCGCGCTGGTACCCGTTCTTCCGCCTCGCCCGCTTCGAGCTGGGGCCCGACGACGAGGCGGGCGCGCAGCTGCGCCGCCGCGGACTCGACCCGGCGCGCGTCCGCTGGGTGGTGCTCTCGCACCTGCACACCGACCACGCCGGCGGCCTGGCGCCCTTCGTCCGCGCGACGCTCGTCGTGAGCGAGGTCGAGTGGCGCCGCGCACAGGGCCGGCGCGGGCGCCTGCGCGGCTACCTGCCGCTCCGGTGGCCGAGCGGCGGCCCCATCGTGGAGGTCGGCGGGCCGGCGCCCGCGACGCGCCCGTTCGCCTGGCGGCACGACCTCGCGGGCGACGGCGTGCTGACCGTTGTGCCGACGCCGGGCCACACCCCCGGCCACATATCGCTCGTCGTGCGTGACGGCGAACGCACGCTGCTGCTCGGCGGCGACGTCGCGCACGACGAGGCCTCGCTGCGCTCGGCGGCGCCCGACGTCGCGGAGTGGTGCGAGCGCGAGCGGGCGACGTTCGTCGCCGCGCACGACGACGGGGCGTGCGCGCGTGTCTGATCGCGTTCGGTTCGTGTGCCCGGCCGACGGCGGCCCGTTGAGCGCCGAGGGCGAGGACGAGCTGGACTGCACCCGCTGCGGGCGGCGCTTCGCCGTGGTGGCCGGGATCCCCGACCTGCGCCTCAGCTACGCCGACGAGTACGTCTCCCGCGACGAGGACGTCGTGCGCGCGCGCGAGCTCGCGCAGCACCTGGAGAGCGACGACCTCGCGGCCCTGCTGCGCCGGCACTGGCGGCGCAGCGGCAAGCCCGAGGAGCTCGCCGACCGCTTCCTGGCCGGCGACCTGGCCACCATCGAGCGCTCGGAGTCCTACGTCGCCGCGCTGGAGCGCGAGCGCGGCGGGGCGCTCGCCGTTGGCGACTCGTTCCTCGAGCTGGGCTGCGGGACGGCCGGGCTGGCGGCGGTCGCGGCGCGGCGCGCGGGCGACGTGGTCGCTTCCGACGTCTCGATGCGCTGGCTCGTGCTGGCCCGCAAGCGCCTGGCCGACCTGGGCCTCGACGGGGTGCGGCTGGCGTGCTTCGGCGCCGAGGACCCGCCGTTCCCCCCGGGCGCGTTCGACGTCGTCGCGGCCAGCGACGTCATCGAGCACGTCCCCGACCAGCGCGCGTTCGTCGCCGGCTGCGGGCGCGCATTGCGCGCCGGGGGGATGCTGTTCCTCGCCACCCCGAACCGCTTCTCGCTCGGACTCGAGCCGCACGTGCGCCTGTGGGGGGTGGGCTGGCTGCCGCGCCCGCTGGCGCGGCGCTACGTGGCCGCGGTGCGCAAGGCGCCCTACGACCACGTGCGCCTGCTCTCGAGCTTCGGCCTGCGCCGGCTGCTGGCGGCGGCCGGCTTCGACGTCACGGTGCGGACGCCGGAGATCCCGGCGGGCACCCAGGCGCTTTACTCGGGCGTCGAGTTGAGGCTCGTGAAGCTCTACAACCGCGTGCGCGGGCTCGCCCCGGTGAGCGCCGGCCTGCGGCTCGTAGGCCCGTTCTTCCACGTGTTCGCGATCAAGGGGCGCTCGTGAAGGAGGCGCACGCTTCGGCGGGAAGGTGGCGGGGATGAGGATCGCCGTCGTCGGGCTCGGCTGGGCCGCGCGGGCCTTCAACCTGCCCGCCCTGTGCGCGATCGAGGGCGCCGAGCTGGTGGGCGGCTTCGACCCCTCGCCCGAGCAGCGCTCGTCGTGGCAGCGCGAGACCGGGATCGCGGCGTTCGACTCGCTCGACGCACTGTTCGAGCGCGGCAAACCGGAGCTGACGGTGATCGCCACCCCGCCGCAGTCGCACGCCGAGCTGTGCGTGCGGGCGCTCGAGGCGGGGACGCACGTCATCTGCGAGAAGCCGTTCGTGATGAACCTCGAGGAGGCTGACCGCGTGCTCGCCGCGGCGGCCGCGGCCGGCCGGCGCGTGGCCGTCAACCACGAGTTCCGCGAGAAGCCGATCTTTCGCGCGCTGCTCGACCGGATCGGCGCGCCCGACACCGGCCGCCTGGTCTTCGCGCAGATCTGGCAGCTCATGGACCTCGCGCCCTGGGACGAGCCGGTGGCCTGGCGCGCGGCGATGCCCAACCGCACGCTGTTCGAGGGCGGCGTGCACCTGGTCGACCTGATGGTCCAGATCTTCGGCGGCGAGCTCCCCGAGGGCGTCTATGCACGCCACTCGAGCGGGCTGGACCCCGAACGCCGGGCGGACGCGATCCACCTCGTCACGCTCGACTTCCCCGGCGGTCGCCTCGGCCAGATAACGATCGACCGGCTGTGCCCGGCCGGAACGCGCTACGTCGAGGTCCGCGCCGACTGCGAGCGCGCGTCGCTGCGCGCCTCGGAAGGCGGGCGCGCGTTGCTGCAGCTCGGCAAGAAGCGCGCCGAGCGCACGGGCGCGCGCCTGGACTTCGGCCCGGGAGGGCTGGCGTGGATGGAGGCCGGCCTCAAGCGCACGACGCTCGCCCGCAACCCGCGCGACCCGGGCGCGGACGGGACGACGCGCCTCTACCGCCGCGTCGCCACCGCGCTGGAACGAGACGAGCAGCCGCCGGCCTCGGGCGCCGAGGCCCGCGAGCTGCTCGCCGTGATCGAGGCCGCCTACCGCTCGGCCCAGAGCGGCCGGCGCGAAGAGCCGGCGTACGCGACGGCCGCGCGCAGCTGAGCCGGCGGGCGCGCTCGGACGAACGGCAGGCGACGACGGAGCCGCGCTCGGCCGCGGCCGCTCCTGACGAGGTTCAGCGCTGCTTTCCGACCTTGCCGACCTTGCCGCGCAGCCCGACGCAGCCGATGCAGCCCACGCAGCCGACGCAGTCGACGCAGCCGACGCAGCCCACGCAGCTCGAGCAGCCGACGTTGGCCACGCCGCCGGCGATCGCGGCGCTGCCCACGACCATCGCGCTGAAGGCCACCGCGGCGCTGCCCACCACGCCGGCGCTCGCGCCGACGCCGACGCTTCCGACGACCCCTGCGCTGCCGACGACCCCCGCGGCCCCCACGACGCCGGCGCTGCCCACGACGCCGGCGCTGGCGACGACGCCCGCGGAGCCGACCACGGCCATGCTGCCGGCGACGCCGCCGGGCTCGAAGTCGCCCAGACCGTCCAGGTCCCAGGTCTCGGGGCCGTCCTCGGCCTGGGCTTCGACGTGGCCGTTGCCGGGGGTTCCCTCCATCGCGCGCCCAGCCTATCCCGGGCGCGGGGTGAGCGTGTAGGTGGTGACGCTCTCCGGCGGGAGCGTGACCGCCACCGGCCCGCCCGCGTAGGGGAGCGACGCGAGCGGGGCGAAGCGCAGCCGCTCCGAGGTCCGCCGCGCGGTGAGCAGGCCCGCGCGCGGGCCGAGTGACAGGCGCACGCGCCGCGGCTCGTGCGGCGTGCCGTTGGTCACGACGAGCGATACGCGATCGCCGTCGCGGAAGGCGACCGCCTCGACGCCGGGCACGCCGATCCGGACATCGAGCCTGCGTGCGCCGGGCGGTGCGACGCTCGTGTATTGGCGAAGTGCGTAGAAGCGCCGGGTGACGAGCCACGGCCGGCGCCGGTTCGCGCGCTCGCGGACGATCAACGCGTCGCCGGGGCCGTGCGTCGAGTCGGCGACGGCGCGGAAGGCGAACCACGCCGTGACGCGGCCCACGGTCAGATCGTCGGCGATCTTTGCGGACCAGCGCGTGGCGAGATGCATCGAGTCCCGCTCCGCACAGGTCGGACAACCCGTCCCCCACTCGGTCTGCCACAGCGGCAGCCGGGCCGTGCCCGCCAGCTCTGCCAGCGATGCGGCCTGGGCAGGCGAGGGGATGTAGGCGTGGGACGCCACCGCCGCCGCTCGCGGGCCGAGCCCCGCGGAAAGCTGCGCGGCGACGTACGGGCACGCCGTGCCCCAGCCCGTCGTGTCTCCGAGCACCAGCTTCGTCGACTGGCGGCCGAGGGCCAGCGCGCGCGCCAGCGCGACGTAGACCTGGGCCGACTGGGCCGGCGTCATCTCCAGCCGCGACCTGGAGTTGTCAGGCTCATTGGCCACCGCAGCGAAGGAGAACGGAAGCCCCATCACGTCGCGCGAAAAGCGTAGGTAGGCGGCGATCCAGCGCCCGTACGCGGCCTCTGCGCCCGCGCGCAGGCGCGACCCGTCCTCCAGCGCGGCCGGGGCGCGCGCGCCGGTGTACATGAACCGGACCCCGAAGGGCGCCACGCGTCGCATGAAGGCGAAGCTCTTGTCGCTGCCGCGCTGCGCCGCGGTGGCGGTCACCCGCGCGCGCCCGAAGCCGGGGCCGAACACGCGCACCAGGTCGATCCCGGCCACGCCGAACACGAGCCGGTCGAGCTCGCGCAACTGCGCCGGGCGCAGGCCGACGGGGTCGACTAGCGGCTCGACCTCGGTGTCGCCGACGACGCTCGCGCCCCAGCCCTGGATGCGCTGCTCCTCGCGGCCGGTGACGACGATCGTCCCGGCCGGAGCGCGGGCGGCGGACGGAGCGGCGGCGGGCGGGCAGGCGGGAGCGACGAGGAAGCCCCCGCGGTCATCCCTGTCCGACCCGCATGCGGCGAGCCCGAGGGCGAGCGCCGCGCCGGCGAGCACCGCGACCGCCCTCACCGGGTCGCGAGCGCCAGCAGCGTGTGTCCGTAGGGCAGGGTCCGCCCTGGGCGCGCGAGCCAGCGCGCCTCGGCCTGCAGCATGCGGTAGCGCGGGTCGCGCGCCCGGCCACCGCCGGCGGCCGGGATCCCGTGGCGCTGGTGCGAGGGCGCGCGCGGGGCGGCGCCACGCGCGAGCGCGACCAGCGATCCGGCGAGGTTCGCGTGGGTGACCCGCTCGCAGCGCAGTCCCGCTTCCTCGAACGCTGCGCGCAGGCTCGCGCGGCTCCACAGGCGCCAGTCGGCGCGTTCGCGGCGTGCGCTCAGCGCGCCGTTGGTGCGGGCGAGCAGCACGCCTCCGGGGCGCAGCACGCGGCGCAGCTCGGCGACGCTCTCGGCCAGCTCGTGCTCGGGCACGTGCTGGAGCACGTCGTTGGTGAGCACGACGTCGAAGCTCTCCGCTTCGAACGGCATCGCGCGCATGGGCGCCACCTCGAGCCGCGCCTCGGGCACGCGGGCGCGCGCGAGCGCGACCGCTTCGGCGCTGATGTCGGCGCCGGCCACCGCGCCCACCGGCCCTAGCGAGAGCGCCCAGCGCAGCGCCCCGCCCGTCCCGCAGCCCGCGTCGAGCAGCGAGAGACCGGAGCGGCCGGCCAGGTGCGGGGCGAGCAGCGAGCGCGCGATCTCGCGCATGCCGCGGTGCCACCACTGCGTGCGCTCGACGGCGGCGATACGGACGAAGTAGTCACTGGGGATCCCGAGCTGCTCGGTGGTGGCCCCCGCCCCGGTAACGGTCATCGCTCGCCGGTCGCGTAGTCGCGGCGGACGGCACGCCGCACGCGCGCTCCCAGCCCGCGCGTCCACAGGTAGGCGTCCAGGTAGCCGTGGAGCGCGCGCTCGATGAGCTCGGGCCTGCGGATGTAGTGGACGTCGACGCGCGGCAACGTCAGGGGATCCGGGTCGGAGGGGACGGTGCGCAGCTCGGTGGTGCAGGCGGCCGAGTAGGCGCTGCGCACGGCGTCCAGCCCCGCCGCGTGGGGCAGCGCGCCGTAGGGGAAGGCGAACGTCGTCACCGGCGCCTCGACGACTGTCTCCAGCTTGTGCCGCGAGGCGACGAGCTCGCGCTCCAGGAGCGCGTCGTCGGCCTCGCTGAGCGGCGCGTGCTCGTAGCCGTGCGAGCCGACCTCCCAGCCCTCGTCCGCCAGCGCCGCGAGGGCCTTGGCGTCGGCCAGCGGCCGGCGCGGGGCGCCCGGGAGCTGGCTCGGCCAGTCGTTCTCGCGGCCGAGGTGGCCGGCGACGGCGAAGACCGTCGCGGGCATCCCGCGCGCATGCAGCATCGGCGCGGCCTCGCGCACCACCGAGCGAAGCCCGTCGTCGAAGGTGATGGCCACGGCGCGCTCGGGAGGCTCCTCGCCGCCCAGCGCCTCGACGAGCTCCGAGACCGTCAGCACCTCGGCACCGGTGCGCCCGATCGCGTCGAGGTGCGCGCGGAACGTCTTGGGATCGACGCACAGCGGGGGCGGTCCGTCGTCGATCGCGTGGTAGGTGAGGATCACCGCCGTCACGCGGCGGCCTCCGCGCTCGCGCCGCCGGCCGCGAGCGACGCCAGCTCCCGGTCCCCGCGCTCCCGCGCCAGCGCGGCGATCAGCTCCAGGTAGGCCGTGACATGACGAGGCTCGGTGTAGCGGGTCTCGTAGGCCGCGCGGCCCTTCCGGCCCAGGCGCGTGCGCAGCTCAGGCTCCGAGGCGAGCCGCTCGAGCGCGTCGCCGAGCTGCTCGTCGGTGGTGAAGCCCAGGCCTCCGCCGCTGTCCTCGACCAGCTCGCGCAGCGCGCCGAAGTCGCGCGCGATCACCGGCGTGGCGCGCGCGAAGGCCTCGACGGCGACGAGGCCGAACGACTCGTGACCCGCGGTTGGAACGAGCACGGCGAGCGCGCCACGGTACAGGGCGTCGAGGGCGGCGGGCGACTGCCAGCCGAGAAAGTTCACGTTGGGCAAGCCACGAGCCTGCTCCCGCAGCCTCGCTTCGAGCGTTCCCGTACCCGCGATCAGCAGCTCCTCCCCGCGGCGGCGGGGGGATCGGAACGCGCGCAGGAGCGCGTCGACGCCCTTGATCGACTCGAGCCGGCCTGCGTAGAGGAAGTAGGGGCGGCGGTCCGCAGCGGGCCCCTCCCCCGGGTCGGGGAGGAAGTGCCCGAGCCGCTCGACGCGGACGAGCGGCGCGAAGCGCTCGTGCAGGCGCACCGAGGTCTCGCTCGGGCAGATCAGCGCGTCGAGGTGCGACACGGAGCGCTCGAGCAGTCGCGTCGAGCGCCACAGCTGCGGCGGGCGGCGGTAGGTCAGCGTGCAGCGCCAGCAGTCGGGCTTCTCGCACACCCGCCGCTGGTACTTCCACAGCACGTGCGTCGGGCACACGAGCCACTGCTCGTGGGCGGTGTAGAGCTTGAGCCCGGCGCCGAGCTGCAGGGCGACCGGCCCGCCCAGCAGCGAAGGGTTGTGGAAGTGGATCACGTCGAAGCCCCCGTCGAGCGCGGCGGCCAGCGGGCGGCCGGCAAGCAGCGGGCGGCCGGTGAGGTAGGTGGCCAGTGGCGAAACGCGGCCAGCTCCCGCATCGACCCGCAGCACGCGGATGCCGGGATGGTCCTCCTCGGCGCCGTCGGGCCGCCCGCCCGCCATCGCCGCGTAGCCCTCGCCCGAGTGCACGATCGTGACCTCGTGCCCGCGGTCGGCCAGCGCGTGCGCTAGCCGGCGCACCTGGATCGCGTCGCCGCCGAAGCTCCACGGCGGATAGAAGGTCGTGGCCATGCAGAAGCGCAGCGGGCGGCTCATCGCAACGCGACCGCCGCTTCGACGACCGCGTGCAGCGCGATCGCGGACGCGTCCCAGGTCAGCGGCGCCACCGCCTCGGCGCCGTGGCGGGCGAGCGCCAGCGTGCGGTCGGGCTCGTCCAGTGCCCACGCGATCGCCGTGGCGATCGCGCCGGGATCCTCGGGGTCGAAGTAGAGCGCGCCGTCGCCCAGCGAGGCGCGGTGCGATGGAAGGTCGGAGAGCAGCACCGGCGCGCCGCACGCCGCCGCCTCGACGGCGGGAAGCCCGAAGCCCTCGATCAGCGACGGGAGCACGACCGCGGAGGCGGACGAGTACAGGCAGGCCAGCGTCTCGTCGGAGACGAAGCCCGGGAGCACGACGGCCTCACCGAGGCCGAGCTCGGCGATGCGCGCGCGAACCTCGCCGGCGGCGGAGAGGAACGGGTCGTCGGTGAGGTCGCCGACGATCACCAGCGGTGGTGCGTCGCGCTCCTCCCACAGCGCCGCGTAGGCCTCGAGCAGGCGTGGCACGTTCTTGTGCGGGCTGACGCCGCCGGCGAAGAGGAGGTAGCGGCCGGGCTCGAGCCCGAGCGGGCCGAGCTCGCGCTCGATCGCCGCGGCGCCGCGCGGCGCGAAGACCGGGTCGGGCGCCTCGGGCACGACGGCGATCGATCTCGTGCTCAGCCCTGTGCGCTCGCCGAGCACCGTGCGCGAGGCCTGCGACACCGTGAACACGCGTGCCGCCCGCCGGAGCGCGGCGGTCTCTTTCGCACGCCAGAGGGCACGCGAGCGGCGGGTGGGAAGCGTCAGGTGCGGGAGCTGGTCGGCGATCAGGTCGTGCACGCCCACGACCTCGGGCACGAGCGGGACGGGGAAGTACGTGTACACCGAGGGAAACAGCATCGCGTCGAGCCGCGAGCGCGCGGCCGCGACGCTCAGGCGCGCGAGGTCGACCGGACTGCGCGCGGAGTCGGCGGAAGCCGCCTCACCCGGCGGTCGCGCGAGCTGGACGGGCCGGACGCGGATGCCAAGAGGAAGCGGCGCCCCGTCCGCTGCCGCTCCGCCGCCGGCGGCCGGCTGCTCGAGCGTCGCCGCATCGACGAGCAGCACCCACTCGTCCTCGGGGTACAGCGCCACCATGCGCCCGACCGCGTTGCGGGCGAAGCGCCCGAAGCCGCGCCGATTGCCCCAGCTCGTCGCGTCGACGCCGATCCTCATCAGCGGACCTTCAACAGCGACCGGCCACCCCCGAGCGCATAGCCGACCGCCTCGCCCAGCGCCCATACGGCGAGGTAGGCGAGCACGAGCGGAGTCACAGCCGCGAAGCGCGCCACGTGACGTGGGCGCGCCAGCACCGCGCGCGCGGTGCGCGCGTACATCAGCGGCACGATCAGCGGCGAGCCGGCCACGTAGACCAGCCGCCGCACGCCGAGCTCGGGATTGCGCGCGCCGGCGTGCGAGCGCGCGTAGTGGTAACGCTGGGACACGAAGAACCCCACGTCGAAGCGCATCACGTGGTCGAGCGCGATCGCCGGGTCGGCGAAGAACCCGAACCCCTCCCGCGCCAGGTGCGGATGCAGCCAGCTCTCCCAGCGACCCTCGTCGAGCAGCGGCTGCATGGCCGCGATCGCGCCGCGGTCATAGCTGACGTTCATCCCGGTCAGGCCCGCCACCTCACCGTGGGGCATCGGCTCCATGAAGTCGGCGTACTCGACGAAGAACGCCGCCCAATCGCGCAGCCGCCCGGCGGCGTTGCGGACCGGCCCGCCGACCACCGGGTGCCCGGCGCGGTGCGCGGCGACGATCGCACGCGACCAGTCGCGCCCTACGACGCAGTGGTCCTCGATCACCGCGACACGGGGCGCGCGGGCGGCGGCGATCCCGGCCGCGCGCAACTCGGGGATCGCCATCGGACGGTCGAAGGACAGAAGCCTCACCCGCGGCCACCGAGCGCGTACCAGCGCGCGCGTCTGCTCGTCGGTCCAGTCGGCGACCACGACCTCGGCCTCGGGCGCGTGGTGGGCGAGCGCACCCAGGCACTCACCGAGGTACGGGAAGCCGTTGACCGAAGCGACGACGACCGACAGCGGCGGATCGCCGGAGGGCTCGCCGGGCGCGAGGGCGAGGGGTGTGGCGCGGCCAGGGGCGGGGGCGGCCGCTTTCGCCGGGGGCGAAGCGGCCGCGGCGTGGCGGGCACGCAGCGCGTCGAGGTGCCCGCGCGCCTCGCCCGCGGCCCAGGCGACGTCGAACCACAGGATCCACGGCAGCGAGAGCAGAGCCCGGGCGCGGTGACGGCCGCGCGCGAACACCGTCCGCAGCACGCGCAGCGCGAGCAGCACCGGGACGAGCGGAGCCC
This sequence comes from uncultured Actinomycetes bacterium, assembly GCA_963797015.1. Taxonomy (GTDB): domain Bacteria; phylum Actinomycetota; class Thermoleophilia; order Solirubrobacterales; family Solirubrobacteraceae; genus JBBPZA01. The sequence goes on along the minus strand of CAWCNV010000016.1, from coordinate 75,518 downwards.
CGAGCACGCCCGCGAGATTGCGCGGGCGCGAGAAGTGCGCCCCGCGCTGGCGTCCGTGGGCGCGCCCGTGATGCAGGCGCTGGGAGGCGAAGGCACGCGCGCCGGCCGAGCGCCCCTGGCGGACGACGGGCAGCGGCGACTGCCACAGCTCGACGCCCTCCTCCTCCAGCCGCCGGTGCACGACCGGCTCCCAGAACCCCTCGCGGTACAGGTCGCGCGTGCGCTCGAGCAGCTCGCGCTTGTAGGAGGCGTTGTCGCCGGGCAGGTCCACGGTCGCGTGGGGCTCGAACGGCCGCATGTCCTTGGCGTAGCGGCAGAAGTACTCGGCCCAGTCGGCCGGGCGCAGGCGGTCGCCCGGGTCGATCGCGCCGGCGACGGCGTCGCGCTGGGCGTGCTCGGCGAGCAGCGTCGCCAGCCAGTCGGCGGCCGGCACCATCGGCGAGATAGTCAGCGCCACGATCCGCCCGCGCGCGCGGTCGATCCCCTCGCGCCACAGCTCGGGGACGAGCGCGCCCGGCAGCTCGAGCCACGTCGCCCACCCGAAACGCTCCCGCGCCGCGGTTGGACTGGCCTGCGGCTCGCAGACGATCACCTCCGAACCATCGCGCTGAGGCTCGAGCGCGGCCAGGCAGCGCTCGACCGACCCGGGCGAGCCGTTGGAGCCGATGACTACCGAGAGCGCCGGAGCCGGGCCCGGTGCGTTCATCCAGCGGGCGTCGACCGGACGCCCGCCCGCGCTATCCGCGGCTCACCGTCGCGCGAGGGCTCGGGCGGTCGCTCTCCGGCGTGTTCGAGCTCGCGGACCTCGGCTGCCTCCTCGACGACGGCGGGCGGGACCAGCTCGATGCTCAGCAGCTCGTCGACCACCTCCCCTTCCTCGTGGTAGGCGTCCTCCGTGTTGATCGTCCACACGTCGTAATCCGTCCCGTCGGCGAGGTTCAGGGTGGCCAGGATGGCCGACCACATGGAGTGGTCCTGGTTGTTGTAGCGGTGAAGGCCGTTGCGGCCGAAGGTCTTGAGGTTGCCGAAGCCCTCCACGTAGTGGCGCAGGATCTCGACGTTCTCGACGTAGGTCGCGTCGTACATCGGATAGGCCTTGGGGACGTTGACCTTCGCGCCGTCGAAGACCAGCTCGGGGTCGATCAGCCCGATCCGCCCGAGCTCCTCGGTCGCGAGCTCGATCGCGCGCTGCTCGGGCATCTCCCACAGGTCGTCGCCCTCGAAGCAGAAGTACTCGACGCCCAGGCAGGTGGTGCCCGGCTTGACCATGTCGCGGCTCCAGGCGCCGAAGTTCTGCACGCGGCCGGCGCGCGTCCCCGGATCGTGGAGGTAGATCCAGTTGTCGGGGAACGGCTCCTCCTGCGTCGTCATCAGCGCGACCAGCACGTAGTCGCGGTAGCGCAGGCGACGCGCTGCGTGCCGAACCTCGTCGGGCGGGGGCGGATCGAGGCGCAGCACCATCTCGGACAGCGGCAGGCTCGAGAGCACGCCGTCGACCTCGAACTCGACCTCCTCGCCGCCGCGCTCCACGACGACGCTCGTGGCGCGGAAGTCGCTGTGGCGGATTGCCTTGACGCGGTGCTCGAGCTGCACCGGGACGTCGTGATGGTCGAGGTAGGCGGCGAAGCGCTCCCACATCTGCCCCGGACCCAGGCGCGGGTAGCGGAACTGCTCGATCAGCGTCGTGACCGTGTTGCGCTTGAGGCGCAGGATCGACAGCACGGCCACGAAGAGGCTGAAGTCCTTGATCCGCTGCGCGGCCCACTGGGCGCGGATCTCGCTCCCCGGGATCCCCCACACCTTCTCCGAGTAGGGGCCGAAGAACGAGCTGTACAGGCGGTGGCCGAACTTCTCGGTCACCCACTCCTCGAAGGTCTCGGGCTCCCGGCGGCGGAACGGCTTCTTGGCCCGGCTCCACAGGTAGGACAGCGCGCACAGCGCGGACTCGTAGAAGCCCAGGCGCGGCAGCACGTCCTTGGCCACCAGCGGGTAGGCCATGAACTTGTGGCCGTAGTAGATGCGCGAGAGGCGCGGGCGGGTGAGGAAGTCATCGCCCATGATCGCCTCCCACAACTTCTCGACCGGGCGCAGCTTGGTGAAGAAGCGATGGCCGCCGAGGTCGAAGCGGTAGCCGCGCACCTCGCGCGTCTGGGCGATGCCGCCGACGATGTCGGACGCCTCGAACACGCGCCCGCGCCGGCCGCGCAGGGCAAGCACGTAGCCGGCGGTCAGGCCCGCCGGGCCACCGCCGAGCACGGCCGTGCCGATGCTCTCGCTGTCGCTTCGAGTCGCTGGGGTCACTGTTGGCTCCGGCGTCCCTGCCGGCTCGGCTGCCGCGCCCGGCTGGGCGCGTGCGGGGTACTCCGGAGGCGCGGCCAGTCTAGCTGCTGCCCCGGCGGGGGCCGGCGGGGATAAGCTGCCGCGCCCGTGCCACCGTCCCTCGCCCGGCGGCCGACGCTGCTCGCGCTCGCCGCGTGCCTGGCCGTCGCCGCGCTGTCCTTCCTGGTCGAGCCGTTCGCGCTGCTGCCCGACCCCTGGGCCTGGGTCGTGTGGGGCCGCGAGCTGCTCGGACTCGACCTCAACACGGTCTCGGGCCCGTCGTGGAAGCCGCTGCCGCCGCTGGTGCTCGCGGTCTTCTCGCCGCTGGGCGGGGCGGCGCCGGTGCTGTGGGAGCTCGTCGCACGCGCGGGCGCGTTGTTCGCGCTGGTCATGGCGTGGCGTGTGGCGCGGCTGCTCGCGGGGACGGCCGCGGCCTGGATCGCCGCCGTCGCGGTCGGCCTCGCGCTGCTCCCGAGCTGGGTCAACATCGCTGCGATGGGCCGCGAGGAGGGCGTCCTGTGCGCGCTGATCCTGTGGGCGGTCGAGCGCCATCTGGAGCGCCGGGAGGGGCAGGCCTTCGTCCTGGGCTTCGGCGCCGCCCTGCTGCGGCCAGAGGTGTGGCCGTTCCTCGGCCTGTACGGACTGTGGCTGCTGTGGCGGCGGCCGTCGCTGCGGCTGCTGGTGGTCGCGCTCGGGCTCGCACTGGCCCCGCTGTGGTTCCTGCCCGACATCGTCACCGCCGGCGACCCGCTCAAGTCCTCGCAGAAGGCCCAGGGCGGGATCAGCGGGACGACGCTGACCGAGCCGGTCAAGCGCGCCTACGAGCTGGTGCCGCCGGTGCTGCAGCTCGCGGCGCTGGCGGCGGCGGCGATCGCCTTCGTGGCGGTCCGGCGCAGCGGGCTGCGCGCCGCGCTGCGCGGGCGCGGCCGGGAGCTGAGCGGCCCGCTCGTCCCCGCGGGTGAGCGCGAGCTGACCGTGCTCGCGCTGTTCGCCGGAGCGCTTGCGTGGGTGGCGCTGGTCGCGGTCACCAGCAAGTTCGCCAACTACGCCGGGATCTCCCGTTTCCAGCACCCGGCCGCGGCGCTGATCGGCGTGCTGGCGGGCGTCGGGGCGGTGTGGGTGGCCGAGGCGCTGGCGCGCCTGCTGGCGCGCCGGGCCGCGCCGCGCCTGGCGCGGAACGGCAACCCGGCCGTGCCGCCGGTCGTCGGCGAGGCGGTGGCGCGGCGCGGCGCCGGCGGCCGGGCAGCGGCGCTCGCGGCCGGGCTGGTGGCGGTGGTGCTGCTGGCCGGAACGCTGCCGACGCTTCCCGACCGCACGCGGCGGGTGCGCTACGTGGTCAAGGTGGTGAAGGCCCGCTCGGAGCACGACCGCACGCTCGGCGACGCCGTCGCCGCCGCCGGCGGACGAGCGCGCGTTCGCGCATGCGGGACGCCGTACACCAACCCCGGCAACGAGCCCGCGCTCGCGTGGCGCCTGCACCGCCACATCGAGGATGTGAAGAGCGACGCGCCCAAGGTGCCGGGCGCGGTCCTCCGGGTCGACACGCGCGTACTCCGCACGCCGACGGTCCGGCGCCTCGGGATCCGCCTCTTCCCCGTCGCCGACCGGACCTTCGACCCGGTGGCCCGAGCGGGCATCTGGGAGGTGCTGGCCGCGTGCCGGCCGGGGGTGACGCTCGGCGAGGGGAGGCCGGCGTGAGCGGGCCGGGCGCGAGCGGACAGGGCGCAAGCGGACAGGGCGCAGGCCCGCCCGGCGTGAGCGGGGCGGTCCGCGCCGGCGTGGTCGGCGCCGGCCTGATGGGCCGCTGGCACGCGCGCGAGCTCGAGCGTGCCGGCGGCGTGCTGGTCGCGCTCGCCGACCTCGACCCCGCGCGTGCGCGCGAGCTGGACCCCGCACGCGCCGTCGGCGACCTCGCCGAGCTGCTGGCGGCGGAGCCGGAGGTCGTTCACGTGTGCGCACCGCTGGGCTCCCATGCCGAGCTGGTGGAGCGCTGCCTGGAGGCGGGGGCGCACGTGCTGTGCGAGAAGCCGCTCGCGCCCGACGCTGCAACGACGGAGCGGCTTCTCGCCTCGGCCGCAGCGCGCGGCCGGTCCCTGTGCCCCGCCCACCAGTACCTGTTCCAGCCCGGCTTCGCCCGGGTGATGAGCAGCCTGCCGAGGCTCGCGCCGGTCCTGCACATCGACACGGTCGCGTGCTCGGCCGGAGGCGAAGGGCGAGATGCGGAGGAGGTCGTCGCGGAGATCCTCCCCCATCCCCTGGCGGTGCTCGAGCGGCTGGTCCCCGGCGGCGTGGCCGCTCTGGAGTGGTCGTCCGCGCGGCCCCGGCCCGGCGAGCTGCGCGCGACGGCGGCGGCCGAGGGTGTCGACGTGGGCCTGCTGGTGAGCCTGGGCGGGCGGCCGACGGCCAACGAGCTGCGCCTCATCGGCGCCGGCGGGACCGCTCGAGTCGACTTCTTCCACGGCTACGCCGTGCTCGAGCGCGCCGCGGTGTCACGCGCACGCAAGGTCGCCCATCCGCTCGTGCTGGCGGCGACGACCGCGGGCGCGGCCGCCGCCAACCTGACGCGCCGGGCGGCCCGCGCGCAGCCCGCCTATCCCGGACTGCGCGAGCTGATCGCCGCCTTCTACGCGGCCGTCCGTGGGGCCGCGCACACGCCCTTGTCCCCGGAGGAGACGCTCGCCGTCGCCCGTGCGCGCGATGCGCTGAGCGCGTCGGTCTAGTCCCTGGTGGCGGTTCGAACGGCGGCCCGAGCCGCCCGCGCCCCTACGGGCTCGTCGTGGACTGGGCTCCCGTCGCGGTGGTTCCGGCGGTCGATGCCGTCGGCGTGGTCGGTGGTGTCGGTGGGTTCGGGTTGGCCTGGTAGCGGGCGACCTGGAGGATCACCCGCGTGCCCGGCTCCACCTTGGCCCCCGCGCTGGGCTGCTGGGCCAGGACGATGTTGTTCTGGGAGGGGTCGTTGACGGTCTTGTTGCGGAAGAACACCGCGAGGCCGAGGTTGGAGAGCGAGGAGACGGCGTTCTCCACCGGCTTGCCCACGACGTTCGGGACCTGGACGGGCTGCGGCGCCTTGTCCACGACGACCCGGACCACCGAGCCGAGCACGACGATCGTCCCCGCCGCCGGCGCCTGGCTGAGCACGTCGCCGGGGTTCTGGTTCGAGCGCTCCTCGACCACCTCGACCTGCAGCCCGGCCTGCTGGACGCCCGCCTTGGCCGCCGATTCGGTGTCACCGACCACGTCCGGCACCCCGACCGTCTGCGGTCCCTTCGACACGACGAGGAGCACGCGCGACAGCCGCTCGAGGCGGGTGCCGGCCGGCGGCTGGGTCCCGATCGCGACTCCGTCCGCGACCGCCGACGAGAAGCGCTGCTGCACGCGCGTCCGGAAGCCCGCCTCGCGCAGGACCGTCTGCGCGCGTGGCTGGGGAAGCTCGGCGACGTCGGGAACCGTGCCCTGGCCCGGGCCGTTGGAGACCGTCAGGGTCACGGTCGAGCCGTCGTCGGCCTTGCTGCCGGCGCCCGGATCCTGGCCCAGGACGCGGTCCCGGGAGGCGACGTTGACGACGCGCTTCACCGCGACCTTGAAGCCGTCCTTCTCGAGCGTCCCCTGCGCGGCGACCAGCTCGGTGTCGACCACCGCCGGCACGAGCTTCTGCTTGGGCCGCGCGACGATCAGCACGACCGCGACGACGATCAGCGCGACGAGCAGGCCGCCGACCAGTGCCACCAGCGCGCGGCGGCGCGGGTCGCGCAGCCACGAGCCGGGACCGCTCGGCGTCGCCGGGCCACCGGGCGGGCCGTCTGCGGACTGAGCGGGCGCGGCCTCCGTCTCGGGGGAGCCGGGGTCGGGCGGGGGCGGCGGGGGGGTCGAGGTCATGGCGCGAACCCTACGGGGCGCGGGAGCGGATCCGCCGTGCGCGGCGCTTGCGGTCGATCCGGACGAGCCGCCGGTGGCGCCGGTAGAGGATCCCGGCGGCGGCGATCAGCGCGAGCCCGGCGGCGCCGAGGACGCAGGGCGCCGGACGGATCCCATCGCGCGACGACGCATCGTCCGACGCGGCGGACGCCAGCGCCGGCGGCGCCGTTACGCGCACCGTTCCGGTGGCCCGCGCGTGCTGGCCGTCGGAGCTCGCCGCGGTCAGACGCGCGCGGTAGAGGCCGGGCTCCACCGTGGGCGGGAGCGGGAAGCTGCCGCGCCCCTTTCGGGCCCTGACGGCCACGCCGATCTCCGACCGCCCGCGCACCGCGCTCAGCTCGAGCCGCGCGCGCGCCGGGACGGTCGCGCGGAAGGCGATCGCGGTGTCGCCTCCGTCGAGCGCGGTGACCGGGCCCCAGCGGTAGGGGACGCGCAGCGCGCGGCTCCCCGAGCGTCGCGAGCCCAGCGTCACGGCCAGCGCCCGCGGCCCGACCACCGAGACCATGCGGACGCGGTCGTTGCCCGAGTCGGCGACCAGGAACCCTCCGACCCCGGTCGACTCGACGGCCTTGGGCTCGTCGAACCGCGCGTCGGTGGCGCGGCCGCCGTCGCCGCCGTAGCCGGCCTCGCCGGTGCCCGCCACCGTCGTGATCCGCCCCTGCCGGACGAGACGGATGCGGTTGTTGCGGGTGTCGGCGATCAGGAAGCCGCCACCGGCGCAGCGCAGCGACCGAGTGCGGCTCGTCGAGCTCGGCTCTCCTCGCCCGTCCGCCGTCGCCGGCGGAGCCGGGCCGGCCGTCGCCCGCGACGGTGGTGATCCGCCCCGAGGCCGAGACCCTGCGGATCGCCATGTTGCCGGCGTCGGCGATCAGGAACCCGCCGCCGGGCAGCGGCGAGACGTCGAAGGGCTGGTCGAGCTGCGCGCGCGTCGCGGCCCCGCCATCGCCGCTGTAGCCACTCTGCCCCGTTCCGGCAACCCGCACGATCCGGCCCGTCGTCAGCACGCGCCGGACCTCGTCGTTCTCGGTGTCCGCGACGAGGAAGCCGCCGCCGGGCAGGGGCGCGACCGCGTGCGGGTAGTTGAGCTGGGCGCGGCGTGCCGGGCCGCCGTCGCCTTCTCCCCCGGGTTCCCGTTGCCCGCCACGGTGGTGATCACGCCCGAGCGTGAGACACGCCGAACGCGGCGGTTGTTCATGTCGGCGATCAGGAAGCCGCCCCGGCGCAGCGCCGCGACGTCGTGGGTGAAGTCGAGCGCCGCGTCCCGCGCCCGGCCGCCGTCGCCGGCGAACGCCCCGTCGCCGTTGCCGGCGACCGTGGTGATAACCCCTTCGGGCTTCACCAGGCGGACGGCGTTGTTGTTCGCCTCGGCGATCAGGATGCCGCCGCCCGGGACGGCGGACACGCCGCGCGGGAGGTCGAGGCTGGCCTGGGTGGCCGGTCCGCCGTCGCCACCGAAGCCCGCTGAGCCGTTCCCGGCGACGGTGAAGACGTAGCGGACGCGCCCGGAGGCGACCGGCGCTGCCACCCCGGTCGCGACCACGACGACCGCGAGTGCGCCCCACATCGATCGCAAAGCGCCGGGATTGTGACGTACGGTCCAGTCCGATGGACGACCCCATGACCGTCGCCGCACGCGCCCGGATCCCGCTCTCCGAGGTCCGCCTGCGCACCAGCCGCTCGTCGGGTCCCGGCGGCCAGCACGCCAACGTGACCGCCTCACGCGTCGAGGCGACGTTCGACGTGTGGGCCTCCGAAACCCTGACCGAGGGCCAGAAGCGGCGCATCGCCGAGCGCCTCGGGCCGCGCGTGACCGCGGTCGCCCAGGACCATCGCAGCCAGGCGCGCAACCGCGAACTGGCGCTGGACCGCCTGCGCCGGCGCCTGGCGGACGCGCTCACGCCACGGCGGAAGCGACGACCCACCGCCCCCACGCGGGCGTCGCGCGAGCGCAACCGCAGGGCCAAGCAGCGCCAGGCCGAGCGCAAGGGCCGGCGCCGGCCACCGACGGAGGAGGACTGACCGCCACCGCGAAATCCGACCGACGTCGACGTGACGCTCGGCTCGATCGCACATCCACCGCTTGCACGGCGCGAGCGCCTCGCGGCGCTCACGCATCGCGATCGCGCCGGCGTGTGGGCACGGTCGCGGGTCGAGGCGTGGGTCGTCGCGGCGCTGGTGGCGCTGGCCTTCGGCCTGCGCTTGCACGGCATCCACCAGAGCCTGTTCGGCGACGACGTCCTCTTCCTTCGCATCGTCGACGATCACTCGCTCGGGGAGGTGCTCTCGCTCGTCAGGAACGGCGAGGAGACTCCGCCCCTGAGCTTCCTCGTGGGGTGGGCGCTCGCGTTGGGCAATCCGGCCGCCGTGCTCGTGCGGCTGCCCTCGCTCGTCGCGAGCGTCGCCACCATCCCGCTCGTCTACCTGGTGGGCAGGCGTACGGTGGGAGGGGCGGCTGGCGTCGTGGCGGCGGCGTGGCTGGCTCTGAGCCCGTTCGCGATCGTCTTCGGGACGCAGGCGCGCCCCTATGCACAGGTGGAGGCGCTCGTGCTCGCGTCGACGCTGGCGCTGCTGGCCGCGCTCGAGTCGCGCAAGCGCGCCCCCTGGGTGGCCTACGGGCTGACGACCGCGCTGGCCGCCTACACCCACTACACGGCGCTGTTCGTCCTCGTCCCGCAGGCGGCGTGGGCGCTCTGGACGCGGCGAGACCGCGTCCGCCCTCTGCTGGTCGCAAACGGTCTGGCGGCGGTCGCCTTCCTCCCCTGGCTGTCCTCGTTCCTGGTCCACGCCCAACATGGCGGAGGCGAGGCCAAGCTCATCGACCAGCTGGCCCCGCTGACGCCGTCGAACGTGGCTCACGTGTGGGCGCAGGCGCTGGTGGGCCATCCATATGTCGCGCTCGGCGACCTGCCCGGTTGGCCGGCGCTGGCGGCGGTGGCCGCGTCGGTGGGTGGCCTGCTGCTGACGGCCGCCGTGCAGCGGCGAGGCCTGGCGCCCGCAACGACCCTTGCCGGCGGCCGCGTGCTGGTCGTGCTGCTGGCGCTCGCCCCCATCGCCGCGGTCGTTCTGTACAGCGTGCGGCCGGACCACAGCCTGCTGCTCGCCCGCAACCTGTCGGTCGCGGTGCCCTACACCGTCCTCGTCATCGGCTGGGTCATGACCCGTGCTCGCTCGCGCCTGGCCGCGCCGCTCACCGCGCTCGCGCTGCTCGCGCTGCTCGCCGGGACGGTCAAGTCATTGCGCTCTGGCTACGAGGTCCCGGACGCCAGTGCAGCCGCCGAATACATCGAGGCCAACGCGCCTCCGGCGGCGCCGGTCGTCGATCTTGGCGGCGCCCACGACATCGGCGTCTACCTGGGGCCGACGCGGCGGGTCTACACCCGTTCCGAGTACGGCAGGGCCGGCTGGGCCGCCGCGGCGCGGGCCCAACGGCCGGTGTTCGTGTTCTTCCCGCGCCAGGGCGCCATCGCGCACGGCTTCGGTCCCCCGCGCGCCTACTCGGCGCGGTTCCGGCGAGTCGCGGATCGCACCTGGCCCGGCGCGCCGGCGCCCGTGGGTGTGCAGGAATACGTGCCGCGCTAGCCCTTCCGCTCCGGTGGTAGACGTTCTAACCCCGCTGGCGGCCGCCCCGGGCCGGCGCTAGGGCCAGTCGGAGGGCATCGCGAATGGCTCCTCGCCCAGCGCCAGCACCACCGGCTCGCCGGCGCGCGCCGCCACCGCGAAGGGTGCCTCGGGATCGCTCGTCGCCCAGCGGACGGTCAGGACCGAGCGCCCGCCGAGGCGCCCGGCGAGCTCGCGCACCGCGGTGGCGAGATGGGCCACCGCTCCAGGCGGGGCGGCGATCTCCGAGCGCGCGACGTCCACCGCGAATGGCGCGAACGCGTGCACGTGGGGCAGCGGGAGCGTCGCCGCATCCGACTCCGCGCCGCTCCCGGCCTCGACCTCGACGAGCACCGGCTCGGCTTCGCCGCGGTCGAGCAGCGCGGACGCGTCGGCGGCGCCGCAGGCGTCCAGGAAGGCGCGCAGCGTCGCCGCGACGGCCTCTGGCGTCGGGCCGGGAGCGGCGCTCACCCCGCGCCGTGGCTGAGGCGGGCGAGCTGCTCGTGGCACTCGCTGACGCGGCGCTTGACCCTGTCGGAGTCGGGCCGGTCGTGCACGAGGTCCCAGGTCTTCTCGGCGATCTCGCGCGCGGTCTCGGGCGTGGCCTCGCGGCACAGCATGTCGACCAGCCGCAGCTCGAACTCGGTGATCTGGGTCTCGGGGTCGCCCGGCGGGAGCTTCGGCAGGGGCTCTTGCGTGGCCTCGCGCCACATACCGGCGGCGACGGCCAGGCGGTTTCGCAGGGAAGCGGCTTCCATGGCGTCGAGGGCCGGAGTCACACTACCGATCGCGTAGACTTTGCAGCGATGCTCGTAGCCGCGTCACCGGCGTTCAACATGACCGCCGGCCTGCTCGTCACCTTCCTCGGCATCGGGTTGCTCGCGAACGCGATCATCGTCTACGTCGTGGTCGTCGCGCTCGGCGAGCGCCGCGAGAATCGCATGGCGCGCGAGCACCGCCCCGGCGCCGACGCCACGGGCCAGGGCGTCGAGCCCGTCTAGCGCTTCGCCGCCGCCGGCTCCTGCGGCGCGGCCTCGCTCGCGCCCTGCCGCTGCCGGCCGATCCGGGCCGGCAGCCACGGCTCGGGGAAGCGCCGGCGCGCACGCTCGCGCCGCTGCTCGCCGTACAGACGCGCCCAGGGCGACTCCGGGCGCGCGAGCCGCAAGGCACCGATCAGCCCCACCGGCGCGACCACGAGCGACGCCATCGCCATCACGAGCTTGCCCTTGAGCAGGTTCACGACCGCGACCGCGAGACCCACGAAGCCCGCCGCGGCCACCGCGCTCGCCACCTCGTCGCCGAGGTCGAGCCACACGCGGACGCCCAGCAGCACCAGCCCGCCCAGCACCGCCGCGACGATCACCGCGTCGATCGACTCGCGGCCCTTCGGCGCCCAGTAGACGTCCTCGAGGTTCAGCCACAGCGCGAACTCGTCCAGCGTCAGCCCGGTGCCGATCCCGAACAGCACGGCGAGCAGCTCGTGCCACGGCGAGCCGGGAGCGAGCGCGATCGCGCAGAAGCCCGTCACGAGCAGCGCGATGATCCCCCACACCATGTGGTGGATGTGGGTGCCGCCCTTGGTCTCCACGTTGCCCGGCCACCACGACACCTGGGCGCGGATCATGTGCGCACTCGTGCGGATGAAGGCGAACGTGACGAGGAAGGCCACGTAGAGCAGCAGCTCGGCCTGCTTGCCCGAGTCGACTATCGCCCGTTGATAGGCGTGACCGATGTCGTGGAGGACGTCCACCGGGAGAGAGTGTCGGCCGCGGGCGCCTCGGGCTCAAGCCCCCGCTCGCGCCCGCGAGGGAAGCGTGACCGGGCGCGCTCAGCTGTCGGTCGCGTTGTAGGCCTGCTCGGAGACGAGCCGGTGGGCCTCGTCCTCGCTCAGCGGTGTGTCGGGATGGTCGCGCTCGTAGTGGCGCATCAGGGAGCGGACGAGCTCCTCGTCGGTCGCCGCCTGCACGAGCTCTCCGTCCATCGGACTCTCGATCACGCGCATCGTCTGCTCCTGTTCGTCATGGGCTCGCCATGCCCTTCGCGGCCGCCAGCGCCGGCCGGTAGGTGTGGTCGCGCAGCAGCGCCTGGCGCACGCCCTCGCCCAGGATCCCGGCCTCCCCGCGCGAAGCGCCGAGAATCGTCCACGTGCTCTCCTGACCCCTGCGCGAGCGTCGGCGGGCGGTGAGCCCACCCTGGCCCCGGTCCAGCGAGAACGAGATCCCCGACGCAGTCTCGAGCGTCAGGCCGGCGAGGCCGGGGACCTGCATCTCGTGGGCCTCGAGATGGACCGTGACCTCGTGCTTGCCGGCGATCAGCTTCCCGTGCATGACGTCGCCCTGGACGACCAGCGGCTCCACGCGCCATCCGAGTCGCGACGCCAGCCAGCCCACGAACAGCAGCGCGGCCATCCGCGAGCGCGGCTCGTGGCGAACGGTCACCGTGCAGAACTCGCGCAGCGCCGGCCGCGCGCGCGGCGGGTCGAAGGCCGAGCACACGCGCTCGCGCCACGGCGTCGAGCGCAGCCACGCGAGGTCGACCACGTAGACACTGCGCGCGAGCTCATCGGCGCGCGCCAGCGCGGCGACGGTGTCGGGCTCCTGCACCGAGTCGATGAGCACGACCTGGGACAGGTGCAGCAGCGCGTCGACCGCCTCTGGGTGGCCGTGCGGCGCCCACACGACCGTCGAGAGGTCGGTGACGACGAGCGGATCGACGATCGTGTCGAGGTGGCGCAGGTGCTCGGGCCCCACCGTGACCTCGACCTGCTCGTGGCAGACGCAGAACTCCCCGGGTCGGGGGTCGCCCTCGTCGGTGATCGCGGCCCACGCGTCGATGGTGGTGCGGCCCTCCTCGACCGCACAGATCACGGTGCGCGAGGGGTGGTAGCGCCCGACGCGCTCCAGCCGGTTCTCGATCTCCCCGCGCCATTCCTTGTCGACCACCACAACGAGGTTGAGCACGCGCGCGGGCACGTAGGCCTCGTCGGCGGCGTGGCGCTCCTTGAGTAGCTCGCGCACGGCCGCCTCGATCCGCGGCGGTGTGGTGTCCTGCTCGCGCCAGACGCCCTCGAGCAGCGCCGCAGCGGTGCCGTCGCCGCTCAGATCGTCCGCCACCGCTGGCCCTTCTCGAGCAGCCGGTTGGCCTCCTCGGGCCCCTCCGAGCCGGCGGGGTACTGCGCCAGCGGCGTGTCGGACTGCGCCCAGCCCTTGAGGATCGGGTCGACGATCTCCCACAGCGCGTTGACCTCGTCGTCGCGCGTGAACAGCGTCGCGTCGCCGCGCATCGCGTCCATGATCAGGCGCTCGTAGGCCTCGGGCGACTGCGACAGGAACGCGGTGCCATAGAGGAACTCCATGTTCACCGGGCGGATGCGCATGCGCGTGCCCGGGATCTTCGCCCCGATCGACAGCGACACGCCCTCGTTGGGCTGCACCGCGAGCACGAGCTGGTTCTGCTGCACACCCAGCGAGCCGTCCTGCTGCTGGAAGGCGAGATGCGGGACCGGCTTGAGGGTCACGGCGATCTCCGTGACCTTCCGCGCCAGCCGCTTGCCGGTGCGCAGGTAGAAGGGCACGTTGGCCCACCGCCAGTTCTCGATCTCCAAGCGCAGCGCGACGAAGGTCTCGGTCTTGGAGTCCGGCGGCACGTCGGCCTCCTCGAGGTAGCCCTTGACCTGCTCGCCGCCCACGACACCCGCGGTGTACTGGGCGCGCACCGCTATCTCGTCCACGCGCTCCGGGACCGGCCGGCGAATCGACTCGATCACCTTGACCTTCTCGTTGCGGATCTTGTCGGCCTCGAAAGCGGTCGGCGGCTCCATGGCCAGCAGCGCAAGCAGCTGGAGCATGTGGTTCTGGACCAGGTCGCGCAGCGCTCCCGATTTGTCGTAGTAGCCCGCGCGGGTGCCGACGCCGATGTCCTCGGCCGCCGTGATCTGCACCGAGTCGATGTAGTTCCGGTTCCACAGCGGCTCGAACATCTCGTTCGCGAACCGGAACGCCATCACGTTCTGGACGGTCTCCTTGCCCAGGTAATGATCGATCCGGAAGACCTGCTTCTCCTCGAAGACCGACAGCACGTCGCGGTTGAGCTGCCGCGCCTCGTCGAGCGTCGTGCCGAAGGGCTTCTCGATCACCACGCGCACGTCGGAACCCTCGTGCCGGGCAAGCCCGGCCTCGCCGAGCTTGCCCACGATCACCGGGAAGAAGGCCGGCGCGGTCGACAGGTAGTAGCAGCGGTTCATGGGCAGCGCGGCCTGCTCGTCGAAGCCGGCCTGCAGCTCGGCGATGCGCCCGTAGACCGCGTCGTCGTCGAAGCCGCCGGGGACGTAGCGCATCGAGGTGAGCAGCGCCTCCAGCACGCGCTCGTCGGGCCGGCGCCGCGAGTACTGGGTGATCGCCTCTCGGGCGCGCCCCTGGAAGTCCTCGTCGGACATGTCCGAGCGCGAGGTGCCGATCAGGTAGAAGCGCTCGGGCAGGGCGCCCTCGTGCGCGAGGTTGTAGATCGCCGGGAGCAGCTTGCGGTTGGAGAGGTCCCCGGTGGCGCCGAAGATCACCAGCGTCGTCGGGTGGACCGGAAGCCGCTCGAGCCCTTCGACGAGCGGGTTGTCCTGGGCGCCCTGCGTCGCCGCCGTGGCGCTCACAGCAGGCCCTCGATGCGCTCGCGCAGCGCGTCCAGGGCCTGGGCCGGATCGCCCTCCAGGCGCACGCGCTCGGCCGGGAGGCCGTGGTCGCGCAGCGTCTGCAGGTCGCCCGTGGCCTGTGCGTTCTTGAGCGTCTTGAACGTGTAGGAGGCACCGGGGATCTCGACGTCCTCCTCGAAGTCGTGCACGAGCTGCAGGAACAGCCCGACCGGCGGCCCGCCCTTGTGGAACTGGCCCGTCGAGTGCAGGAAACGCGGGCCGTAGCCGAACGTGGTGGTCGCCTTGGTGCGGTCGCGGATCGAGGCGCGCAGTCGCTCGGCGGCCGCGTCGAACTCGGGCGACGGGTTGACGTAGCCCATGATCGCGACGTAGTGCGGCGGCGCGGCCTGTCCGAGCAGCGCGCGTAGCGCGTCGTCGTCGGCGTCGGCCAGCTCCGGCAGCCTGCCCTCCTTCGTGTAGCCCTCGAGCACCTTGGCGGTGTTGTCCTTGGCCTCCTGGACGTTGGGCTGGTCGAACGGGTTGATCCCCAGCACCCAGCCCGACACCGCGGTCGCGAACTCGGCGAAGAAGAAGATCCGCCCGAGGTCGAGCGCGCCGTGGACCGACAGCGTCACCGTCGGCTGGCCGGCCTTGCCCAGCGCCTCGATCTTCGCGTCGGCGTCGGCGTCGGGCTCGTCGGCGTTGCGCAGGTAGGCGAACAGGCGGTCGTCGCCGTAGACGTCCGGGTCGCCCAGCGGCTCGTCGGCCACCGGCAGGATTCCGCGGCCCTGCTTGCCCGTGCTCTCCGCGACGAGCTGCTCTACCCACAGGCCGAAGCTCGCGATCGGCTCGGAGACCACGAACGTCAGCTTGTCGCGGCCCTTCTGGGCGAGGCTGCCCATCAACAACCCGAGCCACAGGCCCGAGTTCGAGGACGAGGCGTCATACGCGGTGCAGTTCTGCTCGGCGATCTGCGCGCGGTGCAGCAGCGCGTCGACGGCGATCCCCATCAGCGCGGCCGGCACGAGACCGAAGTACGAGAGCACCGAGTAGCGCCCGCCGATGTCGGGGTCGTTCTCGAACGTGCGCCGGAACGCGTGCTGGTCGGCGATCCCGATCAGCGGGCTGCCGGGGTCGGTGATCGCGACGAAGTGGCTGCCCGCCTTCTCCTCGCCGACGGCCTCCTTCACGCGCGCGTGGAAACGCTTGAACTGCGAAAGCGTCTCGAGCGTGCCGCCCGACTTCGAGGACACCAGGAACAGCGTGTCCTCCAGCTTGATCGCGCGCTCCACGGCCAGGATCGCGGCCGGGTCCGTCGAGTCGAGCACGTGCAGCCGAAGGCCGCCTTCGATGTCGCCGAAGCTCTGGCGCAGCACCTCGGGGCCGAGGCTGGAGCCGCCCATGCCCAGCAGCACGACCTCCTTGAGACCGTCGTCCTTGCACTGCTGGACGAAGGTCAGCAGATCGGGCAGGCTCTCCAGCATCACCTCGGAGATCGTCAGCCAGCCGAGGCGGTTGCCGATCTCGGGGCCGGGGCCGCCCCACAGCGTCTCGTCCTTGCTCCAGACGCGCCGCGCGACGCCCTCCCCCACGGCGCGCTTGACCGTCTCGGCGATCGGCGGCTCGAGCTCGGAGGGGATCGACGAGGAGACGGTGGGCGGGCGATCGGTGATGATCGCCTCGCGCTTGTCGTCCACCCCGGCCAGCAGGCCGTCGAGCGACTTCTCGAACGTCGCGATCCCGTCGGTCAGCAGCTTGGCGGTCACGTCGTCCATGTCGATCCCGGCGCCGCGCAGGCGCTCGAGGTCGGGATCGGGGTCCTTCTCGGCGGTCGGTCCCTTCACCTCGAGGTGCTCGGCCGCCGCGAGCAGGGTCGGCATCGGCATCGTGTTGACGGTGTCGGGGGCGATCAGCTCCTCGACGTACTTGGTCTCCGAGTAGTGGGGGTTCTTGACCCCGGTCGAGGCCCACAGCGGGCGCTGGACCCGGGCCCCGGCGTCGCGTAGCCCCTCCCAGCGTCCGCCGGAGAAGATCTCCTTGAAGCGCCGGTATGCGGCGCGGGCGTTGGCCACCGCGGCGGTGCCCATCAGCTCCTCGGGCGCGCCGGCGTCCTTCAAGCGCTTGTCGACCTCGGTGTCCACGCGCGACACGAAGAAGCTCGCGACCGAGTGCACGTCGAGGCTCTCGCCGGCGCGCTGGAGGCGCTCGAGCCCGGCCAGATAGGCCTCGGCCACGCGGGCGTAGGACTCGACCGAGAACAGCAGCGTTACGTTGACGTTGATGCCCTCGCCGATCGCCTGCTCGATCGCCGGGACGCCCTCGTCCGTGCCGGGGATCTTGATCATCACGTTGGGCCGGTCGACGAGCTTCCAGTAGCGCCGCGCGTCCGCGATCGTGCCCTCGGTGTCGCGCGCGAGCCGCGGCGAGACCTCCAGCGACACGAATCCGTCGGCGTGGTTGGTCTGCTCCCACACCGGGCGCAGCACGTCGGCGGCGAGCTGCACGTCCTTCACCGCGATGCGGTCGTAGATCTCCTCCGCGCTCAGCCCCTCCTTGGCCATCGCGGCCAGCTCCTCGTCGTAGTCCTTGGAGCCGAGGATCGCCTTCTCGAAGATCGTCGGGTTCGAGGTCACGCCGCGCAACGAGTCCTCGCGGATCAGGCGCTCGAGCTCGCCGCCGTCGATGAGGCTGCGCCGGATCTGGTCGAGCCAGATGCTCGTCCCGGCCGCGGTGAGCGCCGCGAGCCGCTCGTTGACTTTGGTGGTGACGCTCATGGCCGGACTCTCCCGTGCTGTGGTGGTTACTTCGCTGTGCCCTCGACGACCTTCTTACCCCGCTCGGCGATCGCTTCCGGCGTGAAACCGAAATGCTTGTAGAGCTGCTTGGCCGGGCCGGAGGCGCCGAACGTGGTCATGCCGATGATCGCGCCGTCGGTGCCGGTCCAGCGCTCCCAGCCGAGCGTGCTCGCCGCCTCGACCGCCACGCGCGCGCGCACGCCCGGCTGCAGCACGCGGTCGCGGTATGAGGCGTCCTGCTCGGAGAACGTCTCCCAGCAGGGCATGGAAACGACGTTGGTCGCGATCCCGTCGGCCTCGAGCAGGTCGGCCGCGCGCGTGCAGAGGTGCACCTCCGAGCCGGTGGCGACCAGGATCAGGTCGGGATCCTGGGGCTTGTAGGACTCGCGCAGGACGTATGCGCCGCGCTCGATCGCGTCGTCGGGCACGCCGGCCGGGTTCCACACCGGGAGCCCCTGCCGCGAGAGGGCGATCAGCGTCGGGCGGGCGGTCTGGCGCAGGGCGAAGCGCCACGCCATCGCGGTCTCGTTGGCTCCCGCGGGGCGCACGACGGCGAGGTTCGGCAGGGCGCGCAGGTGTGCGAGCTGCTCGATCGGCTGGTGCGTGGGCCCGTCCTCGCCCAGGCCGATCGAGTCGTGGGTGAAGATCCAGATCGACGGGATCTCCATCACCGCGGAGAGCCGGATCGCCCCCTTCATGTAGTCCGAGAAGATCAGGAAGGTCGAGCCGTAGGTGCGAAAGCCGCTGACCACCATCCCGTTGACCATCGCGCCCATGCCGTGCTCGCGGATCCCGAAGTGCAGGTTGCGCCCGCCGTAGGAGCCCTTCTCGACCGAGCCTCCCTCCTCGATGTCTGTGAGCGTCGAGGGCGCGAGGTCGGCCGAACCGCCGACCAGCTCGGGCACCCGGCTCGCGGCCCACTGGAGCACCTGGTGACCGGCCTTGCGCGTGGCGACCATCCCCGCGTCGGGGCGGAAGCGCGGCATGCCTTCCTCCCAGCCGTCGGGAAGCCTGCCCGCGATCACGCGGTCGAGCCACTCGCCGAGGTCCGCGTGCTCGCTGCGCCACGCGGCGACGCGTGACTCCCACTCCGCCTGCTGCTCGCGGCCGCGCTCGATGCAGGCGCGGAAGTGCGCGAGCGCCTCGTCGGGCACGTAGAAGGGCTCGTCCGTCGGCCACCCGTACGCCTGCTTTGTGAGCTTCACCTCCTCCTCGCCCAGCGGCGACCCGTGCGCGCTCTCGGTGTCCTGCTTGTTGGGCGCGCCCTGGGCGATGTGGGTCTGGACGATCAGCAGCGAGGGGCGGTCCTCGACGGCCTTGGCGCGGTCGATCGCCGCCTCCAGCCAGTCGGGGTCGAAGTCGGAGCCGATCTCCCCGATGTCCTCGACGTGCCAGCCGTAGGCCTCGTAGCGCTTGCCGGTGTCCTCGGACAGCGAGAGCGCGGTGTCGCCCTCGATCGAGATGTGGTTGCGGTCATAGAAGGCGATCAGCTTCCCCAGCCCGAGGTGGCCCGCGAGCGAGCCGCTCTCGGCCGAGACGCCCTCCTCGATGTCGCCGTCGGAGGCGATGACGTAGGTGTAGTTGTCCACGACGTCGTGGCCCGGCCGGTTGAGGCGCGCGGCCCACATGTGCTCGGCAAGCGCGATCCCGGCGGCGTTGGAGATGCCCTGCCCAAGCGGGCCGGTGGTCACCTCGATGCCCGCCGCGTGGCCGTACTCGGGATGCCCGGCGGTCGGGCTTCCGAGCTGACGGAAGTTCTTGAGGTCGTCGAGCGTGAGCCCGTAGCCCGTGAGGTAGAGCATCGAGTAGAGGAGCATCGACGCGTGGCCCGCGCTGAGGACGAAGCGGTCGCGGTTGAACCACTTCGGGTCCTCGGGGTTGTGGCGCATCACGCGCGTGTAGAGCACGTAGGCGATCGGCGCCAGGGCCATGGGCGTGCCGGGGTGGCCGGAGTTGGCCTTCTGGACGCCGTCCATCGACAGGGTGCGGATCGTGTCGATGCACAGCTTGTCCAGCGTCCGCGGGTCCGTCGCCGTGCTCATCTGGCCTCCTCCACTGGTAGGTGCACCCCTCCTGGCGACCATACCGCGTGCGTGGGGCAGCCGGCGGTCCGAGGGACGTGCGGCTCTGGCACCGCTACCTCGGGGGGGTCGGCGTGTTGGGAGCCGGTGATGCCTACACTGCCCCGCTTCATGAAACGAACCGCTCTCACAACAGCCCTCCTGGCCCTCCTCGCCGCCCTCGCTCTGCCGGCCGCTGCCGGCGCCGCGAAGAACTCCCAGGTCTTCATGGGGATGAACCCCGGCGGGCTCGACTACAACAACCCCGACTCCGGTCTCCAGGCGATCCGCAAGCGCGGCGCCGGGACCGTTCGGGTCACCTTCTACTGGCGCGACATCCAGCCGTCGTCGCCGTCGAGCTTCGACTGGACGAACGCGGACAAGTTCATCGCCGCCGCCACCAAGCAGGGGCTCGTGGTGCTGCCGGTGATCATGGGCACCCCGGGCTGGGCGAGCACCAATCCCGCCGAGCCGTTCGCGCCGCCCAAGGACACGAGCGCCTACGGCCGTTTCGCCGGCCAGGTGGCGGCCCGCTACGGGCCCGGCGGGACGTTCTGGGCCCAGAACCCGTCGCTCAAGGCCAGCAAGGGGGCGATCCGGTACTGGCAGATCTGGAACGAGCCGGCCGGCTTCAAGGGCTTCGGCGATTCCGGCGGAGCGTTCGGTTGGGGCGGTGACGTCAACACCGCCAAGACCGTCTACAAGGCGATGCTCAAGTCGGCCCGCAGCGAGATCAAGAAGGCCGATAAGGGCGCGAAGATCGTGCTCTCGGGCTTCTACGGACAGGCCTGGAACACGATGAAGCAGGCCTACAAGGCCGGCTACCGCAAGCTGTTCGACGTCGTGGCGATCCACCCCTACGCGAGCAGCGTCTCCGACGTCGTCAAGCTTCTCGGGCTGGTGCGCAAGACGATGGCCAAGTACGGCGATCGCAAGAAGCCAATGATGGTCACCGAGTTCGGCTGGAGCTCGTCACTCGGCAAGATCACCGACCAGCGCTTGGGCCTCGGCTACATCGAGAAGAGCCAGTCGGGTCAGGCATCGGCCGTGAAGTCGGTCTACAAGACGTTCTACGCCGACCGCGGCAAGCTGCGCCTGCTCGCGGCCTACTGGTTCACGTGGGGCACGGTGGACGCCGGCAACGACGACCCCTTCTTCTACGTCGGCCTCAACCGCGCCAACTCGAACGGGACCTTCACACCGAAGCCGTCGGCCAAGGCGTACCAGAAGGTCGCGAAGTCCCTGCGCAAGGCGCGTTAGGCGCCGGCGGCCCGCTTTGGGCGGGGCCGCCGCGCGCCGGCGAACGGCATCGACGAGGGAGAGGAGGGGGCGCCCGAGGGCGTTCTGCGACGAGGTATGTGGGCTGGAGCCACATAAGTCGACGCAGAAGGGAATTCCTCTCCCTCGTCGCCCGCCGTTAGCTCGCTCGACGGAACCCGCCCGGGTCTGCCATCGACCGATTCTGGTCGCTTGGGTTGTTTTTTGGCGCGCCGCTCGTGGAAGATGGTCCCCATGCCCACGCTCACGCACGTCCCGGTCGGGGCCCTGACCTTCCAGCGCTTCCAGTCCGTCCTGTCTCCCGAGGTCTGGGAGCGGGTCAACGGGGCCGTCGAGCACAGCCGCGAGCTCTTCGCCGGGCGCGTCGTGTGGAACGTCAACTCGACCTCGCGCGGTGGCGGGGTCGCGGAGATGCTGATCTCGCTGCTCGCCTACGCGCGCGGCGTGGGCGTGGACGCCCGCTGGGTGGTGATCGACGCCGACGAGCCGTTCTTCGCACTGACCAAGCGCATCCACAACAACCTGCACGGGTCGCCCGGCGACGGAGGCGACCTCGGCGACGCCGAGCGCGAGATCTACGAGCGCGTCACCGAGCGCAACGCGAGCGAGCTGCGCGAGCTCGTCCAGCCCGACGACGTGGTGATCATCCACGATCCGCAGCCGGCGGGCCTGATCCCGGCTATCCGCGACGTCGGCTGCCCGATCATCTGGCGCTGCCACATCGGGCTCGATCATCCGCACGAGCTCGCGCGCCGGGCGTGGCGCTTCCTCCTGCCGTACGTGAGCGGGGCCGACACCTACGTGTTCTCGCGCGAGGCCTTCACGTGGGAGGGCCTCGAGCGCGACCGCGTGGTGCTCATCGCGCCTTCGATCGACGCCTTCAGCCCCAAGAACCAGGAGCTCGACCCCGGCGCGGTCAACGCGATTCTGGCCGTGGCCGGGCTCAACGAGGGCTGGTCGGGCGATGCCGCACCCACGTTCACGCGCGAGGACGGCAGCCAGGGCCGCGTCGAGCGCCGCGCGCAGCTATGGGAGGGCCAGCCGCTGCGGCCCGATGACCGCGTGGTGCTGCAGGTCTCGCGCTGGGACGCGCTCAAGGACCCGATCGGCGTGATCCGCGGCTTCGCCGAGCACGTGGCGCCGCGCGTGCCCGACGCGCACCTGGTCTACGCCGGCCCCGCGGTCGAGGCCGTCGCCGACGACCCCGAGGGCGGCCAGGTCCTCGCCGACGCCCAGGAGGCATTCCGCAGCATGCCGGCGGACGTGGCCGAGCGGGTACACCTGGCCGCCCTGCCCATGGACGACCCGCAGGAGAACGCGGCGATCGTCAACGCACTGCAACGCCGCGCGGACGTGGTCGTGCAGAAGAGCATCGCCGAGGGCTTCGGGCTCACTGTCGCCGAGGCCATGTGGAAGGCGCGCCCGGTGGTGGCCAGCCGCATCGGCGGAATCCAGGACCAGATCGTCGACGGAGAGTCCGGCGTGCTGCTCGACGACCCGCTCGACCTCGAGGCCTACGGCGCCGCCGTGACCGACCTGCTCGAGGATCCCGCGCGCGCGGAGGCGATGGGTCGCGCCGCCCAGGAGCGAGTACGCGACCAGTACCTCGGCACGCGCAGCCTGCTCCAGTACCTCGACCTGTGCGAACGACTCATCAACGCGCGCCAGGCGGTATAGGGAGAGCCGCGCCGGGCGGCGTGGTCGCGGCGAGCGGTGGGAGCGGTGCCGCGCGTGGCGGCGGGGCGACCGCCGGACACCGCGCCGCGCTGCTCGACTGGCTCGCATGCGCGGCAGGCGGCTGGGACGAGCCCGCTTCGCGCGCTGCGCGGGCGGCCGGCGACGGCCTGCTCGAGCGCGTCGTCGCGCTGGGCGCCGCCGGGCACGTGCTCGACTTCGACGACACCTGGACGCCGGGTCTGATCCACCTCTCCGCGGCGGCGGCACCGGCCGCGCTGGCGCTGGCGGCGGAGGTCGGCCGCTCGCAGGCGGAGGTGGCGGACGCCCACGCGGCCGGCTTCGAGGCCGCGGCGGCGCTGGCCGTCGCCGGCCACCCCGCGCTGTACGACGGCGGCTGGCATCCGACCGCGGTGTGCGGGTCGGTCGGCGCGGCCGTGTCAGCCGCGCGCGTGCTGCGCCTCGACCCCGAGCGCGAGCGCACGGCGACCGGCCTCGCCGTGCTGCGCGCGAGCGGGATGCTCGCCGCCTTCGGCACCGACGCCAAGGCGCTGCAGGTCGGCGGGGCGGCGGCGGCGGGCGTGCATGCGGCACGTCTGGCCGCGGCGGGAGCGAGCGGCCCCGAGCCGGCGGCGGCCTACGAGACCGCGTTCGCACCGGCGCGCTGGGCGCACCCGGCACCCGACCGCCCACTCGCCGTCGAACAGAACTGGATCAAGGCCTACCCGTGCTGCCTGCAGACGCACGCCGTGATCGAGGCGGCCGCGGAGGTGGGGGCCGCGGGCGGGCAAACGGCGGCCGCCGGCGGGCAAACGGCGGCCGCGCCAGGGAGCGACGGCGGCCCGCTCACGATCGCCGTTCATCCGCTCTCGCGCCGGGCTGCTCCCTACGACGAGCCCGCCGACGGGCTGCAGGCGAAGTTCTCGATCCCCTACCTCGCGGCCTTCGCGTTGCTCCACGGGACGCCCGGAGTCGAGGACTTCGCGGGCGTCGATCCCGAAGCCCTCGCGCTCGCCGCGCGGCGCATCCAGGTCCGCCCCGACCCCGCGCTCGAGCAGAGCGAGGCCCGCGTCGAGGCGCCCGATGGGGAGCTGCTGTCGCGGGTCGACGCGCCGCTCGGCTCCCCCGGACGGCCGATGGACGGCGCGGCGCTGCGGCGCAAGTGCAGCGCGCTCGCGGGCGACCGCCTGGACGCTGCGTTCGAGGATCCCGACCGGGCGGCGCGCGAGCTGCTGGCGGCGCTCGCTCCTACAGGAACCGCATCGGGTCCTGCGGGACACCGTTGACGCGCGTCTCGAAGTGCAGGTGCGGGCCGGTGGAGAAGCCGGTGTTCCCGGTCAGCCCGATCACCTGACCGGCGCGCACGCTCTGACCCACGCGGACGAGGATCCGCGACTGGTGGCCGTAGCACGTCGAAAGCGTGCGCGTGTGCTGGATGCAGGTGTAGTTGCCGTAGCCGCCGGTCGGTCCCGCGAGCCGCACGACGCCGGTGTCCGCCGCCCGGATCGGCGTCCCGATCGGCGCCGGGATGTCGATCCCGGGATGGACGCTCCCCCAGCGCGGTCCGAAGGGCGAGGAGATCTGGTTGTAGCCGGGCAGCGGCCAGTTGACGCGCCCCGAGCCGAAGCCCGCGACCGGGTAGCGCCCGGACGCGAGCAGCGTCTTGATCCGGGCCTGGGACCGCCGCATGGCGGTCAGCTCGCTGCGCACCTCGGCGTCCGAGGGCGCGCCCGGCGAGACCCCCTTCCCGCCGCGGCCCGTGGGCGCCACGTCACCGGCGTCGATCTGAACGCCCTCGCCGGCCTGGCTCGCCTCCGCGCCGGTCTCCCCGGCCACGGGCTCGACGAGCTTGGGCCGCGAGCGCGGCAGCGGCCGCGTGTCCTCGCCGGACAGCGGCACGTCGGCGCCCGCCTCGGGCACCGGGCGCGCCGACGCCGCGTCCACCGTGCGGACGGGCTTTCCGTCTCCGCCTCCCCGCAGCAGAGCCACCACCGGCGCGAGCAGCAGCACGGCGACCACCACCGCGACGAACACCGTTCGGCGCTGCATGTGGCGCAAGTATGCCGGGCGGGGGGCGGAGCGGCGCCGCCGCAGACCCGCTCAGCGCCTCAGCGCGACTCGCCCTCCTCGTCGAGGCGCAGCGCGAGTGAGTTGATGCAGAAGCGCTGGCCGGTCGGCGCCGGCCCGTCGTCGAACACGTGACCGAGGTGCGAGCCGCACGTCGCGCACGTCACCTCGGTGCGGATCATCCCGTGCGAGGAGTCCTTCCGCAGCTCGACCGCGTCCGCGAACGCCGGCTCCCAGAAGCTCGGCCACCCGGTGCCCGACTCGAACTTGGTGTCGGAGCTGAAGAGCGGCGCCCCGCACGCCCCGCAGCGGTAGGTCCCGTCGTCCTTGGAGTAGACGTACTCGCCGCTGAACGGCGGCTCGGTCCCCTGCCGGCGCAGCACCTCGTACTGCTCCGGCGTGAGCCGCTCGTGCCACTCCTCCTCGCTGTGGATCACCTTCTCGGGCATCGCGTCACCTCCGACGCTCGGCCTCGCGCTCGGTGGCGGCGAGGCTCATGGACAGGTGCAGCAGTCCCAGCGCGGGGAGGATCCCGTCGGGCAGCCGGGCGAGCCGCGACGCGGCGGCGGTCGTCGCCGCGAGGCGCTCGAGCGCCTCGGCCTCCGGGCCGGGCTCAGGGTCGCGGGTGACCGCGGCCATCAGGTCCAGCGCCTCCATGGCGGACTCCGGCTCACGGGTCGCGATGACCGCGCCGAAGGCCATCAGGCCATAGGAGTAGAAGCGCGCAAGCCGCCCGTAGAGCGCGACGTCGTCGCCGCCTCGCGGCGCGGTCGGCGCGGGCAGCGGCTCGCCGGCCAGCAGGCGGGCGACGGTTCCGCCGAGCACGAGCGCGAGCGTCGCCTCGTCGACCCCCGCGGCCGCCGCCGCCCGCAGCACCAGGTAGAGGCCGGTCAGCGGGCGGCCGTAGGGCGGGTCCGAGCCGAACACGACGCGCTCGGCGGGCACACGCTCGAACAAGGCCAGGACGTCGATGGCCGAGAAGCACGAGGTGTCGTAGAGCACGCCGGGATGGCCGGCGAGGCGGCTGGCCAGGATGCCCTGGTCCGCGATCCCGGCGTGCGCGAGGATCAACACGACGTCGGGGTGGCGCAGCGCGAGCTCGGCGAGGCCGTCGGCGATCGGCGGCATCCCGCGGCCGGCGTGGATGAGCAGCGGCACCCGCGCCTCCTCGGCGAGCGCGAAGATGCCATCCGCGACGCCGTCTGCGAACGCGAACGACTGAGCGCGCGGGTGCAGCTTGATGCCGCGCGCCCCGCGCTCGAGGCAGCGGTGGGCCTCGGGTAGCGGACCGTCGGCGGGGTCGAGCCGGCAGAACGGGACGAGCCTCCCGTCCGCCTCCCCGGCCCAGCCCAGCACGCGGTCGTTCGGGACCTGGTAGGCCGGCACCCGGTCGGGGTCGTGGAGCGGAAAGACGACCGCGCGGCGGGCGTCGGCCTGGTCGAGCAGCGTGAGCAGCGTGGCCGTGTCCATCGAGCGGCCGTCCTCGTCGAGCCCGAGATGGGTGTGCACGTCGATGACCTCGCTCCCCGCGGGGCGCCGCCGCGCGATCTCCGCGGCGAACGGCGCGATGCCCTCTGACAGGACCTGTTCGAGCTCTGAGGCCATGAAGTGCCCACTGTAGAGTCGCCGCCGCGGCGCCGCGGCCGCCTCGATGCTCGGGCTCCCGGGCGACACCGTCAGCGAGCCCGAGGCTACGGCGTCATCAGAGCGAGCGCCGGGCTGACCTCGGCCGACGGGCGGAGCGTCGCGATCCGCCGCCCGGGCTGGACTGCGTCGCGTGCATCGCCCAGCCGCTCGCCCAGCATCGCCGCCGCCGCGCCCAGGTCCTCGACCACCACCACGAGCCCCCAGAAGCTCGCGGGCGCCGCGCGATCGGGCGCGTCCGGATGCTCGACCAGCTCGACGATCGCCTCGCCCACGCGGAAGAAGCCCATGCGCAGCGCGCCGCCCCCGCGGTCGAGCGCGCGCTCGCGGCGGAGATCGAGCCTCGCGGCTTGCAGCGCGGAGCGGGTGCGCTCGAAGTCCGGCGTCGAGACCACGACGTGGTCTATCGCCAGCGCGCCATTCGGGTGTGTGGCCGGCTCCGCCGGCGCCGCATGCGACCGCGCGGTGGCCAGGCCGTCGAGCTCGGTGGACCCCAGGTCGCGCAGCGACCACGACACGATCCCGCGGCCGCCTTCGGGACCCACGAACCGTACGCGAGTCGCGCCGATTGCCAGCGCCCCGTCCTCCGCGACCGAGAAGCCGATCCGCCGCCACGCCTCCGGCGGGTCCGCGATCGTCAGCTCGTCCAGGGTCGCTGAGGCGCCCACGCGGCCGGTTAGCCTACTCGCGCGATGACCGGCGCGGGCACGGACCGCCTCGAACGGGGCACACTCCTCGCGCTCCTGGCGATGAGCCTCGGCGTCTTCCTGATCGCCAACGACTTCACCGCGCTGAGCGTCGCCCTGCCGGTGATCGAGCACGACTTCGACACCGGCGTCGACACCGTGCAGTGGGTGATCAACGGCTACGCGCTCTCCTTCGGCGTGCTGATCGTGACCGGCGGCCGCCTGGCCGACATGTTCGGCCGCCGCCGCCTGTTCTTCATCGGCGCCGGGATCTTCGCCGGCTTCTCGCTGATGGCCGCCGTTGCTCCGAGCATCGGCGTCCTGCTCGCGGCGCGGGCGCTGATGGCGGTCGGCGGCGCGATCATGTGGCCGGCCATCCTCGGCATGACGTTCGCCGCGCTGCCCGAGCGCAAGGAGGGGCTCGCGGGCGGACTGATCCTCGGCGTGGCCGGGATCGGCAACGCGGCGGGACCGCTGCTGGGCGGCGTCCTCACCGACTCGCTGAGCTGGCGCTGGGTGTTCCTCGTGAACGTCCCGGTCGCCCTCTTCGCGGTGCTGGTCACGTGGCGATACATCCATCAGCCCGTCGACCACGACCCCCGCGACCGCGTCGACTACGCCGGGGTGGTGACGCTCACGGGATCGCTCGTCGCGCTGCTGCTGGCACTGGACCTGGCCACCGAGCGCGGCTTCGACGACCCGGAGATCTGGGCGCTGCTCGGCGCGAGCGCCGTCGCGATGGGCGCGTTCGCCATCGCCGAGCGCCGGGCCGGGCGCAACGCGCTCGTCCCGCGCGACGTGATGGGCTCGCGCGAGTTCAGCTCGGCGTGCGTGGCCGTGCTGTGCACGTCGGCCACGTTCTTCGCCGCGCTGCTCTACATCCCGCAGTTCGTGCAGAAGCTGCTCGGCTACACGCCGCTCGAGGCGGGCGCGGCGCTGCTGCCGCTGATGGGCACCTTCGCGCTTGTCTCGTTCGTGTCGGGGTCGCTGTACGCCCGCCTGGGCGCCAAGCCGATCCTCACCGTGGGTGCGACGTGCATGTGCGCCGGGATCCTGCTGCTGTCGTTCGTGCAGGAGGACTCGGGCTATCTCGCGCTGCTGCCCGGGATGGTCGTGCTCGGGATCGGCGCCGGGTTCTTCATCTCCACCGTCACCACCGCCGCGGTGACCGTGCTCGATCCAGCACGCGCGAGCCTCGCGGGCGCGATCCTCTACATGTTCCAGGTCGCCGGCGGCTCGATCGGGCTCGGGCTCACCACGACCGTGTTCGCGTCGGCGTCGCAGCACCAGCTCGCGGACGACGTGCGCGCCGTGGGCGCCCACATCAGCGACGGCGAGGTCCGCGACGTCCAGGGCGTGCTCGCCGGGACCGACCCGGCGGCGCAGGTCCTCGCCCACTTCCCGGGCAAGACGCGCCAGATCACCGACCTGGTCGGCGACGCGTTCGTGCACGGCATGCAATGGGGATTTCGCGTCGACGCCGCGCTCGCCGCCGTCGGCGTGGTCGTGACGATCCTGTTCGTCGGGGGCCCGCTGCGCGCGCCGGCGAGAAGGCGCCGGCCGGCCGAGGAGCCGTCCGCGGCGTGAGGGGGACGATCTAGCGAGCGCGGGCGAAGTTCGGCTTGGCGTCGGCCGGGAGGCGGTTGAGTACGCGCACGGCGCTGAACAGGTCGCCGCGCTCGTAGAAGTCGACGTTCACGAGGTTGGGGACCAGCCCGCGCCGGCGCTCGCAGCGCAGCGCGCGCGGGAGCAGGACGCTCTCGGCGTTGACCCTGCCGGCCAGACCCGGCGAGGGGTTGACGCGCTCGACCCAGTGGTTGAGCTGGAACAGCGGGCTGTTCGGCGTGCCCCGGTTGGGGCGGCAGCTCGACGGCGCCCGCAGCGCCGCGAGGCTGGTGAACGTGTACGGCGTCTCCTGGACCAGATCGAAGCCCTGGTGGTACCAGGGCGGTGCGCCCGTCGCCCGGTCCTCGGCCAGCACGAGCACGCGCCGGCCCGAGCGGATCATCTGGCGCAGGGTCGGCCACGGCGCGTCGCGGTCGTGCGTGTAGAGGTAGGGGCCGAGGCCGGCGCGCAGGAAAGCGTTGGCGGTGTCGCGAGGCGTGGTCGCGTCCTGGATGAACACGATCACGACCTCGTTCGGGTAGTCCTCGAGGAAGCCCTTCAGCGCCGCGAGCGCCGAGTCGAGCCGCGTCGCCCCCAGCTCGCAGAGCGTGTGGCACAGGTAGAGCTGGTCGCTGCCCGACAACTGGCCGAAGCCGATCCGGCCGACCAGCCGCTCGGCCGCCTGGTAGCCGGTCTCGCCGATCTCCGCCACGACCTTCGCGCGCGTCGTCCCCTCGCGGTCCAGATCGGTGCGCACGCGGCCGCTGCCGGCGCCCTGGCCGTAGTGGGTGTCGATCAACAGCCCGCGGACGCCGTCCATGAGCTGGTGGCGGATGCCGTAGCGCTGGCCCGCGAAGTACCAGCCCGACTGGTCGGCGGCCGACATCGAGTTGTGCGTCGACGGGAACGCGACCTGGTTGAGCGGCCGGTTGCACAGCGCGGCGTAGCCGTTGCAGGCCGTGATCGGGACCTTCGCGGGCGCCTTCTCCGTGCCGCCGCCGCCTCGCGCCGCGAAGAACACGGCGACCGCCACCCCCGCCGCGCCGACGACCGCGAGGCCGGTGGCGGCGGCGCGCCGCGAGTAGCCGCGCAGCAACGCGCGCTGGTCGGGCGCGCTGCGGCGGCGGCGCGCTGCCGGCTGGTAGAGGCGCATCAGCTCGCCGACCGCGTAGTAGAGGCCGTAGGCCCCGACGACGATGACCGCGACCTGCACGGCGTACGCCGGCTCCAGGATCACGAACAGGCTCACCCCACCGATCGCCAGCGCGCGCACGAGCTGGACCCAGCGCCGGCGCGGGCGTGCCAGCAGCCGCCGGCCCAGCGACTCGAGCTCCTCGTCGAGGTCGACGTACTGGAGGTACGTGGACGCCGCGGCGGCGAGCACGATCCCCGCGCCGCCGACGACGAGGAACCACGTGCGCAGATCGATCAGGAACGCGTCCCACACCGCCCCCACCGCGCTGCGCTCCACTCCATCGAACTGCGACAGGACCAGCGCGCGGCCCACGAGGTAGGCGATCACGCCCACCGCGCCGGCCGTCGCCAGCCCGGCGCCGAGCGTGACCGTCACCTGGCGGCGGTCCACGCACACGACGTAGGCGGCGACGATGCAGCCCAGCGCGAGCAGCGGGAGCAGCAGTCCGAGGAAGCGCACCTGCTCGGCGACGTGCAGCGTGCCGGTGGCGAACGTGCGCTTGCTGATCTGGATCAGGCCCGGCTCGACGTCGGGCGGGATCTTCCTCGCCACACCCGGTGCGACCGCCTTCGCGGCGCTGATGATCACCGTGCCGGTGTCGGCGAGGTCGAGCACGATCGAGCCTTCGTTGCGCGAGAACAGCGCGCGGTGCACCTGGACCACGGCCTTGCGGAAGATCGAGCGGAACGGCCCGGTCTTGAGCACGTCCGCGACCACCGCCTGGAGCAGGGGCTTGGCCTGGATGAGCTCGGCCGACCCCTGGTTGATGACCTCCTCGACGATGTCGTCGGCGATGACGGTGCGGACGTTTTGGTCCTTCAGCGCCACGTTCGCGCGGTCGGCGAAGTGGTCGGCGTTGAAGACCTCCTCGCGCGCGTACAGCGTGATCCCGCCGACGAGCAGCAGGGCGCAGCCGATCACCACCAGCGCGGTGGCCGCGACGCGGCGGATGTCGCCGCTGTCGATCGTGCCGTCCCCCGCCCTTCCGTAGCTGCGCCGTTCGCTCATCGCCCTCGGCCTCGCGGCCGCGTGCAAGTTATCCGAGCGCGCGGGGAGCGGGGCGGTCGGCGCCGAGTGGGCGGTCGGGAGCGGGGCGGTCGGCGCCGAGCCGGCCCACTCGGCTCAGCGTCCGCGCGCCGTTTGCGGACGAGTGAGTCCTCTTTGGTGAAGAAGTTGCTACCTTGATGTGGTTGTCGCCGAGGAGGAGTTTCGCGTGCGGGTCATTTCGCTCATAGCCTTCGTGCTCGGGTTGTGTCTGCTGGCGGGTACCGCCAGCGCGCAGGCGCAGACCCAGTGCCCGAAGCCCAGGACGTCCACGAAGACCGACATCCCCGACGTCCAGTACCCGGGGATGCAGCGCATCCGCTACTGCTTCGGGCCGATCAACATCTCGCCGGGCCAGAACACGATCAACTTCCGGGTCGACAACGAGCGCCCGACGGTGCCCGGCTACATCACGCGCTTCAAGCCGAACCTGATGCGGATGGACGGCTCGATCCCGCGGGTCGACATCCTCCACCTCCATCACGCCGTGTGGCTCATCAACGGTAATCCGACGTTCGCGGCCGGCGAGGAGAAGACGATCATCCAGGCGCCCAAGGGCTTCGGTTGGGCCTACAAGCCCACCGACTCGTGGCTCCTGAACGACATGATCCACAACCTCACGCCGAACCCGGACAAGGTCTACGTCGTCTACGACATCGACTTCGTGCCCTCGACCTCGCCGGCGGCGGCGAAGATGAAGACGGTTCGCACGAAGTGGATGGACGTGGCCGGAATTCGGGCCTACCCGGTGTTCAACTCCAAGCGCGCGTACGGCACGAAGGGGAAGTTCACGTTCCCCGACCAGGCGCCGGCGGTCGAGCGCGCCAAGGAAGGGCCCGCGCAGTCGTGGACGGTGCGGCGCCCGTCGACGCTCGTCGCCACCGCGGGCCACCTGCATCCGGGCGGACTGTGGACCGACCTGCGCGTGACGCGCAACGGCGTCACCAAGATGCTCTTCCGCTCCAAGGCCAAGTACTGGGAGCCGATGGGCAAGGTGTCGTGGAACGTCGCGATGACCGCGACGCCGAAGAGCTGGCGCATCAAGCTCCAGCCCGGTGACGTGGTCTCGACGCGGGCGACGTACGACGTCTCGAAGATCTCCACCTACGAGGACATGGGGATCACGCCGATCGAGGTCTACGACGGCGTGAACGCGGGCGGGGTGGACCCGTTCAAGTCCAAGTACCCGACGCGCGGCAAGGTGACCCACGGCCAGCTCCCCGAGAACAGCAACAGCGGCGGCGAGCCGACGGCGACTCGCGATCCGCGCAAGCTGAAGGCCAAGCCTGCGACCGGCCCGATCGACATCAAGGACTTCTACTACTCGGCCGGCGACCTGAACAAGACGCGCAAGCCGAAGCTGCCCGAGGTCCAGCAGGGCCAGAGCCTCACGTTCGTCAACGAGGACGCCAGCGGGCCCCAGCGCATCATGCACACGATCACCGCCTGCGCGGCGCCGTGCAACGGTCAGACCGGCGTGGCGTTCCCGCTGGCCAACGGGCCCGTCGACTTCGACTCGACGACGCTCGGCTTCGGTCCCCCGGGCTTGACGGCCGCGTCGAACACCGACACCTGGTCGACGCCGAGCAACCTCCCGGCCGGCACCTACACCTACTTCTGCCGGATCCACCCGTTCATGCGGGGCGCGTTCCGGGTCGAGGGCTAGCCGCCTAGCTCGCTCTCCGCATCGCCCGTCCGCGCGCGCCGCGCGCGGACGGTGGGCGCGCGCCGCCCGGCGCGCGGGGTAGCTTGCCCCGCGCATGGAGTCGGTCGACACCGGTTCGCTGCTGATAGTCGCCGTCGTCGCGGCGGCCGCCCCGTTCATCGTCGACCTGCCGCTGCACATCCGCGTGCCGGTCGTGGTCGTCGAGATCCTGCTCGGGATCATCGTCGGGCCGGAGGTCCTGGGCCTTACCCACCAGACCACCCTGATCGAGTTCCTCGGCCAGTTCGGGCTCGCGTTCCTGTTCTTCATGGCCGGGCTGGAGATCGACTTCCCGCGCATCCGCGGGCGGCCGATTCGACTGGCCAGCTCCGGGTGGCTGGTCTCGGCGGCGCTCGGGTTCGTGGCCGCCGGGGCGCTCCACGTCACCGGGATCGTGATCAGCGAGCTGCTGGTCGGCGTCGCGATCGCGACTACCGCGCTGGGGACGCTGATGCCCATTCTGCGCGACACCGGCACGCTGAAGTCGGCCTTCGGCGGCTACGTGGTGGCGGCCGGCGCGGCCGGCGAGTTCGGGCCGATCGTGCTGTTCTCGGTGCTGCTGACCAGGGACGCCGACCGCGCCGTCGTGGTGGTGCTGCTGATCGTGTTCACCGTGCTCTCCATCGCCGCCGCGGTCGCCGGCGCCCGCCTGCCCGAGGCCACCTTCCACCGCATCGGGCGGACGATGCACTCCACCGGCCAGCTTCCCATGCGGCTGGCGCTGCTGATCATGCTGGGGCTCGTCTACCTCGCGCGCGAGTTCGGCCTCGACCTCATCCTCGGCGCGTTCGCGGCCGGGATCATCGTCGGCCTCGCCAGCCGCCACGAGGAGGCCCAGCCGCTCAAGGTCAAGCTCGAGGGCATGGGCTTCGGCTTCCTGATCCCGATCTTCTTCATCGCGAGCGGGCTGACCTTCAACCTCGACGCCGTGCTGACCAGCACCGGCGGCCTGGTCCGCGTGCCGCTCTTCCTGGCGCTGTTCCTGCTCTGCCGCGGGCTGCCGGCGCTGCTGTTCTACCGCGGTGTGCTAGACCGCGGCCGGCGCCTCGCGCTGGCCTTCTACTCGGCGACCGGGCTACCGCTGATCGTGGCCGTAACGCAGATCGGCGTCCAGACCGGGCGCATGCGATCGGAGACCGCGGCCGCGCTGGTGGCGGCGGGCATGCTCTCGGTGTTCGTGTACCCGCTGCTCGGGCTGCGCCTGGAGCGCCGGGCCGCTACTCCGCGGCCGTGAGGCCCACGGGGCAGCTCACGCCGGTGCCGCCCAGGCCGCAGTAGCCACCCGGGTTCTTGGCCAGGTACTGCTGGTGGTAGCCCTCGGCGTAGTAGAAGGGGCCGGCCTGCGCGATCTCGGTGGTGATCTCGCCGTAGCCCGCCTCCCGCAGGCGCTGCGCGAAGGCGTCGCGCGAGCGCTCGGCGGCGTCGCGCTGGGCTTCGTCGGACCAGTAGATCGCCGAGCGGTACTGGGTGCCGACGTCGTTTCCCTGGCGCATGCCCTGGGTCGGGTCGTGGCCTTCCCAGAAGATCCGCAGCATCTCGTCGAGGCTCGTCGCGCCGGGGTCGAAGACAGCCAGCACCGCCTCGGTGTGGCCGGTGCTTCCCGAGCAGACCTCCTCGTAGGTCGGGTTCTGTGTGTAGCCGCCGGCGTAGCCGACCGCCGTCGTGTAGACGCCCGGCGCCTGCCAGAACATCCGCTCCGCGCCCCAGAAGCAGCCCATGCCCACGACCAGGCTCTCGAAGCCCTCGGGGAACGGGGGCTCGAGCGGCGTCCCGAGCACCTCGTGGCGGGCGGGCACGACCAGCTTGGAGTCGCGGCCCGGAAGGGCGCGCTCGGGATCGATCATCCTGGACTTGTCTCGGAAGAGCATGGCTACAAGTCTAGGAGGCGCGCGCCGCGTTGCGAGCGGGCACGGGCGAAGCGAGGCGCGCGCCGTCGGAGCGCGGCGCGCGGCGCGTTAAGTGCGGGCGGGCCCGGGGCTCGCGCGCTGGTCGCCCGCGGGGGCCGCTTGCCGAGCCGACCGGCTTCCGTTGCCAGCGGTCTCGATCACGACGCGGCAGGGCCGCTTCGCCAGCAGGTAGCTGGCGGTGGGACCGAACACCTGCTGCGAGGGCGGTGCGTGCACAGTGTCGAGGTAGATGATCTGGGACCGGCGCAGGCGCGCCTCCTCGACCAGCGCCGCCCCCGGATTGCGCGTGCGCAGGATCTGCGTCCGGGCACGCAGCCCATGCTCGCGCGCGCGTAGCTTGGCCACCTCGAGCACCGACAGCGCGCGCTGCTCCTCCTCCTCCAGGCCCGCGTCGAGCGAGAGCTGGCTCGGCACGTTGATGACGTAGACGCAGTCCACCGTGTCGCCGTCCACCAGCTTGCCGGCCGTCGCGAGCGTGCGGCCGCTGACGTCGGTGCCGAAGATCGGCACCAGCGCAGAGCTGTAGCGCAGCGGGACGAAGCCCTCGGGCGGCGGTTCCCGCTCGAGCCGGGCCTGCACGCGCGGATCGATGCCCAGCCGCCTGCGGTAGAGCAGGTAGCCGCCCAGCCCGACGACCATCCATGCGATGCCGACGGTGCGCGCCTCGACGTGCAGCGCCACGACCGAGCACCACGCGGCAAACGTGCCCATTGCGCCGAGCACCGCGGTGAGCGGGATCGAGCGCCCGGCCACGCGCAAGTTCCAAGGCATCCGGTAGGGGCGCGGGCGGTCGGGGTCCTTGACGCGCAGCGCGACCACCGCCACGTGCGCGGTCGTGAACGACAGCATCGCGCCGAACGAGTAGAGGTTCCCGAGGAACGTCGCCTGCCCCGGGATCAGCAGCAGCCCGGCGAGCACGGAGAAGAACGCGATCGTGAACCACGGCGTGCGGTAGCGATGATGCAGGCGCGCGAAGATCTGTGGCAGCTGGCGGTGCTCCGCGAGCGACCACGACAGCCGCGAGATGCCGATCAGGCCCGCGTTCGTCGCGATCAGCAGGATCGTGGCCGCGAGCACGCCGACGTACGCGCGCGCCGCCGTGAGCACCGCGCCGTGTAGGCCGAACGACGAGACGATCCCCAGCACCGGGTCGTTCGCGTACTTCGTGCCCAGCTGCGTCGCGAAGCCCCCGCCGGTGTGGGTGACCGGCAGCGCCGACAGGGCCACGACCGAGATGCCGGCATACACGCCGAGCACGGCGATCAGCACGAGGTTGACCGCCTTGGGCACGTCGCGACCGGGGTCGGCCGCCTCCTCGGCCATGTTCGACACCGTCTCGATGCCCGTATAGGCGACCATCGCGACCGACAGCGCGAAGATGAGCTGGCTGTAGGAAGGCGCCGTGCCCAGATGGACCTGGTCGACGAGCACCGACGGATCGAGCACGAGGAAGACACCGAGCACGACCAGCAGCACCTGAGTGACGAGGTCGACGCAGGCGAGGACGAGGTTGAGCTTGGCCGACTCCCCCAGCCCGCGGACGTTCAGCGCGGCGAGCAGGGTGATGACCGCGATGCCGCCGAGGATGTCGCCCGGGTTGTGGTTGAGCGCCGGCCAGAAAGCGCCCAGGTAGTGCGGGACGAAGAACGCGCTGATCGCGACGGTGATGATGTAGTCGAGCGTCAGCGCCCAGCCGGCGAAGAACGAGACCAGCTCGTTGAACGCGTGCCGGGCGAACGACGAGGAGCCGCCCGCCTCGGGGAACATGGACGCCCCCTCGGCATAGGTCTTCGCGGTGAGCGCGAACAGCCCGCCCGCGAACATGAACACGAGCGGGGTGAGCCCCAGCGCATGGGCCGCGACCAGCCCGAGCGCGTAGTAGATCGAGGAGCCGACGTTCCCGTAGGCGGTGGCGAACAGCCCGGGCACCCCGACCGTGCGCCGCAGCCCGCGCTCGACGAGCCGTGCCATGCCTCGATGGTGTGCGCGCGCGCGTGGAGAGGGTGTGGGGATCCCCGGCCAGCGCCTGAAGATCCTGTGAAGACCGCGAGCGGCGGCCCTCAGGCGACGAAGCGGTAGCCCACGCCCGGGTCGGTGCGGATGTAGCGGTTGCCCTCGTCCGCCGGCTCGAGCTTGCGTCGCAGGTTCGCGATGTGCGTTCGCAGCGACTGCGTGTCGTCGGCGTAGCGCGGCCCCCAGACCGCGGTCAGCAGGGCGCGGTGGGTGAGCAAGCGGCCGCGATGGCGCACGAGCGCGGTCAGGAGCTGGAACTCGATCGGCGTCAGGTGGATCTCCTCCCCGTCGCGGCGCACCATGTGCGCCGCCAGGTCGACCTCGAGCCCGTCGACCGCCACCACCGGCTCGCCGCCGCCCTCGCGCGCCCGGCGCAGCGCCGCCTGCACGCGCGCGACCAGCTCCCGCGCGCCGAACGGCTTGACCACGTAGTCGTCCGCACCGGCCTCGAGCGCGCGGACCTTCTCCTCCTCGTCGCCCACGGCGGAGAGCACGATGATCGGCGCCTCGGTCCACTCGCGCAGGCGCCGGCACACCTCGATCCCATCACCGTCGGGTAGGACGAGGTCGATGATCGCCGCGTCGGGCGGAGTGGTAGCGGCGAGGTCGAGCGCCTCCTCCGCCGTCTCGGCGGGCAGCACGTCGAAGTCAGCGTCGCGCAGCACCACCTTCAGCGCACGAACGATCTGCGGCTCGTCGTCGCACACGAGTACGCGCGGACGGCTCACCGCGCGCCCGCCCCCTCGCGCGGCTCCTCCGCCGGCGCCCCAGCCTCGCTCGCGGTCACCGGAAAGGTGACGACGAACGTCGCGCCCTGGCCCGGCGTCGACTCGACCGCGATCGTCCCGTCGTTGGCCTCGATCAGCCCGCGTGCCACCGCCAGGCCGAGCCCCGAGCCCGTGTGCCGCCCCGGCGCCTGGGCGCCGCGGTAGAACGGTTCGAAGATGCGGTCGGCGTCCTCGTTCGCGATTCCCGGCCCGGCGTCGACGACCCGCAGCACGACACGCTCGCGCACGACGCCGGCGCGCACCTGCACCGGCCGCCCGCCGCTGTAGCGCAGCGCGTTCTCGGTCAGGTTGGCGAGCGCGCGCTCCACCTGCGCCCCGTCGACCTCGAGCAGCGGCAGCCCAGGGGCGACCTTGACACGGACCGCGCCTTCGGGCGCGCCGAGGCCGTCGACCGCGGCCCGGACTACCTCCTCGAGCGATGCCCAGTCGCGCCGCGGCGGCGCGACCCCGGCCTGCAGCCGCGACATGTCGAGCAGCTTGTCGACGAGCGCCGAGAGGCGCCCCGCCTCCTCGACGACGGCGCGTGCGAGCTCGTGGCGCTCCTCGACGGTGGCCGACGGCGAGTCCAGCGCCTCTGCCGCGGCGACGATCGCGGTCAGCGGCGAGCGCAGGTCGTGCGAGACGGCGCGCAGCACCGCGGTCTTGATCTCGTCGCTGCGCCGCAGTGCACGGCTCTCCACGAGCTGGGCCTCGAGCGCCTCGCGGTCGAGGGTCGCGGCCAGCAGCGCGGAGAGCGACGGGATCAGGCGCTCGCGCAGGCGCTCCCGCAGGCCCTCCGGGACCTGCTCGGGGAGCAGCACCGTGCCCAGCCGCCGCTCGCCGCTTTGGAGGCCGAGTGCGACCTCGCCGGGGCCGGCTTCGCGCTCGGCGGTGGCGATCCGCGCCCACGGCACGTCGAGGGCGCGCGCGAGCTCTCCGCCCGCCTGCTCGAGCGTAGCGTCGAGGTCTGTGCCGCTGAGCATCAGCCGCGCGAGCTGCGCGGCGAGGTCGGCCTCGCGCCTGCGCAGCTCGGCCTCGGCCGTCCGGCGCCGCGCGAGCTCGGCCACGGCGCCCGCGATAACGGCGGCGACCAGGAAGACGCCCAGGGCGAGCCAGTTGGCGCCGTGCTCGATCTCGAAGCGCCCGGTTGGCGGGATGTGGAAGAAGTTGAACGCCGCCGCGCTGAGCAGCGCGGTGAAGAGCCCCAGCCGTAGCCCCCACCAGCTCGAGACAAGGACCACCGCGAGCAGGTAGACGACGCCCGTCGAGAGCACGGGCACGCCCTCGCGCAACGGGAAGATGAGGACTGTCGCCAGGGCAACCAACGCCGCTGACACGGCCAGGCCGCCCGCCGCGCGCGGGCGCGGCTCACGCAGGACCAATGCAGCCGGTTGGGGCATCGCGCCCACTCTACGCCCGCCACAGACGGGTTCGACGCCTGTAGGGTGCCTCGGTGCTCCCTCCGCTTCCCGAGCTGCCGGGCGTTCGCCATCGCGACGTGCAGGCGGGGGCAGTGCGCCTGCACCTGGCCGAGGCCGGCCCCGAGGACGCGCCGCCGCTGCTGCTCGTCCACGGCTGGCCTCAGCACTGGTGGTGCTGGCGCCGGGTCCTGCCCGAGCTCCAGCGCGACCATCGCTGCCTGATGCCGGACCTGCGCGGGCTCGGCTGGTCGGACACGCCCCGCGAGGGCTATGAGAAGGAGCAGTTCGCCAGCGACATGCTGGCGCTGCTCGATGCGCTGGGGATCGAGCGCGTCGGGTACATCGGGCACGACTGGGGCGGCTTCTCGGGGCTGCTGTTGGCGCTGCGCGCGTCGGATCGCCTGACCGGCCTACTGCTCGTCTCGATCCCGCACGTGTGGCCTTCGAGCCACGACCGGCGCAACCCCTGGCGGCTCGCGGCGTTCCTCTACCAGGGGCCGCTCTCGACGCCCGTGCTCGGAGAGCGACTGATGCGTGCGGGCCTCACCGCCCGCGCGCTGCGGTCCGCCTCTTCGCCGGGAAGCTTCTCCAATGACGACATCCGCGTCTTCGACGACGTGATGCGACAGCCGGACCGCGCGCGGGCGACCGTCGCGATCTACCGCACCTTCCTTTTGCGCGAGCTGCCGCGCCTGATTCGCGGACGCTATGCCGACACGCGGTTCGACCTGCCGGCGCGCCTGCTGATGGGAGACGAGGACCCCATCGGCCGCGGCGCCGACCTGCTCGGATACGAGCGCAACGCGCCGCGGATGACCGTGGAGCGCGTGCCGGGAGCGGGCCACTTCCTGCCCGAGGAGCGTCCGCAGCTCGTCGCCGAGCGCGCTCGGGAGCTGTTCGGCGGCGCCGCCTGACGCGGCCGCCTCACGCCTTCTCCGCGCGCTCCTTGAGCCCTTCGGCGGCGCTGCCGAGCAGGAAGTTGCGCGCCATGTCCTGCGCCGGGCCGCGCAACAGCAGCCCGAGCATGCGGCCCGGGTCGGTTGCGAGCGAATAGGTGGCGCGGGTGCGCCCCTCGCCGAGCTCGTCGAAGGTCCAGGCGCCCTCGAGCGACTTGACCTCGCCCTTCTCCTGCACCCAGCGGACCGCGTGCGGCGGCTCGTAGCTCGCGCGAAGCGTGGTGCGCACGCGCTTGACCTTCGCGTCCGACTCGGTCTCGACCAGCTCCGGCCGTCCTTCTGCGTCGCGCTCGAGCACCTCGACGTCCTTGAGCGACTCCTGCCACTCGGGCGCATGCTCCCAGTCCGCCGCGATGTCGTAGCAGCGCTGCGCCGTGGCGGCGATCTCGACGCTTCGCTCTCCGGTGATGACGCCCATGCTCCAACCGTACACGCCCCGCCGCTAGGCTGGTTTCGTGGCTCGCCAGACCATCGACGTGCGCAGGCGATCGGCCGCCGGGCGCGATGCGGTCTGGCGCGTCCTGGCCGACGGCGCGACCTGGAGCGAGTGGGGGCCGTGGACCGAGAGCTCGCTCGAGCGCGAGGGCGAGCCGCCGCCCGACGGCGTCGGCGCGGTGCGCCGGCTGCTGGCCGAGCGGCGGTTCCTGGGCCGACCGGTCGTGAACCGCGAGGAGGTCACGGTCTTCGACCCGCCGAACGACTTCGGCTACACGATGCTCGCGGGACTGCCGCTGCGCGACTATCAGGCGCGGGTGCGGCTCAGCGACGACGGCGAGGGGACGGAGATCCACTGGCACGTGGAGTTCGACCCCAAGCTGCCCGGGACCGGCGTGCTGTTCCGGCGCGGGCTCGAAGAGGTGATCGCCGACGTCGCCGAGCGCGCCGCGGCGGCAGCCGCGCGGCGCGCTTCTTGACAAGATCTTCATAGGCGGCGGGGAAATCATCACGCGGCGTTGACGCCAGCGGGCGCATGCTGGCGGCATGGATTTCGTAGCCATCGTCATCGCCCTGGGCTTCTTCGCCCTGATGGTCCTCCTGCTCGAGGGACTCGACAAGGTATGAGCACCGCCGAGCTCGTCGGGCTGATCGTCTCGATCGCGCTCTTCATCTACCTCACGTACGCCCTGGTTCGCGGAGAGCGGCTCTAGATGACGCTCCAAGCCTGGTTGCAGATCGCGCTCTACGTGGTCGTACTGACCGCGCTGACGCCCGTGCTCGGCGCCTACATGGCGCGCGTCTACCAGGACCAGCCGGTGCTGCTCGCGCGCCTCCTGGGGCCCGTCGAGCGCCTCGCCTACCGGGCCCTCGGGCCGTCTGCCCGCGCCGAGCAGGACTGGAAGGCCTACGGGCGCACCACGATCGTCTTCAGCGCGCTGTTCTTCGTCGTCTGCTACGGGATCCTGCGCACCCAGAGCATCCACCCGTTCAACCCCGAGGGATTCCACTCGGCGCCGTGGGCGGTGGCGTTCAACACCACCTCGTCGTTCGTCACCAACACGAACTGGCAGTTCTACGGCGGCGAGACGACGATGACGTACTTCTCGCAGATGGCGGCGCTGGCCGTGCAGAACTTCGTGTCGGCCGCCGTGGGCATGGCCGTGCTCGCCGCCGTCATCCGCGGCTTCGCCTCGCGCGGGTCGGCGGTCCTGGGCAACTTCTGGCGCGACCTGACCCGGACGCTGCTCTACATCCTGCTCCCGCTGGCGATCGTCGGCGCGCTCGTGCTCGTCTCACAGGGCGTCGTCCAGAGCCTCGGCCACTACGTGACGGTCAGCACCGTTCACGGCTTCGAGCAGACGCTTGCGCTCGGGCCGGCAGCCTCCCAGATCTCGATCAAGCAGTTGGGAACCAACGGCGGCGGCTTCTTCAACGTCAACTCCACCATGCCCTTCGAGAACCCGACCGGGTTCTCCAACTTCGTCGAGCTGCTGTTCATCCTGCTGATCCCGGCGTCGCTGACGCTGACCTTCGGACGCATGGTCGGCAGCCGCCGCCAGGGCTGGGCGCTGTATTCCGCGATGCTCGTGATGTTCGTCGCCGGGATCGCGGTCGCCTATCCGGCCGAGCAGCACGGCTCGCCGGCCCAGAAGACCGCGGTCGCCGCGCTCCCGTCGTCGGCCGGAGCCGACCTCGGCGCGCGGAACGGCACGACGGGGGGGAACCTCGAAGGTAAGGAGCAGCGCTTCGGCATCGCGGACAGCGCGCTATGGGCGACGGCGACCACCGACGCCTCGAACGGATCTGTCAACTCTGCGCACGAGTCCTACACCGGGGCGGGCGGCGCGGTGCCGCTGGTCAACATGATGACCGGGGAGGTGATCTTCGGCGGGGTTGGCTCCGGCATGTACGGGATGCTGCTGTTCGCCCTGCTCGCGGTGTTCATCGGCGGCCTCATGGTCGGGCGCACGCCGGAGTACCTGGGCAAGAAGATCGGCGCGCGGGAGATCAAGCTCGCGGTCATCGGGACCTTCGTGGTGCCGCTCTTCGTGCTGATCAACACCGCGCTGTCCGTAGCGATCGGAGCGGGAAGGAAGTCCATCTTCGCCCCTGGCCCCCAGGGCTTCTCCGAGGCGCTCTACGCCTACACGTCGCAGGGCAACAACAACGGCTCGGCCTTCGCCGGCTACACCGGCTTCCTCCAGCCCAACGCCCCGGGCAACGTCGGCGCCACGAGCGTCAACTTCGCCGACCTCCTCGGCAGCTTTGCGATGCTCGTCGGCCGCTTCGCCCCGCTGCTCGCCGCGCTCGCCGTCGCCGGGGCGCTCGCCGTCAAGCGGGTCGCGCCGCCGGGCGCGGGGACGCTGCGCACCGACACCCCGACCTTCGTGGCGCTCCTCGTCGGGACGATCGTCCTCGTGGCGGCGCTCACCTTCGTCCCCGCGCTGCTGCTCGGCCCCATTGTCCAGTCCCTCTCGACCCAGCTCTTCTGAACATGCGCCGTGACCTGATCGCATCCGTCGTCGCAGTGATCGGCCTGACAATCGTCCTCGGGCTCCTGTATCCGCTCGTCATGACGGGGGTCAGCCAGGTGGTCTTCCCGGGCGCGTCC
The DNA here is from genome assembly GCA_963797015.1 of uncultured Actinomycetes bacterium. Lineage (GTDB taxonomy): Bacteria > Actinomycetota > Thermoleophilia > Solirubrobacterales > Solirubrobacteraceae > JBBPZA01. The sequence goes on along the minus strand of CAWCNV010000016.1, from coordinate 33,200 downwards.
GACGGCAGCCGCCTCGAGCGCAATGGGAAGGTCGTCGGCTCGCGACTCATCGGCCAGGACTTCCGCAAGCCGGTGCTCGGGGCCAACGGCAAGCCGAAGATGGACGCCGACGGCAACCCTGTCCGCCAAGCCGACCCGCGCTACTTCCAGAGCCGCCCGTCGCAGACGAACTACAGCCCCGACACGACGGCGTTCTCCAACCTGGGACCCAACAGCAAGGACCTCGCCGACCTGATCAGGGCGAACCTGGTGTCCTACCTCGCCCTCGAGCGGCCGACGACGCCGGCGCTGCGCGCCCGCGACGTTCCCGTCGACGCGATCACCCAATCGGCGTCGGGAGTCGACCCGGACATCTCGCAGGCGAACGCCCGCATCCAGGCCAATCGCATCGCGCGTGTCCGCGGCCTCCCGCTCGGTCGCGTCCGGCAGCTCATCGACGACAACACCGACGGACGCGGTCTTGGTGTGCTCGGCGAGCCGGGGGTCAACGTGCTCGAGCTGAACCTCGCGATCGACAGAGAGGCCCGGCGATGACCGATCGTCCCGGGCGGCGCCCGTTCGATGCCGGGCTCCTGCGCGCAGCGCTGGTCGCGAGCGTGCGCAAGGTCGATCCGCGGCACATGATCCGCAACCCGGTCATGTTCGTCGTGGAGGTGGGCGCGCTCATCACCACGATCGGCTGGCTGATCCAGGCCTTCGGCGGCAAGCCGCTCGGCGGCGGCAACGAGCCCGCCTGGTTCACGTTCACGGTCGGCCTGTGGCTGTGGCTCACGGTGATCTTCGCCAATCTCGCCGAGGCGCTGGCGGAGGGCCGCGGCAAGGCACAGGCCGACGCTCTGCGCGCGATGCGCAGCGACACCGTCGCCCGCCTGGCTGACGGGGGCGAGCGGCCCTCCTCTGAGCTTCAGCGCGGCGACGTGGTCGTCGTAGAGGCGGGCGAGGTGATCCCCGGCGACGGGACCGTGATCGAGGGCATCGCCTCGGTCGACGAATCCGCGATCACCGGGGAGTCGGCGCCGGTCATCCGCGAGGCGGGCGGCGACCGCAGCGCGGTCACCGGCGGCACGCGCGTGCTGTCCGACCGGATCGTGGTCGAGATCACCCAGGAGCCCGGCAAGAGCTTCCTGGACCGGATGATCGGCCTCGTCGAGGGCGCGGCGCGTCGCAAGACTCCGAACGAGATCGCGCTGAACATCCTGCTCGCGGCGCTGACCCTGATCTTCCTGGTCGCCGTGGTCACCCTGCGCCCGTTTGCGGAGTTCGCGAACACGCCGGCATCGGTGGCGACGCTCATCGCGCTGCTCGTCGCGCTCATCCCCACGACGATCGGCGCCCTGCTGTCGGCGATCGGCATCGCAGGCATGGATCGGCTCGTCCAGCGCAACGTCCTCGCGCTCTCGGGCCGGGCGGTCGAGGCCTCGGGCGACGTGGACGTGCTGCTGCTCGACAAGACCGGCACCATCACCATCGGCAACCGCGAGGCGGCCGCGTTCGTTCCGATGCCGGGCGTGGCCGAGGCCGACCTCGCCGAAGCCGCGCAGATGTCGTCGCTGGCCGACGAGACGCCCGAGGGCCGCTCCATCGTCGTGCTCGCCAAGCAATTCGGCATCCGCGAGCACGAACTCGCCGAGCACGAGGCGAGCTTCGTGCCCTTCACCGCGGAGACCCGCATGAGCGGCCTGGACTTCGACGGGACGCGCCTGCGCAAGGGCGCCGGCGACGCGATCATCCGCTGGGTCACCGACGAGGGCGGCAAAGCACCCCCTCAGCTCGAGGCCGAGTTGAGCCGCATCAGCCGTGCGGGCGGGACGCCGCTTGCCGTTGCGCGCGACAGCCGCGTGCTTGGTGTCATCGAGCTCAAGGACGTCGTCAAGGAAGGCATGCGCGAGCGCTTCGACCACCTGCGCGCGATGGGCATCCGCACGGTCATGGTCACCGGCGACAACCGCCTGACCGCCGCGAAGATCGCCGAGGAGTCCGGCGTGGACGATTTCCTCGCCGAGGCCACGCCGGAGGCCAAGCTGGCGCTCATCGATCGCGAGCAGGAAACGGGCCGCATGGTTGCCATGACCGGCGACGGGACCAACGACGCGCCGGCCCTCGCCCAGGCCGACGTCGGGGTGACGATGAACACCGGGACCCAGGCGGCGCGCGAGGCCGGGAACATGGTCGACCTCGACTCCAACCCGACGAAGCTCATCGAGATCGTCGAGGTCGGCAAGCAGCTCCTCATCACGCGCGGCGCGCTGACGACGTTCTCGATCGCCAACGACGTCGCGAAGTACTTCGCGATCCTCCCGGCGATGTTCGCGACGACCTACGCCGTGAACGGGACGTCGCCGCTCGACAAGCTCAACGTCATGAACCTGGGCACGCCCCAGTCGGCGATCATCTCGGCGATCATCTTCAACGCGCTGGTCATCCCGCTGCTCGTGCCGCTGGCACTGCGCGGGGTGCGCTACCGGCCGATCGGCGCGACGATGCTGTTGCGGCGCAATCTCCTCATCTACGGGGTCGGTGGGCTGATCGTCCCGTTCATCGGGATCAAGCTCATCGACCTCGTGGTCCACAACCTCCTCGGGGCCTGATCGATGACTACGTTCACGCCCCTCGGCCCCAGCGTGAACCGAGAGCTGCCGGCGGAGTCGCCGAGCGAGCCGGGCCGGCGTGTGCGACTCCGCGTCCTGGTCCACCGCTTCGCACTCGACCGCGAGCTGGCAGACGGCGTCGACCCCGCGACGCGGCCCGAGCTGGCGGCGCGCGCGGCGCAGCTCGTGCAACCGAAGACCCGGCGCCGATATGCAGGCGCGCTTCGCGATCTCGTCGACGCGGTGCAGGAAAGGCCGGCCTTCAGCGCCGCCGTACCGATCGACCGCCGCGAGGTTCTCGCTTCGCGCGAAGCACTGCTCTCGCTCGCCGAGGATCTATACGCGCCGGGGCCGGTCGAGGCTCAGGGTGTCGCAATGGCCATCGCGCTGCTTCGTGATGGAAGCGGACCGCTCTTCTATCCCAGCGAGCCGGACTCGGCATGGAAGGCGGCGCGCGCCGCGTCGACCGTGCTGCGGCGGGACCGTTGGAAGCGGGTATAGGTTGGTCCCGTGGGCGATCCGGTCGAGCTGGAGACCGCGGACGGCGCCGCGGCGACCGGACGTGGCCACTACAAGGTGTTCCTCGGCATGGCGGCGGGCGTCGGCAAGACCTACCGGATGCTGCAGGAGGGCAAGGCCGAGGCGGACGCGGGACGCGACGTGGTGATCGGCTACCTCGAGCCCCACGGGCGCGCCGAGACCACCGCCCAGGCGGAGGGGTTGGAGCGAATCCCGCGACGGCGCGTCACCTACCGAGGGACCACGCTCGAGGAGATGGACCTCCCGGGCGTGCTGGCCCGCGCCCCCGAGCTCGCGCTGATCGACGAGCTTGCGCATACGAACGCGCCCGGCCTTGAGCACGCAAAGCGCTACGAGGACATCGAGGATGTGCTCGCCGCCGGCATCGACGTCCACTCGACGCTGAACGTCCAGCACCTGGAGACCCTCAACGACCAGGTCGCCGAGCTGACCGGCGTGCGCGTTCGCGAGACGGTGCCCGACGACGTGCTGGGTCGAGCTGACGAGGTCGTGCTCATCGACCTCACACCGGAGGCGCTGCTCGACCGGCTGCGGGCCGGGAAGGTCTACGCGGGCGAGCAGCGCATAGCGAACGCGCTGAACAACTTCTTCAAGGTCGAGAACCTGTCCGCGCTACGCGAGGTCGCGCTGCGGCAGGTCGCGGAGGAGGTGGAGAGCAAGCGGCTGGTCCGAGAGGTCGTCACCGTGCCGGGCGAGCGCATGCGCGACTCGGCGGCGCAACAGGCCGTGGGTGAGCGGCTTCTCGCTCTCATAACACCGCAGCCGCGATCTCAGCGCATCGTGCGCCGGGCATGGCGCTCGGCGCAGCGCCTCGGCGGCGAGCTCGATCTGCTGTGGGTCACCTCCGAGGGCGAGCCCGAGGGAGAGGAGCGCGAGCAGTTGGAAGCGCTTCGGCGCCTCGCGTCCGTGCTCGGGGCGCACCTGCTCGTCGAGCGCGGGGACCAGGTCGCAGAGGTCGTCAAGCGGGTGGCCGCCGAGCGCGGCACCACCTACGTCCTCATGGGCACGCCGCGAGCACGCGGGCCGGTTCGTCGCTTGCTCACGCCGGCCCTACCGTTTCAGCTCCTGCGCGCGCTGCCGGGCATCGACCTGCGCATCGTCGCGAATCGCGCGGACCGTGAGCCCGGCAGCGGCGAGGAAGAGGGGCGGTGACGGGCGTGCTGGTCGTCGCCCTCATCGCCGTCAGCATCGGACTGATCGCGGCGCTCGTCGCCTTCGCGGCCTTCGTCGCCCGTGTCCACCGAGGTGCCGCGCCGCTGGCCGGTGCGGCGCGACGGGTGCTGTTTCCGTTCGTGGGGCGGACGCTCTCGCAGTCCGCCCTCGATTCCGCGCTGCGTCTCGCTCGCGCCGAGGGCGCCGTGCTGATGCCGTCCTACCTGATCGAGGTCCCCTTCACGCTCGATCTGGAGGGGCCCCTCCCGGCCGAGTGCGAGGGGGCGCTGCCAATGCTCGAAGCCGTGGAGCAGCGTGCCGATCATTTCGGCGTACCGGTGGACGCTCGCATCGAGCGCGGTCGGACCTATCGCCATGCCCTCGCCCGCCTGCTCGAGCATGAGCGCTACGACCGCATCATCGCGGCGGCGACGTCGAGGAACGGCGACGGGTTCAGCGCAGACGACGTCGCGTGGCTGCTCGAGCACGCGCCGGGCGAGATCGTCGTCGTGCGCCCGGGCAACGGAAACCGGGTCGAGCTGCCGGCCGCTTCGCTGCCGGGAACGCTCGCCGGATCCGACCCGGGCGCGCCGCTGCCGGTCGAGCGGGTTGCCTAGCGGCGCCGCTAGCGCCGCAGCGTCTTGGCGAGCTGGTCCTCGACGACCTGGCTCATGGTCTGCTGGAAGCCCGCCCGCACCGCCTCGGTGGCCAGCGGGCGCAGGCGGTCGAGCGTCTCGCGCAGCTCGCGCCACTGCTCGGCGGTCCGCGGGGGATCCTGCCCCCCCATCACGTCCTGCATGAACAGACGCACGAACGCCTCGGCGATCGCGCGCGAGTGGCGCTGGATCGCCTCGCCGACCGCGAGCGCGTGGCTCAGGGGAATCCCGAGCGAGACCAGCTCTTCGGCCGCGCGCGTGAGCGTCGGGCTGGGGAGCTCGAAGCGACCGTCGCCGAGCGGCCGAATCAGGCCGAGCCGCTGGGCCTTGCGGAACACCTTGTCATCGACCGGGCCCCCGAGCCGCGCCTGCAGCTCCTCGGCGGTCGCGAACTCGGGCTCCTCCTCCGCGAAGGAGTCGAGCACCGCCTGGCGGAAGTCGAGCACGTGCTCGCTGGCTCCGTCCGACGCCTCGACGATCCGCTCGATCGCCTTGAGGTTGAAGCCGCCGGCCTGCATGTCCTGGATCAGCCGCAGGCGCGCAACGTGCTCGGGGCCGTAGTACCCGGTCCGCGCGCGGACCTCGGGCGGTGGCAGCAGCCCGCGCGACTGGTGCGCGCGGATGTTGCGAACCGTCATCCCGGTGCGCCGCGCGAGCTCGTCGATCGTCAGCTTCGCCTCGCTGGACATCGCCCCGAGTTTAAGTGCGCCGGTACAAATATCCCCATGACCAGTGCACTGACGCTCAGGCGGCGCGAGGTCCACGTCTGGACCAGCGTGCTGAGCGAGGGCCCGCCGGCCGACCTCGCGGTGCTCGGCGCCGAGGAGCTCGTGCGCGGCGAGCGCATTCGCGTGGCCGGCGGCCGCGAGCAGTGGCTTACCGCCCGGGCGCGGCTGCGGGAGATCCTCGCCCGCTACGCCGGCGTCCCGGCCGCGGCGGTCGAGCTGATGGCCGGCGCGCACGGCAAGCCGGGGCTCGGCCCCGACCCCGCCGATGGCGCCGGCCGCGAGCTCGAGTTCAACCTGTCGCACTCCGACGACCTCGCGCTCTACGCGCTCGCCCGCGGCCGCGCGGTCGGGATAGACACCGAACGGGTGCGCCCGGACCTGGACTTCGTCGCGCTCGCCCGCCGCGCGCTGGATGCGGAGGCGGTCGAGGGGCTCGAGCGCGCGGCGGACCGAGATCGCCCGGCGGTCTTCGCCGCCGCCTGGGCACGCCACGAGGCGAGGCTGAAGTGCCTTGGCGTCGGCCTGGGCGCGGCGGTGGACGCGGAGGCGCCGCCGGTGACCGTCGTCGATCTCGCGGCGCCGGCGGGCTTCGCCGCGGCGCTCGCGCTCTCGGGCCGCGTGACGGTGGGACCGGGCGCCGCGGTCCCCGATTCCGTCGCCGGCGTGCCGGGCTGCCGTCTCCAGACGCTCGCGGTGGCAGACGCGCGGGTATCTTTCGGGCCGGCTGACCATGGACGACCGACCGGGCGATGAAGACGGCCACGAGCCCGACCAGCGGCTCGGCTCGCGGCTCGCGGCGTCGGCCAAGCGCCTCAACAAGAGCGAGCGGCTGATCTCGGCCGCGCGCATCGCGCGCGAGATCCTGCCGGGCGACACCAACTTCGGCGACCCGCTCTCCACCGCCGGCCCCGAGCAGCCGCAGGTCGCGGGCCGGCAACTCGCACGGGTCACCGAGGAGCGCCGCGGCTTCCTGCGCGAGGCCGGCCTGACCGCGCTCCAGGTGTGGCAGGCGGCGGGCGAGGCCAGCGGCCGCGGGAAGGGGACCGAGGAGGTGGCGATCCTCTTCACCGACCTCGTCGAGTACTCCGAATGGGCGCTGGGCGCCGGCGACGAGGCGGCGGTGCTGCTCCTGCGCGAAGTGGGAACGGCGATGGAGCCGCCCGTGACCGCGCACGGCGGCGAGGTGGTCAAGCGCCTGGGCGACGGCATGATGGCCGCCTTCGGCGACGCCGGCCGCGCGGTCGACGCGGTGCTCGACGCACGCTCGCGCATGGAGCAGGTGGAGGTAGCCGGCTACCGCCCCCGGTTCCGCGCCGGCGTCCACGTCGGCAAGCCGCGGCGCATCGGAGGCGACTACCTCGGCATCGACGTCAACATCGCAGCCCGCGTGGCCGAGCAGGCAGCCGCGGACGAGCTGCTGGTCTCAGGCCGAGCCCTCCAGTCACTCGACACCGAGCGCTTCGACGTGCGCCGCAAGCGCCGCTTCAAGGTCAAGGGCGTCCCGGCGGACATGGAGGCCTACCGCCTCACACCGCGCGGCTGAGAGCCCGCCGCAGCACACCGCGAACGAACGGCATCGACGAGGAACCGCCGGATCCGGCCGCTTCCGCGGAATCATCTCGGACCCCGCCCGCCAGGGGCTGCTGATCCTGCTCATCTGGGCTCTCGCATCAGGGGATCCGGCGTGGGCCGGTATTCCCGACTCTTCCTGCTCGGCGGAGCTGGGTACCTTGGCGGCTTTGGCGTGGTTCCGGCGGCGGATGTAACGTGGGCTAGTGACCCCGACACTCGACAGCTGGCCCCACCGGCTGCGGCCCGCCCGGGGAGAGGCGGAGGGGGTCCTGGTGCTGTTCCACGGGCGGGCTACGGACGAGCTGGATCTGGTCCCGTTGGTGGAGGAGCTCGATCCCGAGCGGCGGCTGGTCGGCATCACGCCGCGGGGGCCTCTGTCGCTGCCTCCGGGGGGCGCGCACTGGTATGCGATCCGGCAGGTGGGTTATCCCGATCCGGCGACCTTCTTCGCGACGTTCGAGCCGTTGAGCGCGTGGGTGGATGCGCTCCCCGAGGCGCTCGGCGTGCCCGCCGGCCGGGTCGTGCTCGGGGGCTTCTCCCAGGGGACGGTGATGGCCTATGCGCTGTCGCTCGCGCGCGGGCGACCGTCGCCGGCCGGCGTGCTCGCCCTGAGCGGCTTCATGCCGACCGTCGAGGGGCTCGAGCTCGACCTCGAGTCGCGGGGCGGGCTGCCGGTCGCGATCGGTCACGGCATCTATGACCCCGTCATCTCCATCGAATTCGCGCGCGACGCGCGTGCGCGGCTCCAGGACGCCGGCGCGCGGATCCTCTACCGCGAGTCGCCCATGCCCCACACGATCGATCCCGCGTTCCTGCCCGAGCTGCAGGAGTGGCTGCGCGACTGCACCTCCTGAAAAGCGAACGGCCCGCCGGAGCGGGCCGTGTTTCGCGTCTGGCGGAGTGGTCCTAGCCCGTGGCCTGGACGTTGACCGCCTTGGGGCCCTTGTCGCCCGCTTCGGCGTCGTAGCTCACCTTGGCGCCCTCGGCGAGCGACTTGAAGCCGCCGCCCTGGATGCCCGTGTGATGCACGAACAGATCCTTGCCGGGCTCGTCGGGCGTGATGAACCCGAAGCCCTTCTCGTCGCTGAACCACTTCACGGTTCCGGTTGCCATATCGGTCCCTCCGGAGTCTTGTGCTGCGATACGCGGAGGGTGCTTATGGGCAACGACTGCGAACGCTGGCACTACTTTCGCCGGGTGCATTCCCGGCGCGGTCGCCGTGCACTCTAGCGTGGAACCCATGTCTTCGGCAGCGACACCGGTTGGCTGGTACCCCGATCCCGCGGGCGCGCCGTGCTGGCGCTACTGGGACGGGACGGCCTGGACCGAGCGCACGCAGGGATGGTTCCGTCCCGCCCGCGACGCGATCGGCACCACGCTCGTGCTGGACCGCGGCGGAGCGGGCAACGCGCCCGAGGACCTCAAGCTGGGCGCTGAGAGCGTCGTCCGCCTGGTCTGGGGCGGAGTGGTCAACCGGCTCACGGGCGGCCTCGAGGTGCAGAGCGCCGACGGCCGCTGGCGCCTCGACCAGCAGGGGCTGCTGCACCCGAAGGTCGTCATACACGGCGCCTCAGGCCAGGTCGCGGTCTACGAGTGGCGCAAGGCGCGCGGCGACGGCACGCTGGCCTTCTCGGACGGCCGCCGGCTCGAGTGGGCGGCCGAGTGGACCGAGCTCGGGGACCTGCGCCACCGCAACGACCAGGCCGGCCAGTGGTGGATGTGGGACGCGCAGCGGCGCGCCGTGCTCGGCGGCGCGCTGGCTGGACAGGAGGTCACCGTCGCGCTGCGTCCCGAGGCCGCGGAGATCCCCGAGCTCGGCCTGGTCAGCGGCCTGGCGGCGTTCCTGGTCGTGCGCTGGTGGGACGCCCAGCACGCGCGCGACACGCGCCGCGACCTGTTCGACTGAGCCGCTCAGCCGCGGTCGACGAGCGCGACCCGGTTGCCGCTCGGGTCGGTGACGAGCACGCCCTCGCCAAGCGCCTCGAACGGAGTCCTGGTCGCCTGCAGGCGCTGCGTGACCAGCGCGAGCTCGTCCTCGCCGGCCAGGTCGACCTCGAAGAACCGCAGCCCGCGCGCGCTCGGTGGCGGCGGGGGCGCACCCTCGCCGGCCCACGTGTTCAAGCCGATGTGGTGGTGGTAGCCGCCGGCCGAGACGAACAGGGCTCCGGGATAGCCGCGGACGGTCACCTCGAAGCCGAGGACCCCGGCGTAGAAGTCCTCCGCCGCGCGCAGGTCGGCGACCTGCAGGTGCACGTGTCCGATGCGCGTGCCCGGCGCCATCGCGGCGGTCGCGGGCGCGCCGTCGCCCAGCTCGGAGAGCACGTCGCGCAGGTCGAGCGGCAGCGTGCTCATCACGATGTTGCCGTTGGCGCGCTCCCACTCGTCGCGAGGGCGGTCGCGGTAGATCTCGATGCCGTTGCCCTCCGGGTCCGACAGGTAGAGCGCCTCGCTGACCAGATGGTCGGACGCGCCGCTCAGGCGGGCGCCGGCCTCCGCCACACGCCGCAGCGCGCGGGCGAGCTCGAGACGGTCGGGCACGAGCACCGCGAGGTGGAAGAGGCCCGTCGTGCCGGGCGGGCGGGCCGGCGCGTCCGGGTCGGACACGAGCTCGACGAGGGCGCGGTCCTCGACGCCGAGCACGGTCGCGTCGCCCGCGCGGTCGAGCGTCCGCAGCCCGAGCGCGCGCTCGTAGAACGAGGGGGCACGGTCGGCGTCGCCGACGGTCAGCCGCACCGGGCCGAGGGCGGTGCGCGCGTCGAGCGTCTGGCGGGTGGTGGGCGTCTCGCCGCTCATATGGCGACGCCGGCCGCCTCGGCCACCCGCGGCCGGCGATGGCGGCGGTACATCTCCCGCACCCACGCGTAGCCGCGGCGCTGTGCCAGCGGCGCCCGGAAGCGCTCGAAGGCCTCGGGCGGATCGGAGAGCAGGCGCGGCGCCTCGGGGGGCAGGACCAGCGGGTAGAAGAGCGCGGCGGCCGTCAGGTCGGCGACGCTGAAGCGGTCGCCCGCGAGGTACTCGCGCTCGCCCAGCTCGCGCTCAAGGCGGTCGAGCGCGCCGAGCACGTGGCGGCGGGCCGTCTCGGCGGCCTCGTCACTCTGGACGCCGTAGCGCAGCTTGACGAACGAGCTCGCGGTCTGGGTGGCCGCGCCGCCGAAGCGCGCCAGCGGCCCGGGGGCCTGGCTGGTGGCGAAGCGCTCCATGCGCTCGCGATCCCCGATCAGCTCGTGCCAGGCGAGCAGCCGGATGTGCGGCCCGAGCTGCTCGTCGAAGTAGTCCTCGAGCGCGAGCGCGTGCAGGCGCTCGTCCTCGGCGGCGGGGTACAGGGGCGGCTCGGGGTGACGCCGCTCGAGCGCCGCGATGATCGCCGAGGAGTCGCCGATCGGCTCACCGTCGAGCACCAGCACCGGGAACGTCTTGTGCGCTCCGCGCGTCAGCCCGAGCGCGATGAGCATGTGCAGCCCCGGCATCGGAGCGCGGCGATCGTGCTCGACGCCCTTGAACGCGAGCGCCCAGCGGGCCTTCTCGCTGTAGTGCGAGACGCCGATGTGCCAGAGGACCGGCTTCGCGTCGGCGGCCATCGTGATGGACAGTAGCCGGACGCGTTGCCCGTGTCAGCCGCTTCCGTTGTCGTACCCGACGACCTGCTCGGCGCCGCCGGTGCGGGCGATCAGGTTGGGGACCTTCTGGCTCGCACAGGCGACGTCGGGCCGGTAGGGCGGCTCTTGGGCCGGGCGCGCCGGCCGGGTCGCGATCGGCGTCAGGAGGTTGTTGCCGAACTGGCGCGGCCCGCCGAAGGTGCTGGGACCGTTCGCGATGGTGATCGGACCGCCACCGGCGCTGACCCTGACTCTCTGGCCGTTGGGATCGAAGGTCTGCCCCTCGCCGGCGGCCGGGGGCAACCCGGTCGCGAGCTCCTTGTACACCGGTTGGCCGCTGCTCTGGTCGCCGTCGCGCAGCGTCGAGTGCAGGACCGGTGAGATGTTTCCGATCACGCATTTGTTGACGGCGTCCACGCCGGGCAAAAGCTTGATCGTGGCGTCCTGCAGCGAGGCCAGGTCCGCCGTCGTCGGCCGCAGCAGCTGCACCAGACCACGCAACTCGGGCTGAGACACCAACGCCCCCAACTGCTCCACGAACGGGAACGACGCATCGATCGTCGGCCCCGTCTCCTTGACCCCAGGCAGAACCGTCGTCGCGAACAACCGCGTCGGCGGGAACGCCGCATTCAACGCATCCAACGCCCCATTGAGCTGCACCAAGCGTCGGCGGCAACTCCCTGATCGTCGCCCGCAAATTCGCCTGCTCATCCGCAAAGATCGCATTCGTCTTGTTGAAATTCACCACCAACCCCTGCAACGCACCCTCATTACGATCCAACGCCCCCGACACCCGCGCCAAACCCTTGATCAACCGCCCCAGATCATCGGGATCCTCGCCCAACACCGCGCTGTTGATGATCGACGTGTTACGCAACGCCGGCGCGCCATACGCCGCCGACCCCCGCAACGCCACCGCCGCCGTCTCCCCCCGCACAGCCGGATCCGCCTGCGCATCATCCGCCGCCGACTGGCTTCCCATTCAACGCCTGACCCAAATTGATCAACACCCGCTGCAAATCCCGCCGCGGATCCGCCTGCAACGTCGTCAACACATCCCCAAACTGCACCGGCGCCGCCGTCTGCGTCATCGCCAACGGCGCATCATTGTCATCCAACTCCGGCGCCGACGGCGAACCCGGCTTCAGATCCAGGAAGAAGCTTCCTTCGAGGAACAGGCGCGGCCTGATCTTGATGGTCGCGTCGCGGTGGATGGGCAGCCCCGCATCGTCGATCTCCATCTCGACGCGCGCCGCATTGGAGTCCTTGTAGCGCGTGACCTTCGTCACCTTGCCCACCCTCACGCCCGCGATCCGCACCTGCGTGCCCTTGACGATCTCGTTCGAGTTCTCGAACACGGCGTTGAGGCGGAACCCGTGCGTGAACGGCACGTGCTTCGTGAACCCGAAGAACACGACGACGGACACGACCAGCGCCGCGATCACGCCGTAGGTCAGGTGGGAGACCGTCTCCCCACGGCGGACCGCGGGCGGCCCGTGGACCAGTCGCCTCAGCACTCCCCTCACCAGGGGTGAAGACTACGGCGATCCGCGCCGGCCCGCGGCAATTCCGGCGCCTGCTAGCGTCAGGAGTGCGGGCAACGGTTGCCCGCGAGGTTCTTGTCTCGAGCGCACCTGCGATCCGGGTCAGTCGAATCTCCCGGAACGTCCAAAGCGCGGCGGGCTACCGCCGCAGCAAGGAGCGCTCGTACATGTCCAAACAGTCCTTCTCGCAGCTCGGTGTGTCCAAGGCGGTCGTCGGCGCGCTCGACGCTCGCGGCATCACCACCCCGTTCCCGGTCCAGCGCCTCGTCATCGGCGACGTGCTGGCCGGCCACGACGTGCTCGCCAAGTCGCCCACCGGCTCGGGCAAGACGCTCGCCTTCGGGATCCCGATCGCCGATCGCGTCCAGGCCGACGGCCCGCGCCCGGCGGCGCTGATCCTGGTCCCCACCCGCGAGCTGGCCTCGCAGATCGTCGACGAGCTGTACACGGTGTGCCACGCCCGCGCACTCTCGATCGCCGCGGTCTACGGCGGCGCCGGCATCGAGCGCCAGAGCAAGGCCGCGCGCAGGGCCCACGTGCTCGTCGCGACCCCGGGCCGCCTCGAGGACCTGATGGCCCGCGGCACGGTGTCGCTCGCGCAGGTCCGGATGCTCGTCCTCGACGAGGCCGACCGTATGCTCGACATGGGCTTTCGCCCGGCGGTCGACCGCATCGTCGCGGCCACGTCCAAGCGCCGCCAGACGCTGTTCTTCTCGGCCACCCTGCACGGCGAGGTCGGTCGTCTGGCCGACCGCTACACCTCGGACGCCCGCCGCCACGAGCACGCGCACTCCGAGCGCCGGCGCGGCGACGTCGATCACCGCTTCGTCCCGGTCCGCCACGAGGCCAAGCTCGACGCGCTCCTGTGCGAGCTCCGTGACCGTGACCGCGGCCGGACGCTCGTCTTCGTGCGCACCAAGCGCGGCGCCGACCGGCTGGTCAAGCGCCTGCGCGGCCACGACGTCACCGCGGTGGCGATGCACGGCGACAAGTCCCAGTCCCAGCGCGAGAAGGCGCTGGCGCGCTTCGAGCGTGGCGGCATCGACACGCTGGTGGCGACCGACGTGGCCGCGCGCGGGCTCGACGTGGAGGGCATCACCCACGTGATCAACTTCGACGCGCCCGGCGATCACGAGGGCTACGTGCACCGGGTCGGCCGCACCGGCCGCGCGGGCGCGACCGGCGTCGGGATCACGTTCGTGCTTCCCGAGCAGGAGCGCGACGTGGCGAGGATCGCCTCCAAGCTCTCGCCCCGAGCCTGACGATGGTCGCCACCCGCGAGGACCTGCGCAACGTCGCGATCGTCGCCCACGTCGACCACGGCAAGACGACGCTGGTCGACGCGATGCTGTGGCAGTCGGGCGCGTTCCGCGCGAACGAGGACGTCGCCGATCGCGTCCTGGACTCGCTGGACCTCGAGCGCGAGAAGGGCATCACGATCCTGGCCAAGAACACGGCGGTCCACCACCGCGGGGTCAAGCTCAACATCGTCGACACCCCCGGGCACGCGGACTTCGGCGGCGAGGTCGAGCGCGGCCTGACGATGGTCGACGGCGTGCTGCTGCTCGTCGACGCGAGCGAGGGACCGCTGCCCCAGACGCGCTTCGTGCTGCGCAAGGCGCTCGAGGCGCGCCTACCCGTGATCCTCGCGATCAACAAGGTCGACCGACCGGACGCGCGCCCCGCCGAGGTGCTCGACGAGGTCTATGAGCTCTTCCTCGACCTCGACGCCGACGAGGAGCAGATCGAGTTCCCGATCGTCTACACGAACGCGCGCGCCGGTCGCGCCTCGCTCTCCGAGGACGAGCCCGGGACGGACCTGGGCCCGCTGATGGACCTGCTGCTCGCGCGCATCCCACCGCCCCGGCACGACCCGGAGCACCCCCTCCAGGCCCAGGTCACCAACCTCGACGCCTCGCCCTACGTGGGGCGCCTCGCGCTGTGCCGGGTGCACCACGGCACGATCTCCCGCGGGCAGGCCGTCGCCTGGTGCCGGGCGGACGGCACCGTCGAGCGCGCGCAGATCGGGGAGCTCTACGTGACCGAAGCACTCGAGCGGGTCGAGGCCGCGCACGCCGGACCGGGCGAGATCATCGCCGTCGCCGGGATCCCGGAGATCACGATCGGCGAGACGCTCGCGGCGGTCGAGGATCCGCGCCCGCTGCCGGTCATCACCGTCGACGAGCCCTCGCTCTCGGTGACGGTGGGCATCAACACCTCGCCGCTGGCCGGGCGCGACGGCTCCAGGCTGACCGCACGACAGGTGCGCGCGCGCCTGGACCAGGAGCTGGTCGGCAACGTCTCGCTGCGCGTGCGCGACACCGAGCGCCCGGACGCCTGGGAGGTACAGGGCCGCGGCGAGCTGCAGCTGGCGGTGCTCGTCGAGACGATGCGTCGCGAGGGCTTCGAGCTGACCGCCGGCCAGCCGCAGGTGGTCACCCGCGAGCTGGAGGGCAGCGTCCACGAGCCCCTGGAGCGGGTGTCGATCGACGTGCCCGACGACTTCGTCGGCGTCGTCACCCAGCTGCTGGCTCTGCGCAAGGGCAGGCTCGCCGAGATCGTCAACCATGGGACCGGGCGCGTCCGCATGGACTACATCGTGCCCGCCCGAGGGCTGATCGGCTTTCGCACCGAGTTCCTCACCGAGACGCGCGGAACCGGCCTCCTGCACCACGTCTTCGACGGCTGGGCGCCGTGGGCCGGCGACCTGCGCACCCGCCCCAGCGGCGCGCTCGTCGCCGATCGCAGCGGAACGACGGCCCAGTTCGCGCTGCTGGGACTCCAGGAGCGCGGGACGCTGTTCGTCGGCCCGGGCGAGGCGGTCTACGAGGGGATGATCGTCGGGGAGAACGCGCGCCCCGAGGACCTCGACGTCAACCCGGTCAAGGAGAAGCACCTCACCAACATGCGCTCATCGACGGCGGACGTCCTCGTCCGACTGGTCCCACACCGCCGGCTCTCGCTCGACCAGTCGCTCGAGTTCCTGCGCGAGGACGAGTGCATCGAGGTCACCCCGGGCGCCGTGCGCCTGCGCAAGGTGGTCCTGGACGGCGGGCAGCGCGCCAAGGCGGCCCGCCGCGCGCGCGAGGGCGCAGCGCCGGCCGGCGCCCTGCCGGGCTAGGTCCTCGCCTACGCCCGGTTCGGCTCGTGGCCGTTTTCCGCCGGTTCGCCTCGGGTAGCGGACCAGTGCCGTGGACCGCAAGCTGCTCGCCATCTACCTCAACGACCACCTGGCCGGCTCGACCGTCGGCCTCGAGCTCGTGCGCCGGGCGGCCGGCTCCAACCGCGGAAACGGGTTCGGCGCCTTCCTCGAGGACCTCACTCGGCAGATCGAGTACGACCGCGAGGCGCTCGAAGGGTTGATGGAGCGCCTGGGGATCGGCAGGGACCGCGTCAAGGTGGCCGCCGCATGGATGGCTGAGAAGGGTGGCCGGCTCAAGCTCAACGGCTCGCTGGTCGGCTACTCGCCGCTCAGCCGGCTGGTCGAGCTCGAGGGGCTCACGACCGGTGTGCAGGGCAAGCTCTCGCTCTGGCAGGTCCTGCAGGAGGCCGCCGACCAGGACCCCGAGCTCGAGCGCTTCGACCACGCGCGCTTCATCGAGCGCGCGACGAAGCAGCTCGAGGGGCTCGAGGTCCAGCGCCGGCGGGCGAGCCGCGTCGCCTTCGCTGGCGTGCCCGCCTGACGGGCAGCCGGCCGGGCCCCGGGCGAGCCGCCAGGGGCCGGGCCGGCTCGCGAGCCGCTCAGGCCTGCGCCTGCACCCGACCTTCGGGCGAGGGCAGCTCGCTCATGTCCATCACCGGTCGCACCTCGATCGACCCGTAGCCGACGTTGGGCACGCGCGCGGCGTGGCCGAGGGCGGTGTCGAGGTCCGGGCAGTCGAGGATGTAGTAGCCGCCGAGGACCTCCTTGGTCTCGGCGAACGGGCCGTCGGTCACCTGGGTCTCGCCGTCGCGCACGCGAACGGTCGTGGCCGCATCGGTGCCGTGCAGCGGGTCGCCGGCCACCAGGGCGCCGGCGTCCTCGAGGCTCTTCGTGTACTCGAACCAGCGCGGCATCTCGGCCTGCATCTCCTCGGGCGACGGGCGGCCCTCGGCGGGGCTGTAGATCAGCAGCATGTACTTGGGCATGACGCCTCCTGTCGTTTCGGGCGCCGCTCTGAAAGCGGCCTGTTCAAGTGGTTGACGCGCGAGCGTCGCCGTTCTCGACAGGCCTAGCACTCGCAGTCGCGCGCCGCCAGCGCCATGCGATCGCCTCCCGTCGCTATGCTACCCGTCATAGTGCCAGGCCGCCAGAGCTCCCCCGTTCGCGACCGCATGATCGTCAGCGCGGCACTGCTGCTGCGCGAGAAGGGCCTCACCGGCACGAGCTTCGGCGACGTGATCGAGCACAGCGGCGCCCCGCGCGGGTCGATCTACCACCACTTCCCCGACGGCAAGGAGCAACTGGTCGAGGAGGCGGTCCGCTACGCGGGCGACTACATCGCCGCGAGCATCGACCGCGCCGCCCGCAGCGGCGACCCGCTGGCCGCGATTCGCGAGTTCACGACCACCTGGAGGACGGTGCTCGCGGCCAGCGACTTCCGCGCCGGCTGCCCGGTCGTCGCGGTCGCCGTCGAGGCGCACGAGGACGACTCGGCGCTGACCTCCGCCGCCTCCGAGGCCTTCGCCCGCTGGCAGACGGCGCTCGCGCGGCTGCTGCGCGACCGCGGGCTGACCCCGGCGCGCTCGCGCCGGCTCGCGACCACGGCCGTAGCGGCGATCGAAGGCGCGGTGGTCCTGTGTCGCGCGTCGCGCGACCTCCAGCCGCTCACGGACGTCGGAAACGAGCTCGAGACGATGCTGCGGCTCGCGCTCGACCCTCAGGCGTAGCGGATCTGCTCGTCCCAGTCGGCCGGCCGCCCCTCCGGGGTGAGATCGAAGAGGTTCCAGAGCGGCTCGAGCGTTCCGACGTGACGCGGATCCTGTCCGGGCTCGGTCGGGGCGAAGAACAGCTCCGAGCCCCAGAAGTGGCGGATTGCGTCACCTTCGCGATGAAAGACGTTGAGCATTGGTCGCTGGTGGCCCTCCTCGGTCTCGCCCAGGTAGTCGCGGTTGTAGGTGTTGCCGGCCGAGGAGAGAAGCCGCAGCCGGCGCCATCCACGCTCGCGCGCGAACGTCTCGAGGTGCTCCAGCGGGGCCTTGGCCACGACCGCGAAGTTGAGCTGCTGGTCCGCGTGCTCGACCATGCCGTCGAGCTGGTCGAGGAGCGCTGTGCACGACGGACACGGTCCCTCGGCGAGGGCCAGCTGCGCAGTCTCGCCCGATGCGGGCCCCGGCCGGTCGTCGCCCGGATCGCGCGGGAACATCATGCTGTAGATCGCGAGCGAGTCCTTCCCGGGTGCGAAGAGCCCGGAGAAGGCGATCTCGGTCGGAGCGCCGTCCTCGCCGCGTCCCTCGAACACGTAGTCCACCGCGAGAGGTCCGCCCGGCGGCAGCTCGCGCCGCGCCGCCGCAACCTCCTCCATGGCGCGCCGCAGTTCCAGCTCGCGCTCGAGCAGCCGGTCCCGCGCCGCCCTGTACTCCTTCGACTCTCCGGGAAACGTGACGTTCATGCGATCTCCTGTCTCGGCGTCCATCTCCTTAGACGGCTTTCGCGAGCGCAAATCATCGTCACGGCTTGAACACCATCAGCGCGAGGATGGCGAGGACCGCTACCGCCGCGGCGTAGTTCGCGGCGCGCGAGGGCCGGTCGTCGAGCAGCGCGCGCAGCTCGGCGGTCGCGGGCGCGTCCTGCGCCGCGAGCCGCGTCGCCAGCCGTCGCGCGCGCTTCGGGCGCTGTCCGCCGAGGCCGCCCAGCGCGAGGGCGACGGCGTAGAGCACGATCGCGGCGTCGATCCAGCCCGCGCCGTAGCTGAGGCGCTCGAGGTGGACGAGCCACAGCCCGAAGGCGAGCACCAGCAGCGCGCCCAAACCCACGAGCACGACGCCGACACGGGTGAGGCCGAGCAGGAGCGCGATCTCGGCCGGGCTCGCGCGACGCCGGGCAGCCTCGAACGCGACTCCCGCGACGACGATCCCGGCGGCGAACAGCAGCGCGCCGAGCAAATGGACGAAGAGCGCCGCGTCGCGCATCGCTAAGAGTCCGTTTCACAACAGGCGGCCCGACCAGCGGCGGTCAGCCGTGGATGCCGGGCGCCGCACGCAAGCGCAGCAATGGCAGCCGGCACGACCGGAAGCAGTTGGTGTGCAAGCATTGCGGGTGGCGATCCGGCGCCGCGGATGGCCGGCGATGGGCGTGCCGAATCGTTGGGAAATGGGCTCTAAACCTTCGCGGATCGGCGGCGCGAGCGAAGCGGAGCCTCGCTCCCGGCCATCAAGGTAAGGTTGGAGCCGCGGGAGTGGAGGTGTCCCCGGCTACTCGGAGGGAGGGCTGACATGCGGTGGCGACCGGCCGATCACTCGTCGCGAGGCGCTCGAGGCGAGCTCGCAGACCCCGAACAGGCCGAACGGTTGGAGGCCGAGCACCCGGACTCCCACCTGCGCCGGCGCGACTTCCTGTCCCGCACCGCGGCGCTGGCCGGCGCCGCCGGCCTGGCCTCCGTCCTGCCGCCCGACACGCTTGTCGCGGAGGCCGCGCGGCGCGGGCTGAAGCCGCTGCCCCAGCCACGCAACATGCCGGTCGACACGATCGTCGTGCTGATGATGGAGAACCGCTCCTTCGACCACTACTTCGGCTGGTTCCCCGGCGCCGACGGCAAGAACGCCGGCCTGGCCTATCCGGACCCCGAGGGCGACATGGTCCCGACCCACCACCTCGGATCCGACTTCCAGGGCTGCGCCTTCCGCGATCCCGACCACTCGTGGGACGGGGGGCGCTTCCAGTACGACCACGGCAGGCTCGACAACTTCGTCAAGGGGGACGCCGCGGGCACGGGCAGCGACTCCTACGCGGTGGGCTACTACCTCAAGCGCGACCTTCCGTTCATCCCCTACGCGGCGCGCAAGTTCACGCTCTATGACCGCTGGTTCTGCTCGATCATGGACTCGACGTACCCGAACCGCCACTACCAGTGGGGCGCGCAGGACGGCGGCACGAAGGGCAACCAGCTCCCGCCCTCGGGGGGCTACACGTGGGAGACGATCTTCGACCGCGCGCTCGCGCGCGGCCTGACCGCTCGCTACTACAGCTCGGACCTCCCGTTCGCCGCCCTGTACGGGAGCCGCGGCGTCGCGTGGACGCACCCGGTGTCGCAGTTCTACACCGACGCCGCCGCGGGGAAGCTTCCGAACATCGCCTTCGTCGACCCCGCGTTCGTCGGCGAGGGCGCGGGGGTCTCCGGCGACGAGCACCCGCACGGCGACATCCGCGTCGGGCAGGCGTTCATGTCCGACGTCGTCCACGCGTTCATGGAGTCGCCCCAGTACCGGCGCGGGATCCTGTTCATCAACTACGACGAGTGGGGCGGGTTCTTCGACCACGTCAAGCCGCGGCGCGTGCCCGACGACCGTCAGAACCACCGCAACCTCGAGCTGGACTACGGCTTCACCGGCTTCCGGATCCCCGGCGTGTGCGTGTCGCCGTTCAGCCGCAAGGGCGGCGTCAACCACATGAAGGTCACGCACGAGTCGATCCTGAAGCTGATCTCCTACCGGTTCGGGCTCGGGATCCTCAACAGGCGTCACCGCTTCGCCACCAACATCGGCCGCAGCCTGGATTTCCAGCGTCCGCGCTACCAGCCGCCGACGCTGCCCGATCCGCCGACGGTGGCGAAGACACCGTGCGCGTCGACCGCGGGAACGGGACAGGCCGCAACGCGGCAGAAGCCCCACGACATGGAGAAGCTGCGCAGCTCGGGGCTCCTCGAGCGCCACGGCTTCGAAGTCCGCGACGCAAGCTTCGACGAGATCTTCCGCCAACCGGACACGGTGCGGAAGGCGCTGCGCGAGTCGAGCTGAGCCCCGCACTCCGGCGGGGTGCGATCGCGGTCGGGTGGAGCGGATGAGCGCCGGGTTGTCCCGTCGCCGGTTCGTGGCCGGCTCCCTGTCGCTGCCCGCCGCGGCGCTGGCCGGCGGCGCTCTCGTCGCTCTGGCCGGCCTGCGCTGAGAAGCCTCAGTCGCCTTCCTCGGCGCGCCACAACGACTGCGGCGGAGCCGTTTCGAGGGCGCGGCGGAGCAGGCCAAGGAGATCGCGCCGTTCGGTCGGCGTGAGCCCCTGCAGCACCTCGTCCTCGACCCCTAGCGCCATCTGCCGCCCTCGCTCCAGGACGCGCCGGCCTTTGGGGGTGATGACGACCTCGCGCGCGCGGCGATCGCCTGGGCGTGGCCGGCGCTTCGCCAACCCGGCGCGCTCGAGCTCATCGATCAGCGACACCATCGTGCTGGGGTCGATGCCCATCGCCGAGGCGATCTCGAGCTGAATCGCCCCCTCGCGCGCGCCCAGGAAGTTGAGGACGCCGAAGAGCGCCGGCGTCAGACCGATCGACTCCAGCGCCGCGGCGATCCGCGTATGCGACGCCCGCCAGAGCCGGAAGAACAGCTGCCCGACGAACTCGGCGACTTCGGGGTCGGCGAAGGGCTTCGTGGCCATTGTGTGATCTTCGCACATTTGCTGGACGCGCCAAATAAGTGGTGCTACAAATAGTGGAAGAGATCCAGTATCTAAGCCCGCGGAGGTCTTCCATGACGCGCTCAGCCGCTCAACCCTCGTTCCTCGCCACTCGCCGCGGCAAGCTCACGCTGGCGCTGCTCGCGGCAGTCGCGTTCCTCGACTTCGTCGACGCGTCGATCGTCAACGTCGCGCTCCCGTCGATCCGCCGTGACCTGGGCGTATCCGTGCAGGACCTGCAGTGGGTCCCGAGCGGCTACCTGCTCACCTACGGCGGCTTCATGCTGCTCGGTGGGCGCGCCGCCGACCTGCTCGGGCGCCGGCGGGTGCTCGTAGCGGGGATAGTGGTGATCGGTCTCTCCTCGCTCGTCGGCGGCCTCGCCGGCAACGCGGGCGTGTTGGTCGGCGCTCGCCTGGCTCAGGGTCTCGGCGCCGCGCTCACGCTCCCGGCCGCGCTGTCGATCCTCACCACGTCGTTCAAGGAGGGGTCTGATCGCAACACGGCGCTCGGTGTGTGGGGCGGCGTGGGCGGGCTCGCGTCCGCGGCCGGCGTGCTGCTGGGCGGGCTGCTCACCGAGGGGCCGGGGTGGCGCTGGGTGATGTTCGTCAACCCCGTGGCCTGCCTGCTCGTCCTGGCCCCTGTCTTCTGGCTCATAAGCGGCGAGCGGCGGCGCGCCCGGCTCGCGAACTTCGACCTGCTCGGAGCGGCGCTCGCCACCAGCGGCATGCTGCTGCTCATCTATGCGCTCGTGAAGGCGCCCGACGTCGGCTGGGGCACGACGCGCACGATCGGCGAGCTCGCGGGCGCGCTCGTCCTGCTGGCGGCGTTCGTGGTCAACGAGCGGCGCCACCGCAACCCGCTCGCGCCGCTGTCGATCTTCCGCATCAACGGGCTCGCGTACGCCGACGCCACCCAGCTGATCGCGTTCGCCGGCTTCCTGGCGATGTTCTTCTTCCTGACCCTCTACATGCAGAACGTGCTCGGCTACTCGCCGATCCAGACGGGTGCCGCGTACCTCCCGTTCACCTTCGCCGTCGTCGTCGCCGCGGGAATCACGTCGCAGCTGCTGTCGCGCACCGGGACGCGGCCCTTGATCGTCGTCGGCGCGCTGATCGCCGCCGGCGGGCTCTTCTGGCTCTCGCGCATCCCCGTACACGGCTCCTTCGCGGCCGACCTGCTGCCGGGGATGGTGGTGGTCGCGTTCGGCGGCGGTGCGGTGTTCGTGGCGGTCACGACCGCCGCCAATGCCGGCGTCCCCGCCGACAAGGCAGGGCTCGCCGCTTCGCTGCTCAACGCCTCGCAGCAACTCGGCGGCGCGCTCGGGCTGGCGATCCTCTCGGCGCTGGCCACGAGCCGCACCCGCGACCTGCTGGTGGCGGACACGCCGCCGGCGCACGCGTTGACCTCCGGCTTCGCACGTGCGTTCCTCGTCGGCAGCATCTTCATGCTCGCCGCCGCCGCGATCGCGCTGCGCGCCACCAACACGCGCGGCGAGCCGCTCGAGCAGGACGATCGGGCTGCCGCGAGCGAGGACGAACGCGAGCCCGAGCTCGTCCCCGAGCGGGCCGCTGCGTAGGGGTCAGGGCGACAGCGCTGCGCCCAGGGAGTCGGCGCCCAGGGGCTTCGGCGCGCCCTTCTCGTAGAAGACGTCGAGCTCGGTGACGGTGAAGCCGGCGGTTGTCAGAAGGTCGACGACCGGCCGGGTGAGGTGGCAGCCGCCGAACAGCCGTTTCTGGGCCGGCTCCAGGCGATGCTGCCAGCGGCGCACCCCCTCGTCCGGGGCCAGCCCGTGCTCGACGAAGCGCAGGGTCCCACCGGGCTTGAGGACGCGTCGCATCTCGGAAAGCGCAGTGGCGATATCGGGGATCGTGCACATCGTCCACGTCGACAGGGCGGCGTCGAAGCTGTTGTCCGCAAACGGCAACGACTGCCCGTCCAAGCCGGCCCTGTCGACGGGAACGCGTGTCGCCCCGAGACGCTTCTCCGCCAGCCTCCACCCAACGTCGGCCGGCTCGACCGCCGCCACCCGTGTGACGGCCGGCGGGTAGAACGGGACATTCAGTCCCGAGCCGAAGCCGATCTCGACGACCTCCCCCTCGAGCCCGTCACAGACGCGGCGTCGCAGTGGTTCGACGGTCTTCATCCCGCACGCGAGGTTGATGATCCGGGGAAGGACCTGCTCGCCGTAAAGCCCCATCACGCGCCTCCTGGCATTCGCGGTTCGCGCCCATTCTCCCTGATGGAGCCGGCCTTCCGGAGGAGCCGGCCGTGTAGCTGACCAGGGCGGCACGGCCGCCCGGGCCGTCGAGGCGCACGTTCCGGTGGGGCAGATCACGCGTGGTCGAAGCGGACGTCGGGGAGTAGGCGGTCGAGTGGCTTGGGCGAGTACCACGCCCACTTGCCGAGCAGCCGCAGTATCACCGGCAATACCAGCAGTCGGACCAGCGCGGCGTCGAGGAGCACGGCGATGCCGAGAATCACGCCCATCTCCTTCGGCGGCAGCGGGCCGCTCAGGGCGAAGGTGAAGAAGACCGAGACCATCACCGCGCCGGCGGCGAAGATCACGCGTCCCGACTGGGCCATGCCGCCGACCATGGCCTCCCTCGCGTCGCCCGAGCGGTCCCAGCGTTCCTTCGCCGAGGAGAGCAGGAACACCGTGTAGTCCATGGAGATCGCGAAGATCATCGCGAAGAAGAACACCGGTCCCCACGCGTCGAGGAAGCCCTGTGGCTCGAATCCGAGCACCGAGTGCCCGATGCCGTCCTGGAAGATCCACTTCGCGACGCCAAAGGCAGCCCCGGTCGCAAGCAAGTTGGTGACGACTCCCAGCGCAGCGATCAGCGGCGCCTGCAGCGCGATCAGCAGGAGCAGGAAGCTGAGGCCGAGGATGACGCCGATCACCAGCGGCGTCTTGGCGGTCAGCGCCGCCTCGAGGTCGTGGTTCTCGGCCGTGGGACCACCGACGAGCGCCGGCGACGGCAGCGCTTCGCGAAGACGGTCGATCGTGTTGCCTGTGACCTTTGCGGACGGATCTGTCGTCGGGATCGCCTGCACGAGCGCCAGACCGTCCCCGCCCGGCCGCGGCGGTATGACGCGTGCGACGCCAGGATCGCGCCGCGCTGCCGCCGCAGCCTCTGCAGCCTCCGCCTTTGGGGCGACGATCTGCAGCGGAGCCGTCGCACCCGCCCCGAACGCCTCCCGCACTGCGTGGTAGCCCGCCCGCGAATTGTCGCCTGAAGGAACGACTTTGATCGACGGCATCGCGGTCTTCAGCGAGAACAGTGGCAGCGCGAGCGCCACGAGCGTCAGGATCGCCGCGAGGCCGTAGGGCAGCGGCCGACGCCAGAGACGCTCGGCCCATGCCGCGGAGCGCCGCGAGTGGTGCTCGGCCGAGTGGACCGACTTCAGCGCGAACTTGTCCACCCGCGGCCCGAGCTTGGCCAGCACGGCGGGCATGAGCGTCAGCGTCGCGGCCAGCACGAAGACAACGGACAGCATGATGCCGAGGCTTGTCGACCGGAACGCCGGACTCGGAACGAGCATGACGGCACTCAGCGAGATCAGCACCGTCAGACCCGAGAACAGCACGGCCTTGCCGGCCGTGTCCATCGTCGCCGCAGCCGCCTCCTGAGCCGACAGCCTTGAGCCGAAGAAGGCCCTGCGGAAGCGGTAGACGATGAAGAGCGCATAGTCGATTCCCAGCGCCAGCGCGAACATCAGGGCGAAGTTCATGGACCAGATCGAGATGTCGGCGATCCGAGTCCCGATCCAGAGGGAACCTGCCGCGGCGACCAGTCCGGCGATCGTCAGCATCAGCGGCAGCCCGGCCGCGGCCAGCGAGCCGAACGCGAGCACCAGGATGGCGAGCGTGACCGGCCATGAGAGGAGCTCGGACTTCATCATCGCCGACTTGTTCGCCTGGTTGAAGTCGGACCACATGCCGGAGGCGCCGGTGAGGTCGACGCGCACCCCGTCAGAGCCGAGCTCGGCGAGCGGGCCCTTCAGCTTGTCGGCGGCGTGCACCATCTCGTTCGAGTTGCGCGCCGCGCCCGCCTGGATCACGGCCGTGTGGCGATCGGACGAAAGCGACGTGCCCGCCCGTGGCGGCACCACAGTGGTCACCGCCGGATCACGCTCCAGCCTGGCTTCCACCCCTTGCAGCGCCCGCCGGAAAGCGGGATCGGAGACGGTCTTGTCCTGCGCGTGGACCACGACCACGAGCCCGTAGCTGCCAAGCCCGTCGAAGTTCCTGTCGATCAGCTGGCGCGCCTGAACCGATTCCGAGCCGGTCGCCTCCCAGCCGGCTCCCGACAGCGCCTTCTCCGCGCGCGGGGCCAAGACGCCGAGACCTACCGCTACTACGACCCATGCGGCCGCGACGACTCCGAAGTGCGTGGCGGTCCAGCGACCGAGCCTCCCGATGGATCCAACCCGCTGGCGAGTCTCGCTCACGCCCGTGCCCGCGGTCATTTCGAGGCCCCCTCTCGTGCCACATCGGGGCCAGCCCCGGTGGAGGCGTGTGTCGCGTTCGTCTGCGTGCTGGTCATCAGCGCGTCCTTTCAGAGATCCTAGTTAGCACGATCGGTCGTTCTCTCCGTAGACTACGACCGGTCGTGCTAACTTGTCAAGCACTCTGACCGCGAACGCCGCCAACCGACCCCCCACTCGACCGCCGACCCGCCGCCGGTCAGACGGCGAGCGCAGCCGCGCGGCGATCCTCCGTGAAGCGGCTCGGCTGGCGACGATCGATGGACTCGACGGGCTATCGCTCGCGCGCCTGGCCGACGCGGTCGGCATGAGCAAGAGCGGTCTGTTCGCGCACTTCGGCTCCAAGGAGGAGCTGCAGCTCGCCACGGTCGAAGCGGCCAGCGCGATCTTCGACCAGGAGGTGATCGAGCCCGCGGGAGACGCGGGGGCCGGCGTGCGCCGGCTGCGGGCCTACATCGAGGGTTTCATCGACCACGTCGAGGAGGGCGTCTTCCCCGGCGGGTGCTTCTTCGTCTCCGCGGTGAGCGAGCTCGACGCCCGTCCAGGCCCCGTCCGCGACGACGCCATGGCGTTCAGCCAGCGCTGGCTCGGGTTGCTCGCCGAGGAGGTGGCCGCGGGACAGGCGGCCGGCGACCTCGATCCCCGCGCCGACCCCGCGCAGGTCGCCTTCGAGCTCAACGCGTTCATGGTGCTCGGCAACATGCAGTTCGTCGCCAGCGCCGACCGTGCAGCCTTGGATCGCGTGCGCCGTGGCGTCGACACGCGCCTGGCCGCGCTCGCGCCACAGGATCCGAGCGGGCCCGGGCGGCCGAGCCAGACCTAGACGAGGAGCACCAAGCGAGAACCTCGCATCACCACGACGAAGGCCGCCCTTGCGAGCGGCCTTCGGGTCTCGGTCGGCCTCTCAGCGGGGCTCTGGCGAGCCCTGCTTACTGGTCGGCCTCGATAGCGGGGGCCCGATTCGTCCCGTAGAGCGACGCACGGATCCGCCACCGGTATCGCTGTACCGCCTGTCACTTCTCGCGAGAAGCGACAGTGGGGACCGCCATTAGACTCGACCGACCATGGCCGACGCAAGCAGATTGTCTGCGACTCCTATGCTGCGTTCGCAGCCGGCGACCGGCATTTCTTTGAGAGCGTCTCAGCGAGGACTTCCTCTTCTCCGCGCCCCCTGACCCGGAGCTCGACCGGGACGGCTACTTCGAGCGTTGCTGGCCTGGCGCCGGCCGGGGCCAGGACTTCGAGTTCGTCCGCCTGATCGAGGCGGGCGACGAGGTCGTCGTCACCTACGAAAGCGACGTCTCCGGTGGCGGGCGGGGACGGAACACGGAGATCCTGACCTTCGACGACGAGGACAGGATCTGCCGCACGAGGTCTACTTCGGCTGGAACCTCAAGCAGTCGCTGCCGCTCGTCGCGCAAGGCAGGAGGCGCTTAGGTCGCCGGCATGAGTCCGAGCGGCCGAGCAGCTCGGCCTGATCGAAGTAGAGATGTTCCGAGGCCAGCTCGTCGCCGCGAACCTCGTACCTCGACATCCAGCGGAGGTCGACGTGCCGTCCCGTGGCCGCGACGTCGCCTGCCGGCGTGCGCATGACACCGGTGTGCGTGCCGATGAACCGGCCCTCGGCGGCGACGACGGATCCTTCGGCGAGAAGGCCCGACGTTTCAAGACGCCCGTCCGGAAACGCGTCCCAGAACACACCGAGGAAGCCCAGGACCTCCTCGCGGCCGTGCATCGACCCGTTCGGGGCGACGAGGTCGGCGTCGTCGCTCCACGGTTCGGCGTCCGCGTCCCGTGCGTTGAATGCCTCGACATGCCTTTCGACGACGCGCTTGGGATCAGCCATAGGCCATACCTCCTATCGGTTGCCGTGCGCGGCTACTCGCACTCTGCGACGGTCTTCTGACAATCGGCGGCGAGCGCCGCCACGGGCTTGCGCTGTCGCGTGGAAGCGAGCATGCGCATGACTGGCTTGCTCGCTCCGCAAACAACGAAACGCAGGCGGGCAGCGAGATGGGCAGCGCCCAAATCCTCGTGCGTCGCGGGTCTGTCGAGTCGGTGGCCCGGATCGGTCCCGCGGAGCGACGCACGGGTCGCCGATCGATCCAGGCTCCGCGGCGTGGCAGCAAGAAGCGTCCACGACTTCCGAGAGTTGCCCCGTTTGAACTTCAACCAGGTGTTGTGAAGGTCGGTTCGTCCTGTGAGGGCCGTAGTCAGGCCCGTGGTAAGCGTGCCTGCGGCGGCGCCGAGCACCACTGCGTTCCCGGCAACTATCGCTTCGCTGATAACGGCTAGCGGGAAGCCTCCCGGAACGAACACAGGATGCGAGTGTCCCCACAGCACTCGCAGCGCGGCCAGTAGTCGCTTGAGTTCAGGACGGGAGCGTCGAGAGGAATAGTCAACACCTGTGGATCGGCGTGTCACGCGACCTGCTGATCACCACCCTCTGATTCGTCGGGTCGTTCGATGAGCTTGCCGTTCTTGAACCGCGCCGGCACGGACGAGCGCGACAAGGTGGGGTGCGTTGACGGCCCGCCACCGGGTCTGCGCGAGGTCAACCGGTCACAGCCCATGCCGCGGGCCCCGGTTCTGCTCTGCATGGCCAGCGGAAGTCCGAGCTAAGCGCTTCTGCGTTTCGTCCGCAGCAGGAGCGAGGCGCGCGCCTCGCAGTGCTGCCGCTTTGCGGAAGAGCGCCACGGCGGCGCCGGGTGTCGCGTTCGGGGATCGGCTTTCGTCCCAAGCGGTCACGAGTCGACTTCCCACCGGTGCAATCGCTTGGCTGTGGACGCCGATCGCGACATCGTTCAAGAGCCACGGTTGCGTTCTCGTGGTGGAGGCAGCGGCCCCGGACAGGTGGCCGTTGCTCTGGGGGCGGAGGACACACTGAAATCGTGGTGTCCCGGTTGGAGTCCGGGTCTCGCATTCGAGAACCGCCTGCTATCGCGGAACTCCTCGCAGCAGGTGGAGCGGAGAAGCGCGTGGGGCGAGAGACTCGCCCGCCGGCGCCGACTGGATTACGATCGCGAGTGTGGTGCTCGAGCCGCGTGTCGAGAACGGGCTTCGGGACGTTCGCGTCGCGATCGTCGGCGCGGGATTCGGCGGCATCGGCACTGCGATCAGGCTGCGCGAGGCTGGATACGAGGACCTCGTGATTCTCGAGCGCGACGACGGGCTCGGCGGGACGTGGTGGGCGAACACCTACCCGGGCTGTGCGTGCGACGTCGCGGCGCACCTGTACTCGTTCTCGTTCGCGCTGAACCCGGACTGGAGCCGTTTCTTCGCTCCGCAGGCCGAGATCCTCGACTACCTGCGGCGGTCGCGCGCGACCGCGGGATCGAGCCCCTGATGAGGTTCGGCACGGAGGTGACGGGGGCGAGGTGGGACGAGCACGCGAGCCGCTGGCGCGTGGAGACCGATCGCGGGGCCTTCTCGGCGCAGGTGCTGGTGTCCGCCGCTGGCGGCCTCACCGAGCCCAAGCTGCCCGCCGTGCCCGGTCTCGACAGCTTCGCCGGGGCGATGTTCCACTCTGCGCGGTGGGACCACGGGCACGACCTGAGGGGCGAGCGCGTGGGCGTGATCGGGACCGGGTCGACGGCGTCGCAGATCGTCCCCGAGGTTCAAAAGCACGCCGCGCGGCTGACCGTCTTCCAGCGCAGCCCCGGATGGGTGCTCCCCCGCCTGGACCATCCGCACAGCGACCTCCAGAAGCTGCTGCTGCGCCGGTTCCCGGCGCTGCAGCGCGCGATCCGGTCCGCCATCTACTACAACAACGAGCTCCTCATCCTCGGCCTCGTCCGGCGCCCGCGGCTGTTGGCCGGGCTCGAGCGCCTCGCGCTCGGCTACCTGAAGCGGCAGGTTCCGAACACGGAGATCCGCGCGAAGCTGACCCCCGACTACCGGATCGGCTGCAAGCGGATCATCATCAGCAGCGACTTCCTCGGGACGTTCATGAAGCCCAACGTCGAGCTCGTGACTGAGGGGATCCGGGAGATCGTGCCGGACGGCATCGTCACGCAGGACGGCCGCAAGATCGAGTTGGACACGATCGTCTTCGCCACCGGGTTCGACGTGATGAACCCGCCGCACTTCCGCCACGTCGTCGGCCGCGGCGGGCGGAGCATCCGCGAGGTCTGGGACGAGGACGGCATCCGCGCCTACCTCGGGACCGTGATCCCCGGGTTCCCCAACCACTTCGTCCTGCTCGGCCCGAACACCGCGAGCGGCAACAACTCCGCGCTGCAGCCGATCGAGGCCCAGATCGGGTTCGCGATCGACGCGCTGCGCGCGATGGACGCGCGGGGCGCGACGGCGGTCGACGTGCGCCGGGACGTCATGGAGCGCTTCGACGACGAGATCCAGCGGCGGCTCGCCCCGACCGTCTGGAACAGCGGCGGCTGTCACTCGTGGTACGTAGGCCCCGACGGGCGGAACTTCACGATCTGGCCCGCGTTCGCCAACGAGTACAAGAGGCGGCTCGCGCGGTTCGACCCGGCCGAGTTCGAGCTGACGAGCGCACCGGTCGCAGTGGCCATGGGCTGATCCCCGCACACATACACTTGATCCGTGAGCGCCAAGGGCATACCGACGAGCTGGTTCGGCAGGTCGCCAACGACCTGTGCGCCGAGAACATCGAGTTCGCGAAGCGCTTTACCGAGGAGCACCGAGAGACGTTCGACCGGCTCGCCAAGTAGGGCGGCCCAAATGTCGCCGCGCTGGTAGCCGTCCCTCGAGGACTACAGGGAGTCGCGGCATACCTGCTCGGCGCCGACCGGGCAGCCAACACTGCGCTTCCCCGACTGCCGCTCGCCGCTCTCGATCGATGCCACGATCGCATTCCTAGCCAAGCGATCGCACCCTCGGGAAGCCGACTCGTGCCCGGTTCGGACGAGCGGCGGTAGCCGCCGGTCGGTCTGACCAATCCCGTCTCGCTGCTGCTTCGGTGAGAGCGAGTGCTCCGGTGGATGCTCGGTCGCGTTCTCCGAGCCCGAGGAGGGGCGATGTCCGAGATGTTGCTTGACCGCGCCGGTCGACGCCGATCGCCGGCGACAATGCCCGGCTTCCATGCCGGTCGATCGCCGCGGAACAAGGGTCTCCGCTATCCCGCCGATCCGCCCAAAGTCGAAGCGATCGTCGCCGTGATGCGCGCGGCCGGCGACGACGCGCACGGCCGACGCCTGCGTGGCTTGATCGTGGTCGTCTGGCGCGCCGGCCTGCGCATACAGGAAGCGCTCGCGCTGGCCGAAGCCGATCTCGATGACCGGCGCGGCGCGCTGCTCGTGCGTGGCGGCAAGGGCGGACGTCGCCGCGAGGTCGGCATGGACACGTGGGGCTGGGACGAGCTCCAGCCGTGGCTCGAACTACGTTTCGGGCTTCCCGTCGGCCCTTTGTTCTGTGTGCTCAACGGCCGGACGCGTGGTCGCCAGTGGTCGACCGCCGCCGCTCGAGCTGAGCTGCGCCGCACGGCCATCGCCGCGGGTGTCCGTCGACGGTTCGCTCACATCAGCTGCGTCACGCCCACGCCGTCGATGGCTCGCGAAGGCGTGCCGCTCGTAGTCATCCAGCGGCAGCTCGGCCACAGCAACCTCGGCATCACCTCGATCTACCTCCAAGGAATCGACAACGCCGAGATCATCGACACCGTCCACACCCGCCGCGCGCCGATGATCCCGGTCAGCACGACGCTTCGGCTCTAACCGACCCGGCGCCGCTCTTCGCGCGATGCAGCAGGCTTGGAGAGGACGCTTTAGCGGATCAGCGCCGCGGCTACTTCGCTGAAGCGAGACGCAACGAGGTGCCCTACTCCTTCGAACACCGTGAGCGTCGCGTTCGGGATCTTCTCGGCTGCGTGCTTGCTGTGGTGGAGGGGGACGATCTCGTCGCTGTCTCCATGCCAGAGGTGCACTGGGGCCTGGATCTCCTCGAGCTCGAAGCCCCAGTTCCGAGCCTGGATAGCCGAGTCCTGGACCATTCCCATCGCGCCGCCGCGGAGCGCCTCGCGTGAGATGGCGAGCAAGAACTTTCGGACCTCCGGCTCGGCGAAGACGGCCTTGTCGGGCTCCGACAGCTCCTTCTCGAACTCTCCGAGGAAGCTCTCGGGCCGGCGCTCGGCCATGCTGCGGGCGATGCGCCAGTAGATGCGCGCCAGCGGGCGGACGCGACGAGCGAGGGTCATCGATAGGCGATCCGTCCTCCCGAGGCCCTCTCTGAAGTTCGGGGTCGTAGGCGGACCAACGCCGCTCACGATCGCCGTGCCGGTCAGGCGTCGGGCAATGCATACGCACATGCGGCGGCGTACTTGCCGCCGCTCGAGTAGCCGATACGGCGAAGCGCTCGATCTCGAGGCGATCGGCGGCCGCCGCGACGTCGGCTGGCCAATCGAGCAGGCCCCACGATCGGCGCGCGGTCGACCGACCATAGCCAGGCCGTTCGAGGGCCACAACAAGGGCGCCGAGCTGCCGGTACTCCTCATCGAGCAGCGGCGGGTCGAGCCGCGACCCTGGCATCCCATGTAGGTACACGATCGGCGCACCGTCTGGCCGGCCGTACTCGGCATACCCAAGCGCCCGCCCGTCGTCGAGCTCAAGAGTGCCTTCGCGAGCAGGTTCTCCGGAGGCAGCCATCGGCGCCAGCCTATCCGACCTGCGCGCTTCCGCTTTCGCGTGAAAGCAGAAGCCCGCGCTCCCGAGCGCACCGGATTTCGCGCACGGGGCAAGGTCCGCGCGGGTGTCGGCTCGGTGGCCCAATTCGTCCCGCGGAGCGACGCAGGGATAGCTGCGGACAGCGAGGCGCGACTCACCTGTTGCCGCTGGGGCTGACGCGTCAGGAGCAGTCCAACTGATGCCGCCATCAGGTCCGGCGATGAATCCGTGGGACAGGCTCATCTTGTAGATTACCTCGGGACGACGCGACCTCCTCGAACATCTCGGTCTTCAACCGGTGGGGTGATCAGCAGCTGAGCGGCGCAATTTGCGGGTGCTCCTGCGTTTGACACGTCGGGCGCCGGGGCAGCGCCGCCGATCTCGCCCGCCGATACGCTCATCCTGAGGACGGAGCCTCAGAGGTTGCCGCCCCCGCGGTCGCGGCTCGAGCGTCGATGCTCGGCGGAGGCGTTGTGGCTTCCGCATCTTCGGGCGGCTCGATCGCGAAGCGCGGCAGGCGCCGGTCGAGCCAGTCAGGGAACGCCCACGTGCGCTTGCCGAGGAGCTGCAGTGTGGCCGGGAGCAGGAGGACGCGGATGACCAGGGCGTCGAGGAAGACGGCGACCGCGAGGCCGAGCCCGAAGAGCTGGACGATGCGCTCTCCGCCGCCGGCGAAGCTGGCGAAGACGACCACCATCACCGCCGCCGCGGCGGTGATCACGCGGCCGGTGCGGATCAGTCCTTCGCGAACGGCGGCCGTGCTGTCGGCGCCGCGTGTCCATTCCTCGTGGATGCGGCTGATGAGGAAGACCTCGTAATCCATGGAGAGCCCGAAGACGATCGCGAACACCATCACGGGTATGAAGGCGGCGATCGGCCCGCCGGCGATCCCGAACAGGGAGCCGAGCCAGCCGTATTGGAACACGGCGACAACGACGCCCATCGAGGCGCCGATCGAGAGCAGGTTCATCACCGCGGCCTGCAGCGGGATCACGAGCGACCGGAAGACGTACGACTAACCATTGGCACAGTCCTCCACGAACGGCGCCAGATTCCCCTAGATCGCGCCATCTAGTCGCGGCCGACGTCATGGCTGATGCTTGAGCGAGTGGC
>CAWCNV010000015.1:0-61114 GCA_963797015.1 uncultured Actinomycetes bacterium | reverse complement strand
ATACTCCCCGCAGTGGCGTCACACCCAAAGATCGCAGAGCGCGCGTTGCAGCCTCGCTACACGTTTGCTGAGGCCGGCCGGTTGATCGGGCGCCAGCCGGGCACGCTGCGGAGGTGGTCGCTTGGGCATGACCGCGACTACCGTGGCGAGCGTCGTCATGACCGGCCTCTGATAGCAGTCGATGGAGCGACTGACGGGGAGGCCCCGCCCCTCTCGTTTCTCAATCTGATCGAGCTTCGATTCCTCGCGTCGGGCGTGAGCACGTTCCGCTGCCTTGGATTCGAGAGGCGCTGGACTATGCCGCGAAGGAGTTGCAGGTGGACCGTCCTCTCCTCGACCTGCACTTCAAGGTGTATGGCCGCGAGCTGTTCGTGAAGTACGGCGAGCATCTGCTCAACCCGGCTCGCAGAGGGCAGTTGGGTTGGCCCGACGCTGCTACCGACCTGCTCGATGCCCTGGACTACCAAGAGGAGGCGGCGTATCGCTGGTGGCCTCTTGGGCGTCAGAAGCCCGTGACCGTGGACACTCGGATCAATGGCGGCCGACCGACCACGACGACGACCGGAGTGAGAACGATCGCCATTGCGACACGGCTCAACGACGGATGGTCGGTGGCCGAGGTCACAGAGGACACGGACGCCACTCGCGATGAGATCGAGGCCGCGTCCGTCGTGGAGGCAGTTCCTCTGGCGGCATGAGGACGCTCTACATCGAGAACTCCGTTGGGCGCTCAGTAACGGACGCTTTCAACAAGTTCCGCAAGGAACACGACTGGCAGGCCGTGTTCCAACACGACCGCCACCCGGAGATGCAGAAACGCCAAGACGAGGGCGACGGCTGGTGGATCAAGGAGGTCGCCGCCGAGGACCTGGTGATCGTAAGCTGCGACTTGGCGATCGTCGAGAACCAGGACGAGCGAGATGCCGTCGTGGAGTCGGGCGCACGACTCGTCGCCTTCGGTAGGGCGAGCTATAGCCGCTGGGACATGATGCGCGGCCTCTGCCGCCACTGGCTCTCGATCGAGCGGCACCTCGAAGCTCGTCCGTTGATCCTCAAGGTCTGGGCGGGCGGGAAGGCGCCCGAGAAGCTGCTCTAGTCGCGGCAGTTGGACAAGCCGCGGTATCGCGGGACAGCACCCATCTCGCGAGGGTCGTTTTGAAGCTAAGCCCGCAACTCGCGCGTAGTGTGCGCGCGGGTCCGGTGTATCGAGCCCGCGAGTCGAGGTCCGGCCTGTGTAAAGGGGGGGCGCCTCGCCCTCGGGTTCCTTCCCGGCGCCGAAGGAAAGGCGTCGCGTTGCCACTTCCATTGCCACCTCGGATCCGTGGTGGCCGGGCCACGCCTCCCACAACGCCGAAACCCCCGCATACGCGGGGGTTTCGGGAGTAGCGGGGGCGGGATTCGAACCCGCGACCTTCGGGTTATGAGCCCGACGAGCTACCAGACTGCTCCACCCCGCGTCGCGAGGGTTTACTGATACCAGATGGGGCCGGGCCGCTCAAGTGGCTGCGGGCTCGGAACGGGCCGGGTCGCTCCAAGTGGCTGCCGGGGCCGGCGCGGACCGGCGCGCTCAAAGTGGCTGCCGGGGCCGGCGCGGACCGGCGCGCTCAAGTGGCCTGCGGCCTCACCTCGTGCGGCATCGGCTCCCCCGCGAGCGCGGCCAGGAGGTTGTCGACCGCGAGGTCGGCCATTCGCTCGCGGGCCGAGTGGGTTGCCGAGCCGATATGGGGCACGACGAGCACGTTCGGGGCGCTCAGGAGCGGGTCGTCGGGCGGCAGCGGCTCGGGGTCGGTGACGTCGAGCGCGGCGGCCGCGATGCGGCCGGCGACCAGTGCCTCGCGCAGCGCGGCCTGGTCGACGAGCGGGCCGCGGGCCGTGTTGACGAGGATGGCCGTGGGCTTCATGCGCGCCAGCGCCTCGGAGTCGATCAGGTGGCGGGTGTCCGGCGTGAGCGGCGCGTGCAGCGAGACGAAGTCGGCTTGCGCGAGCAGCTCTCCGAGCGGAACACCCCCTCGTCGAGCCGTGTGTAGCACCTCCATCCCGAAGCCTTCGGCGCGGCGTGCCACCGCCCGGCCGATGCGACCCATCCCGACGATCCCGAGAGTCGCGCCGTGGACGTCGCGGCCGAGCAGCCAGTCGGGCCGCCAGGTGCTCCACTCTCCCTCCCGCACGGCCCGTGCCGCCTCCTCCAGCCGGCGCGCCGCGGCGAGGATCAGCGCGAACGCGAGGTCCGCCGTCGCCTCGGTGAGCACGTCGGGGGTGTTCCCGACCGGGATCCCCCGCACCGCCGCCGCGGCGACGTCGACGTTGTCGACCCCTACGGCGTAGTTGGCGATCGCGCGCAGCCGCGGGCACGCGTCGAGCAGCTCGGCGTCGACCCGGTCGGTGAGCGTGCACAGCAAGCCCTCGGCCTCCACCGCTCGCGCGCGCAGCGCTTCCGGCGAAGGAGGCATCGGGTCCGGCCATACGTCGACCTCGTGCATCCGCCGCCAGCCGGCCGAGCGCGCCGCCGGGAAGCCGGCGGGTCACGAAGCAGCGCGCGCGCTTGAAGTCGGGCGAGGTCATCGCGCGGCGATTCTTGCGGACGCAGCGCGCGCGCCTCTAGGCTCGGTCGGTGAGCCGCGAGGGCACCGACCGTCTCACCCGCCGCTCGTTCGTCGCCGGAGCCGGGGCGATCGGGCTCCTGGCGCTCGCGCCGCCCGCCCGCGTCGAGGCGTTGCTCGAGGCGACCGCGGGCGCCGCGCCCGGCCGGCCCGGCCGCTTCCTGACCGGCGCCGAGCTCGAGACGCTCCGGGCGCTGGTCGACCGGCTCGTCCCGGGCCCGCCGGAGGACCCGACCCCCGGCGCGCGCGAGGCCGGCGTGGCCGAGGCCATCGACCTGCTGCTCGGAGCGTTCAGGGTCTCGCCGCCGCTGATCCACGCCGGCGGGCCGTTCTCGGGGCGCGCCGGCGGCGGCCGCGACGAGTTCGCGGACTTCGTCGCCCTCGATCGCCAGGCCGAGCTGGGCTGGCGCATCCGCCTCGAGGGCTCGCGCGGAATGCGGGAACGGGAATTTGCCGGCCCGGTGAAGGGCCTGCAGCAGGTCTACCGCGAGGGGCTCGCCCGCCTGGACGAGCGCGCCAGGGCCCGGTACGGCGTCTCCTTCGCCCAGGCGACTCCAGCCGACCGCGACGCGCTCCTCGACGACGAATCGGACTCCGAGCTACAGGCCTTCGTCGCCGCGGCCCTGGCCAACACGTTCGAAGCCATGTACGGGCCGCCGGAGTACGGAGGCAACCGCGACCTGCTCGGCTGGAGCTCGAACGGGTGGGCCGGAGACCGCCAGCCCGCCGGCTTCTCGCGCCGGCAGGTCTCAAAGCCCGATCGCGGCACGCTGCCGGCCGCGCAGGCTGCCGCCGCACGCGCGGCCGGCCCGCTACCCGGCCTCTCCGGACGCCCGGCCGCGCGCGACGCGCCGTGGCTGCGCCGCGGGCGCCTGGGCCGGCCGTGAGCCGCGAGTCGGTGATCGTGGTCGGCTCGGGCGCGGGCGGCAGCGTGGCCGCCTGGGCGCTGCGGCGCAGGGGCCATCCCGTGCTGATCCTCGAGAAGGGCCGCAACCTCCTGCCCGGCCTCGGCGGGCGCGGCCCCGTGCGGACGCTGTTCTCCAACGACGAGGTCAAGGCCGGGCGCTACTTCGAGAACCAGGACCCGTTGCTCGAGCCTCGCACGAGCCGCACCCAGGCCGAGGCGCGCCGCGGCGTGGCGCGCTCGTTCGTGGGCGACGTCAACGACCTGCCGACCGTGGCCGGCGGGGGCACCGTGCACTGGGACGCCAAGGTCCCGCGCTTCTGGCGCCAGGACTTCAAGGGCCGCTCGCTGCACGGGCCGGTGCCGGGCGCCAACGTGGCCGACTGGCCGCTCACCTACGAGGAGCTCGCGCCCTTCTACGACGAGGTCGAGCGGCGCCTGGGCGTCCAGGGCGACGTCCGGCGGATGCCCGCGGAGACGCTCGCCCAGGCCCCCCGCGCGCGCCAGTTCGCGATGCCGCCCAATCCGCCGATGTACGGGGGCAAGCTGCTCGCCGAGGGGGCGCAGCGCCTCGGCTACAGCGCCTACCCCTTCCCGATGGCCGTCAACTCCCGCGAGCACCTCGGCCGCCCGGCCTGCAACTCGTGCGGCTTCTGCTCGGGCTTCGGCTGCCCGATCAACGCGCGCGGAGGCGCCGCGCTGTCCTTCCTCCACGACGCCCTGCGCCGAGGCGCCGAGCTGCGCACGCGCTGCTTCGTCCACCGCGTGGACGTCACCCGCGACGGGCGCCGCGCTCGCGGCGTCGGCTACCTCGATGCGAAGGGCCGGCGCCACACCGTGCGCGCCGACGTGGTCGTGCTGGCGCCGTCGGCGATCGAGACCGCCCGGCTGCTGCTCATGTCGAGATCCGGGCGCCACCCTCGCGGCCTGGGCAACCGCTCAGACCAGCTCGGCCGCAACCTGATGTTCCACTACTTCACGCTGGGCATCGGGCTGTTCACGGAGAACGTCCACGCCTGGCGCGGCCCGTCGACGACGTTCACGATCGACGACTTCGTCGGCCCCGTGAAGGGGAAGGCGGCGCGCGCCGCGGGACTGCCCTATCTCAAGGGCGGCATCTGCGAGGTCGGGGGCAGCGTGCTGCTCCTCCAGGAGGCCCAGCTCTACGGCGCCCTGTCCAGCCGCGGAGCCGGCTTCAAGTCGCTGCTGCGCGACCTCGCCCTGCGCGACCGGCTCGCGGGGATGTCGATGGTCGGCGAGGACCTTCCGCAGAAGGCGAACCGCGTCGACCTCGATCCCCGCATCCGCGACTTCCACGGCCTGCCCGTCCCGCGCATCACGCACTCGCAGCATCGCTTCGAGCTCGCCGCGTCGGCCTACTTCGGGCCCAAGCTTGCCGAGATCTGCCGAGCCGCGCCGAAGTTCGACAACTCGGCGCGGGCGCTGGTCGACGCGCTCGCCGGTCAGTCCGGGAGCACCGACATCGCGGGCGCCAACGCCACCGCGCACATCATGGGCACGGCGCGCATGGGGCGCGACCCGCGCAAATCGGTGGTCGACCCGTTCGGTCGCCTGCACGAGCTCGACAACGTCTACGTCGCCGACGGCTCGGTGTTCCCCTCCTCGGGCGGCTTCAACCCGACGCTGACGATCATGGCGCTCGCGCTGCGCATGGCGCGGCAGCTCTGATCCGGGCCCTACGATCCCGCGCCATGCGCGTGGGGGTGGTCGATCTGGGCTCGAACTCGACGCGGTTGCTCGTCGCCGACGTCCGCGACGGAGCGGTGCACGAGCGCGACCGCCGCACGCGGGTCACCCGGCTCGCCGAGGGGCTCGAGCGCAACCGCGAGCTCTCGGCCGCCGCGATGGAGCGGGTGCACGGCACGATCGACGAGTACGCCTCGGCGATCGCGGCGGAAGGCTGCGAGGCGTCCGTCGCGATCATGACCAGCGCCGTGCGCGACGCCGCCAACGGACGCGAGTTCGCGCGCGAGGTGCGGACGCGGCATGGGCTGAACGCGCGCGTGCTGTCGGGTGGCGAGGAGGCACGGCTGACGTTCCTGGGCGCCTCGGCCGGCCGCCCGGCGCCCGCGTCGGGGACGCTCGCGGTCGTCGACGTCGGCGGCGGGTCGACGGAGCTCGTGACCGGCCGCGGCTCGACGCTGGACGCGCACGTCTCGCTGCAGGTCGGCGTCGTGCGCCACTCCGAGCGCCACCTCCACCACGACCCTCCGGCGCCCGAGGAGCTGCGCGCGCTCGGGAAGGACGTGCGCGAGGCGCTGGCCTCCGCGCTCCCCGCGCGGGCGCGCGAGGCCGTGGCCGCCGCGATCGCGGTGGCCGGCACGCCCACGTCGTGCGCCGCGATGGCCCTGGAGCTCGAGCCCTACGACGGCGCCGCCGTGGAGGGCTTCGTGCTCGAAGCCGAGCTGCTCGAGGACCAGCTCGCGTACCTCGCCCGGCTCCCGCTGGCGCGGCGCCGGGAGCTGCGGGGGCTCCACCCGGATCGCGCGCCGACCATCGTCGCGGGCGTCGCGATCCTGCTCGAGGCGCTGCGGACGCTGGGTCTGGGGCGATTCACCGTTTCCGAGCGAGATGTCCTACATGGAGCATCGCTCAAGCTCGAGCTGTGCAAGTTGGAGCCGGGTGAGAAACTCGACTGGCCGTCCAGCCAGGAATAGTGCATACTATGGGTGTTGGGCGAGAGGGACGTGCCGCTCAGCGGTGCAACCCGCTTCGCCTGACATCATAGGTCCGGGCGTAGCCGCATCGAATCGGCGCCTCCCGCCGTCCGGACCGTTGAAACCGGGCCCCTTCAAGGCACGTACCCCTGCCCGTCCTGACGGGGCTCTTTGGAAGCGGCTCGCATGACGCGGGCCGCTTCCCTTTTGTGGCGCCTCGCATGCGCGTTATCGCCCCTGGCGGCGTCCTCGGGGGAGGTCCGTGCAAAGCACTGTCCCTCCCCCTGCGTCCTTGCCAGGAACGATTCGCGCGAGCGATCCGGCCAAAAAGGGGCCGAGGGCTCATTTTTGGGGCGGCTCCCGTTCTGCGATGAGTTATCGGGCTCAGATCCCGATAACTCGACTCAGAACCCCGAGAGCCACCTGAAAACCCTCCTCCTATCCCTCGTCGATGCCGTTCGCCCGCCAACCCCGCGCGACTCGAGCCATGAGCCCGCACCGGGCTACGCCAGGTTCGACTTCCTCGGGTAGGCGACCGTCGGGTCCGTGAGGACGTTGACCAGCGCCGGGCGGTCGGCCGCCAGGGCTCTTTCGAGGGCCGGGCGGAGGTCGGTTGGGCGCTCGACCAGCTCGCCGTGGCCTCCGAGGGCCTCGACCACCTGGTCGTAGCGGGTCGCGGGGCGCAGGTCGGCGGCCACTGAGTAGCCGTAGAGGAACTCCATCGGGTGCTTCTCGAGCGCCCAGATGCCGTTGTTGCCCATCACGCCGACGACCGCGACTCCGTGGCGGGCCAGGGTGTCGAACTCCATCCCGGAGAAGCCGAAGGCGCCGTCGCCGAGCAGCAGCACCACCTGGCGGTCGGGGCGCGCGAGCTTGGCCGCGAGCGCGTAACCCGGGCCCGCGCCCAGGCAGCCGTACGGTCCGGGGTCCAGCCAGCAGCCGGGCTCGTAGGAGTCGATCACGCGGCCCGCGTAGGAGACGAAGTCGCCGCCGTCGCCGACGATGATCGCGTCGCGGTCGAGCAGCCCTGCGAGCTCGCCGTATATGCGCATGGGGTGAAGCGGCGCGCGATCGTCTCCGAGCTCATCGCGCTCGGCCGCGCGGCGCTCGTCCTCGACCGCCCGCAGCGACGCGATCCACTCCTCGCGCCCGCGACCGCCACCCGCCGCGCCCTCGCGCAGGGCGTCGAGCGCCGGCGACAGCGCGCCGTAGAGCTCGGCCGCCACCGCCCGCGGGTGCGGCCGCTCGGGCGCGGCCACGTCGGCGACGACGATCTGCGTGTCGTCGCCGAACGACGCGCCGAAGCCCAGGCGGAAGTCCATCGGGACGCCCAGCACCAGCGCGACGTCGGCGCCCTTGAGACCGGTGCCGCGTGCCCGCGAGAAGAACAGCTCGTGGTCGGCCGGCATGCACCCGCGCGCGAGTCCGTTCACGAACACCGGCACCCGGAGCTGCTCGGCGAGCGCGCGCAGCGCCTCCTCCCCGTGGCCCCAGTAGAGGTTGGTGCCGGCCATGATCACCGGCCGCTCGGCACCGCGCAGCAGCGCCGCCGCCCGCTCGAGCGCGCCCGCATCGGCGAGCGCCGACGACGGCGCCGCCGCGGCGGGGGCGGGCTCGGTGCCGCGCGTCCTCGCCCTCCATGAACACCAGGTCGAGCGGGAAGTCGACGAACGCGGGGCCGCTGTGGGGCGCGATCGCGGCGGCGAAGGCCTCGTCGACGAGCGCCGGGATCTCGTCCGTGCTGCGCGGAGTCGCTGCGAGCTTGGTCAGCGGGCGCACGAACGGGACGTGGTCGATCTCCTGCAGCGAGCCCTGGCCCCAGCGCATCTCGGGCGCACGCCCCCCGAGGACGACCATCGGCGAGTGGTTCTGGAGCGCCGAGGCGAGCGCGCTCATACCGTTGGTGACCCCCGGGCCCGCGGTCAGCGCCGCGACGCCCGGCTGACGGGTGACCTTCGCCCAGCCCTCGGCCGCGAACGCGGCCGCCGACTCGTGGCGCACGTCGACGAGGTCGATTCCTTCCTCGC
This sequence comes from uncultured Actinomycetes bacterium, assembly GCA_963797015.1. Classification (GTDB taxonomy): domain Bacteria; phylum Actinomycetota; class Thermoleophilia; order Solirubrobacterales; family Solirubrobacteraceae; genus JBBPZA01. The sequence continues at coordinate 52,905 of CAWCNV010000015.1, read as the reverse complement.
GGCAGCCGTCATAGAGCGAGAACAGATGCCCGCCCGAGAGCGTGAAGAGCTTGCTCACGCCGTGCGCCTTCAGCCGCCGCGCGACCAGCCGCCCGCCGTGGAGCCTGGTGGGGGCGGAGGTCTCGGTCGACATGCCGGACGGGACGCTAGCTGGCTGCGTCGCGCAGCGCGCCCAGCAGCGCCTCGTGGTCGGGCAGATCGCCCGGGTGGCGCGAGCGGTGCGCCCACACCACGCCGCGGCCCGGCGCGATCACGAACGCGCCTCCGAGCTGGTGCCAGTCCTGCTGGGGGGACCTGAGCGGAGCCTTGCCGCGGCGCACGAGTCCGGCCGTGCGCGCAACCGACGAGCCCAAAGCGGCCGGCGCGAACACGCCGCGCGTGCTCGCGCGCTCGAGGTCGAAGGCGTTGTAGGCCGCCTTGTCGCGCGAGAGCAGCAGCCGCCAGTCGGTGCCGAGCTCGCGCCGGAAGTCACGGGCCATCGCCGGCGTCCCCATGCCGACGACCGCGAGCTCACCGCCGGTGGCTGCGAAGCGGTTCCGGTCGCGCTGCAACTGCAGCGCGTGCTCACGGCAGTGCAGTCACCCGTAGTGGCGCAGGAAGATCAGCGCAACCGGGCGCTCCGCCCACAGGTCGCCGGCGCGGACCTCGAGCTCGGTGTCCGCGTCGACCAGGCGCAGCTCGTCCACGGCGCTCATCGCGCACGAGCGTATCGCGGCGGGCGCGAGCGGGCCGGGAGCGGCCGGGACGCGGGCCTACAGCGGCGTCGGGTGCTCACCCGCGCGCCCATCGTCGGACTTGTCGTAGAAGCGCGCGAGCAGCGCGAGCGTCTCGTCGCGGTCCGCGCAGCTGTAGCCCAGCCACGCCTCGGTCGCGAGCTGCTCGTCGAGCGGCCGCCCGACCACGTCGAGGATCGCGCGCTTGGCCGACCGCACGGCGCGCTGCGAGTTGCGCAGCATCTGGCGCGCGGTCAGCTCGGCCTCCTCCAGAAGCCGCTCGTGGGGCACCACGCGCGAGACCATGTTGCACTGCAGCGCGCGCTGCGCGTCGATCGGCTCGGCGGTGAGCAGCATCTCGAGCGCTACGCCTGTTCCGCACGTGTTGACCAGGCGGACGATGCCGCCGTCGCCGTGGTGGTAGCCGCGCCGCGCCTCGAAGGATCCGAAGCGCGCGCGCTCGGAGGCGATACGGACGTCGCACGCGAGCGCGGTCTCCAGGCCGCCGGCGAGCGCCCAGCCGTTGACCGCCGCGATGACGGGCTTGTAGATGCGGTGCAGGCCGCGCGTGAGGCCGCCGAGGCCGAGGTCGACGATCTCCCGGATCCGGGCCGGCGTCGCGTCCTCGATCACCGGCGGGATGTAGGTCTTGAGGTCGGCGCCGGCGCAGAAGGCGTCGCCGGCCCCGGTGAGGATCGCCACGTCGACGGCGTCGTCGTCGCGGAAGTCGCTCCAGACCTCGACCAGCAGCGCGTGCACGTCGGGGTCGATCGCGTTGCGCGCCTCGGGCCGGTTGAGGGTGACGTAGGCGATGCGGTCGCGCTTCTCGTACAGGACCTTGGGCACGGCGACTCCTTGGCGTCGGGGACGCCGGTATTGGATCAGCGCGCCGGCAGGTCGGCCTGCTCGGGGGAAGCGGGCTCGTCCGCGGACCCCTCCGCGCCCGGGGCCGAGGCCCCCTCCCCGGCGGCCGCCGCGACCCCATCCGCGACCCGCTCCGCCGAACGCGGCGTGTAGAGCCGCACCTGCTCGCTCTTGCCCTTCAGCGTCACCTCCTGGCGACAGCGCTGCCAGCCCACGCCGCCGTCGCTCAACAGGCAGTGGGTCGCCTCGGTGATGAGCACGTCGTCGCCGGTCTCGCGCGTCGCTCCCTCGACGCGCGCCGCGGTGTTGACCGCGTCGCCGATCACCGTGAACTCCACGCGACCGCCGCCGCCGATCGTCCCGGCCACCACGGGCCCCGAGTTCACGCCGACGCCGATGCGAACCTCGCCGCGGTAGGCGTCGCGCACCAGCGCGACCATCTCCAGCGCCGCCGCCACCGCGCGGTCGGCGTGGTCGGGCAGCCGATCGGGCGCCCCGAACACGCCCAGCAGACCGTCACCGACGAACTTGTTCGCGTGGCCCCCATGCCGCAGCAGCACCGGGACCAGGCGCTCGTAGTAGTCGTTCAGCCGCGCCACCACCTCGTGCGCGCTGGACCGCTCCGCGAAGGCCGTGAAGCCGCGGATATCGACGAACAGGATCGAGACCTCGAGCTCCTCGCCCTCCAGCACCGAGCCCTCGCGCGCCACGCGCTCCGCGATCTCGGGATCCACGAACGCCCCGAAGGCCTCGCGCAGGCGCTCGCGCTCCTCGAGGCCGCTGACTGCATCGTTGAAGGCCCGGGACAGGGCGCCGGTCTCGTCGGTGGAGAGAACCGGCACGCGCACGGTCAGATCCCCCCGGCCGACGTCGCGCGCGGCGTCGCGCAACGAGCTGATCGGACCCACTATCGACCGCGTGAGCAGCACGCTCAGCTCGAGCGAGATGGTCAGCGCGACCGCGAGCGCGACCGCTGCGTCGGCGCCGAGGTCGCTGAGATTGCCGCGGCCGTTCTGCGCCAGGCCCGCTACGGCGACCCCGGTGAGGAAGTTGATCAGCGGCACGAGCAGGAGCAGCTTCCGCTTCAGCGACGGGCCCGCGCTCGGGAGCTGCGTGCGGTCGGGCAGCGCGCGCGCCACGTCCTCGAGCACGGGCCGCAGCGACAGCTCCATGCCCAGGAAGCGGAGCACGCTGCCGTACACGAAGATGACGCACGCCCCGAGCGCGAGCAGCGCGAACGACCACACCGAGAGGTCGAGCTCCCAGGTCGCGAAGGCGCACCAGGGCAGCAGCGTGAAGAAGATCGGCTTCAGCTTGCGGTCACGCGTCAACCTCCACGGCATGTCGACGAGCGCCCGCCACGCCGTCACGGTGGCCGCTTCGCCGCGGTCGCCGGCCAGCCACGCCTCCACGGGACGCAGCAGGCGGATCACCGCTCGTGACGCGAACACGTTCTCGATCACGACGAGCCCTTCGCCCACGGCCAGCAGAAGCAGGAACTGCCCGCCGGACATCGGCTGGTAGAGCAGCAGCAGCCCTAGCCCGGCGAGCGTGATCAGGTAGGCGACCTGGAACTGCGCGATCAGGGCCCAGCGCGGATACCTGCTGCCGAGCTTGGCGTACAGCCAGCGCACGAAGCGCGGGACCATGGCCCGTCATTGTGACGGACGCCGGTCCGACGGCCGGGGCCCGCGCTCGCGCGCGGGCCGGACTCAGCCGGCGAAGGGGATGCGGCGCGCCGGCCGCGGGGCGGTCGCCGCCGCCACGGCCTCGGGCAGACGCTCCTCGCCCGCGAACAGCGTTCCGTCGACCGAGAGTGTCGGCAGCCGGTCGGCGCCCTCCTCGAGCAGCCGCCGCGCGGCCTGCTCGAGCTCGTGGTCGCGGCGCTCGTCGAGCACGGCCGCGAGACAGCCCTCGAACGGGAGCCCCGCAGAGGCGCTCGCCTCGGCGAGCAGCTCGGGGTCGTCGAAGTCGAAGCCGCCACAGAACGCGAGCCGCTCGGCCGCGAGCACGAACGCCGCCGCGCGACCGCGCGACGCGGCGAAGGCCGCGGCCCGCATCGCCGCCCGCGCTCCGTCGAGCGGACGCTCCGGCCAGATCAGGGGCGCGCCCAGGGCCGAGGCTCGTCGCTCGACCGCCGCGCGCAGCAGCGGATCGGTCCACGGGTCCCGCGGCTCGAGCTCGGCCACGGCGCACACGGGCTCCCAGCGCGCCCACGGCAGCAGCCGGTGCACGCGCTCGACCGTCAGATAGGTGAAGGGCGAGGCGATGTCGAAGAAGAAGGTGACGGGACGCGGCCTCGGGCCGGCGGCGTGCCGCGGGTCATCCACCAGCGTCTCGCCCGCCGACCGCGACGGCACCCGCGGCCCCAGCCGCCCGGGCACGTCATCGCCGGAGCGGTCGTCCTCGGTGCCTCCCAGCCACGCGACCGGATCGTCCTCGGAGCGCTCGCGCCCGTGGCCTCCCAGCCACACGGGCGCGTCGTCGCCGGAGCGCTCGCCGCTTTGGCCTCCCAGCCACGCGACCGACTCGTCGCCGGAGCGCTCGCCCGAGCGCTCGGCCCCCTGGTCCCCGACCCACGCGGGCGCCCCGTCGGCGCCCGCGTGCATGCTGCGCCCTTCCACGCCACGCCGCATGCGGCGGTGGTGATCCAGCGAGATGACCTGTGCCATTTCGTACCCCTGCCCGTCCGTTTGCCCGTCCTGAGCGGCCGTATCGCCGCCTCTGGATGCCAAAAACGAGCGCCGCGCGAAAACCTTGCGGTTCTTGGTCGGATCTTTTTCGAGAGACCTGCCTGCAACCAGACTTTCGTTGATCCCACCGCCGTTAGGAGTACCTTTACTGTGATCGATACGCTGGAACTCCGAGCGGCACCTAGGAGGAAAGCCATCCCTGTCCCACCTCCCCCAAAGCGACATCCATACGACCAGTGGGCGCCTGACGCGCGCGCGCTCGATCTCGTCGGCGACAAGTGGACGCTGCTGATCGTGCGCGACCTCGCTGCGGGGCCGCGGCGCTTCGTCGAGCTCCAGCGAGTTCTTCCCGGCATCTCGACCGAGCAGCTGCGCTCGCGCCTGAACCGGATGGTCGCCGATGGCCTGCTCACGCGCCAGCGCTACCGCGAGGTGCCGCCGCGCGTGGACTACGAGCTGACGGAGCGCGCGCGCGACCTGATGCCCGTGCTCGGCACCCTTGCGCAGTGGGGCTATGAGTGGGCGTGGAGCGCGCCGCGACCCGGCGAGGCGATCGACATCGGAGCGATCCTGCGTCTGGCTCCCGGGCTTCTGACCGTCCCCGAGGGGATGAGCGGACAGGTCGAACTCGAGGTCGCCGGGCGGGACCATACCCGCCATTACGTACTCAACGCCCGAAACGGACGTGTCGAGATCGAAGAACGTGCCGAGCCGGGCGCCGACGCGCACGTCTCGGGCAGCGAGAAGGCCTGGGTGGAGGCATTCGGGCCGGAGGGCTCGCAAACGGGGCTGAACATCTCGGGCAAGACCCCGCTGGTCGAAGCCCTGCTCGACGGCCTCAGCGCCGCGCGTGCGCGCGTGTCGGCCGTGCGCGCCGCCTGAGCGGCTCCTCGACGCCGGACTGGCCGCCCTCAGGGGCCGAGTGCCCGAGGGTGAACTCCGGCCGCAGTGCCCGGGGTGGGACTCGAACCCACACGCCCCGTAGGACAGCGGTTCTTAAGACCGCAGCGTCTCCCAATTCCGCCACCCGGGCGACGGTTTGAAGCGGAGTTTAAGAGTCTCCTGGACAATGGCTGATCGCAACTTCGCCGTTGCTACGGTGTCCTCACCGGCGTAGGTCCGCGCGCACGCGCGCGCGCTGCACATGGAAGTCTCCGCGCTCAAGCACGCCGGCGCTCCCGGCATACACGGCACCTCGCCGCTGCTGAGGCTGCAATCGGACGAACGTCTGATCGCGCTCATCCGGCGGGGCAACCACGCTGCCTTCGAAGCGCTGGTCAAGCGCTATCAGTCGCGTCTGCTGGCGTTCTGCCGCCACATGCTCGGCTCCAAGGAGGATGCCGAGGACGTCCTGCAGGAGGTCTTCGCGGCGGCCTTCAACGCGATCCTCGCCGACGAGCGCGCGATCAACGTGCGGCCGTGGCTCTACCGCATCGCGCGCAACCGCAGCCTCAACCACCTGCGACGCGTGCAGGCAATCGGCGTGGACTCGATGGACGTCCACTTCTCCGACGCCGGCCAGACCACAGCCGAGAAGGTCCACAAGCGCGAGGACTTCCGGCTGCTGCTGGCGGACGTCGGCGAGCTGCCCGAGACGCAACGCACGGCGCTGCTGCTGCGCGAGATCGACGCGCTCAGCTACGACCAGATCGCCGAGGCGATGGAAACGACGGTCCCGTCGGTGAAGTCGCTTCTCGTGCGCGCGCGCGTCTCGCTGGCCGAGGCCGCCGAGGCGCGGCAGATGTCGTGCGAGGAGGTCCGCTTCGAGCTGGGCGAGGTCGCCGAGGGCCTCAAGCGCCTGGGCGCCCCGGCGCGCCGGCACGTGAAGGCGTGCGAGCGCTGCGCGGCCTTCCGGGCGCAGCTGAAGGAGACCAACAAGGCGCTCGCCGCCGTCTTCCCGCTCGGGCCGCTGCTGCTGTTCAAGAAGCTCTTCCTGGCCCATCTCGGCACCACGACGGCCGCCGGGGGCGGCGCCGCCGCGGGTGGCTCCGCCGCCGCCGGCGGAGCCGGCGCGGGCGCGAGCGGCCTGCTGGGCATGGGCGCCTCGACGCTTGCCACCAAGACCGCCGCGGGCATCGCCGCAGCCGCGATCGTGACCGCGGGCGCCGTCGAGGTCCGCGACGTCAGCGTCTCCCCGCCGCCCGACCGCCGCGTCGTGGCGGCCGCCCCCGCCGCTCCCGCGGCGCCGGCGACCCCGGCGCCCAGCACCCCCCAGGTCAGCTCTGCGAGCGTGCCGTTGAACGCGCCGGCCTCCGAGCCCAAGGACAAGCCCAAGCCGGCCGACGCCCCGGCCGACGCGAAGGCCAAGGACGGCAAGCAGACCACGCCGACAACCACGACGACGACCCCCACGGGCACCACGCCGACGACGACCAAGCCACCACGACCACGCCGGCCGCCCCGCCGCCTCCGCAGACCGACTCGGGCACGGCCGTCCTGCCCGAGGACGACAGCGCCACGACCACGCTTCCGCCGTCGACGACCGATACGACCGGCACGACGACGACCCCGCCCGCCGCCACCACCCCGCCGCCGGCCAGCCCACCGCCGAGCAGCACGCCGCCGGCGACGACGCCCGCGCCGAGCGCGACGACCCCCGCGGCGCCCTAGGCCGGCGCCGGGCGCGAGCCGCTCACGCGGCGGCGGCCAGCCCGATGACCTTCAGCCGCCGCTCGAGCGCCTTCATCGCGAATGCGCGCGTCTCGGCCAGCGAGGCGCCGAACAGCTGCTCGTCCTCGGGCAGGTCGGCCGCCCACTTCGGGCGCAGGACACCGTCGGCGGCGGGTCCGACCTCCACCAGCGTGCGCTGGATGGCCTCGCCGTAGCGCGGGTCGCGGACCGTCATGTCGCGCAGGAAGCGCGCCCCGAAGGCCACGTGGCGGTGCTCGTCGCGGGCCACGTTGGTGAAGCCCTGGACGAAGCCCGGCAGCGTCCCCTGCTGCTCGTTGTAGTCGATGATGAAGTGCTGGCCGGTGAGCGCGAGCATCCCCTCGATGACCATGTGGTAGATGGTCACGGCCTCGACCAGCGCCTCGAGGTCCTCGGGCTCCTCGCCGAGACGGTCGACGCGCCGGCGCAGGAGCTCGTCGAAGAGCGTTCCGAACTCGGGATTGAGGTGCTCGCTCGTCTCGGCGAGGCGGCCTTCGAGCTGGTCGGCCTCGAGCACCCCGACCTCGCGATAGAAGCGATCGAAGAACGCGACGTGCCGCGCCTCGTCCGCGATCTGCGTGCACAGGAAGAGCCGCGCCTCCTCGTCGGGCATCGCGCGCATCATCGGGCCGAGCTCGGCGGCCACGCGCTGCTCGCCCACGAAGAACGACGACAGCCCGTACATGCGCGAGTAGCGCTCGTCGGCGTCGATCCGCTCGTGCCAGTCGATGCGGTCCTGCGAGAAGTCGATGTCCTGGGTCGCCCACTGCTGGCGCTCCCAGAGCTCGTAGAGCTGGCGGTAGGTCAAAAGGTTGGTCTCGCCCCTGTCCGCTCCCTCCTGGAGCGCGGGGTCGCTGGTCGCGCGGAAGTCCAGGCGCTCGGTGCGCGAGGTCGAGGTCTCGGTCACGGTCGGCTCCTTCGACGAAGTAGCGCGGAGCCTACCCCAGGCCTGGCTGACCGGCCAGTCAATCGCCCCCGATCGAGAAGAGCGCCTCGAGGTCGTGCTTGGAGAACGCCTCGAAGGCGACCATGGTGTGCGTGCGGGTGACTCCCTCGAGCTGACCGATCCGCTCGGTCACGACGCTCGCGAGCTGCTCGTGCTCGCGCACGCGCACGATCGCCACGAAGTCCCACTCGCCCGTCACCGAGTAGGCCTCTGCGACCCCACTCAGGTCGGCCAGCGCGCCGCCCAGCGTGGGCAGGGCGGTGCGCTGGGCCTCGATCAGGACGACGGCGTGGGTCACGCTCCCTCGGGCCGCACCGGTGCGATGCCGATCTCCTGCGTCGCGCCGGGCTCGAGGATCACAACCTGCGAGTCCGTCGCCGACTCGACCTCGGACTTGAACTTCTCCGCGTCGGTCTCGATCGGCGGGAAGGTGTCGTAGTGGCACGGGATCACCGTCCCGGCCTGCACGAACTCCGCCGCGGTCACGGCGTCGATGCGATCCATCGTGTAGTGGCCGCCGATGCACATCAGCGCGACGTCGACCTTGTCGCCGCGCCGCGCCACGAGCTGCAGGTCGGAGAACAGCGCCGTGTCGCCGAGGTGGTAGATCGTCGTGCCGGCGAACCCGATCAGCAGGCCGGCGGGCATGTGCGGCGTGCCCTTGGGCGAGAGCGCCGTGTGCCAGGCCGGGACGAGCTTGACCCAGCCCCAGTCGAACTTGACCGTGCCGCCGATGTTGGGGTCGAACACGTCGATGCCCTCGCCGGCCAGCTCGTTGGCCAGCTCCACGATCGCCACCACGGGCGCGCCCGAGCGCTTGGCGATATCGACCGTGTCGCCGATGTGGTCGGCGTGGCCGTGGGTCAGAAGGATCGTGGTCGGGTCGAGGTCGTCGGCCGCGACCGCCGCCTTCGGGTTGCCGGTCAGGAACGGGTCGATCACCACGCTCGTGTCGCCGTCGCGCAGCTCGAAACAGGCGTGGCCCAGGAAGCGGATGTCCATGATGGGTCTAGTCCTCCGAAGTCGGTAGCTGACGAGCCAACTGATACCCCACGGCGACGCCGACGAGCATCCCGAGCCGCGTCTCCTCGGCCACGAGCGTGCGCACGGCGCGCTCGCGCTCGCCGGCGTCCTCGATCCCCGCCGCCGCGCGCACGCCGCTGTCGTGCGGGCCCGAGAACCAGCCCCCGGCGTCGAGCGCCTCGTTGAGGACGCGCTGGAGCTGGGGCGCGGCACGCTCGACGAGGTCCTGCGCCTCGCGCAGCCGGCCGGGTTCGCTGAGCGCCTGGACCGCGGCGTCGACCTCCTCGTCGGTGTACGCGCGCACGCCGGCCATCGCGGGCTTCATCATAGGCCCGTGGCCTCTTCGCACCGAGCAAGCCCGGGAGCACCGGGCGGGCGGACGGCGCCCGCGCGGGAGCGGCCGCCCCCGCGCCTCACCGAGCTCTCCCACGGCGCCGGCTGCGGCTGCAAGCTGCCGGCGGCCGAGCTGCACCCGCTCGTCCGCGGCCTGGCCCCGGGCGGCGATGCGCGGCTGCTCGTCGGGCCCGAGACCGCCGACGACGCGGCGGTGTGGCGGCTGACCGACGAGATCGCGCTGGTGCAGACCGTCGACTTCTTCACGCCGATCGTCGACGAGCCCTACGACTTCGGGCGCATCGCGGCGGCCAACGCGCTCTCCGACGTGTACGCGATGGGCGGGCGCCCGCTCACCGCGCTCAACCTCGTCGCCTTCTCGCTCGAGGCCCTCGGCGGCGAGGTCCTGCGCGAGATCCTGCGCGGCGGCGCCGACGTGGTCGCCGCGGCCGGCGCGGCGATCGTCGGCGGCCACTCGATCGACGATCGCGAGCCCAAGTACGGGCTCGCCGTCACCGGTGTCGTGCATCCCGCCGAGGTCCTGTCCAACGCCGGCGCGCGGGCCGGAGACGAGCTCGTGCTGACCAAGCCGCTCGGCGCCGGAGCGGTCTCGACCGCGGCCAAGCGCGGGCTCGCCCCGCCTGCGGTCCAGCGCGTGGCGGTCGAGGTGATGACGACGCTCAACGACCGCTCGGCCGCAGCAGCCCGCGCCGCCGGAGCGCACGCCCTCACCGACGTGACCGGCTTCGGCCTGCTCGGGCACCTGCACGAGCTGGCGCGCGCGAGCGGCGTGGCCGCCGAGGTCGAAGCATGTGCGGTCCCGGTCATCGAGGGGGCGTTGGACCTCCTTGACGACGAGCGGGCGGTATCGGGCGGCGCGCGGCGCAACGCGGAGTGGAGCGCGACCTTCACGACCGTCGACGAGGACGTGCCCGAGCGCCTTCGTCGCCTGCTTTCCGACCCCATGACCTCGGGCGGTCTGCTCGCCGCCGTGCCGCCCGGCCGCTCCAGCGAGCTCGCCGGCCGGACGATCGGGCGATTGGTCGCGGGCGAGCCCGGCCGGATTCGAGTTCAGTAGCTGCGGCCCAGCCGCGAAAGCGGCAGGCCCACCATCAGCCCCACGAGCGCGCCTGCGACCGCGGCCAGCGGGCTGGCCTCCGTCACCGCGATCGGCAGCGCGAGGACCGCCAGCGTGATGACGAGCACGCCGACCATGTCGGCGTCGAGGTCGTCGCCGCGGCGCATGGCGAGCAGCGGTCCCACCGCCCAGGCCGCGATCAGCGCCATCGCGGCGCCGTTGCCGCCCCAGGCTGTCGGGATCGAGTCCAGCGTGGCCACCGCGAGCATGCCCAGGGCTCCGCCGCTCACGAACAGCAGCAGGACCGGGAGCGGGCCGTGCCGGCGCTCGAGCAGCCACCCGAAGACCGCGACCGCGACCAGCGCGATGAACGCGTAGCCGAGGTTGTCGTAGACGAAGCTGGCGGTGAGGACCCGCCACCAGTCAGAGCCCGGCTTGCCGTCGATCACCAGCTTGTTCACGTCCGAGACGCCGGCGCGCAGGAGCAGCAGCGGGACCAGGCCGGCGACGACCAGCAGCCCGGTCGCCCACGGCCGCGCGTCGACGCGGATGCCGGGGATCTCCCCACGGCGCAGCGGAGGCAGCGAGCCGGAGATCCGGCGGCGGCGCGGCTTCTCCGACGGCCGGCCCTCGCGATCGAGCTTGGGCGCGCGCTTGCGAAGCCGGCTGCCGCAGTACGGGCACTCGGTGATGTACGGGCTCACCTCCGATCCGCAGTTCTTGCAGATCACGAAGAGGTCGGGTCCGCTGGAGGACATCCCCCAGCGATTCTAGAGCGGGCCGGAAGCCGGTCGATCACTCCCGGCCCACTCGCGTGCTTCTACGGCAGCGTGCCGGGAGGGCCGAGGATCTCGATGCCGTGCTCCGCGCCGATCTCGGCGAGCACGCGGGGCTCGGGTGCGGGGAGCGAAGCCACGGATGCGACGAAGCGCTCGAACCCCGACGGCGCGCTCAAGACGACCCACCGCGCCGGCGCGTCGCCCACCCGGTAGGCGTGCGGCACGCCCCGCGGCGCCAGGAAGAACTCCCCCGGTTGAAGCGGCCGCCGGTCGTCTCACAGCCGGCTGCCGGCGGCGGACGCCATGGACCAGGCCCTGCGGCGGGCGGCCGCGGCTACCTCGGTCTAACCGGCAGTCGCCGCCACGATCTCGCTCATCAGCTCGCGAAGATCGTGGTTGGCCTCGTATACGACGAGCTGGCGGTCGGCGCCCGTGCCGCCCTCGAGGATGTCGAGTATGCCCTCGAGCTCGGCGGCCGATCCGAGGTCCTGGGCGTGCTCGTGCAGGCGGTCGTAGAGCCGCCGGGCGAGCGCTTTCGTGGTGACCCGCTCGCGTTGCGGCAGGTCCACGAGCTCGCCCTCGAGCCCGTGGCGGGCGGCGATCCACTTGTTCTCGTCGAGCATCTCGTAGGGGTAGCGCGAGAGCTCCTTGCCCTGCTCGAAGTGGATCGCCAGCTCGCGCACCATCGCCTGGACCATCGCCGCCAGCGCGAGCGTGTGCTCGACGCGGGTCTGGGCGTCCATCACACGGACCTCGACCGTGCCGAAGTTCGGATGGGGGCGGACGTCGTACCAGAGGTAGGTGTAGTCCGGCACCACGCGCGTGTCGACCATGAACCCGATGCGCCGCGAGTAGTCCTCCCAGTCCTTGTAGCGCGGGGGGATCCCGACCCGCGGGAAGGCGCGGAAGATCGGCGTACGGGTGGAGGCGAGGCCGGTCGCGTCCGCGCGCCAGAACGGCGAGTTGGCCGACAGCGCGAGCAGCAGCGGGACGTGCACCCGCATCCCGTTGGCCACGTGGATCGCCTTGTCGGGGTCGTCGATGCCCACGTGCACGTGGACGCCGAAGATGATCTCCTGGCGGGCCACGAAGCGCAGCGCGCTGACGAGGTCGCGGTACCGCGGGCGCGCGACGATCCGCTGGTCCTCCCACATCGCGAACGGATGCGTCCCGGACGACCCGGTCGTGAGGTTGCGCCGCCCGGCGGTCTCGCGCACCTGGGCGCGCAGCGCGCGCAGCTGCTCTGCCGCCTCGCGGGTGTTGGCGCAAGGGTCGGTGGCGACCTCGAGCACCGACTCCATGAGCTCGGGCTTGATCTCGCCGTGCTCGGCCTCCTCGAGCAGCGACTCGATCGCGTTGGTGAGGTCCAGCGTCTCGGCGTCGAGGATCATCAGCTCCTCCTCGATGCCGAGCGTGAAGCTCGGGCGGCTGAACTTGTGGTCCATGGCGCGGCAGCCTAGATGTTCGATTCCCCTGGCCAGGGGTAGACTGGCCGCCCATCTTGCGCAAGCGACGAAGGACGGACTCATGACGCTCGGTTACGACGGCAAGCTCTACATCCTCGCCTTCGACCACCGAGGCTCCTTCCAGAAGAAGATGTTCGGCATCGAGGGCGATCCGACTCCCGACGAGACCGCGACGATCGCCGACGCCAAGCACCTGATCTACGAGGGGATGGAGAAGGCCGTCGACCGCGGCGCCCAGCCCGACGCGACCGGCGTTCTCATCGACGAGCAGTTCGGCGGCGACATCCCGATCCAGGCCAAGCAGCGTGGCCTCAAGCTGGCGATGCCCGTCGAGAAGAGCGGCCAGGACGAGTTCGACTTCCAGTACGGCGAGGACTTCGGCGCCCACATCGAGCGCTTCGACCCCGACTTCACCAAGGTGCTGGTCCGCTACAACCCCGAGGGCGAGGCGGACATGAACGCGCGCCAGACGGCGCGGCTGAAGCGCCTCGCCGACTGGCTGCACGAGCACGGTCGCAAGTTCCTGTTCGAGCTGCTGGTACCCGCCACCGAGGCGCAACTCGCTCAGGTCGGCGGCGACGCCAACCGCTACGACGCCGAGCTGCGCGCCGACCTCATGTGCCGCACGATCGCCGAATTCCAGGACGCGGGCGTCGAGGCCGACGTCTGGAAGATCGAGGGCCTCGACTCGCGCGACGACAACGAGCGCGTGGCGCGCCAGGCGCGCGCCGGCGGGCGGGACGGCGTCGTGTGCGTGGTGCTCGGGCGCGGCGCGAGTGACGCCAAGGTCGACGAGTGGCTGCAGGCGGGCGCGCCGGTCGAGGGCTACGTCGGCTTCGCGATCGGGCGCTCGATCTGGTGGGACGCGCTCAAGGGCTTCCTGGAGCAGGGTCTGGGACGCGAGGCGGCCTCCGACCAGATCGCCGAGAAGTACCTGCGCTTCGTGCGCGTCTACGAGGAGGCGGAGACGGGCGCAGCGGTCGGCTGACCGCGTTCCAGCGTCAGCTCGCGATCCTCGTGGCGGATCGTGAGCGGCTCGCCCTCGTGCAGCTCGTAGGTGGTCGCGTCGCTGGTCATGACGACCTCCAGGCGCCGGCCCCGGATGCGCAGCGGGATGCGCAGGCGCTTCCACTCCGAGGGCAGGCGGGGGTGGAAGCGGATCTCGCCCTCGTGGTCGCGCAGGCCCGCGAAGCCGGCCACGAGCGCCAGCCAGGTGCCGCCGCAGGAGGCGATGTGGATGCCGTCCGCGGTGTTGCCGTGCATGTCGGCGAGATCGACCGAGCACGCCTCGAGGAAGTACTCGTAGGCCGCAGGCGCGTAGCCGATCTCCGAGGCCGCGATGCTCTGGATGCACGCTGAGAGCGTCGAGTCGCCGGTGGTCAGCGGGTCGTAGTAGTCGAAGGCCTCGCGCTTCTCCTCGTCGGTGAAGTAGCGGCCGGCCAGCGAGATGGCCATCACGACGTCGGCCTGCTTGATGACCTGGTGGCGGTAGAGCTCCAGCGGGTGGTAGTGCAGCAACAGCGGGTAGTGGTCGGGCGGCGTCTTGTCGAACGGCCACCGCTCGCGAACCAGGAAGTCCTCGTCCTGGAGGACCCCGACGTCGGGCTCGTAGGGGATGTGCATGCGGTCCGCGGCGCGGCGCCAGTCCGTGACCTCCTCGTCGGCGAGCTCGAGCTCCGAGACCAGGCGCGCGTAGCGCTGCGGGTGCTCGGCCCCCAGCCACTCGACGGTCCGGACCGCCTCGCGCAGGTTCTCGCGCGCCATGACGTTCGTGTAGGCGTTGTTGTCGACCACGGTCGAGTACTCGTCGGGGCCCGTGACCCCGTTGATGACGAAGTCGCCGTCCTGGCGGTCTGAGAAGAAGCCCAGGTCGACCCAGAAGCGGGCGGTCTCGACCAGCACCTCGGCGCCGCGCTCGAGATAGAGGTCGTCGTCGCCGGTCACGTGGTGGTACCAGCAGAGGGAGTAGGCGACGTCGGCGTCGATGTGGACCTGGGCGCTGCCCGCGGCGAAGTAGGCCGAGGCCTCCTCGCCGTTGATCGTGCGCCACGGGAACAGCGCGCCCGAGTGGTTCACCTCGCGCGCTCGCCTGCGGGCGGCGTCGAGCAGGCCGCAGCGGAAGTCGAGCACCTGACGGGCCCGCCGCGGGTCGGTGTGGATCAGGAACGGGACGACGTAGATCTCGGTGTCCCAGAAGTAGTGGCCCTCGTAGCCGCGCCCGGTCAGGCCCTTGGCGGGCACGCCCAGCGTCTCGGCGCGGTAGGTGGCCTGGAGCACGCTGAAGAGGTCGAAGCGGACCGCCTGCTGGAGTCCGGGCGCGTCGTCGATCTGCACGTCGCTGTGCTCCCAGAACTCGTCGACGTGGCGGCGCTGCGCTTCCTCGATCTGCTCCAGGCCGTCGAGCCGGCCACGGTCCAGCGTGCGCCCGGCGCGGGCGGTGAGGTCGCCGGGCGGCGGGCCGCGGTCGTAGTGATAGGCGACGAGCTTGGTGATCCGCAGCGGCGCGCCGGGGGAGATGTCGGCGAGCACGACGACGCTCGCCTCGTCGCCCTCCGCGCTCGCCTGGATCGAGACGTTGTCGGCGCCCTCGACGGCGTGGTCCATGCCGCATGCCAGCGACAGGCCACTCTGCTGGGTGGCCAGCTCTAGCAGCGCGCGGCTCCCCTCGGCTTGGGCCGCCGTCGGCGCGAGCACCTGGCCCGCGAAGCCGTGGCCGACACGCGGGTCGCCCGACTTGGTCTGAGGGCCGTGGGTTACGAGCTCCGAGGAAACCGCGACGTGAACCCTCTCGTCGAGCGATTCGATCTCGTAGTGCATGACGGCCATGTGGCGGCGCTGGAGCGAGACGAGCCGGCGCGAGCGCACCACGACGCCCTGGCCGCGCGGCGTCTGCCACTCGACCTCGCGGCGCAGGATCGCGTCGCGCATGTCGAGCACGCGCTCGTAGCGCACGATGCGCGCGCTGCTCAGCGTGAACGGCTCGTCGTCGACGAACAGGCGGATGATCGAGCCGTCGGTGGCGTTGACGATCGTCTGGCCGGTGCGCGCGAGGCCGTACGCATCCTCGGGGTAGACGATCGGCCACGTCTCGTGGAAGCCGTTGAGCAGCACGGCTGGATCGCGGGCGGGGGTGCCCTCCTCGTGGGAGCCGCGGATGCCGAGGTAGCCGTTGCTGACGGCGAAGATCGACTCGAGCTGGGGGATCAGCTCGGGGCTGAAGCTCCGCTCGACTATGCGCCAGGGATCGATCGGGAAGATGCGCTGCGAGGGCATGCGCCGGCGGCGCTCCTCGATGCGCTCATGCGGCCGAGCGGACCGGGCGTGGGTCAAGGAACGAGCTCGCCCAGGTCGTGCACTACGACGTCGGCGCCGCTTCGGCGCAGGTCGTCGGGCTCGTTGGTGCGGGCGACGCCGATCACCAGCCCGAACCCGCCCGCCTTGCCGGCCGCGACGCCGGCGAGCGCGTCCTCGACCACGACCGCGCGTTCGACCGGCGTGTCGAGGCGCTTTGCGCCCTCGAGGAACTCGTCAGGGGCCGGCTTGCCCTCGAGCCCCTTGGCCTCGACCACCTTGCCGTCGACCACGGTCTCGAACAGGTCGAGGATCCCGCATGCCCTCAGGACGTCGACGGCGTTGGCGCTCGAGGACACCACGGCCGTCTTGAGGCCGTCCTCGCGGAGCCACTTGACCCAGCGGACAGAGCCGGGGTAGGCCTCGACGCCGCCCTTGGCCAGCTCCTTCTCGACCAGCGCCTGCTTGCGCGTCCCGATGCCCTCGATGGTGAACGCGCCGGGCGGGTCGTCGTGCGTGCCCTCTGGCGGGTGAATGCCGCGCGCGGCGAGGAAGTCGCGAGTGCCGTCCGCGCGCGGCTTGCCGTCGACGTAGCGCTCGTAGTCCTCCTGCTTGTCGAACGGAGGCTGGTCGGGCGCATGTTCGTGCAGGACCTCGTCGAAGACCTGCTTCCAGCAGCGCGCGTGCAGCGAGGCGGTCGAGGTCAGGACGCCGTCGAGGTCGAAGAGCACCGCGTCGTAGCGCTCGCGGGTGACCTCGACCGGCGGGGACATGGGGGCGGGAGCCTACCCGGGGCGAGTCCGGCCGGGTCGCGGCCTAGGTTCCGTGGATGACCTGGCGTCGCGCGCTCCCCTGGCTGCTCGCCTTCCTCGTGCTGGCGGGGCTCGGCGCCCGAGGCCTCGCCGGCCGGGGCGGCGGCGAGGGCGGCAGCGACGAGGGGAAGGTGACTCGGGTCGTCGACGGCGACACCGTCCACGTGCGCCTCGGCGGCCGCGACGAGACCGTCCGCTACATCGGGATCGACACGCCCGAGACGGTGAAGCCCGACACGCCGGTCCAGTGCTTCGGCAAGGCGGCGAGCCGCGAGAACGAGCGCCTGGTGGCCGGCGAGCGGGTGCGGCTGCGCTTCGACGTCGAGCGCCGCGACCGCTACGGGCGGCTGCTCGCCTACGTCTACCGCCGCCGCGACGGGCTGTGGGTCAACGCGGCGCTCGTCCGCGCCGGGTACGCGACGACGCTCACCATCCCGCCCAACGTCGCCCACGCCACCGAGCTCGCCGCCCTGGCCCGCCGCGCCCGTGAGCGCGGACGCGGGCTGTGGCGCGCCTGCTAGAGCCGCGGCGCGGGCGAAACTACCCCGATACAGCGCGGGATCGATAGAGTCGCCTTGGGTTGAGGAGGGTCCGCATAGCACTCGGCTGGGTCGTCGCCTGCGCCGCGCTGGGATCGCCCGTGAGCGCTCTCGCCGCCACGCCGATCCCGTCGACCGGGCCGCCGACCGTGCTGCCCGACTTCTCCGGCCAGGCCGCGGTCCGCAACCCGATCCGGGGCGTGCCGGTCAGCTACCAGAACCCGTTCATGGCCCTCAACCCGCGCAGTGAGCTGCACAACGACGCGTGGCAGACCGACACCTACCGCGGGGCGGGGCCGCTCGGGCGCTCGCCGCGGACCTTCTCGACCTTCATCAGCCGCCTCTGCGGCTCGATCACCTTCGACAGCCGCGGGCGACTGGTCTCGGTCTGCATCGGCGCCGCCGGCCCGCGCCTGTACATGTTCGACCCCAAGACGCTCGACGTGCTGGCGCAGTTCGAGCTCCCGCCGCGGGCGCCGCTGTCCCCGGGGACCTCGCTGTTCCAGGACTTCAGCGGCGGCGGCTACATCTTCATCGACAACCGCGACCGCGTGTGGAGCGCTACCACCACGCGCCATCTGTTCGTGATCGCCGAGCAGGGAGCGACGCCGGGCTTCACGCTCGAGCGCGACTACGACCTCTCCCGCCGCCTGCTCCCCGACGAGAAGATCACCTCGGCGCTGCCTGATTCCACCGGCCGCATCTGGTTCGTCGCCAAGCGCGACGGTGTCGTCGGGACGGTCGACCGGCGCACCGGCCGGATCCGCATCGTGCGGCTCGGCAGCGGGACGGAGAACGAGATCGAGAACTCGTTCGCGACCGGATCGCGCGGAGCCGTCTACATTGCCACCAACCGGGCGATGTACCGCTTCCGCGCGGATTCCAAGGGCCGCCCGCGAATCGTGTGGAGATCCCGCTACCGGACGTCCTTCGTCAAGAAGCCGGGTCAGGTCGACGACGGGACCGGCACGACGCCCACGGTCCTGCCCGACGGCTACGTGGCGATCACCGACAACGCGCAGCCGATGAACGTCGTCGTGTACCGCACCGCGGCGCGGCTGGCGCCCGGGGTGCAGCGAAAGGTGTGCGAGGTCCCGGTCTTCGGCAGGTTGACCGGCGACACCGAGAACTCGCTCATCGGCGCCGGCCGCTCGCTGATCGTGGAGAACAACTACGGGTACCAGGACCCGTTCGGCCCCTCGGCGGGCGCGCTGACCACGCCCGGTTTCGCTCGCGTCGACGTGCTCCGCGACGGCAGCGGCTGCCGCAAGGTGTGGACCAACACCACCGAGCGAGCACCGACGGTCGTACCCAAGCTCTCGCTCGCGACCGGCCTCGTCTACACCTACACCCGTCCCCCCGATCCCACCGGCTCGCAGCCCTGGTACTGGACGGCGCTCGACTTCCGCACGGGCAAGCGTGTCTGGCGTCAGCTCGCCGGCACCGGCCAGATGTACAACAACAACTACGCGGGCATCGCGATCGGCCCGGACCGCACGGCCTACCTCGGAACGCTGCTGGGCGGGATCGTCGCCATCCGGGACGGCTGAGCCGGCCGCCGGCCTGCGATCGTGGCCATCCGGGACGGCTGAGCCGGCCGCCGGCCTGCGATCGTGGCCATCCGGGACGGCTGAGCCGGCCGCCGGCCTGCGATCGTGGACATCGGGCACCCCGGAGCGGCCCGCCGGGCGGCGATCGTGGCCATCCGCGCGAACTTTCGCTCTCCGCGCGGGTTTATGTGCTCCCCCCGGTGGTACCGTGTCCTACGGTCATGAGGATGCGTCAGAGCATCGCCGAGATCGAGGAGGCCTTCGCCCAGGAGACCGAGCTCGATCGCCAGCGCCGTGAGCGCCTGTCGCGCACGGCTCACCAGCGCACGCGCAAGCGGCGGGTTGAACGCGTCCACAAGCGGGGATCGGTCCGCTTCATCCTGCTGACCCTCACGCTGATCGCGACGGCCGTGATCGTGACCGTCGCGATGTTCGAGACGCTCTACTACGTGATGGGCTGAGGCTCCGGCCTCAGCTCTCGCCCAGCTTCCGCAGCGCGTCGTCGACCTGCTCGCGAGAGCCGTCGTCGGTGGCGGGAGCCGGCTCGCCGCGCTCGCCGGCCTTTCGCTCCTCCTTGATCTCGAGGTAGACCTCGGTGCGGAAGACGGGGATGTCGCGGGGCGCCTGGATCCCGATCCGAACCTTCTCGCCCATGATCGAGAGGACCGTCACTTCGACGTCGTCTCCGATCATGATGCTCTGGTTGGACTTGCGGGTGAGAACCAGCATGGGTGGACGCCTCCCCTGCGTAGCGTTGATCCCCGCGCTACCACCGCTTCCCCGTGCAAGGCGGCTCGGGAGACCGTTGGGGCGAGCATACCCGGCCCGGGAGATATTGCGAGGGCCGGAAGCAACTCATGCAGCAATGAGCGGGCCCCGCGGCGGTGTTGAGCGGCCGGCTCGTGCGTGCTGGCGGCGGCGGCCGATGCCAACGAGCGTGCGTGGCGGCGGGACGGAAAGCGGCCCGCGCGTGCGTGGCGGCGGCGTGGCCGCCGGGCGCGAGCGAGCGCGGCGGCGGGTGGCGGTGTACTAGGCTGCGCGCCCGACATGGCCCGCCGCTCGCTTCGCCCGCAGCTCAACCAGATCCGGACCTGGGTCCGGCAGGGCCGCACGGACGCGTGGATCGCTCATCAGCTCGATGTCACGGTCCAGCAGATCTCCTCCTTCAAGCGCGAGCACGAACTCGACGACGGCGAGTCCGCCGGCGCGGGCGTCGACTTCGACGACGAGATCGATCTGCGCGCCGAGGACGACGCGCGCATCGCCGCCGAGCTCGAGGCGAGCGAGGAGTCCGCCGCCGCCGAGGAGGAGAAGGACGAGGAAGAGGAAGCGGGCAAGGACGAAGAGGCCGCTCCGCGCCGCCGCCGCGGACGTCGTGGAGGCCGCGGGCGCCAGCGGCGGTCGCAGGTGCTCGAGGGCACCTTCGATCACGGCGAGGAGGGCTACGGCCTGTGGCTCGACCCCGCGATCGCCGACGATCCCGTCTACGCCGAGCACTGGGCCGGCCATCGGCCGGTCGAGATCAGCGTGGAGGCCGAGCAGATCGTCATCCGCCGCGCCGGCGACGAGGACGACGAAGGCAAGGACGAGGAGGGCTAGGCGGTCCTGCGGCCGCCGGCGTAGTCCGCGGCCTCGCGGACGTAGCGGGCGAAAGCGGCGTCGGCCACGATGCGGGCGTCCCAGGCCTCCGGGTTCTCGGGCGCCGTCTCGACGGCGATCTGGAGGGTCCAGTCGGTGCCCTTGTCGTAGAGGTCGACCAGCTCCGCGGTGGTGAACCTCCCGCCCAGGCGGCGCCGCAGCTCGGCCACAACGCGGTCGACTATGCGCTCGAGCAGCGGGCGAAGCGCGGACGGCGCCTCGCGGAGCCGGCGCTGCCCCTCGTCCCATTGGTAGAAGGCGGTCTCGATGCTCACGGGGCGGGCGACGGTAGCAACGCGCGTTGCAGCAGGAAGGAGCTCGCGTGGCGCGAAGGAAGGCCCCGGCGATGGCCTCCGCCCGGACCGCCCCAGCGCCGCGCCGCCTCGCGGCGCGCTCCGCCCGCGCCGCCAGCGGCACCTTCGACCGCGCCGCGACCGGCATCCGCTGGGACCGCGTCGGCCGCATCGCGCTGCTGCTCGTGCTCTTCGGGGTGCTGCTCCTCTACGTCCGGCCCGGGATCGCGTACATCAGCGCCTGGCAGCAGGCTCGGGCCAAGCGCGCCGAGATCAGCCAGCTCGAACGCGAGAACACGCGCCTGCGCGGGCGGCGCGACGCGCTGCGCAACCCGCAGGTCGTCGAAGCGGAGGCGCGCCGGCTGGGCATGGTGCGGCCGGGCGAGCGCCCGTACGTCGTCGACGGGCTTCGCTAGGCGCGGACGGGGCGAGCGGGCGGCACGCGGGCGCGACGGCGCAGCTCAGCGTGCGGCAAACGCCGCTCGCCCCGGGTAGGCGGCGTCGGCTCCCAGCTGCTCCTCGATCCGCAGCAGCTGGTTGTACTTGGCCACGCGGTCTGAGCGCGAGGGTGCACCGGTCTTGATCTGGCCGCAGCCGGTCGCCACGGCGAGGTCGGCGATCGTTACGTCCTCGGTCTCGCCCGAGCGGTGCGACATGACCGCGCGGTAGCGGGCCTCGCGCGCGATGCGCATCGCGTCGAGCGTCTCTGTGAGCGTGCCGATCTGGTTGACCTTAACGAGGATCGCGTTGGCCACCCCGGCCTCGATGCCGCGGCGCAGGCGCTCGCTGTTGGTGACGAACAGGTCGTCTCCGACGAGCTGCAAGCGATCGCCGAGGATGTCGGTGAGCGCGCGCCAGCCGTCCCAGTCCTCCTCGTCCATCCCGTCCTCGATGGAGACGATCGGGTAGCGGCCGGCGAGCTCCGTCCAATAGGCGGCGAGCTCGGCCGCGCTCAGCGTGCGGCCCTCGTGCTCGAGCACGTAGGCGCCGTCGCGGTGGACCTCGCTGGTCGCCGGGTCGAGCGCGATCGCCACGTCGTCGCCCGGCCGATAGCCCGCGGCCTCGATGCCCGCCACGAGCGCCTGCAGCGCCGCCTCGTTGGAGTCCAGGTCCGGCGCGAAGCCTCCTTCGTCGCCGACCGCCGTGGCCAGCCCGCGCTCATGCAGCGTGCGCTTGAGTGCGTGGAACACCTCCGCCCCGGTCCGCAGGGCCTCCGAGAAGCTCGACGCGCCGACCGGAACGACCATGAACTCCTGGAAGTCGATGCGGTTGTCGGCGTGGACGCCGCCGTTGACGACGTTC
This sequence comes from uncultured Actinomycetes bacterium, assembly GCA_963797015.1. Lineage (GTDB taxonomy): Bacteria > Actinomycetota > Thermoleophilia > Solirubrobacterales > Solirubrobacteraceae > JBBPZA01. The sequence goes on along the minus strand of CAWCNV010000015.1, from coordinate 30,936 downwards.
ATCATCGGCACCGGTAGCACGTGGGCACCCTCGCCGCCCAGGTAGCGCCACAGCGGCTGGTGCTCCTCGGCGGCGGCAGCGTGCGCGGCGGCGAGCGAGACGGCGAGGATCGCGTTGGCGCCCAGGCGGGACTTGTTCGGGGTGCCGTCGAGCTCGATCAGGGCGCGGTCGAGGCCCTCCTGGTCGAGTGCGTCGCGGCCGGCGACCGCCTCGGCGATCTCCGTGTTGACGTTGGCGACGGCGCGCCCGACTCCCTTACCCATCCAGGCCTCGCCGCCGTCGCGCAGCTCGGTCGCCTCGAACTCGCCCGTGGAGGCGCCCGACGGCACGGCGGCCCGCCCCCACGCGCCCGAGCGCAGGGCGATGTCGGCCTCGACCGTGGGATTGCCCCGGCTGTCGAGGATCTGGCGCGCGTGGACCCGTTGTATGGCGCTCATGAGGAAGCGGAATACAACTCGATCTGGCGCTCGACCGTCAGCTCGCTCCAATCTTCGCCCTGTTCCGCGGCAAGCGCCTCCGCCCGCCGAACTCTTTCGCGAAAGCGATCGGCGGCCGCCCGCAAGGCGAGCTCGGGGTCGACGCGAAGCTTGCGCGCGACGGACACGCCGGCGAAGAGGAGGTCGCCGACCTCGTGGAAGCGCGCAGCCTCGGCCGCGCGGGAGTCGGGGGCCGAGGAGTCGGGGGCCGAGCGGGCGGGGGCGGCCGCTTTCGCGACCTCCTCCGCCTCCTCGCGTACGCTCGCCAGCGGGCCCTCGACGTCGGGCCAGTCGAAGCCGCTGGACGCCGCCCGGCGCTGGACCTTGCGGGCGTAGAGCGGGCCCGGGAGGTTCTCGGGGACGTCGCCGAAGATGCCGGGCTCGCGGCCCTCCTCGCCGGTCTTGATGCGATCCCAGTTCGCCAGCACCTCCCCGGCGCCGATGGACTCCGAGCGCGAGTGCGACGAGCGGCCGAACACGTGCGGATGGCGGCGGATCAGCTTGGCCCGGCAGTGGTCGGCGACCTCGGCGAGGTCGCCCGCGCCGCGCTCCTCCAAGAGCAGCGAGAGGAAGTGGACCTGGAAGAGGACGTCGCCCAGCTCGTCGAGCAGCTTGGCGTCGTCTCCGTGCCGAGCGGCGTCGGCGAGCTCGTAGGCCTCCTCGACCGTGTGGGGGACGATCGAGCGCTCGTCCTGCTCGCGGTCCCAGGGGCACTCGCGCCGCAGCCGGCGCGTGAGCTCGTCGAGCCGCGCGACGGCCTCCGCGGTGCGCTCGGGCGCGCTCACGCGCCGCGCGCCTCTACTTGGGCGTGGTCTGCGTGGTGGGCGTGGGCGCCGGCGCCGTCTGGCCGGACGTCGGCGCGCCCTGCTGGGGCTGCGTCACCGCACCGGGGGGCGCGGTGGTCGTCGCCTTGGGCTTCGGAGCGTTCTTGCACACCTGGACGATGTAGCCCTTGCGGCACTCGGTCTTGCCCTTCCACTTCTTCTCGAAGTCCTTGACGAAGGACTGGAGCGCCTTGCGCTGCCCGCCGGTGGAGAGCTGCTGGCGGATCTGCGGGGTCGCCTGCGCGAGCGTCTGCTGCTTGGCCGGCGTGATCTTGTTGACCTGGAAGACGAGGTAGCCGAACTGCGTCTTGACCGGGCCGATGAGCTTGCCCTTGGGCGCTCCGAAGACGGCCTTGTCGAACGACGGGTCCTGCTGGCCCTTGGTCACGGTCAGCGCGCCGCCCTGGCGCTTGGTCGCCGGGTCCACCGAGTACTGCTTGGTGACCGCCTTGAAGTCGTCTCCCCTCTTCAGCGCGGCGAGCGCCTTCTTGGCGTTGGGCTGCGTCTTGGTCAGCAGCAGATCGATCTGGCGCGTCTCGGGCTGGGCGAACTGCGACTTGTTCTTGTTGTAGTAGGCCGCGATCTGCGCCGGCGTGATCGTGCCCTTGCCCTTGGTGATCTTGTTGCGGATCTTGGTCGAGAGCAGCGAGACCTCGACGTTCAGGCGCAGGTCGGGGACCGTCATCCCGGTCTGCTTGAGGAACGCGGCGAAGGCGGCGGGCTTGGGGAACTGCTGCGCCTTCTGCTGGTTGTAGGACCTGGTGATCTCGGCCTGCGAGACCTTGACGCCCTGGTCCTTGGCCTCGCCGCGCAGCCACTCGGCGTTGATCAGGAACTGCATGACCTGGTCGCGCAGGCCCGCGTACTGCTGCTTGCACTGGGTGCGCAGCTGGGCGTCGGTCGGCGCCTTCTGGCCCTTGGGCGGCGCGGGCAGTGCCTTGCGCGCCGCGGCCACGCACTTGGTGTAGTTGGGCGGATCGGGCACCGCAGCCGGAGCGGCCGCGCCGGGCTGCTGCGAGGACTTGGCCGCGACCACCATCCAGTGGTCGAAGGTCGCCTTCTTGATCGTCGTGTCGTCGACCTTGGCAACCGAGTTGCCGGGAATGCCGCCGCACGCGGCCAGGGCGCCGGCGGCCACAAAAAAGGCGCCGAGCGCCAGAACGAACCGAACCAAGGACTTCACGGAGCGCAGGATGGTAGCGAAGGCCCTCTAAAGCTCGGTTAATACCTGAGGATCGGCTGAGACGACTCGGCGGGGGCGCATCCGAGCGGCCCCCGGCAGGGTCCCCCTCGGGCCGCGGCAGAGCGGCCGCGGAAGGTCCGCGTCCAGGTCGCGCCCGCTTACGCCGCCTCGCGCACCGCTTCGAGCAGCGCGTCCGCCGCGCGCACGACCGTCGGGAAGCGCTGCTCGGGGTCGGCGGGCACTCGCAGCGAGAACTGCGAGCGGCCCGATTCGTACAGCGATCCCGGCAGCTCCTCGCGCAGGCGCCGCGCGCGCGTGGAGTCGAGCTCGATCGGCGTGACGGCGAAGCGGTCGCCGCGGAAGCTCACCACGCGCGCCCCGGCCTCCCCGAGCTTGATCCGCGCCCGCTGCAGGTCGATGAGGTTGCGCAGCGGGGTGGGCAGCGGCCCGAAGCGATCCTCGAGCTCCTCGGCGAGGACGGCGAGCTCAGCCACCTCGCGGGCGCCGGCGACGCGACGGTGGACGTCGATCTTGGCCTGCTCGTAGGGCACGTAGTCGGCCGGCACGTAGGCGTCGACGTTGACGTCCAGGCGCACGGGCTCGGGCTCCTCGGCGGCGCCCGCGCCTTCGCCGTCCGCGGCCGTCCTCGCGCGCACGGCCTCGTCGAGCATCTGCATGTAGAGCTCGAACCCGAGCGCGGCGACGTGCCCCGATTGCTCGTCGCCCAGCAGGTTGCCGGCGCCGCGGATCTCGAGGTCGCGCATCGCGATCTTCACCCCCGCGCCGAGCTCGGTGTAGTCCGACAGCGCGGCCAGCCGCTGCGCCGCCTCCGGGGTCAGGGCGGCCGCGGCGTCGTAGAGCAGGTAGGCGTAGGCGCGCTCGCGGCTGCGGCCGACGCGCCCGCGGATCTGGTAGAGCTGGGCCAGCCCGAAGCGGTCGGCGCCCTCGACGATCAGCGTGTTGGCGGTGGCGATGTCGATGCCCGACTCGATGATGCTCGTGCAAACGAGCACGTCGGCCTCGCCGCGCAGGAAGCCGATCATCCGCCGCTCGAGCGTGCGCTCGTCGAGCTGTCCGTGGGCGACCTCGAAGCGCAGCCCCGGGCACAGCGCGCGCAGGCGCTCGGCGGTCTCGTCGATGGTCTCGACGCGGTTGTGGAGGAAGAAGGACTGGCCGCCGCGCGCGTGCTCGCGCTCGAGCGCGTTGCGCACGAGCTGCTCGTCGTACTCGCCGACGTAGGTGCGCACCGGCTGCCGGCCCTCGGGCGGCGTCTCGATCACCGAGATGTCGCGCAGCCCGGCGAGCGACATCTGCAGCGTTCGGGGGATCGGCGTGGCGCTCATCGAGATCACATCGACCTTCACGCGCAGCTGGCGCAGCAGCTCCTTCTGCTTGACCCCGAAGCGCTGCTCCTCGTCGACGACGATCAGCCCCAGGTCCTTCGCCCGGACGTCGCGCGAGAGCAGGCGGTGGGTGCCGATGAGGACGTCGACCCGCCCCTCGGAGAAGGCGTTCACGACCGCTCGCTGCTCGGCCGCGGGCCGGAAGCGCGACACCTGCTCGACGGTGATCGGGTAGGGCTCCAGCCGCTCCGCGAAGGTGCCGTAGTGCTGCTGGGCGAGGATCGTCGTCGGCACCAGCACCAGCACCTGCTTGCCGGATTCGGCGACCTTGAACGCCGCCCGCAGCGCCACCTCGGTCTTCCCGTAGCCGACGTCGCCGCAGATCAGCCGGTCCATCGGGCGCGCGGCCTCCAGGTCGCCCTTGACGGCTTCGATCGCGTCGCGCTGGTCGGGCGTCTCGGTGAACGGGAAGGCCGCCTCGAACTCGCGCTCCCAGTCGGAGTCCTCGGGGAACGAGAAGCCCGGCCGGCGCTTGCGCTCGGCGTAGAGGTTGAGCAGCTCGCCCGCAAGCTCCTGGGCCGCGCGCCGTGCACGCGCCTTGAGGCGGTCCCAGGCCGCGCCGCCGAGCTTCGACAGCGGCGGATGATCGGCCCCCGCCCCGACATAGCGGCTGAGCTTCGCGAGCTGGTCGGAGGGGACGAACACGCGATCGTCGCCCGCGTATTCGAGGTACAGGTAGTCGCGCGTGACGCCGGCCACCGCCTTGGTGTCGAAGCCGGCGAAGCGCGCGATGCCGTGATCCTCGTGCACGACGATGTCGCCTGTGCGCAGGTCGGCGAAGGAGCGCAGCGCGCCGCGCGCGCCGCCTACGCCGGGCTGCGCCGGCGCGCGGCGGCGGCGGATCAGGCGATGCTCGGGGATGACCGCCAGCCGCAGCGTCGGCGCGATGAAGCCGTCGCGCAGCGCCGCCTCGGCGAAGCGCAGGTCGCCGGCCCCGTCCACGCCGCGAGGGCTTCCGCCGTTCCAGCTCGGGTGCAGGCGGGCCAGGTTGTAGGCGGCCCGCTCGCCCGTTCCGCGCCGCGGCCAGGTGACGAGCGTGCGGTAGCCCGAGCGCACGAGCTTCTCGAGCTCGGGCTCGGCCTCGCGCAGCGAGCGCGCGGGCGTGTCGGCGGCCTGCCCGCGGACCTGAATCGGCTGGTCGCCCTCGATCGAGGAGAGCCTGACCGCGGCGCGCCGCTCGAGCTGTCCGAGAACCTCCTCGGGCGGCACGTAGAGGTGGTGCGCGTCGGTGTCGTGCATCGCGGCCGTGACGTCCTGCCACAGGTCGGCGAGCGAGGGGTCGATGTCCTCCTCCGCGGCGATCACCACGTCCGCGCCGGCCGGGGCGAGGTCGAGGAAGGCGTGGAAGCGCTCCACCGGCAGCAGCTCGGCGATGTCAGGCCGCTCCTCCGGCGCCTCGAGGGCCGCGATCTCCGCCAGCTCGCGCTCGTCGGGCCGCAGTTCGGCCGCCGGCGCGATCTCGACGCGCTGCGCCTCACCCAGCGAGCGCTGGGTATACGTCGAGAACCAGCGCAGCGACTCGACCTCGTCGCCGAACAGGTCCACGCGCACGGCGCGGTCCTCGGTCGCCCCGAAGAGGTCGAGCAGACCTCCCCGGACCGCGAACTGCCCGCGATCCTCGACCTGGTCGACGCGCTCGTAGCCGGCCGCCACGAGCTCGGCGGCGAGCTCGTCGAGGTCGACGAGCTCGCCCACCTGCAGCGCGAGGCCGTGCGGGCGCAGCTCGGGGTCGGGCACCTTCTCGGCCAGCGCCACGGCCGACACCACGACCACGGGCGGCTCTTCCTCCCCCCGCTCCCCCGCGCTCGCCGTCAACGCGTCCAGCGCTGCGATCCGCAGTCCCACGAGATGCGGCGGCGGCGCGAGGTGGGACTCGTAGGTGACCCCGCGCGACGGGTAGTAGAGGACCGGTCTGGGGGCCAGCCAGGCGCGCAGGTCGGCGGCGAGGTCGCGCGCGCCGCGGTCGTCGCCCGCGACCACGAGCGCGGGACCGCTCGCACGCGCCTCCAGCACGGCTGCGATCAGCCAGGCACGCAGCGACTGGGACACGAACGCGCGCCCGCCGTCGCGCGCCAGCGCGGCGGCGTCGGGATCGTCTTCGAGGCAGGTGAGGAGCGTGCGCAGCATGCCGGGAAGCGAGTCTAGGAAGCCTCCCCATCCCCTACCCTGCCGCGGTGCCCTCGCTCCTACAGGGAGGCCGGTCGGCGCAGCGCCGCACGGCGCTGCGACGGCGTCTCGCGGGTCTCCTGGCCGTGGTCGCGGCGCTCACGGTCGCGGCCGGCGTCCTGCTGGCCGTGGTGGTGCTGGTGGGCAAGGGCGGAGGCAAGGAGCACGCGGCCCGGCCGTCGCCGGCCTACGACGCCAAGCCCGCTCCCGAGCGCCGGCGCATCGAGCTGCGCTGGCGCGAGCTCGCGCGCCGCATGGCCGCGCCGTGGGTGCGCCTGCAGCGCCCCGACGGGCGCTTCCCGGACTACACCGACCGCTACATCCCCGGCCTCCCCGACACCCGCTACGGCGAGTCCGTGCTCGGCTACGCGCTGCTGCAGACCGGGATCCGCGAGGGCGACAACCGGCTCCTCGATGCCGGCCTGAAGGCGATCGCCTACGTGGCCAACCGTCCGCGCCAGGAGCATCATCGCGCGAGCGTGTTCGAGGACATGGCGATGGCGGCCGCCTACAACCTCGCCCGGCGAAGGATCCCCGACCACCCGCTGTTCCGGCTCACCCGCCGGTCATGGGAGGCCTTCCTACGCAGGATCCGGCCCATATCGACTCCTTACCGCAGGCCGCTCACGCGCCGCTACTCCAACCACTTCCTCGTCGAGGCGATCGGCGTGTTCGAGCTGCTCAAGACCGGGCTGCGGTCGAGCCGGCCGGGCGCGACGCTCGGCGGCAAGCGCACGCTCGCCACCGCGGTCACCTATCGCCTGCTCAACGACCAGATCCCCGGCTTCGCCGAACGCGAGCGCGTGGAGGTCGGCGGCCAGCCGACGCTCATCCTGTCGGACCCGCCCGACAATCCGCTCGCCTACCAGGGCTTCTCGGTCGGCTTCTACGCGCGCGCGCTGCGCGAGATGGGGCCCTATGACTCGCCGGGCGCGCGCATGGCGCTGCGCAGCGCCGTCAACGCATCGCTCGACCTCACGGCGCCCGACGGCGACCTCGCCTACTTCGGCCGCTCGCAGGAGGAGGGCTGGGCGCTCGCCGCGACCGCGAACGGTGCGGCGACGGCGGCGCGGGTGGCCGGCTCGGGAAGGGCCGACGACCGCGCCTACCGGGCGCTGGCCGACCGCGCCCTCAAGCGCCTCAGCGCCGCCTACGGGGTCGGGCCGGAAGGGATGTACATCGTCCCCGCGCTGCGCACCGACATGAAGCGCGGTTCCCGCGGCCTCGACATCAACGCCGGCGCGCCCTCGTTCGCCGGGATCACGCTCATGAACCTCAACTGGGCGCTCCAGGACCTCCCGCGTCGCACGCGACGTGGGCGCATCGGCGCGGACGGCGACGGAGCGACAGCGCTCTCGCAGGGCGAGAGCCGCTTCGTCGTCGTGCGGCGCGGGCCCGTGTGGTTCGCGGTGCGCCGGTCGCGCTCGCTACGCCGCGGCTATGACCTGCGCTACGACTTCGGGCTGATCGCGCTCAAGGTGCGCAGCGCCGGAGGCTGGCGCGACGTCCTGCGCCTGCGCCCGCGGCGCCTCAACGGTGCCGACAGCGCCGGGCCGTCGCTGATCACCGCCCAGGGACGCGCGCTGCCCTACGGGAACGTGCTCAGCTATGGCGCTCGAGGCTCGGTCGACGTCGTCGGCGGCTGGACGTCCGCAGCGGGTGCGATCGTTCGCAGTGGCGTGGTCTTCAACTTCCGGCCCACCCGCTGCGGGGTGCGCGTCAGCTGGCCGGCGCAGGCCGGCGACCGCTTCGACTACTCGTTCTTCATGCGGCGTGCATCACGGCCGCGTACGCTCGGCCGCTCGACGCTGGCCGACGCCGACGCGAGGATCCGCTTCAACACCCCCGTCCGCGTGCGCCTCGACGGCGCCTACAGCTCGGCCGTCGACCCGGTGCTGGTCAGGGCGCGGGCGCTGCTCGCCGCCCCGCAGGCCCAGACCATGAGGGTGACGATCTGCCGGCCGTAGCGGCGGTGCGCGGCGCGCGCGTCGCCGCCGCCGCGCTGCTCGTCCTGGTCGTCGGGCTCGCAGTCCCGCACCCGGCGCAGGCGCGCGTGAAGGTGCCGAGCGAGTGGAGCGAGCTCGCGGCGCGGATGGCCTCCCCCTGGCCCTCGCTCCAGCGTCGCAACGGCATCTACCCCAACTGGATCGGCGGCAACTCGCGCTACGCCGAGGCGCTGCTGGGCTATGCGCTGCTCGAGGAGGGGCTGCGCGAGCGCGACTCGCGCCTGATCCGATCGGGGCTGCGCGGCGTGACCACCGCGGTGCGCCGCGCGGGACGCGCGCGAGAGAGCGTGTTCGAGAACTTCTCCGTGGCCAGCGCCTACAACCTCGCCCAGCGCCGTCTGAGGCGAAACCGGACGTTCCGCCGCGTGCGGGCGCGCTGGCAGGCATTCCTGCGCGGCGTGACCCCGGTCTCGCTCTTCTACTACCAGCCGAACAACCCCCGCTACGGCAACCACTACGTCGTCGAGGCGGTGGGGATTCTAGAGCTGTTTCGCACCGGCCTGAGCTCCGACCAGCCGCTGGCCGCGCTGGGCGGCGCGCGCGGCCGCGCGCGCGACGGCACGCTGCGCCTGCTGCTCAAGACGATTCCGCGGCTCGCCGCCAAGGGCCGCGGGCGCGCGGCCGGCGCGCAGACGTTCCTGTTCTCCGACCGCCCGGACTCGCCGCTCGCCTACCAGGGGCTCTCGCTCGCCATGTACGCGCGCGCGCTCGAGCTGCTGCGCGGCGCGGCCACGCGCCGGGCCCGCACCGTGCTCCAGCAGGTCGCGCGCGCGTCGTGGGTGCTCGCCGGCCCCGACGGCGACGGGGGCTACTTCGGGCGCTCGCAGGAGGAGGGCTGGGCGCTGGCCGGGGCCGCCGCCGGGAGCGAGGCGGCCGCGCGCGCCAGGGGCTCGAGCGCGGCCTGGGACCTCCGCTTCCACGCTCTTGCCGACCGCTCGCTCGCGCGCCTGCGCGACGACTACGGCGTGGGCCCGAGGGGCCTCTACATCGTGCCGGCGCTGCGCGAGGGCCGCCATGGCCGCGCCGGCGTCGACGGCTCGCCGGTGCCGGCCTTCTCGGGGCTGACGCTGGTGCTGACCGACTGGGCGCTGGACGAGATGGCGCGCGGCCGTCGCAGCGTCGGCGGGTTGGCCGCCGACCGCCCGCTGCGCGCTCTGGTCGGCGCCACCGAGGCGCGCTTCGCGGTCGTCCGCAAGGGGCCGGTGTGGATGGCGGTGCGCAAGACAAAGAGCGTCGACCGCTCCGAGGACTTCCGCTACGACTTCGGACTGATCGCGTTCAAGGGCCTGCGCGAGGGTCGCTGGCAGGACGTGCTGCGCATCCGCCCCAAGCGCATCGGTCGCCCCGACAGCGCAGGCCCGCTGCTCCTGCGCCGCGGGACCGGGCTTCCCTTCGGCGAGCGCATCCGCGTGGCACGCGACGGGACGGTGAGGATCGCCGGCGGCTTCCGGACCCGCGGCGGGCGCGTGCTGCGCCGCGGAGTGCGCTTCAGCTTCAAGCCCGACGGCCAGTGCGTGCGCATGGGCATCCCGGCCCGGTCCGGCGACCGCATCGAGCAGTCGATCTTCCTGCGCACGAGCGCAGGCCCCGCGCAGGTGACCCCGACCAGCCTGCGCAACGACGACCAGACCATCATCTCCTCGCTTCCCTTCCGCGTGCGCATCGGCGGCGACTACACCTCCGCGGTCGACGCCAGGCTCGACCGCGCGCGCCTGCTCTTCAGGCCGCGGCGCCGCGGCCTGATCGTGCTGGCGCTCTGTCCCTCCTGACGCCGCTTGGCTAGGGCGACGCCCCGCCGAGCACCACCGTCTCGGCGGCCTCGCGCGCGCGAGTGACGAGCTCGCGCACCTCGCCGGCGGGCTCGTCGAACCGCGCGAGCACGTAGGCGGCCACGAGGTCGGGATCGGTCGAGTCCGGGCGCCCCACGCCGGCCCGCACGCGGGCGAAGTCGCGCCCCCCGACGCCCTCGGCGACGGACTTGAGTCCGTTGTGACCGGCCAGCCCGCCGCCGACGCGCGTGCGAACCTCGCCGAAGGGCAGGTCGATCTCGTCGTGGACGACCAGCAGGCGATCGAGCTCGACGCGGTAGGCGCCGCGCGCCGGCCCGACCGAGCGCCCGGCCTCGTTCATGAAGGTCTGGGGCAGCAGCACCGCCACGCGCGGGCCGCCCGGCCCCGTGCGCCCCTCGGTGAGCAGCGCGCCGTACTTGCCCTTCGCGCGAGGGAGGTCCCAGCGCGCGGCCAGCTCGCTGACGACCTCGAACCCCACGTTGTGGCGCGTGCCCGCATAGCGCGAGCCGGGGTTGCCCAGGCCGACGATCAGCCAGTCGACGCGCGGGCGGAGGAGGGGCATTCGGAGCGCGCCTGGCGGGGCCGCCTTCGGCGAGGTCGCGCCTGAGAAGGGGCCCCGCGCGGCGAGCGGCGCGGGCTTCGGCCGGCGGCTACTCGCCGCCCTCGGCCTCGCCCTCCTTGGACGCCTCGTCGGCGGTGGCGCCCTCGGCCTCCGCCGCGGCCGCCTCCTCGCCCTCCTCGCCGACGAGCTCGGTCTCCTCCTCGACCTCTTCCTCCTCCTCGATCTCGAGGCGCGGCGGGGTGAGCGTCGCGACGACCGTCTCCTCGAGGTCGTCGAGCAGCGTTACGCCTGCCGGCGCGGTCACGGCCGCGAGGACCACGGTGTCGTTGATGTTCATGGCCGAGACGTCGTGCGTGATCGCGTCGGGGATCTCGGTCGGGAGCGCCTCGACCGTGACCTCGCGGGTCACGTGCTCGAGCACTCCGCCCTCGCTGACCCCGGGCGCCTCCTCGGCGCCGACGAGCTCCAGGCTGACCGTCGCCTGGATCGCCTGATCGAGCCGCACGCGCAGCAGATCGAGGTGCACGAGCCGGCCGCGGACCGGATCGCGCTGCTCGTCCTTCACCACCACCGGCGTGCTGTCCTCGCCGTCGAGGCTGAGGTCGAGCACCGCACCCCCCTGCCCCAGCGCGAGCCGCAGCCGGCGCGCTTCGACGCGGAACGGGACCGAGTCGCCCTCGCCGCCGTAGACCACGCCGGGCACGTAGCCCTCCCGCCGCAGGCGGCGGGTGGCGCGCGAGTTGGAGGTCTCGCGGCGCTCGGCGTCGAGGCGGGTGGCTTGGGATCGGGCCATGGCGAGCGCGAAGGGTAGCGAGCGGGCACCGGTGCGCGGTACCCTGGACACGTGACGCCGGACGCGGAGCTGGTGGTTCTGCTGGCGGGCCTCCACATCCTCGGGTTCGCCTTCGCCGCGCTGCTGTTCGCGCTCCTGATCCGGACCGACAACGCCTCGAGCTGGTCGTCCGACGACGAGGACGACGGCGGCGGCGGAAACGACCGCCCGGCGCGCCCGCGACCCGAGGGCCCCCACGGCGGCGGGCTGCCGCTACCCGACGCGGTCCAGGCCGCCGTACGCCTGCGCGGCCACGAGCGCCTGGCCGACATGCATCCGCGCCCGCCCCGGCGCGCGCCGCGCGAGCCGGCGCCCCGGCCGCGGATCCCGGCCGAGCCCTAGTGTCGTGAGTCGTCAGTTCGCGGGCAGCCTGCGGGCGCCTCGCCGCCCGTGCGCGCGGCCGTTTCCTCGCCTGTGCCACCGGCACAGGCTTCGTCGCCGCCCACACCCACGGACGACGATGCATCCCGCATCCTGCGCCCGAACTTCCGACTCACGCCACTAGCGGGCGGCGCGCACCGGCAGCCCGACGGTCGGGTCGCCGAACTGGCGCGTGGCGCGGTAGGAGGACTGCAGGAGCCCGTAGATCGGGCGCTTGTTGCCGTACCGGTCGAGCGGCCCGTTCTGGTGCCAGGGCGGCTCGCCGCGCGGGTTGTTGCCCGTGTATCCCGGGCGCACGCGGAACTCCTGGAGCGTCCAGTAGACCGCCCCGGCCAGCCACGGCTTCGTCGCGAACACGCCGAGCGTGAAGCGCGTGTACTCGTCCTGGAACTGGTAGGTCCCCTTCTCCTCGGGCGGGCCGTTGCGGTTGCCCTCGGCGCCGTACTCGGTGACCATCTCGGCCTTCTTGGGGTAGCAGGCGCGCATCGCGTCGAGGTAGCCGGAGAGCAGCATGCGGTCGGCGGTCTGGCCCACCGGCGCCGGATACCAGCCGAAGTAGGTGTTGATGCCCAGCAGGTCGAGCGGCGCGTAGGCCGAGAAACACTCGCCCGTCGGGTAGCCGATCAGCGCGGCGCTCACCGGGCGCGTCGGGTCGAGCTCCTTGGCGGTGCGCGCGGCATCCGCGTACCAGCGGCTCTCGGCCTCGCCCGGCCGCGAGGCGAGCTCGTTGGCCACCGACCAGGTGATGATCGAGGGGTGGTTCGAGTTGGCGAGGATGTTCTGGCGCAGCTGGTCGAGCGCAGTCGCACGCACCGCGCTGCGACCGAGCATCTCGGAGGGCACCGACCACGCCGGGATCTCCGACCACAGCAGGATCCCCTGGCGGTCCGCCTGCTCCTCCAGGTACGGGCTCCATGGGGTGTGGGAGCGCAGGATCGTGGCTCCCAGGTCCTTGGTCCACGCGATGTACTGGTCGCGGATCGCGTTGGTCACCGCCGTGCCGGTGAGGATGTTGTCCTCGTGCATCCCGAAGCCGCGCACGTTCATGATCCTGCCGTTGAGCGCGAGGCGGCCGTCGGGCGTCACCTCGATCTTGCGGATCCCGCTGCGCAGCGCGTAGCCCTGCATGCGATTGCCGTTCGCCGTCCCGCTGACGCTGACCCGGTAGAGGTTGGGCTGGTCGGGGGACCACAGCGTCGGGTCGGGGACCGAGATCGTCTTGACCACCACCCGATCGGCCCCGCTGGGCACGCGCGTGGACCTGAACTTGACGGGCACGGTGCCGAAGCGCCCCTTCAGGCGCACGGTCTGCGAGTCGCCGGCGTAGTCGTGCAGCGTCACCTCGAAGCGCACGCGGGCCGGCCCGCCGAGCTCGGGCAGCGTCGGCGTCACCCGCACCTGCGACATGTCGACGTCGTCGACGCGGCGCAGGTAGACCTCGCGGTTCATGCCCCCCGGATTCCACCAACCGCCTCGGGGCAAGCCGGTGGAGTCCAACCCGCCCGGCGGGATGTCGCTCTCCAGGCGCCGCGAGTCGGTGCGCACCACAAGCCGGTTGACGCCCTTCTTGAGGCCCCGGAGGGCCAGCTCGAAGGGCAGGTAGCCGCCGCTGTGCTCGCCCAGGAAGCGCCCGTTGAGGTAGACCGTGGCCCGGTAGTTGACCGACTCGAAGCGAACGATCCAGGTCCGGTCGGTGCGGTTCCCGGGCACCTTGAAGTCCTTGCGGTACCAGGCGACGTCGCCCGCGTCGCTGGCCGGGTCGGTGCGCCCCGCGGTCCAGTCGTAGGGGACGCCGACCTGGGTCCAGCCCTTGGTCGAGCGCCTGCTGAAGAACTTCTTGCCGACCCCCTCGTCCTTGCTGTCCATCCGGAACAGCCATTTCCCACCGAGCAGGACGCGGCCCTTGTTGCCGTTCTGATAGAGCGGCTTCGCGGTCGGTGTCTCGGCCGGATAGGGCACCTGCGCGGGGGCGGCCGCGGCGGGGCCGGCCAAAAGCACGGCGACCGCGGCGAGCGTGGCGGGGACGGAGATGCGGCGCATGTCAAGTAGGGACAACACGGAACCGGCGCCAGTGTTGCCCCGGTGACGGCGGGTCAGGCTAGCGTGCGGCGCGGCCAGAGGCGCCCCCGTGGCCGGGACGCTCAACAATGCGCCTCGCGCCCGATCGGAGCGCTCAGCGAGAGCACGCGGATCTCGTAGCCGGCCAGCGGGTTGCCGGTGCGCCGCGCGGTCACGCACTGGACCACCGGAAGGCCGCCGTTCGCGCGCCAGGCCACTCGCGTGGTGCCAGTCCGTGCCCCGAGCGCGAACGAGGGGCTGCGCACGTTCAGCACGTCGAAGCGCCCCGGCCGGCGCTCGCGGGCCACCATCGCGCGCACGCGCGCCGCGCACCCGGGTCGCGGCCGGCAGCCGTCGAGCAGCCCCAGCACCGCCCCGGCGTCGCCGCGCGCCTGCGCCTTCACGACCGCGATCGCGGCGCTGCGCTCGTCCGAGCCCGCGCTAAGCACGCGCGCGATGAGGAAGCTCAGGAGCAGGAAGACGATCACGCCGCCCGCGATCGCGAGCGCCAGCGGGCGCCGCGAGCGGGCCGCCGGACCTCCGGGCGGCGCGTCGGGAGCCGCGCGCGTCACCGCGGGTCCGGCTCCTCGCCGCCGTTGAGCTCCAGGAAGCGCTCGACCGAGACCTCCTGCTGCTCCAGTCGCTCGGCCAGCTCGCGTGCGTGACGAGCCGCGGCGCCCATGAAGTCGTCCAGGCAGCGCTCGGGGTCGTCGCGCACCGAGTAGACGCGCGCGACGTCCTGCTGGGCGCAGGCGATCCCGAGCGGGGGCCGGCCGGCGGCCAGGGTACGCGCCTCGCACACCGCGGTGACGAGCAGCCGGCGCTCGGGGGCGACCAGCGTCGTCGGCAGCAGGCGGTGCGCGGGCAGGCGCACGTCGAGGACGGTCGAGCGGTCGACGGCCACGCCCCCGCCCACGAGCTCGTCGAGCGGCTCGCGCCAGATGTCCAGCACCGTGTCCGCGCCGACGAGCGCGTCGCGCATCGCCCCGACCTGCTCCGCGTACAGGCGCTCGGCCTGCTCTCGGTCGTCGGCCTGCGCGAGGTCGAGGTCGCAGGGCACGCGCAACAGCTCGTCCCCGGCCACGGCGTCGCCGGCCCCGTGCCCGCCCGGCGCGACGTAGGTCTGGATCGTCCCCAGGTCGCGGCGGCCGTGGAAGATCACCGTCACGGTCTCGGACAGGGGAAGACCGCTCACGCGCAGCGCCACGGCGGCCGAGTGGTCCTCGTCGAGGAGCGCGCGCCGCAGGAGGTCGTCGGCGCGCTCGCCGCTGTGCTCGCGTTCCTCGGGGCTGCTCACGACGGATCCCTCATCGTTGGCGCTATCGAAGATGTACTTGGGGGTAGATTGTCGCGGATGGGTCTGATCTACAAGCCGCTGGGCATCGGGCTGGGGCTGGCCGCCGCCTCGTTGGGGAGGCTGCTGTTCGGCAAGGTGTGGGGGCTGTTCGACGAGGAGGAGCCGCCCGAGCCGACCACGCGCGAGGTCGAGTGGCGCAAGTTGTTGTTCGCCGCCGCCGTCCAGGGCGTCATCTTCCGCCTGGTCCGCGTGTCGATCGACCGCTGGGGGGCGATCGCGTGGGAGCGCCTCACCGGCACCTGGCCGGGCGAGGAGCGGCCCGACCCGGAGTAGGCCCGTCGTGACCGCTCGCGGCGGGCGGTGGCGAGCATGAGCGCTGCGTCCGGCTCGGACCGGGCGGCCGAGCTCATGACGCTGCTCGGGCTGACCGAGGACGAGCTGTGCGCGATCCTCGGCGTCGACGCGCTCGCCCTGCTCTCGGGCCAGGTCGACCACCGGCCCGAGCTGCCGATCCTGCTCGACCTGCTGGCCGAGGCGCGCGACCGCGCCGGCGCTCCCGTGCTGGCGCGCTGGGTGCGCGCGCCCGGCCCCGCCGGCCGGCCGCTCGACCACCTGCTGGCAGGCGACTTCGCGGCCTTCGAGGACGCGCTCCAGACCCTGGCCGAGCGCGGCTTCGTGCTGCGCGGCGGCGGCTGACGTCAGCGGCCGGTCAGCACGTCGGGCGGGATCAGGTACTCGGCTCGGCCGCCGTCCTTCTCGCTGGTGATCCTCACCCGGATCGGGAAGCTGCGGCCCGCGGGCGTCTTGAGCGTGCAGACGAAGGTCGTCCCGGTCTTGACCTCCTTGCCGGACGGGCAGTCGACCGACTCCACCTTGCCGCCGTTCTGCCGGACCTGCTTCTTGATCTGGCTCTCGAGCTTGCCGTCGTCGACGCCGCCGCAGGCGGCCAGCACCAGCGCGGAGCCGGCGAGCACGGCGGGCAGGACGCGGCGGATCATCACGGTGGGCTACCCCGTTGCGGCCGCGCCCACGAGCCCGCGCGCGTGCAGCAGCTCGGCCACCTGCACGGCGTTGGTCGCCGCTCCCTTGCGCAGGTTGTCGGCCACGACCCACAGGTTGAGAGTGCGCGGGCGGCTGGGGTCGCGGCGCACGCGGCCGACGAAGACCTCGTCACGCCCGGACGCGTCCCAGGCGAGCGGATAGAGGCCGCTGCCGGGGTCGTCGACGACTACGACGCCGGGGGCCCGGGCGAGCAGCTCGCGCGCGCGGTCGGGCTCGAGGTCCTCGCGCAGCTCGAGATTGATCGACTCCGAGTGGCAGTTGAGCACCGGCACGCGCGCGCACGTCGCGCTGATCGAGAGCTCGGGCTCGCCGAGGATCTTGCGGGTCTCGCGAATGACCTTGCGCTCCTCCGTCGTATAGGGGTCGTCGCCGACGAACGACTCGACGTGCGGCAGCACGTTGAAGGCGATCTGGTGCGGGTAGACCGAGGGCGCGGGCGGGTCCATCTCGTGCAGGAGCATGTGCGTCTGGTCCTTCAGCTCCTCGACCGCCTTCGCCCCGGTGCCGGACACCGACTGGTAGCTGGAGAGGATCAGGCGCTCGATACCCGCCGCGTCGTGCAGCGGCTTGAGCGCGACGACCATCTGCATCGTCGTGCAGTTGGGATTGGCGACGATGCCCCGGTGCCCGTCCAGCGCCTCGGGGTTGACCTCGGCCACCACCAGCGGAACGTCGTCCTGCATACGCCACTGGGAGGAGTTGTCGACGACCACAGCGCCGGCTGCCGCGAACCGCGGCGCCCACTCGCTCGAGATCGCCGAGCCGGCCGAGAACAGCGCCACGTCGAAGCCGTCGATCGCGTCCGCGCGAAGCGCGCGCACCGCGCGCCCGCCGAGCTCGCGGCCCTCGGAGCGCTCGGAGGCGAAGGGCACGATCTCCCGCGACGGGAACCCGCGCTCCTCGAGCACGGCGAGCATCGTCGTTCCCACCGCGCCCGTGGCGCCGACCACGGCGACCCTCAAGCCGCTCATCCGCGCGCCCCGGCCCGGAACGGATGCTCCTCGCGCACGGCGCCCTCGCCGAGCTCGAACGCCGCGTGCAGCGCGCGCACCGCGGTCGGCACCTGCTCGCCGCGGATCACGCACGAGACCTTGATCGTCGAGGTGGAGATCATCTCGATGTTTATCCCCTCCTCGCCGAGCGTGCGGAACACCTTGGCGGCGACGCCCGGGTGCGACCGCATCCCGGCGCCCACGATCGACACCTTGCCCATCTCGACGTCGGTGGCGGTCTCGGCGATGCCCATCTCGTCCACGATCGGGTCGAGCGTGGCGCGCGCCGTGACGAGGTCCGAGCGCGGCACGGTGAAGGACATGTCGGCACGCGCACCCTCGGACTCCGGCTCGTTCTGGAGGATCATGTCGACGTTGACGTTCGCCTCGGCCAGCGCGCCGAAGATCCGCCCGGCGATCCCGGGCACGTCGGGCACGCCCAGCAGCGTGATCCGTGCCTCGTCGGTCGAGTGCGTGACGGCTGTGATGAGCGGCTGCTCCACGGTCTCGTCTTCTCCGACCACAACCGTACCGGCGGCGTCGTGAAAGCTCGATCGGCAGTGGATCCGCACGCCGTGGTTGCGCGCGTACTCGAGCGCGCGCAGCTGCAGCACGCCCGCGCCCGAGGCCGCCATCTCGAGCATCTCCTCGAACGAGACGACCGGCAGCTTGCGCGCGTCTGGCACCAGCCTGGGATCGGCGCTGAACACTCCGTCGACGTCGGTGTAGATCTCGCACACCTCGGCCCCGACCGCCGCCGCGAGCGCGACCGCGGTGGTGTCCGAGCCGCCGCGGCCCAGCGTTGTCACGTCGCGCGCGGTCGAGACGCCCTGGAAGCCGGCCACGAGAACGATCGAGCCCTCCTGCAGCGCCTGCTTGATGCGATCCGCGCGCACATCCAGAATGCGCGCCTTCGTGTGCGAGGTGTCAGTCACGATCCCGGCCTGCGAGCCGGTCAGCGACAGCGCCCGATGGCCGAGGTCGTTGATCGCCATCGCGCACAGCGCGCACGAGATCCGCTCGCCCGTCGACAGCAGCATGTCCATCTCGCGCGCAGCGGGCGTGGGCGACACCTCGTGCGCCATCTCGATGAGCTGGTCGGTGGTCTTGCCGCGGGCCGAGAGCACGGCGATCACCTGCGCGCCGCCCTCGCGGCGGGCGACGATGCGCCGCGCGGCACGGCGAAGCTGCTCGGCGTCCGCCACCGAGGTCCCGCCGAACTTCATGACCACGGTCTCGACCGCGAGCGGCGCCATGGCGGCCGAGGATAACGAGTGCCCCTCCCCTTCCTGACGCGCGCGCGGCGCGACCGCGGCGAGGCGCTGACGCGGCGTCCGTGGGTCATCGTCGTGCTGTGCCTGCTCGCCGCCGCGGCGATTGCGGCGCCGGTCGCCGCGCTGGATCTGCACGACCGGCACTCGCGGCCCGACTCGCCGCCGGCGGGCGCCGCCCAGCGGACCACCGTGCTCGACGCGCTGGCCCGCATCACCGCGACCCCGAAGCCCCTCCAGCTCACCGTCGAGCGCCTGCCGCTGCGCCGCAAGGTCGCGCAGCTCTTCATGGTCGGCTTCGCGGGCGTCGGGCCCGGAGCGCCGATCTACAAGACGCTGCGCAAGCGTGACCTGGGCGGCGTGGTCATCGAGGGCTCGAACGTCACGCCGGGCCTCTCCCAGCTCGTCGCCTCGCTGCAGGAGACGGCGCGGCGCGCCGGTCACGAACCGCTGCTGGTCGCGGCCGACCAGGAGGGCGGCACGCGGCGCGCGATCCTGGACCTGCCCCCGCGCGCACAGCCCGAGGTGGCGCGCGAGGGCATCACGGCCGTGCGCAGCGAGGCGCGCGCGACGGGGCGGGCCCTGCGCCAGTTCGGGATCCGCATGACCTTCGCGCCACTCGCCGACGTCGCGGCCGAGGGCGGCCCCTACACCGCCCGCGCCTTCGGCCTCGACGCCGGCTTCGTGGCGCGCGCGGTCTCGGCGGCCGTGGACGGCTACCTGCTCGCGCGCGTGATCCCCGCGGTGGGCAGCTTCCCGGGCGCCGGCGGCGCCGCACAGGACCCGGCGGCCGGCCCCGCCCCGGTGGGGCTCAGCCTCGACGAGCTCTCCAAGCGCGACCTGCGACCGTTCCGGGCGGTGGCCGGCCGCGCGCCGGTGATCGTGCTCTCGAACGCGACCTACGCGGCCTTCGACGGGGTCACCCCGGCCAGCGTGCTGCCCGCGGCCGTGCGCCTGCTGCGCAGCCGCCTGCGCTTCGGCGGGGTGGTCATGACCGGCGACCTCGTGGCCACCACCGCGACCACCGCCACGAGCGTCGCCACGGCGGCCGTGGAGGCGGTGAAGGCGGGCGCAGACCTGCTCTGGATCCCGGGCTCGGCCGACGACCAGACCGCGGCCTACCGGGCCGTGCTCGCCGCGGTGCGCTCAGGCGCCATCTCGCGCGAGCGCATCGACGCCTCCGTCGCCCGGATCCTCGCGCTCAAGCGACGCTTCGGGATCGCGCCGGCGCGTTAGCCAGCGAACGGCGTCGACGAGCGGAAGGCAGCCAGGAGCGCCGGGCGAAGGCCGGGCGCGCGGGCGTTCTGAGTCGAGTTATCGACCGTATAGGTACATAAGTCGACTCAGAATGGGATCGCGCTTTCGCCACCTCCCCTCGTCGCCCGCCGTTGGCCGGGGCCCGGCGCGCCCTCGCGGCACGCCGCCGCGCCCTAGCCGCCGTTGCGCAGCTGCGAGCCGAAGTCCTGGAAGGCGGCGAACGCGGGCTTTGCCCTCACGGTCGAGCCGCGGATCTCGCGCAACCCGGCCCAGTCCCAGGTCGACTGCCGGTTGCGATCCGCACTCGACCAGGTCTCGACGTACATGCGCTGGATGCCCAGCGCCGTCTTGTTCGAGTTCAGCAGCGCCAGCACCTGGCCAAGCCTCTGGGCCTGGCCCTGCTCGGTGGTCTCGAAGCCGAACGTGTACTTGGGCAGGACCTTGCCCTGACCGGACGAGTACGCGATCTCGGTCAGCCACAGCGGCTTGCTCCCCTGGCCCCCGGCCCGCAGCGCGGCGCGGTCGAGCCGGACGATCCGCAGCACGTTCGAGACCTTCGCCGTGTAAGGGTGCGTCGCGGCGATGTCGAAGGCCGAGCCGCCGCCCGCCTTGATCACCGCGCTCAGCGAGTCCCACGAGCGGTCGGGGAAGCCGGCGAGCACGGTCTTGGCGCCGGGGTCGGCGGCCTGGATCGCGTCGTGCGCCGCCTTCAGGAGCCGTACGTAGGAGGCCGGCCACGGCTGGGTCGACCAGTAGAAGTCGTGCGAGGGCTCGTTCCAGATCTGCCAGGCCCGGATCGGCTTCTTCGGGACGTCCGGGTTCTCCTTCCAGAACGATCCCTCCGGCCCATAGCGCCCGATCAGCGCGGTCAGGAAGCGCGCGTAGTCGGCCGGGTCCTTGGGCGGCCCGGCCGGATCGGAGGGGTTCTTCTTGGCCCATGAGGGCGAGACGACGACGACCGGCAGCACGTCGAGGCCGCTTCGCGCCGCGCGCGTCACGAGCGGATCGGTGACGGCGAAGACCGGCTGGCCCTTGACCGGCTCCAGCGCGCTCCACGGGAACACGACCCGGATCGTGGTGACGCCCGAGCGCACCATCAGCGGGAACTCGCTCTCGGCGAGCTTGGGGTAACTGAGGAGCTGCGGGTTGACGCTCACGCCCAGGAACACCGGACCCGAGGCGACGCCGTCCTTCTTCGAGGACCCGCCGCCGCACCCCTGAGCGAGCGCGGAGAGGGCGGTGAGCACGGCGAGCAGCGGAAGCAGGCGGCGCATGGCGGGGGCAGGATAGAGATGCGCGTCAGAGCGCGCGCCGGCCGGCCAGCGCCTTGCCGAGCGTGACCTCGTCCGCATACTCGAGGTCGGCGCCGACCGGAAGTCCCGAGGCCAGGCGCGTGACCGCGGTCTCCGGCGCCCGCGCGCGCAGTGCGTCGGCGATGTACAGGGCGGTCGCCTCGCCCGTGGTCGTCGGGTTGGTGGCGACCACGACCTCGGTCACGCCCTCGTCGCCCACGCGCCGCAGCAGCGGCTCGATGCGCAGGTCCTCGGGGTCGACCCCGTCGATGGGGGAGAGCGCGCCGCCGAGCACGTGATAGACGCCGCGGAACTCGTGCGTGCGCTCGATCGGGATCACGTCGCCGGGCTCCTCGACGACGCACACCACCGTGGAGTCGCGGCGCGGGTCGCGGCAGATCGGGCACAGGCGCTCCTCGGCGAGGTTGAAGCAGCGCTCGCACAGCCCGATCCGCTCCTTGACCTCGCGGATCGAGTCAGCGAGCGCGAGCGCCTCCTCCGGTGAGGCGCGCAGCAGGTGGAAGGCCAGCCGTTGGGCGGTGCGCGTGCCGATCCCGGGCAGCCTGCTGAGCTCCGTGATGAGCCGCTGAACGGGGGCGGCGTACAAGCTAGAGCCCGGGCAGCCCGAGGTTGCCCATCCCGCCGGTGAGGCCGCCGAGCCGGGTCGCGGCCATCTCCTGGGCCGATCGCAGACCCTCGTTGACGGCGGCGAGGATCAGGTCCTGGAGCAGCTCGGGATCCTCGGGATCGATGGCCTCGGGGTTGATCGTGATCTCCTTGAGCTCGAGGTCGCCCGAGACCACGACCTTGACCATCCCGCCACCGGCGGTCGCCTCGACGCGCTCGTCCTTGAGCTTCTCCTGCGCGGCCATCATGTCGGCCTGCATCTTCTGGACCTGCTTGAGCATCTGCTGCATGTTGGGCGGCTGGGGCATCGATATCGCTAATCCTCGGGGTTGTCGGCGGGGAGCTCCTCGGCGTCGAACTCTGCCACGAAGCGGGCCACCAGCTCCTCCTCGGAGAGCCCGTCCGGCGCGGGCGTCGCCCCCTCGTCGCCTAGCTCGCAGCGCAGGCTCACGCGCGCTCCGGTGACCGCGCGCACGGCGTCGGCCAGCGCCTCGCAGTACTCGCGATCCTGAGCCTTGCGCCGCTTGAAGGTCGCCGAGGGCGGAAAGGTCACGACGAGCTCGCCGTCGCTGACCGCGACGGGACTCGCCTCGGCGAAGATCCCGGCCTTCAGCGACCCCGAACGCTCGCGCAGCGTCTCGAGCACAGCGGGCCACACGGCCCGCAAGCCCTCGACATCACCGGCCCCGCGCGCGTCCTGGACCGTCACCTCGGCGGCGCGGTCAGGCTCCTGTCCGGGCGGGAAAGGGGGCTGTGGCTCCGCCTCCTCGGGCGCTTCCGCGGGATCGCCCGCCGCTGGTTCGCCGCCGGACGCCGCGCCGCTCGTGGCCGCTCCGTCCGCCCCCGGCGCGGCATCAGCGAGCCGCGCCTCCAGGCGCTCGATCCGGTTCAGCAGCGCCTGCGTCGAGGCGTCGGCGCCCGGGCTCGCGGCCTTCACCAGAGCGAGCTCGAGCTGGATCCGGGGCTCGGCGCCGTTCTTGACCGCGTCCTGGGCGGCGGCGACCAGGTCGAGCAGGCGCGTGACGTCCGTGGCGGTCAGGCGCGCGGCCTGGGCCAGCAGCCGCTCGTCGCGATCGGCGGTGACGCGCAATTCGGAGGGGACCTCGCCGAGCGTCTGCACCACGAGCAGCTCGCGCGCGTGGGCTTCCAGGTCGCGCAGCAGCTGGCCCGCGTCGCGCCCGGACTCGTCGAGCCGCGCGACCGCCCGCAGCGCCTCGCGGGCGTCGTGCGCCGCGACCGCGTCGAGCGCGCCGAACAGAAGCTCCGCGTCGACCACGCCCAGCACGGCGAGGACGTCGTCGAGCTCGATGCTCGCGCCGCTGTAGGTGACGAGCTGCTCCAGCGTCCCGAGCGCGTCGCGGAAGCTGCCCGTCGCCCCGCGCGCGATCAGCCCCACCGCGGCCTCGGGCAGCTCGATGCCCTCCTGCTCGGAGACGCGGCGCAGCACGCCGGCGATCTGCTCGACGCTCGGGCG
Organism: uncultured Actinomycetes bacterium; assembly: GCA_963797015.1. Lineage (GTDB taxonomy): Bacteria > Actinomycetota > Thermoleophilia > Solirubrobacterales > Solirubrobacteraceae > JBBPZA01. The sequence continues at coordinate 7,983 of CAWCNV010000015.1, read as the reverse complement.
CGTGAAGTCGAAGCGGTGGCAGCGGTCGACGACGGTCGGCAGCACCTTCTGGGCCTCGGTCGTCGCCAGCACGAAGATCGTGCTCGGGGGCGGCTCCTCGAGCGTCTTCAGGAACGCGTTCCACGCCTGCGGGGAGAGCATGTGGGCCTCGTCGAGGATGTAGACCTTGTGCCGGCCCGAGACCGGGGCCAGCGCCACCCTCTCGCGCAGCTCGCGGATGTCGTCGACCGAGTTGTTGGAGGCGGCGTCCATCTCGATCACGTCGAGCGAGGTCGCGTTGGCGATCGCCCGGCACGACTCGCAGGTGCCGTCGGGAGTGGTCGTCGGGCCGTGCTCGCAGTTCAGGCAAGCCGCGAGGATCTTGGCCATCGAGGTCTTCCCCGTGCCGCGCGAGCCCACGAACAGGTAGGCGTGGTGGACCTTCCCGCGCTCGACGGCGTTGCGCAGCGTGCGCACCACGTGCTCCTGGCCGACCATCTCGTCGAAGGTGCGGGGCCGGTGTCGGCGGTACAGCGAGGGGGTCTCGGCCACGGAGGATCGAGTCTAGTGGTAGCCCCGGGCCGCTACCGTGCCGCGGCAATCGGATGCTTCGCGAGGAACGCGAGCGTCCCACGGGCCACAGCGTCGGTCTTCTCGATGATCATCGCGTGGCCGGCACCGTCCAGGTCGCGCACCGTTATCCGCCGTCCGAACCGGCGTCGCAGGTCGTGGCCGATCGCGGGCGGGGCGACAACGTCGTCCTTGCCCTGGACGATGAGCATCGGCGCGTCGCCGCCGCCTTCGATCGCGCTGAAGTCGGTCCGCACCACGCTGAGCTGCTCGGCGCGGCCCGCGACCGCGTACCAGCCCACATACCAGGGCCTCGGATCGCTGCCCGGCGCGAAGAACACGGCCTTTGTGACCTTCCTGATCTCGGCGGCCGAGGTCGCCGGGTCCGTGACCTTGCTCAGGCCGGCCACCACCTCGGGGGTCGGGATCCCGCCGCCGCAGGCGCACAGGATCACCGTCTGCGTCCTCTCGGGGTGGTCGGTAGCGAGCGTGCGCGCGACGCGGTTGCCGTAGGCATGGCCGAAGACATGCACCCGCTCGTACCCGAAGTGCTCGATGACCGCGAGCATGTCGTCGCCGTAGGCGTGGAGGTCGCGGCCTTCGAGCGCCGAGGTGGGTGCCCAGCTCTGCCCGATCCCTCGCGGGTCGAACGAGATAACGCGGTAGCCGGACTCAGACAGCCGGAGCGCCAGCGGGTCGAAGTCGCGGGCGCCGCGGGCAAGCGACGGATGGATGACGATCGGCTCGCCCTTGCCGATCGTGCGCACGGCCAGGATGACCTCGCCGGCCTTGACGACCACGTCTCTGAAGCGGGGAGACGACGCCGCGCGCGAGCCCCGGGCACCGGCGCGCGCGGGCACGGTCAGCGCTCCGGCCGCTGCGCCGGCGGCGAGGAATCGCCTGCGGGTTGCGCCGGTCACCGGGCGTTGCCGAGCGCGAGCACGGGAAGAGCGTACGCCGCCACCGGGCCGACCGCTACGGTCTCGCCCGCGATGGCGCGCGGCAAGGGGCTTGCGTGGAGCATCGGCCTGGGCGCCGCGCTGTTCGCGATCTTCCGCGCCGGCTTCGCCAACTGGGACACGGCGTACGCGCTCGTGTGGGGCAACGAGGTGCTCGCCGGGCGCCGGCCCGATTTCGACGGCGTCGCGCTCGCCCCCACGAACCATCCGCTCGCCGACCTGCTCGGGATCCCCCTGGCCGCGCTCGGCGACGCGGGTGAGACGCTCGTGGTCGTCATCGCCTTCCTCGCTCTGGGCGCGGTCGGCTATCTCGTCTACCGCCTTGCCGCGACGTGGTTCGGGGTGCTCGCCGGCGTGGCCGCGGCGGCGCTCGTGCTCACGCGCGCGCCCGTGCTCTCGTTCGGCACGAGGGCGTACGTCGACCTCCCCTACGTCGCGCTCGTGCTCGGCGCGCTGGCGCTCGAGGTGCGCCGGCCGCGAGCGGGCGCCGCGGTGCTCGCGCTGCTGGCTCTGGCCGGCCTGCTGCGCCCCGAGGCGTGGCTGTTCTCGGGCGCGTACCTGCTGTGGATCGCCTACGTGCCCGGCGAGCGGCGGCTGTCGCTCCGCCCCGCCCTGCGGCTGCTCCCGCTCGCGCTCGTCGCGCCGGTCGGCTGGGCGGTGATCGACCTCATATCCACGGGCGACGCGCTGGGCTCGCTGACCGGCACGCGCGACAACGTCGACGCGCTCGGACGGGCGACCGGCGTTGACGGGCTGTTCTCCGCCGGCCCGCGCCGGCTCGGGGAGGTCGTGCGTGAGTCCGGGCTGCTGGCCGCCGCGGTCGGCGCCGTGCTGGGACTGATGTGGCTGCGCGCCCGCACGCTGGTGGCGCTCGCCGCGACCGCGCTCGCTTTCGCGGCGCTGGCGGTGCTGGCGCTGGCCGGGCTCCCCGTCGTCACGCGCTACTTCCTGCTCGCCGGAGCGCTGCTGTGCACGCTCGGCGGCGCGGCGGTCGGCGGCTGGCGCCTCGTCCCAGACGGGACCCCGCGCCGCGTCTGGATCGGCGCGGCGCTCGTCACGCTCGCGGTGCTGGTCGTCTTCGCTCCCTCACAGGCCCGGCGCCTGCGCGACGTACGCGACGCGGTCGTGGCCCAGAACCGCATCCAGGACGACCTCCACGACCTCACGGAGGCGGGCGCGTTCCCGTCCGGCTGCGCGCCGGTGGCGGTGCCGAGCAGCCGCCCGGTCCCGCTGCTCGCGCTGTGGCTCGACCGGCCGCCCGAGGCCTTCGTGACCCCGGCGGGCCGACCACAGCCGTCGCGCGGAGTCGTGCTGGTGCCGGCGGACGCGCGCGTGGCGAGCGACTTCGCGCTCGACCCGCGCGATCCCGGCGCGTCGCGCGTGCGCCGCCCCGCCGGCTTCGTCCTCACCGGCGCCAACCGCTCGTGGCGCGTCTACGCGCGCTGCTGAGCGGGGTGGGCGACGCGCACGGGCCGGCGCAGCCGCGCGAGCCCGCTGCCGGCGAGCGCGAGCGAGCCGAGCAGCGCAAGCGTGATCCACGGCCACCAGCCGAGCGGCGGGCTCCAGTGAGCGTCGGGCGCGAAGAGCAGGCTGCCGTCGATCCCCAGCGCGCCGCGGCGGGCGTTCCACCACCATGCGACCGCCTGCGCCGCTCCGAGCACGACGGGCACGCCGGTGAGGAGCGCGCCCTGGATGCGCGGCGAGAGGCGGTCGGCGCGGCGCGCCAGCAGCTCGCCGGCGACCAGCGGCACGGCGACGAACGCCGGCAGCAGATAGCGCGCCTGCAGGCCGTAGCCGGTCCAGCGCACGACCAGTAGCCACAGAGCGAAGGGAAGGCCGCCGGCGACAACCACCGTCGCGGCGAGGACGTAACGCTCGCGCCGGGCCGCCACGGCCGCGGCCGATCCGGCCAGCACGATGCAGCAGAGCAGCCAGGCCCACGTCGCCGGCCACGGGATCGTCACCTCCAGGTGGCCGAAGCGCCCGACGGCGCCATGCAGCGCGTCCCACCATTGATCGACGCCCGGGCCGAGCGCGCCGCGGGCGCCGCGCAGGCCGGAGCCGGGGCTGACGCCCGAGCCGGCGTCCTGCACGGCCTCCCACACGCGGTTGCCCACGACCCCGCAGGCCACCGCGGCGAGCGCCGCGCCGGCGGCGAGGCCGCCTTCACGCATGCGCCCCAGCGTGCCGCGCAGCCCGCCCAGGCCGAGCGCGAGCGGCACGGCGAGCACGATCCACAGCAGGCCGCTGCTGCGGCTGAGCGCGAGGATCAGCCCGGCCGCGCCGAGCAATCCCCAAACATAGGTGGGCGGTCGCTGCTCGCGGGTGCCCCTGAGGATCGCGGCGTAGAGGGCGATCGCCGCGCAGATCTCAAGGCCGCTGCCGCCCAGGCTCGCCGCGCAGAAGAGCACCATGGGGGTGACCGCGGCGGCCGGGCCGAGCGACGCGAGCGGCGGCACGTCGCCGCCGGCCAGCACGATGAGCGCCGCGGCGAGCAGGGCGAGAGCTAGCACCGCGCCGGCGAACCGGCCGAGCCGCACGGCGGCCATCGGCCCGGCGGCCAGGCGCAGCGGGACACCCTCGACCAGGTAGGGAAGCGGAGGGTAGGTCGCGACCGAGCTGACCCTCGTGGTGGGGCCGTGTGGCAGCCGCTGGGTGGTCAGGCAGGCGGCCGAGCTGGTGGCGAAGCCGACGAAGCAGCGCGTCTCGGGTGGCGCGAGGCCAGCCGGGACGCGAACCGAGCCGGCGGTGAAGAGATAGGACGCCCGCTGGGTCGGAATGACGTCGGCGAGTGGAGGGTTGCGGGCAGGCTGGGCTACGAAGCTCCCGTTCCAGACGCCGGCGGCGCGCGCGTAGTGGTCCACCTCGTCAGGCGACGCGAAGGGCGCGTTGCCGAACACCCACGCGAGCGTGAGCAGGGCCCAACCCGCCGCGACGCGGCGCACACCCGAGCGACCGCGGCCAAGCCGCTGCACGGGCGGCGGTATATCAGCCGGCGCGGCTCACGGCCAGGCGAAGACGGACCGTGCACCCTCCGTCGAGGTTGGTCCTCGGGCGCTGACGCCGGCTCGAGCTCCGGCCGGGCGATCCCATCGCGCCTGGAGGTTGTCGCTTAAGGCTGCTTCCTTCCGGACCTGACCTGGTTCACGAGCCTCCATCGCTCAGGACCCGACCATCGACGCCTCTGCCGGCGCGCCGACCCCGAGGGCCTCCGCCCCTCGGGAGGGGATTCAGCCCCGCTAGAGCGGATTGCGGGTGCAGGGCACCGCTACCTCCCCGCCTAGCACGGTCCACCCCGGATGCTAGCGCGCGGCGGTGTTCCTCCAGGTGAAGATCGCGCACACGCCCTGGAGCGGCAGGCGCGCCAGCAGGGCCCAGCGCGGGATCCTGGGGAAGCGCTCGGGATGTAGCGCCATGTTGATGTTGGCCGGGTAGACGGCGGCGAGCGTCGCCAGCAACCACCAGCGCGCGAACGGGCGCGTGCGCGGTTGCAGTACGGCGAGGCCGCCGGCGATCTCGGCGAGCCCGCTGACGACGACCACCGCGCGCTTCCGCGGAATCATCTCGGGGACGATCGCCTGGTACTGGCGCGGGATCACGAAGTGCATCACCCCGGCGCCGAGCCAGAATGCCGCCACCCGCCGCGCCGCCCCGTCCATCGCCCCACCCTACCGGCGAGCCCCGCTCCGTCAGCTCCCCCCGGCCACCGCTCCCTGGCCGGACCCGTCAGCCGCGGAACTTGATCTTCTTCGCCTCGAGCTTGTACGCCGCGTTCACCGACGCGCCGTCGGGCACGTAGGGGTTGACCAGCACCTTCCGGCTCTTGCGCTTGCGGTTGGTGATGACGACCGTGTCGGACTTCGTGCCGCCGCGGCGTGACCGGCCCAGCAGCGCGGAGGAGCCGACGACGGTGCGCGCGCCTGCCGAGTACACATCGAGGTCCGGATCCCCGAACCTGGGCTTGATGCGGAACTGGACCGAGGTGCGCGCCGGGACGATCGCGCGGTAGACGTCGTAGGGATCCTCGAAGCCGTCGAGCGTCGCCCTGAACGCCTGCCGCTTCGGATCGGGACCGAAGAACGGAGGGTCCTTCTTGAAGTAGGTCCCATCGACCCACACGACGTCGTCGTTGGGCTCGAGCCGGTCGTCGGCCGGCGCGTCGGTCGCCAGCGCCCGGCGCAGGTCGGCCTTGCCCCAGCCGAACGTCACGTCATAGCCGGGATTTCCCAGATCGACGGCCGACTGGTCGAGAATCCCCTGCACCTGGCCGGGGCTCAGCGTAGGTCGAGCAGCGCGCAGCCACGTCGCGGCGGCGGCCACGATCGGCGACGAGAACGACGTGCCGTCGAGCTCCGTGTAGCCGTCGGGTGCGCCGTCGTCATCGAACTGCGGCGGCACCGGCAGCAGCAGCCCCTGGCCGGGCGCCGAGACGTCGATCCCGCCGTTCTCGCTCGAGAAGAGGGAGGAGCTGAGATCGCGGTCCAGAGCGGCGACCGTGACGATGTGCGGATCGGCCCCGGGCCGCTCGATCGGGTTTCCCTCCGCGAACTCGTTCCCGGCCGCGGCGACCAGGAGCGCGCCGCGCCCGAATGCCTCCTGGGTGGCGACGAGGTGCGAGAAGCACTCGCTGTCGCCTTCGAAGCCGTAGGACATGTTGATGACGCTGGCCCCCGCGTCGACCGCGCGGTCGACCGCGCGCGCGTTCTCCGAGCAGGTGAAGGAGTCGGGCACCTGGACCCGGACCCGCATCCCCGGCCAGGTGCCGACGATCCCCGCGCCGTTGGCCGGCGCGCCCGCGGCGCCGGCGACCGCCGTCCCGTGCTCGTCGGGAGGCGGCTTGTCGCGCGTCTGGACGATGTTCGGCCCCATGTCGGGGTGGGTGCGATCGATCTCCTCCTCGATCACGGCGAGGAACGGGCTGTCGGCGGTGACGGGCGGCGGCGTGAGCGAGCGATCGACGACGACGCTGTCCCACCACTCCAACTCGCTGAGCGGGTCCTGCGGGAAGTCGGCCTTGCGGGCGACCGCGTCGGGCTCGGCCATATTGAGCCGGCTGCCGGCGGCGAGGTCTGCGGCGAAGGCCCGCGCCGAGCTCGCGCGCACCACGTAGATCCCCGCGTCGCGGACGACGGGGACGGCGCCGTATCGAGCGGCGATCCGCGCGGTCGCCGGCCCGGGCCGGCCGCCCACGATCCACGTGCTCCTCGTGTGCGGAACGCTCGCCGCGCGCGCGTCGCCGGGCAGCACGATCGGAGGCCGCCCCGCCCCGCCGGGAGCCGACCGGACAGCGGCCTCCGCGGTGACAGGGATCACGACTCCCGCCATCGCAGCCGCGAACAGCCACAGTCGGCGCCCCCACACCCGGCCATGTCTACCACGCGCGGTGGACTGAGCTTTGGGGTGGCGAGTCGGGACTCGACCGCGGGCATACACCGGGGGCCGTGCGGGTAGATGCGTGCGCATGAGCGGTCGCCGCGCCACACCCGTCGAGCCGCTGGTCGACCGGCTCGAGGGCGCCGCCGCGCTCGACGCCCCGGCCAAGGCGATCGGCAGGGCGGTGCGCGGCGCGATCCCGGCGGGCCGGATCAAGGACGCGGTCAGCGGGACGTGGCTGGGGCATGCGGTCCACCCGATCCTCACCGACGTCGTGATCGGCTCGTTCACGAGCGCGACGCTGCTCGACCTGCTGGGCGGCGACGAGGAGGGCCGCGCGAGCCGCCGCCTGATCGGGGTGGGCATCGCGTCCTACCTTCCGACCGCGCTGACCGGCGCAAACGACTGGGCCGACGCCGAGCCCGCCGACGACGGCGTTCGCCGTGCCGGCCTCACCCACGCGGCGGTCAACGCGACGGCGCTCGCTCTCTACTCCGCCTCGCTCGCCGCCCGCCGGCGGGGCGCGAACGGCCGGGGCAAGCTCTTGGGCGCCGGCGGAGCCGCGGCCCTGATGGCCGGCGGCTACCTCGGCGGCCATCTGACGCTGGCCAAGGGAGTTGGCCCCGACCAGACCGTCTACGACCCCGGTCCGACCGACTGGACCGCGGCGGCCGACGCTTCGCAACTGCCCGACGGCCGCCCGACGCGGGTCGTCGTCGACGAGACACCCGTCCTCCTGCTCCGCGACGGCGACCGCTACTTCGCGATCCACGACCGTTGCTCGCACCGAGGCTGCTCGCTGAGCGAGGGAAGCGTCGAAGGAGACGACATCGTGTGCCCCTGCCACGGCTCGACCTTCGACCGCCGCGACGGCGCCCTGAAGCGAGGCCCGGCGACCGCCCCCCAGCCGGCCTTCCAGGTCCGGCTCAGGGACGGCCGCGTCGAAGTCCGCCGCCTCGAGCCTGCCTGACCACCGCCGCGGCGTAGAATCGACGCCTCCGCCGCACCCCGGCACACCGGTCCGGCGAGGGCGCGTAGCTCAGTGGGAGAGCGCTCGCTTCACACGCGAGAGGTCGCTGGTTCGAAACCAGCCGCGCCCATT
>CAWCNV010000014.1:0-3318 GCA_963797015.1 uncultured Actinomycetes bacterium | reverse complement strand
CTCGACGAGCGTGTCAACCGACAGGCCTCGTTCGGCGGCGGCTCGTTCGACCGCTCCGGGCGGGCACCCGGCTCCGACGTGCGCGAGGCCGGCATCGACGTCGAACTCGAGCGCGTCCAGCCCGGACAGGTCGAGCGTGAGCGCCCGGTCCGCGGCCTGGTTGGCGGCCGGGCTCGCACCCTGGCCGCGTACGAGCAGGCGCAGGCCGTGGTCACGGGCGAAGGCGACGGCGGCCGCGACCTCGAGGACGGTCGCCGGTGAGATCGCGAGCGCCGGGAGCCGCGAGACGATGCCGTTCCAGACCAGCATCGTCTCGGCCAGAGTGCCGGTGTCGCGGGTTTGCGACCGGTCGGCCACGCCGCGACCCGGTCAGGCAGCGGTCCGCAGCGGCTCCCGGTGTCGGGCGCCGCCGCGCCCCGTGGCGGCGATGTGGCGGGCGACGTACCCGCCGTCCCGACCGGCGCCGAGGATGAGCATCGAGCTGAACGAATGCAGGAAGACGAGGCCGACGAAGTAGAGCCCGGGCGACGAGGTCACGATCCCGTGGTGCTGCTCGGGGAAGCCGTCCTCTCCGATCATCGGTACGTCGATCCAGTCGAAGTCGTTACGGAATCCGGTGCACCAGATCACGTTCGACACCGGCACGACCCGGCCGTCCTCGAGCACGGGCATCCCCTCGGCGGCGCCGACGACCTTGGCGAACGCGCGCTCGACGCCGGCAGCGGCGAGGTGAGCCGACTTGATCCGCAGGAGCGGCCCTCCGTGCGCGCGGAGATGCGGTCCGACCTTGCGGCCCACGGGCGTGTTGGCCGTCAGGACGCGGGTGGCCACCAGCCGGAGCAGCGGGAGGACCACCCGCGCCGCCCGCCCTTCGATCGCGAACGGGATCTGCCCTGTATCCGGGCCCGCGAGCAGCGTCTTGTGGTGCGGCGCGATCTCGAAGGCGATGTCTGCGCCCGAGTGCGCTGCGCCGACAACGAGCGCCGAGCCATCCTGCAGCTGCTCGGGGCCACGGTAGTCGGCCGAGTGGAGCTGCCTGATCGCGGGATCGAGCTCGGCCGCGAAGGGCGGCGTGACGGGACGCTGCATGACGCCGGTCGCCACGACGACGTTGTCAGCCTCGAAACGGCGAGCGCCGGCGGTGACGACGTACCGGTCGCCCTCGCGGGACAGCCGGTCGGCGGCGACGCCCGATCGTACGTCGAGGTGGAACCGCGCAGCGTAGGCCTCGAGGTAATCGGCCATCTGGTAGCTGGTGGGGAAGCTGTGGCGCGGCGCCGGGAAGCGCATCCCCGGCAGCCCGTCGTAGCGGGCCGGGGAGTAGAGCCGGAGAGACGGCCAGCGCTTCCGCCAGGCGTCGCCGACTCGGGCGCTCGCGTCGAGGACGACGTTGGGGAGCCCTCGGCGCGTCAGGTGGTACGCCGTCGCCAGCCCCGCCTGGCCGCCGCCGATGATCAGGGTCTCGACAGACTCGGGCTTGCCCGCAGCGGCGAGGCTCGCCGGCCCGGTTGCGGATGTTTCCTGGATCGCCATCTCGTCTCCTTCCGGTTTGTTCCGGAGACGACGGTAGGTCGAGCGGCCGCCGGGCGCATCGGATAGACGGACCATCTCGACTGGCCGGCGAGTGGTCCGTCTTGACTAGACGAGATCGTGCTCGAACGCGAAGGCGGTTGCGGCCGTTCGCGAGGAGAGGCGCAGCTTCGTGAAAATGTTCTGGAGGTGCCTCGCGACGGTGTGCTCGCTGAGCACGAGCGCGGCCGCGATCTCGCGATTGCTCATTCCCGCTGCGACCAGGCGCAGGACCTCGAGCTCGCGGCCGGTCAGCCCGTGCGTCTCGCGCGCAGCCGGCGGGCGGAGCGAGTCGACGAGTGCGAGGTCGCGCGTAGCGCCCAGGTCGGCGAAGGTCTTCCGCGCAGCGTCGAGCTCGCGCGCCGCGGCGTCCTCGTCCCCCAGTGTTCTACAGGCCTGCGCGAGGAGGACCCGCGTCCGGGCGGCGTCGTAAGGAGCCTCGAGCTCCTGCCACGAATGCCAGGCGCGGCGCAGGGCGACCAGCGCGGATTCCGTCTCGCCGTCCGCCAGGTCGACCGCCGCTCGACTCTGCGCGACGATCGCGTCGAGCATATTGCTCTCGAATCCCGTCCCGATCTCCTCGAGCTCGCGGCAGGCCTCACGCGCCTCGCCGTGCTCGCCGGTCGCGAGCATGATCTCGACGCAGGCGGGCAGGAGCCCCGCCCGTCGCACCCGCTCGGTCGTCTCGGCCAGCGCGCGGCGGATGGCGGCGGCGGCGGCGGCGCGGTGCCCCTGCGCCAGGAGCAGCAGGGCCAAGCCCGGCTGCGGCTCCCAGCCGCAGCTGCTCGCCTCGCGGTACGCCCGCTCGGCCTCGCGCAGATCGCCTCGGAGGCGATGCAGCTCCCCCTCCCGATACAGGGCGAGGCCGGCGGCGGCCCGGTTCTCGACCGCCAGCAGGCGATGCGAAGCCGCGCGCGCCTCCTCTAGCGCCTCCCCCCACGCGCCCTGCACCTGCATGATCTCCGCGCGGTGGGTCAGGCAGCGGCCGGTGAAGGCGACCAGGTCCTCCTGCTCGTCGCACCACCGGGCCAGCGCGGCCGTCCACTCCTGGGCGCGCCGGAACTCGTACACCTGCTGACAGGCCAGGATCACGCCGCAGTAGACGAGTCCGTTGACGATCGGCGACAGCTCGCTTCTGGTCACGGCGAGCATCGCTTCGTCGAGCAGCGCGAGGCCGTCGGGGATCCGCCCCTCCCTGATCAGCATTTGCCCCTGGGCGTGGATCGCGAGGGCGAAGAGGTCTGTGTCGCCGAACCGCTGGCCGATCGCGGCAGCATCGGCCGCCATTGCGGCCGCGGCCGCGAAGTCACCGGCGGCCTCGTGACGGAACATGATCGGCAGCAGGAGGTAGCCCCGCTCTGCGCAGTCCTCCTCGTGCTCGATCACCCGCTGCGCGCGCCCGATCCAGCCGGTTCCCGGACCGAGCTTCCCTCGCACGACGAGGTTCATGCCCGCCCAGAACGCGGACCGGGCGGCGCGCAGCGGCGCACCGGCGGCCAGGTGCGCGTGGTGCGCGCGCTCGAGGGCGGCGATCGAATCGTCGTCGCGTCCGAGCATGATGGCGGCGGTCGCGAGCAGCTCGAGGTCCTCCGCGGCGAGGGGCGCCAGCCGGTCGGCCCGCGTCAGCGATTCGTGCGCGTCTGCCCACGACCGCCTCGCATAGGACTCGCGGCCTCGCTCGAGTGCACCCGCGGCGCCGGCCATCTTCGACGGGATCCTAGGCCGTCGAAGAGGTGGCGGCTAGGCGCC
>CAWCNV010000013.1:0-16729 GCA_963797015.1 uncultured Actinomycetes bacterium | reverse complement strand
TCCGGCCGCGCACCGGATGTCGCGGTCGGACTCGTAGCACCTGCATCCGGGTAATCGGGACGCATGATCCTGGCACTCGGAGTCAGCTTCTTCGGCCTCGGAGTCGCAACCCTCGTGTCGCCGCGTGTGGCAGCGGCGCTGCTCGCCTACAACCGGCGTCAAACAGCTCGGTCCGGAGCCCTGGCGGGTCCCGGTGCCCGAACGCGTCTGACGATCAAGCTGGCCGGAGTCGTGGCGACCATCGTGGAAGCGGCGTTCCTGGCGGCCGGCATCGCCTCGCTCTGAGCGCGGCGGGGGCCGCCAGCGGAGGGGGCGGGATTCGAACCCGCGGTCCGCGTGAACGGACTCCGGTTTTCAAGACCGGTGCATTCGACCGCTCTGCCACCCCTCCGATCGCGGCCAGCGTAACCGCTTGGGTTCGCGGCGCCCGCGCGACGGGCATGATGCGCGCTCGATGTCGGTCGCGCGGGAGGGCCACCCCCACTTGCCACCCGGGCGCGAGCCCGGTCCGCAGTCGCGCCGGACGTCCACGGGACGCACGCTCGGGGGCTGTGCGGCGCCGGCCTTCGTGGTCGCCGGCGTGGTGGCAGCGGCCATGGTCGCGGGCTTCGGGCTGGTGCTCGGAGCGCTTCCGGACGGGCCGCCGTCGTGGCCGTTCTTCGTCGGCGCCGTCGCGGTGCTGGCTTTCTTCTGGCTCTTCGCGCGCACCATGTGGCGCGGGGCGCGGCCGCGCTACGCGGCGGGCCTCGAGCTCCAGCTCGAGCGCCAGGAGCTGCGCCGCGGCGACCGCGTGGCGGCCATCGCCTCCGGTGAGGGCGAGCTCGAGGTCGGCCTGGTGTGCACGCAGGCCTACGACGTCTGGCGACGCATCGGCGACGACTCGCGCAGCCGCGTGACCGACAGCGCCTCAGTGTGGCAGCAATGGGCGCCGGCGCCGCACGGCGCCCTGGGCCAGTGCGTCGAGCTCGCGCTCCCGCCCGACGGCCCCTACTCCTACGAGGGCGACTGCGTCTCCTTCGCCTGGGCCGTCGTCGTGCGCCGCGTCGGCGAGAAGCGCGTGGCCGAGCCCGTGCCGCTGTGGGTGGCGCCGTGAGGGTGCGCGTCGACGTGGACGGCGAGCCGCTCGCGCCGGGCGCGGAGGTGAGCGGACGCGTCGTCGTCGAGGAGGGCGGCAGCGCGCGCTCGCTCTCCGTGCGCCTGGCCTTCGTCGAGCGCACGGAGAGCTTCGAGAAGGTCGCGTGGGAGGCCGGCACGCTGGTCGTCGCCGAGGGCGACCTCGCCGAGGGCGCCGCCCTCGTCTTCTCGCTGCGCCTGCCCGACGACGCCCGGCCGAACATCGCGACGCGGCACGGGCGCATCGGCTGGGAGCTGCGCGCCCGCGACGATTGCGCAGGTCCGGACCCAACCGCCGACCGGCCGATCGAGCTGCTGCGGGGTTACACTGCCCCCGACTGACCGGGAGAGGTGGCCGAGTGGCTGAAGGCACTCGCCTGCTAAGCGAGTATGGGGTTTAAACTCCATCGCGGGTTCGAATCCCGCCCTCTCCGTCCACGCGGCCGATCCCTCGCCCGCTCGCTAGACTCGAACGTCGCCGCTCACGCGGCCCTGCGCCCGTAGCTCAGCTGGATAGAGCGTCGGTCTACGGAACCGAAGGTCAGAGGTTCGAATCCTCTCGGGCGCGCTGCACGACTCGGAAGATCGTGCGCATTTGCAGGGGCTTCGCTCCTGGCGTGCATAAGCCGCGTTCGTCGCTCGGAAGCCCGTGAGCGATTCTGGCTGATTTTCTGGCGCACTTTTTGGCGCATGCCATAGGTGTCTCGACTGCAGCACCGGCAAGCCGTGTCAGGCGTCGCGCAGATCGTGACGCACGAAACCTCGTGCGCCACGTCGGTTGGCCAGAGCCGACGGGGGCTCGGACCCCCGACCCTTCATTGCGAGCGTTTCCGGTGCCCCTCGAGGGCACGCGTGGGCAGCGCTCATCGGCAGTTCCGGCGGCTCTCGGTGACTCCTCGCGCCTGGATCGACGCTTGAAAGGACGCCAGATGGACGCCACGTCGCAGCCACTGGCAGGGCCGCCCAGCGGTCTCCTCCGGGACACGCACGCCAATGCCGACGGGCACGTGCCTGGCTTGGTGTGTCAGGCGAGTCACCGGTGGCAAGGTGCAAAGCTTTCCCCGGAACCGGAGGAGCGACTAGATGTGGGACGGGGATGACCATCGTCGTCGCCTGCGCCTGTTGGAGGCAGCAGGGATGGCGCATGCGTCGGAGATAGTGCTCGATGTCGTCGAACTCGCCCGAGAGTTCGACGTGCCGGCGCAGACGATCCGGATGGACCTCGAGCAGCTCGAGGCGCTAGCGCTAGTGCTGACGGGGCTTGACGAAGGGAATGCGCCGCGGCTGCTCTCCGCCGGCCGCCAGTTCTTGGCCCGCCGCGGCGATGTCGAGCAGGACGTCCTCAGCTTCCTACCGCGGGTGATCGACGATCTCAATGCTCGCGAGGCGCTGCTCGCGGCGGGCACGATCCTTGTCGACGAGTTCCGCGCCGCGCTGGTAGACGGCGATCCTGTCGACCACGCACGGGCGTTGATTCCGCCCGCATTCACCACCGCGGTTGACGAGCGGCTAGCCGTTGACCTGTTCGCCGCCGCCGTCGCGCTAGTGGCTCGCCTCTCGGACGGCGCCCCAGCTGCGTGCGTCGCCGAGGAGATCATGTCCGTAGGGCTGATCGAGGAGGCACGCGGCTGGCTTGAGCTGCGGCAGGAGAAGGGGGAGCTCGACGAGGACGCGGTGCGAGCGGCGAGCGAAGAGCTCCGCGGGCTGTTTGAACTCTTTGAAGACGACGACGTCCTCAACATGTTCGACATGGTCGAGCCGGCGGACGCCGCGCTCGCAGGTCACGACCCGTTGAATCAGCAACTGGGCGTCGCCGACCAGCGCGTGGAGTCGTGGTTCGACGCATTCGGCTGGGCATCGCCGACGGGGTACCTCAGAGACCGGTCACCAGCTCCCTCCGAGGACTGAACCATGAGCGTCGAGCATCACTCGACCGGGGTCCACCCGACGCTACGGCGATGGTGGTGAGACCCGGACTCGAACCGGGGCCACCACGATTTTCAGACAAGCCGATTGACGATCTGTAGCCGGAAATCCCTGCAAATGGCCATCTCCGACTCGACGCGGCGGCGACAGGAATCTCGCTCTTTACGGATATCTGCAGAGGGTTTCGGCCACGACCCGCGCCGCCGTGGCCCGAATGTGCGGTCGGCCCGGGACGCTGGTGCGATCGACCCCGCGACGTTGGAAGGGGCTGCCCTCCGACGCGACAGCGACAGCGACAGCGCCGTGCAGTGCGGCCGCGCCCACGACCGTGTCGGGCCCGAACGTCAAGGCGCGGCGGCCGGCGACGATAACGGTGGCACGATGGCGCGGCGCACGACGACGACCTGGCGCTTGTGGCCCCGGCGACCCGCGCAACGCGCATGACCGTCCGTCACGCGCTGGCCCTCGCGATCGTGGTGTTGGCGGTCGGTCCCCTTTGCCTCGTGGCGTTCGGCGATGGGCACGCCGCGGCGCGGCGGTCGCCCTCGCCTTTGGCGGGCGCTCCGGCGCCGGCGGCCGATGGCGCCACGCCTCTCAAGGCCAAGCTGTCGGTCGAGCCGGGATGCGTGGACCGGCCGCTCTCCTACGGGCTGACCAACGACCAGGCGCAGGGGCAGCGGTATGACGACTCGCTCCTCGATCCGTTCGCCTTCCATCCGCCGCTGCCGAAGAGCGGCTTCTACCCGCCCGGTCGCGCTCCCGACCAGTCGGCACTCGTGCACGCGCTGTATCACGGCTACGTCGTGGTGCGCTACCGGCCCGCGCTGGCCGACGTCGTCGAGCGCGATCTGCGCGCCGCCGTCCGGCGGGCGCCACAGCCGGTCGTCGTCGTGTCCGGGCGCGGCATGCCGTTCGCGGCCGGCGCCCTGGTCTACGGGCGCGAGAGCATCTGCGGGACGCTGCATCGAGCTTCTGTCGCGCAGCTCACCGCCTGGATCGAACGCGCTCGCCCGCGACCCGTCCGTCGCTGAGAGCTCAGACAGCCGTGCGCTGACCTCCGCGGCTGCGGCGCGCGAGCACGAGACCGGCGCTGCCGGCCACAAGTCCGAGGACACCGACGATCAATGCGATGACGGCGAGGGTGTTGTTGGCCGACTGCTTCTGCACCACCGTCCGCGTGGCCACCGGCGTGGCCGCCTTTGCACCCGTCGAGCTGGCAGTCGGCAGCGGCCCGGGACCGGCCTCGCCGCCCGCGACGTCCTGCAGGACGCCGCCCTTGGCCGTCACGTCAATGGTGGGGGCGGGCTGGTCTGAGTCGGGGGCGCCGATCCAGCGCACGACCTGGCCATTGCTGTAGGTCTGCACGGTCTTGAAGGTCAGCGTCTGGCCAGGGCGGCCGGGCAGCGCGACCGAGATCGGGAAGTTGGCGAACTGCCCGGCCGGGATGCCCGCCCCGGAGCCGGCGGTCCAGTCGACCTCGCTGACCTGGGTGTCGATCGGGCCGTCGTCGGTCTGGACGGGCTTGGCCAGCTTGGAGGTCTGGACCTTCGATGTCCAGCCCGGCGGGGGCTGGGTGGAGACCCCGATGAACCCAGATGGGAATTGGACCTGCAGCTTGGTCGTCTTGGCGTTGTCCATCTCGTTGGGCACGCGGATGTCGAGCGTTGCGTTCGCGCCGGCGGGGACCGCGTTGGGGTGCACGCTGACGTGGGCGCTCGCGGAGGCGGGCACGAGCAGGCCGGCGGCAACGAGGGCGGTGGCGATGCGTCTCATGGCGTCCTCCTGTCTGCCGAGCAGAGCTCAGCTGATGCGGAAGTGGAAGGTCCCCTTCTGGTGGTGACCGTCATCGGCGAGCGCGCGCCACTGGACGGTGTACGTCCCGGAGGGAAGGTTCTTGGCGAAGACGGCGCGCAGCAGAGCCTTGTTCTTCGGTGCCAGGCCGGAGCTCTTGGCGGCGACTGCGGCGCCGGACGCGCGGTAGACGGTGATCTTGCCGGTCACCACGGCCTCGCCGAAGCGGACGCTGACCGTGCGGACCTTCGAGTGCGTCGAACCGTCCTTGGGCGAGGTGCCCTTGACCGGCGCGTGGGCGAAGGCAGGGACCGCGAGCACGGCCGCCGCCGCGAGGACGGCGGCGATCGCGATCACCCGGGACACGTTGAGCTTCATGGTGGAGTTCCTCTCGGTTGCGGTTGATGGCCGGGGCCGGGCGGCGGGGGGCTCCCATCCCGCCGCCCGGCACCCGCTTGTCTAGGCGCGCGCGGACCCCGGGCCGCGGCGCCTGCGTGTCAAGGCCAGCGCGGCCGCGCTCAGTGCGACAAGCAGGCCGCCCGCGACGAGCGCCGCCGTACTGGGCCCGTTGCCGCCGCCTTCGTCGCCGCCCGTGGCGGCGCCCATGGACGCGTGGCTGGCGCTCTTGGCCTTGGCCCCGGTGACCGCCACCCGTGGAGCCGGCTCGTCCGCGCTCGGGGGTCCGATCCACCGGACGATCTCGCCGTTGCTGTAGGTCTGCAGGGCCTTGAAGGTGAGGACCTCGCCGGCCTTGCCCGGGATCTGGACGGAGATCGGGAAGTCCATGAACTGGCCGGGCGCGATCTTGCCCAGGCCCTTCTTGCTGCCCGTCCAGATCATGCGGCTCACGCCCTCGGTGATCGGGCCGTCGTCGGTCTGGATCGGGGTCGCGAGCTTCTTCTTGATGACCTTGACCGTCCAGCCGGAGACCGGCTGATAGGAGACGGCGGCGAAGCCGTCGGGGAACTGGACGTCGACCTTGACCGTCGACGCCTTGTCGCGCTCGTTGGGCACGCGAACGTCGAGGACGGTGTAGGCCCCCGCGGCCGCGGTGTTGGGCTGCAGCGTGACGTGGGCCTGAGCGCCAGCCGGCGCGGCGAGCGCCCCGGCGGCGGCGAGAACAGCGATCTTGTGATGCATCGAGTGGGTTGCTCCTTGTCTGGACCGTCTGATTGGCACGAACTGGCATGGGAGGCCGCGCGATGCGGCCCGCGGTCAGGCGGGCGGCGCGCGGCCGGCCAATGCGTGGCCGACAAGGAGCCCGCCGCGCGGCAGCAGCCGCGCCGGCGGTCGCAGAACAGCTCTCCTGACGGTGCGCCGACGAGGCCGGGCACGGCGGGCGGCGCGCGCGATGGCGCGTTCGCCCGGGTAGCGCCCCGCCAGCAGTGGCAGCGTCAGTCCGAAGGCTGGGGTGAGGAAGAGCAGGCCGGTGTCCAGGCCGGCGAGATGAAGCCCGAGTAGCGCCAGCGCGGCGGCGAGTGCGAGGGCCAGCGCGATACGCACGCGCGGGGTCACCGGATCGGCACCTTGAGCGTCGTCGTGTACTCGTCGAAGTCAGACACGCGGTCGGTCACGTCCAGCTTCCATTCGCCGCCGGGCACGAGCTGCAGGGTGTTGGCCACGTAGTGGCCGGGGCCGGCGTGGCTCATCGTGGCCTGCAGCGGGCCGATGCCCTTGGAGGGCAGCGACGCCTTCACCGTCAGCTCCTTGGTCTTGGTGTACGGCGCCCCGCTGCGCGCGTCGAAGAGGTAGACGTGGAGCTGGTTGGCGCCCACGCGCGCGGGATCGATCGTCGTCTGCAGCTCGATCGGGCCCATCCGCTTCGTCACGGAGAACGGCCCGCTGGCCGCGGACTTCGGCGGTGCGTAGCTGACCAGCGCCGAGGTGACGCCGAGCACGACGACGACGAGCGCGACCTCGGCGCGCAGCGTGCGGCGCAAGAGCCGCCCAGCCCCGCCCGGCGCCTCGCCGGTGCCGGCCAGGCGGCGCAGGGCGGGCACGACGCGCTGTCGGTTGACGGCGCCGAGGCCGATGAGCGCCATCAGGAGCACGAACTTGATCAGCACGGCCCGCCCGAACGCGGTGTTCAGCAGCGGCGAGAGGCCGCCCATGTCGATCAGCGCCTGCGTCACCCCGGTGGCCAGCAGCGCCGCGACGCAGGCAAGGGCCATGGGGAGAAGCGCACGAGCACGCCGGCCAGCAGGCGACTGCGCTCGCTCGGCTCGAGCCGGCGCGTTGCGCTTGGGAGCACGAAGAGGAGCATGAACAGGCCGCCGACCCACACGCTCATCGCCGTCACGTGGACGACATCGAGCGGCAGCAGGGCGGCCACCGGATGCAGCGTGGTCGCATGACCTGCCAATGCGGGGGAGACCAAGAGGAAGGCCGCCGGCAGGGCCAGGAGGGCCAGCTCGCCGCGTGTGGGCGCCGGCGCCGGCGCGACCCCGGCCGCGCCGACCGCGGCCGGCCGCAGCACGGCGGCCGCCCGGCTGCTGGCGCCGGCCAGCAGCACGCCCCCGAGTGCCAGCCAGGCGATCACCCGCAGGCCCCAGATCGTTCCAAAGCGGGTGCCGAGGACCTCGCGCACGACGCTGGTGTCGAGCGCCGACCAGAAGCTCGTTCCCGATGCCGTCGCCCCCTGCAACACGATGCCCAGCGCCCCCGAGACGACGCCGAGGCCGACCGCCAGCCACAACAGCCGCCGGGCGCGGGCGGCGAAGACCGCCGACGCCTCGGGCCATCCCGCGCCGGCGCCGGCCGCGAGGGCGAGCGCCGGTCGCCACGCCGCCAGCAAGAAGACCAAGCCTCCGACGCCCAGCGCGATGGCCAGATAATCGAGCGCGCGCGTGATCCCGAACGCGATCTCGGTCGCCGCTCCGACGTTGGAGCCGGCCAGGAGCTCGGCGACCGTCCGGGCTGACCCGGTGCCCGCGTGGCCGATGGTGAAGACCACGCCGCCCGAGACCGGGTGGCTGTCGGCCGAGATCACGCGATAGGTCGCGGTGTAGGTGCCGTCCGTCAGGTGTGGCTGCAGACCCACGGCCACCTCGGGCCCGCGTCCGCCCGGATGGAAGACCTTGTTGTCGTCGACGCGCCGGCCCTGGGCGTCGAAGACGCGCACCGCACCGAAGTTGCCCTCGACCGACTCGCCGAAGCGGAACACGACGGCGGCGGGCTGGGTCTTCAGCACGGCTCCGCGCGCGGGCGAGGTTCCCTCCAGCTCGGCGTGGGCCTGCGCCGACGGTGCGGCCAGGGCGACGCTGGCGATAGCCGCCAGGACCAGCGCGACGAACTGTCGCCTCACCAGGCCTCCGCCCCCGTCTCCGGGACGTCATCGCTGCCAGCGTCGGCTGCGCGTCGGCGCCGCACGAGCACCACCGCGCCGACGCCGAGCACCACGAGGGCCAGGAGCGCGGCGATCGCCCCCACCGGGGCTCCGCCAGCCGGCTTGGGCACCCAGTACAGCGTCCCGGCGATGTCGCCCTTCGTGGCGCCCACCTGGACCGGCACCTGCCAGGCGAAGACCTTGGTGCGCTTGGCGGTGTCCTTGACCTGCGGCGGCAGTCCCTGGCCCATCCAGTGAATGCGATGGTCGTGCCACTCGAAGCGCCCGGATCGGTCGACGAGCTTCCACTGCGGCGGGGCGTTCGCGTCGGCCGAGGGTGGGACCTTGATGTCGGCGTTGCGGTCGGTATTCAGGAAGTAGGCCGGCGAACGCTGGTTGACCTGCACCGTGCCGTCGCCGAGCACCCGCGCGTAGGGCTCGCGGTTGTAGCCCTGGATGACGACGGTTCTGCCGCTGGTGTTCTGCAGCGCCAGGCGATCGTCGAAGTTCAGCACCTGCAGCTTCAGACCCGCGACCGGCGGCGTGACGGAACCGATCAGGGATCGGTAGTTGGGGTTGCCCTGATGGGCGGCGGCGGTCGAACTGCAGGCGAGCGCCAATAGCGCTGCGCCCGTGACGACCGCCCGAAAGCGAGGCATAGGAGTTCCTTGCGTGTCGGGGGACGGCCAGGCCAGACTGCGCCAGGCCGTCAACCGGCCTAACGCGCGTGCAGTGCTGCAGGCGGTCCGCGCTCAGCCAACGCGGCGGCGATCAGACGACCGCCACGAGCCATGACACGAGGAGCGCGCAGCGCCGGCCGCACGCCCGACGCGACCCGCGGCGTCGGTGCGCGTCCGCGCGTCGCCAGTCGCACCAAGCCGGCCTCGCCGACATAACGCCCCGACGCCAGCGGGAGCGCCAGCAGCAACACGGGCACCGCAAGCAGAACATCGGGATTGAGCCCGGTCAGCGACTGCGTGGCCGCGAACGCCACCGAAAGAAGGGCCAGCCCGAGCAGAATGCGCTGATCGCGACGCGGCATGCCGGACGGCATCGTACGCGCAATGCCGACGAGCCGCTCGTGCATGGCTACCTATGCGGGGTGGCGCGCCATGGGCAGGCGCGGGATGACGTCACCCGGCGTCACGGAGTCGCGGAGTCGCGCGGCCGGCGTTTGCCCTCGCGTTGACTTCCGCTGCCGTGGCGTCGAGCGGTCCGTTCTCGGCCTCGCGCGCCTCGCGTCGGTTCTCGAGCTTCGTCTTGACGGACAGGAACGCCGTGAGTCCGACGACCGGCGCGAGGTAGAGCAGCGACGTGTACCAGTGGCCGATGCAGGCGACGGGCATCCGTTGAGCTTACCGTGCCGTCGCGCCGCTCGATGCAGTCCAGCCGAGCTTGCTGCTGCCGCGAGATGCGACCGTTCGTCGATGCCGACTCGGCCATATGGCGAGCACCGCCGGCGAACCGGTTGCCGCGCTGGCTCACGTCGTCGGGATGGGGTCGCGGCCGTCGCCCGGGCCGCATAGAACGTACGGGTCAAATTGGCCCTTCCGGATCCAGCGCGGTGCTCCGGCGGCGGTGTAGCATGGCGCCCGTCCATAGGTCGGTGGCCAAGGGAAGCCGGTGCGAGACCGGCGCGGACCCGCCACTGTGACCGGGGAAGCCGCCCGCACGAGCCCTGTGCTCGAGCCACTGGAAGGCCATCGCCGACCGGGAAGGCGTGGGAGCGGTAGGCCCGGAAGCCAGGAGACCTGCCTCCGGCCGACAAGCGCCTACGCCCTCGTGGAAAGGGGTGGCTTTTTGATGAGAGCACGCCGTTTCGGTCTGGCAGCCGTTGCCTTGGCCTTGCCGGTGGTGACGGCGTCGCCGGCCGCGGCGGCTCCGGTGACCGTCAACCTTCGGATCGAAGGTCCGACGCGGACCCTGTTCGAGGGGCCGGTGACGACGGACGTCCGCCCGTTCCAGTTCACCGGCGACTCGGTCAGCCATGAATGCGACGGCACGGCCGCGAACCAGGGCACGAGCCCGACCGCGGTCCCGACGCGCGGCGCCGCGGTCGCGGCGGCCGCATCGCAGGCGCCGTTCTCGGTGACCGGGATGTGGTCCGACAGCCTCGGCAGCCCGTCCTTCGACACCATCGCGGGCGAGAGCGTGGCCTTCGACGCCGGCAGCAACGCCTTCCTCGTCGAATACCGCAACGGCGTCTCCGCCGCGGTCGGCGCTTGTGCCGACCCGGTCGCCAAGGGGGACGATGTCCTGTTCGCATACGGGACCGGGAGCGAGCCGCTCCTCAGGCTGTCGGCGCCCGCTACGGCCGCGCCGGGTCAACCCATGACCCTGCACGTGACCGATCAGGTCACTGGGGCGCCGGTCGCCGGCGCCGCCGTCGAGACCGCCAGCAGCGGTGCGGACGGCGCCGTGACCGTGGGGCCGTACGACGCTCGCGGCGACCACGATCTCAAGGCGACCAAGCCGGGGGCGATCCGTTCGAACCGGCTGCGCGTCTGCGTCACCGATGGTGCGGACGGCGCCTGCGGCAGTGCGGTCGCGGCGACGGGAGCCTCGGGGTGCGTGACGAGCGGCGCCGATGGCGCGTGCGGCACGAAGGATCGGCGCCCTCCCCGCGGCAAGATCGTCTCGATCCGAGAGGGCCAGCGCTTCGGCAGGGGCAGGGGGCCGCGGAAGCTGAGCGGCATCGTGGCTCCGGATCCGTCGGGGCTCGCTTCGGTGCGCCTGCGTCTCACCCGCAAGGACGATGGGCGCTGCGCGACGTTCGACGGACGCAGCGAGCGCTTCGTGACGTTGAAGCGCTGCGGCGCCAGTCGCGGGAAGTGGTTCAGCGTCGGCGATCGCGAGACGTGGTCCTACCTGCTCCCTGCGCGGCTGGGGCGCGGGCGTTACGTGCTTGACCTGCAGGCGCGTGACCGCGCGGGCAACGTCGACAGCTTGTTGCAGCGCACGCGCACGCGCGTGGTCTTCCGGGTGTCGTGAGGCGGGCGCCGGCCATCGCATTGACGGCAACCCTCGCGCTCTCGGGCTGCGGGCTTGGCGCGGGGGCCAAGCCGGCCGCGACGAAGCTGACGATCACCCAGGACTTCGGTGCCCGCTCGGTCCGTGATCTCGCGGCGCCGGCGGTGGGTGGCGGGGAGACCGTGATGCGTCTCCTGCAGCGAAACGCCAAGGTCGCCACCCGCTTCGGCGGGGGCTTCGTGCAGTCGATCGACGGGCTCGCGGGAGGAGGCAACGCGGGCCGGCAGCTCGACTGGTTCTACTACGTCAACGGAGTCGAGGCCTCGCGCGGCGCCGCCGCGACCAGGTTGCGCGGGGGCGACCGCGTGTGGTGGGACCGCCACGACTGGAGCGCCACGATGCGCGTACCTGCGGTGGTTGGCTCGTTCCCCGAGCCGTTCGTGCACGGCATCGACGGCAAGCGCCTGCCGGTGCGCGTCGAATGCGCCGCCCCGGGCAGCGCGCCGTGCCGCCAGGTCTCCCAGCGGCTTGCCTCCTACCACGTGCGGGTGGCTACGGGTGGCCTGCTCACCGCGCACGTCGAGCAGACGCTGCGCGTGCTCGTCGGCCCGTGGACCACACTGCACAACGATCACGCGGTCGACGAGCTGGAGCGCGGGCCGGCGGCCAGCGGCGTCTACGCGCGGGTCGTCGACGGCGGCCGCGCGATCGTGGCGCTCGACGCGCGCGGGCGCACCGCGCGGACGCTCCGCGCGCGCACCGGCCTGGTGGCCGCCACCGCCGCGGGCGACGAACGCCCGACGTGGGTGGTAACCGGCACCGACGAAGCCGGCGTGGCGGCGGCGTCACGGGCCTTCGAGGAGGGGACGCTCTCCAAGCGCTTCGCACTCGTGGTGAGCCACGACCTGCCCATTGCGCTGCCGGTGGCGCGATGAGCTATCGCCGGCGGGCCAGCCCGCTGCATGCGGCGCGCGCGGCGGCCGGCGGCGCCTACTGCGTGGCACTGGCCGTCTGCGCGCTCGCGATCGAGCATCCGCTCGCGCTGGGCGCCGTGGCCGCCGCCGTCCTGGGCGCCGCGGCCGCGGCCGGCGTGGGGCGCGAGGTGGCCCGCAGCGCGCGCTACACGCTGGCGCTGGCGCTCGTGGTCGCGATCGTCAACGCGCTCGTCGTGCGCGACGGGCTGACCGTCTTCGCGCGGCTGGGCGACGTACCGCCGTTCGGGCAGGTCGACCTCACGGTCGAGGCGCTGGTCTACGGCCTCGTCCTCGGCGGACGCGTCCTGGTGGTCATCCTCTGCTGCGCGCTCTTCACCACCTCCGTTGATCCCGACGAGCTGCTGCGCGCCTTCCGGCGCATCTCCTTTCGCTCGACGCTGACGGCGGCACTGGCCACGCGCCTCGTGCCCGTCCTGATGCGCGACGCCCGGCGCATGGCCGACGCCCACGCCTGCCGTCCGCGGCCCGGGCCGCGCATCGCCGTGCTGCGCGCGGTGGCCACCAACGCGCTCGACCGTGCGGTCGACGTCGCCGCCACGCTCGAGGTCCGGGGCTACGGCGCCGCCCGCGGTGCACCCCGCGAGCGCCCGCCATGGTCGCGCCACGACCTGGCCTTCGCGGCCGCCGCGGGCGTGCTCGTCGTGCTCGTCGTCGCGGCGCGTGCAGCCGGCGTGGCCTCGTTCGAGGCCTACCCGACATTGCACGCGCCGGTGGCCACCGGCGAGCTGCTGCTCGCCGGCGCGCTGATCGTCGTTGCGCTGGCGCCGTTCCTCGACCGCCGGGGAATCGAGCCGTGAGCGTGCTGGCGCTGGAGCGCGTGACCTACGCCTACCCCGCGGCGCCGCGGCCGGCGCTGCGCGACGTGTCGCTGGCGATCGAGCCGGGCGAGTTCGTCGTTCTCGCCGGGCTATCGGCCTGTGGCAAGTCGACGCTGCTGCGCGCCGCGGGCGGCCTCGTGCCGCACTTCCACGGCGGTGTCTTCGGCGGCCGCGCGGTGGTCGGCGGCCTCGACACCCGCGAGCACGGGCCGGCGGCGATCTCGGCCGTGGCGGGCAGCCTCTTCCAGGACCCCGAAACGCAGGTCGTGCTCGGCACCGTTCGCCACGAGCTCGCCTTTCCGCTGGAGAACCGCGGCGAGGGCGGGGCCGCGGTCGCGCGCGGGGTGGAGGAGGTGGCGCTCGCGCTGGGGATCGAGGCGCTGCTCGACCGCCCGACCGACGAGCTCAGCGGGGGCGAGCTGCAGCGCGTCGCGCTGGGCGCCGCGCTCGCGGGCCGCCCTCGCCTCGTGCTTCTCGACGAGCCCACCTCGCAGCTCGACCCCGTGGCCGGCGACGAGCTCGTGTGGCTGCTGCGGCGGCTCAACGAGGAGTGGGGCACGGCGGTGGTCCTGGCCGAGCACCGCCTCGAGCGCTGCCTGTCGCACGCCGACCGCGTGATCGCGCTGCACGACGGGGCCGTGGTCTGCGACGCCGCGCCGCGCGGGTTTCTCGAGTGGGCCGCCGAGCACTCGCCCGCGCTGCAGACCCCGGGCGCGCGGCTGTTCCAGCGTGCGGGGCTGCGCCCACCGCCCAGCGGCGTCAAGGAGGCGCGCGCCACGCTGCGCGCCCATGGGCTGCTCGACGAGGCACCGGCACCCATGGCGCCGGCGGCGCCGCGGCCCCGGCGTCGCCATGCCGCGCGCGAGCCGTTCGCCGTCCGCGCCCGCGGCGTCTGGTGCGAGCTGGCGGGCGGCCGCGTTGCCCTGCGGGGCGTCGACGTCGCCGTCGCGCCGGGCGAGCGCGTCGCGCTCATGGGGCGCAATGGCGCCGGCAAGTCGACCCTGCTGCGCCACCTCGGCGGCCTGAACGCGCCCACCCGCGGCCGCGTCGAAGCCGCCGGTCGTATCGCGCTGCTGCTGCAGAACCCCAACGACTACCTCCTGCACGAGACGGTCGGCGAGGAGGCCTCGCGCGCCGCGCTCGCGCGCGTCGGCCTCGCCCAGCTCGCCGACCGCCATCCGCGCGATCTTTCCGGCGGCGAGCGCCAGCGGCTGGCGCTCGCGGTGGTGCTCGACGGCGGCGAGCCGCCGGTGGCGGTCCTCCTCGACGAGCCGACGCGCGGCATGGACCGCGCCGCGAAGGGCGAGCTCGCCGCGCGCCTGCGCGCGTTCGACGCGGCCGTCGTGGTCGCCACTCACGACGCCGAGTTCGCCGCGGCATTCGCCCAGCGCGTCGTCCTGCTGGCCGAGGGGCGGCCGATCGCCGACGCCCCGGTGCAGGACGTCCTCACCGGCGGCTGGTACTTCGCGACCGAGACGGCGCGCATCGTCGGCAGCCTGACCGCGGAGGCAGGTGCCGACATGATCCGGCGGCGAATGAGTGTCGAGGTGGCGCCATGAGCTGGCAGGTGGGCTCCTTCGCCGTCCTCGCCCTCGTCCTCGTCGCCGGCTTTGGCTGGTACGAGCGCGCGCAGCCCTCATCCAGGGTCCTGGCCCTGGTGGCAACCCTGGCCGCCCTGGCGGCACTGGGACGCGTGGCCTTCGCACCGCTGCCCAACGTCAAGCCGACCAGCGATATCGTGCTGCTCAGCGGCTTCGCGCTGGGCGGTGCGCCGGGCTTTGCGGTGGGCGCGATTGCGGCGCTCGCCTCCAATTTCGTCTTCGGCCAGGGCCCGTGGACGCCGTGGCAGATGGCCGCCTGGGGGCTGGTCGGCGTGCTCGGCGCGGCGCTCGGCGCGGCCAGCGGGCGGCGCCTGGGGCGCGTGCCCCTCGCCGCCGCCTGCGGCGCGGCCGGATTGCTCTACGGGGCGATCCTCGACTACTCGACCTGGGTGACCTTCTCGGGCGAGCACACGCTCGGCGGCTACCTCGCCTTCAGCGCGACGTCGCTCTCCTTCAACCTCGCCCACGCCATCGGCAACGTCGTCTTCTGCCTGGCCTTCGGGCCCGCCTTCGTGCGCGCGCTGCTGCGCTTCCGCGCGCGCTTCGAGGTGCGCTGGGAGCCGGTCGCGGCGGCGGCGCTCGCCGGCGTGGCGCTCGTCGGCTTCGCGGCGCCGGCGCGCGCCGCGACACCGGACTCCTACCTGCGCTCCGCGCAGAACCGCGACGGCGGCTTCGGCGGCGCCAAGGGGCAGGCCTCCACGCCGCTCTACTCGGCGTGGGCCGCGATGGGCCTCGCGGCGGACGGCCGTCGGAACCCGCGCGTGGCGCGCTACCTGGCCGCGGGCGCCCCGCGCCTCAGCGACGTCGGCGACATCGAGCGCACCATCCTCGCGCTGGTCTCCCAGGGCGCCCCGCCACGCCGCGCCCACGGCACCGATCTCGTCGCACGGCTGCTGCGCGCCCGCCGCCGCGACGGCTCGTGGGACGGCCTGGTCAACCGCACCGCGTTCGCGATCCTCGCCCTGCGCGCCACCGCCGCGGGCGACCGCCAGGTCCGCGCCGCCGTCCGCTGGCTAGGGCGCGAGGCCAACCGCGACGGCGGCTTCAACTTCGCGCGCCGCGGCTCGCCGAGCGGGATCGACGACACCGCCGGCGCCATCCAGGCGCTCGCGGCCGCCGGCCACCGCCGCGGGCCGACGGTCCGTCGCGCCGTGCGCTTCCTCGTCGCCCGTCAGAATCCCGACGGCGGCTTCCCCTTGCAGCCCGGTGGCCCCTCCAACGCGCAATCGACCGCCTGGGCCGCCCAGGCTTTGGTGGCCGGCGGCCGCGATCCCGGCCGCGTGCGGCGCGACGCTTCGCGGACGCCGCTGCAATACCTGCGGACCCTGACCGCCCGCGACGGCTCGGTCCGCTACTCCCGCACGAGCAGCCAGACGCCGGTCTGGGTCACTGCCCAGGCGATGACGGCGCTCGCTCGGCGGCCCTTCCCGATCCGCGCGCCGCGCGGCTAACGCCGCAACGGCACCCCCGCGCGCATGGGCCTTCGCTTGGTGTCAGGGCCCGATCATGGTAATGAACTCTCGACCAGCGCTTCGATGTCGTCGGGGCGTCGGTCGAGGTGCAGGTGGCCGATTGCTGCTGTCATGGTCTGTGAGGGGTAGCCGCGCACGATGTCGGCGCCGGGGTCGCTGATGGCGCGTCGCAGGTAGGCGCGGGTGGCCTTGATGTGGCGGCCGTCGGCCAGGGTGACGGTGCTCTTGGCACCAGGCCGCGGAGGCTCGGGCCGACGAGCGGCGTGCCGTCGGTGCTGTGGCAGCTGAAGCATCCGGCGGTCACGTAGAGGTCGGCGCCGCGCGTGGCGCGGCCCGCTGTCGCGGCGCCCGGCGCGTCGGGCGGGTTGCCGGTGCTGTCGTCGGCCGGCGAGCTGTGGCCGGCGCCGCAGCCCGCCGTCGCCAGCGCGACGCACAGCCATATGCCGGCGAGCGTCGGTAGGCGACGTGTCGTGTGGGTGGCTTGGGGGACGGGGTCGCTCATTGGGTGAGCAGGACGGTCAGGTCGTGGGCGAGGTCGGCGGGCGCGAATGCGGCGCCGGCGTCGTACTTGGCCGCCAGTCGTCCGCGGCGGTCCACGAGCCAGACCGCCGCCTTATGCGAGCTCTGCGGGTCACTGGCGACCTGCGGTGCGGCGAAGTACCCCTTCCACACGCCCGCGAGGGCGGTCTCGTCGCCGACGAGGTAGTGGAAGTTCGCG
>CAWCNV010000012.1:0-215726 GCA_963797015.1 uncultured Actinomycetes bacterium | reverse complement strand
TGAGCTGCCGCCGCTCGACACGCGCGTGGCGGCCGCGGCGCTCGTCGGCGCGCTGCAGGAGGCGCTCATCGGCCCGCTCGCCGAACGCCGCAGCGGCGACGCCCTGGTCGCCTCGCTGGTCGGCTTCGCCCTCAACGCCGTCAACGCAAGGGAGATCGCTCATGGCCACCGCGCCCGCTCGCCGCGAGCCGCACAGCACGCATGACGTCCTGAACCAGGCGCCGCCTCTGCTCGGCCACAACGCGTTCGACGCCGATCCGGCGCTCGGAGAGGCGCTGACGCGCGAGGGCGGTGCGTGGGGGATCGACCGCGCCCGCGACCTGGGCGCGATCGTCGCCTCCGAGGAAGCCGACGAGCACCGCCGGCGCGCGCAGCGCAACGTCCCGATCCTGCGCACGCACGACCGCTTCGGCCACCGCATCGACGAGGTCGAATACGACCCGAGCATGGACTGGATGCTGCGGCTCGGTGTCGAGCGGGAGGTCAACTCGCTCGCCTGGCGCGACCCGCGCCCCGGCGCCCACGTCGTCCGCTACGCGCTCTTCTACCTCCTCGACCAGCTCGACACGGGGCCGTGCTGCCCGATGTCGATCAATTACGCCGCAACGCCCACCATGCGCCAGGACCCGGACCTCGCCGGGAGTGGGTCGAGCGCCTGACGCTGCCCGACTACGACCGCTTCGCGCAGGCCGGGATGGTGATGACCGAGAAGCAGGGCGGCTCGGACCTGCGCGCCAACGCGACCGTCGCCGAGCCGGCGGGCGACGGCTGGTACGAGCTGACCGGCCACAAGTGGTTCTGCACCCACCCGGTGTTCGAGCCCTTCTTCACGCTCGCGCAGACCGACGCCGGCATCACGTGCTTCGTCGCCCAGCGCCCGCATCCGGGCTTCCGCCTGCAGCGACTGAAGGACAAGCTCGGCGGCCGCTGTCTGGCGTCCAGCGAGGTCGAGTTCGACCACCTCCCCGCGCGCATCCTCGGCGAGGAGGGTCATGGCACGCGCTACATGGTCGAGCAGCTGATCTGGACGCGGCTGGACACCCTGATGGGCGTCGCCGGGATGATGCGCCGGCTGGTGGCCGAAGCGGTGTGGCACTGCCGCCACCGCAGCGCGTTCGGGGCGCCGCTGGCGGAGCAGCCCGCGATGCGCAACGTGCTGGCCGACCTGGCGCTCGAGTCCGAGGCCGCAATGGCCTCCGGCCTGCGCCTGGCGCGCGCGTTCGACGAGGGCGACCGCCGCTTCGCCCGCCTGGCGCTGGCGGTCTCCAAGTACTGGATCTGCAAGCGCGGCGCGCCGCTGGCTGCCGAGGCGCTGGAGTGCCTCGGCGGAAACGGCTACGTCGAGACCATGGAGGCGCCCGTCGCGCAGTTCTACCGCGACATCCAGATAGGGACGGTCTGGGAGGGCTCGGGGAACGTGATCGCTCTCGACGTGCTGCGTGCGATGGCGCGCTCACCGGAGTCCGTCGATGCGTTCCTGGCCGAGTGCGAGGCCGCCCGCGGAGCCGACCGCCGGCTCGACGCGCAGCTCGACCGCATGCGCGCGAGCCTCGACGAGGTCGCACGCGGCGAGGAGCAGTGGCTCGCCCGACGGCTCGTCGAGGACATGGCGCTCGCGTTGCACGCGAGCCTGCTCGCGCGCCATGCGCCGCCGGCCGTCGCCGACGGGTTCTGCGCCCGCCTGGCCGACCGCCGCGGTGCCTTCGGGACTCTCCCTGCGGGCGTCGACGCCGCGGTGATCGTAGATCGCGCTCTGGCGGTCTGACGGGAGTCCCGTAGCCCCCCGGGGACGGCCGGGCGGCCGCCCCCACGCGGAGTAGTCTCGCGCCGGTGCGCGCCCGCCTTCCGGTCGTGCTGCTGGTCGCCTGGGCGCTGATCGCGCTCACGTGGGTGTTCGCGAACCCGCCGTTCGCCGCCCCCGACGAGGCCGCGCACTACGTGCGGGCGATCGGCATCGGCCACGGCGAGCTGATCGGGGCGAGGACCGACCAGGTGCCCTTTGCCCCCAACGCGGCGGGGAAGGCGTGGCTCGCGTCGACGACGCGCACGGTCGAGATCCCGCGGCGGCTCGCGCCGCCGGAGGTCGCGTGCTACATCCTCGAGCCGGATCGCTCGGCCGCGTGCGTGGACCGGCAGCCGGTCGAGCCGTCCCCACAGACGTTCCGCGCCCCGACTTACGTCGGCGCCTTCCCCCCGCTCCCCTACCTCCTCCCCGCCGTCGGCGTGCGCCTCGCATACCGCCCCGCGCCCGCGCTGCGGTTTGGGCGCCTGGCGAGCCTCCTGCTGTGCATGGCGCTGCTCGCGCTCGCCGTCGCCTCGCTGTGGGATCCCCGCGCCGGCGCGCTCTCGCTGCTCGGCCTCGTCGCCGCGGTCACGCCGATGGTGCTCTTCTGCGCCGCGAGCCTGACGGGCAGCGGCCTGGAGATCGTCGGCGGGATCGCGTTGACGGCGACGCTCCTGCGCGTGTGGCGCGATGCGCGGCGGCCTGACGAGGGTGAGATCAAGACGTGGATCTGGGCGGCCGTCGGCACGGCCGGCGCGCTGCTCGCCCTCAGCCGCCCGGCCTCGCCCGCCTGGGTGGCGCTGATCGTCGCCCTGTGGATCGCACTTCTCGGGCCCCGCGGCATTGTCCGCGTCGTCCGCCGCTGCCCGGCCGCGTGGGCCGCCGGGGTCGCGATCGTCCTGGCGGTCGCGCTCAACTGGCTCTGGCGCCGGCACTCCGGCATGCGAGCCGACTTCAGCCTCGTCGATGCGCGCCACGCGCTCAGCACGGGGCTGTCGCAATTCGCCCACCACGCCGACGAGCTCGTGTTCGGGCCGGCCTACCTCGAATACAAGCTGCCGACCTCGGGCTCGCTCCTCTGGCTCGCCATCGTCCTCGCTCTTGTCGTCGTCGCTTTCAGCGTCGCGCGCGACCTCCGCGACCGCGTGGTCCTCGTAGCGGTTGCCATCGCCACCGCGCTGATCCCGATCGTCTTCTACGTGCTGACGGTGCGCTTCACCGGCTATGGACTCCAGGGCCGCTACGCCCTGCCAATCGCGGTCGTCCTGCCGCTGCTGGCCGGGGAGCTCGTGGCCCGGCACCGCGACCGGCTCGCCGCCAGCGCCGCGCGCGCGCTCGTCATCGCCCTCCCCGCCGCCGCAGCCCTGGTCCAGCTCCTCGCCCTGTGGCGCAACGCGCAGCGCTCGGCGCTCGGCCTCGACCGCTCGCTGCTGAGCTGGGGAACGCCCTCCTGGACACCGCCCGCAGGCTGGGCGCTCTGGTTCGCACTCGCCGCGGCGGGCTGCGCGCTGCTCGCCGCGACCGGCGTGCTCAGCGGCTGGGCTCGACCAGCGCGACGGCCATGACCGCAACGCCCTCCTCGCGACCCACGAACCCCATCCCCTCTCCGCGGGTGGCCTTGACGCTGATCGCGCCGGGACCGAGGCCAAGCGCGGCCGCGAGGCGCTCGCGCATCAGCTCCTTGTGGGGAGCGAGGCGCGGGCGCTCGATGACGACGGTCGCGTCGACGTTGGCGACCCGCCAGCCGCGGTCGGCGAGCAGCGCCGCGGCAGCGCGCAGTAGCTCGAGCGAGTCCGCATCGCGCCAGCGCTCGTCGCTGTCGGGGAAGTGCTCACCGATGTCGCCCAGCGCGGCGGCGCCGAGCAGCGCGTCGGTGACCGCGTGCGCGAGGACATCGGCGTCCGAATGACCTTCTAGCCCGCGGTCGTGCTCGATCCGCACGCCGCCCAGGACCAGCGGACGGCCCTCCGCGAACCGGTGGACGTCGTAGCCGAGGCCGACGCGAGCGGTCACGGCGCCGGCCTCGAGCCGCGATGGCGGTGCTGTTCCGTCACCCGATCGGCTCCAGCCGCCGCTCGCGGCGCTCGAACACCGCGAGCTCGCCCACGCCGAGCCCCTCGAGCAGCTCGAGCGCCCGCTCGTACCGGTACCCGACCTGGTCGGGCACGTGGGCGTCGCTCGAAAGCGCGATCGGGCAGCCGGCCTCGAGGCACATCTCCAGGAAGGCGGGCGCGGGATAGAGCTCGCCGGCCGGCTTGCGCAGGCCGGCGGTCGAGACCTCGACCGCGATGCGCGACTCGGCGATCCCGTCCATCGCGCGCTCGTAGAAGCGCCGCAGGTCGCCCTCCGGGCGCGGGCGCTCGCGGCCCCAGACCTTGACCAGGTCGGGGTGGGCGAGGATGTCGAACAGCCCGCTGCGCGCGGCCTCGCCGAGCGTCTCGAAGTAGCGCTGCCACACGCGGTCGGGCGAGTCCGCACGGTCCCAGACGTCGTAATCCGCGTGATCGACCGCCTCGTCGCGCAGGAAGTGCACCGAGCCCACGACGTAGTCCCAGTCGTAGGGCTCCAGCAGGTTCGCCGTGCGGTCCTCGCGCCCGGCGAGGAAGTCGGCCTCGATGCCGAGGCGCAGGTCGGTCTGCTCGCGCACGAAGGCGCAGTATGCATCGAGGTCGTCGCGCGCCTGGTCGACCCAGAACGGATGGCGCCAGACGTCGAGGGCCGCGGTGAAGCGGTGCACGTGCTCCGCCACCCCCAGCTCCCCGATCCCGTGCTCCTCGGCGGCGGCGCGGTAGCGGTCGACGTTGGCCGCGGTGAAGAACCGCTCGGCCGGAGTGCCCTCCTCGTCGGGCCGCAGGTGCACGTGGTAGTCGGTCAGCATCGCTCGCGCAGGGCATGTTCGGCCAAGCGCAGGTCGTAAGGGGTCGTGACCTTGAGGTTCGCGGGCGACGAGGGCACGACGCGCACGCGGCCGCCGGAGCGCTCCACGAGCCAGGCGTCGTCGGTCGCGTGCGCGAGCAGCTCGTCGTCGACGGCCAGCGCCCGCGCGAGCGCGTCGCGGCGGAAGACCTGCGGCGTCTGGACCGCCCACAGGCGCGAGCGGTCGAGCGTGGCGCTGACGAGCCCGTCGCCGCCCGCCTCCTTGATCGTGTCGCTCACCGGAGCGGCCGCGATCGCCCCCTCGACGCCGTCGAGCGCCGCCAGGCAGCGCTCCACGAGCTCGGTGGTGACCAGCGGGCGGGCGGCGTCGTGTACGACGACGGGCTCGCCCGGCGGAGCGGCTGCGAGGGCGTTGCGCACGGACGCCGAGCGGCACACCCCGCCTGCCACGTACGCGACCCGCCCCCCGGGCGGCCTCACGCCGGCCCCTTCGCCGAGCGGCCCCCCGCCGGGCACCTCGCCGATCGACTCGGGCGGCGCGGCGACCACGATCCGGTCGACCGACGGCGTAGCCGACAGCGCATCGATGCTCCACTCGAGCATCGGACGGCCGGCCACAACGACGAACGCCTTGGGCCGGTCGGCGCCAAGGCGTTCGCCGCTGCCTGCGGCCACGAGCAGCGCGACCGCCACGGAGTGATTCTCCGGCTACCCGACGGCGACCTTGTCGTCGCGGGCCAGGATCGTGTCGAGGTGCGCCTCGGCCTCCTCCTCGCCCATCTCGAGCGCGTACATGAGCTCGGACGCGAGGATCTTCTTGGCGCGCGTGAACATCTGCTTCTCGCCCGTCGACAGGCCCTTCTCGGCCTCCCGGATCGCGAGGTTGCGGACGACCTCCGCCAGCTCGTAGATGTCCCCTGTCTTGATCTTGTCGCGGTTGTGCTTGAACCGGCGGTTCCAGTTCTTGGGCATTTCCGAGATGTCGTCCGCCAGCACGTCCAGGACCTTCTTGACGGTCTCCTCGTCGATGACGCGCCGCAGCCCCGCCTTGCCGGCGTTCTCACAGGGGACCATGACGGTCATGTCGTTGTGGAGGATCTTGATCGTCAGGTACTCGCGCTCCTCCCCGAAGATCTCCTTCTGCCCCTTCTTGAGGACCTTGCCGGCGCCGTGGTGGGGATAGACGACGTTGTCGCCGATCTCGAAGTCGATGCACTCGACTTCGACGACTTCCAGGTCCTCGATGATCTGCTCTTCGGTTACGTCGGGAATCTGTTACCTCCTCGTTTGCGACCGGGGCGACGTCCTCGCGGTCCCGGACTAGGTCTGCAGATATCGGTCCACGAGGTTGATCTCCTGCAGGCGGCGAAGGCCCTCGCGGATGTCCTTCGCCCGGATCTCGCCGACTCCGTCGACGGTCTCCAGCTCGCCGTCAGTGGCGGCGAGAAGCTCGTCCAGCCCTCCGAACTCCAGCACGATCTGGTCCACGAGCAGCCGCGGCAGACGCGGGATGCGCCCGAGGATCCGGTAGCCACGCGGGGAGACGGGGTAATCGAGGGTGTTGAGTTTCCGGTCATATCCCAGGAGCTCGGCCAGCCGCCCGAAGTCGAGCAGGTCCTGATGGGGCAGGCGCGCGAGCTGGTCGATGGCCGACGCGAAGCTCTCCTGGCTGTGCTCGGCGAGGTAGTCGTGCACCAGCGAGCCCTTGTCGGCGGCGACGCCGACCATGACCTCGTCGAGCTGCATCTCGATCAGGCGGCCCTCGGTGCCGAGCTCGACGATGTGGCGCTCGATCTCGACCGCCATCCGGGTCACGAGCTCTGCGCGCTGCAGGACGGTGAGGACGTCGTGGAGCGTCGCGCCGCCCTCGAACTCCAACGCGGTCAAACGGGTCGAGACCTGGTCGAGGCGGCTGCGGTACTTGTCCAGCGTGGCCAGCGCCTGGTTGGCCTTGGCCAGCACGTTGGGGATGTCCTCGAGGATGTACTTGGCCCCGTCGACGTACAGCGAGACCACGTCGCGGCGCTCGGAGATCGCGACCACGAGCGCGTCGACCTGCTTGGAGACGCGCTCGGCCGTGCGGTGTCGGGTGCCGGTCTCCAGGCTGAGGATGGTGGGGTCGGGCGTGAGCTGGACGTTGGCCCAGCAGAGCTTGGTCGCGCTGACGTTGAGCACGATCGCGCCGTCCATCTTGGCCACCTGGTAGAGCAGCTGGGGCGTGTAGTCGACGTCGAGCTTGATGCCGCCGGAGAACAGGAACGAGAGCTCGTCCGGGTCGCCGACGACGATCAGGCCGCCGGTGCGCGCGTGGACGATGTTGTCGATGCCCTCACGCAGCGGCGTACCCGGAGCGACCATCTCCAGGGCCTTGACCAACCGGGGCTCCTGTCGCGCTTCGAGCTCTCTGAGCTCTTCCCCGGTCCGCGACGTCATCAGGACAATTGTACCGGCCGATTCGGGGTTTTCGGAATTTCACTGCAATGTAGAGCGACAGGCGGGGCCCCCACTGTCAAGCCCCTGGGCGACGGCGCTCCGCCGAGCGCCCGTCAGCGCCGCGGAGGCTGCGCCTGCAGGCGGCTGCTCAAGTCGCCGAGGCCTCTGAGCGGGTACGGGACGGCACGAGACGTCATTGAGGGAGTTCGTTCCGGCGACGTTCGCGATCGCCGTCCACGCCCCCGCGGATACGTCGAGGTGAAGATGTAGAGCTCGCCCGTGGCGACGCAGAAGGTGGTGGTCGGGCAGCGCCCGGAGTCGCCCTCCCCTGATCGCACTGGCAACCGGACTGCCGATGCGTCAGGCCGCAACCGCGCGCCGGGCCGGCTCTTCCGCCGCGCCGGCCAGCCGCAGTGCCTGGCGCACGGTCGCCGCCTCACGGGGCGCTCCGCTACCAGCCGGCGCGACGACGGCCCGCAGGCCGAAGCGCTGCGCCTCGGCGAGGCGGCGGTCTGCGTGGGCGACGGAGCGCAGCTCGCCGGTGAGGCCGATCTCTCCGAAGCACGCGACCGGCGCGTCGCCGGCGCCCACTCCCTTCGCCGCTCCGGCCACGGCGAGCGCGATCGCGAGGTCGGCGCCGGGCTCGTCGACGCGCACGCCGCCGACGACGTTGACGAACACGTCGGCGGTGCCGAGCCCGATCCCCCCGTGACGGGCGAGGACCGCGAGCACGAGCGCGAGCCGGTTGCGGTCGATGCCGCTGACCACGCGCCGCGGCGGCTCGAGCTCTGAGGGCGAGACCAGTGCCTGGACCTCGACCAGCAGCGGCCGCGAGCCCTCCATCGCGGCCAGGATCACGCTGCCCGGCGCGCCGGTCGCCTCCTCGAGGAAGCGCGCCGAGGCGTCGGTGACCTCGACAAGCCCGTTGTCGCGCATGTCGAACACCGCGACGTCGTTGGTCGATCCGAAGCGGTTCTTCAGCGCGCGCAGCGTGCGGTAGGTGCGCTCGCGCTCGCCCTCGAACTGCAGCACGCAGTCGACCAGGTGCTCGAGCACCCGCGGCCCGGCCAGCGAACCCTCCTTTGTGACGTGGCCGACGAGCAGCACCGCGATGCCGCGCGCCTTGGCCACGCGCATGAGCTCGCCCGCGGCGTCGCGCACCTGGCCTACGGTGCCGGGCGCACCGCTCAGCCCGGCGCTGTGGAGCGTCTGCACCGAGTCGACGACGCAGACCTCCGGGCGCTGCGCCTCGAGCGTGGCGAGCACGGTCTCGAGCTGGGTCTCGGCGATCACCGGGATGCTCAGCGCCGCCGGCCCGAGGCGCTCGGCGCGCAGGCGGATCTGCTCGGCCGACTCCTCGGCCGATACGTAGAGCACGCGCCGGCCGGCGCCGGCGAGCCGGGCGAGGGCCATCGTGGTCAGCGTGGACTTGCCGATCCCCGGCGAGCCTCCGAGCAGCACCAGCGATCCGGGCACGACCCCTCCGCCCAGCAGGCGGTCGAGCTCACCGATGCCGGTGGCCAGGCGCTCGACGGCGGTCGCGCGAACCTGGCCAAGCTGGCGCGGCTCCGCGGGGCGGGCGCCGGCCGAGCGGCTCGCGCGTGCCGCCGCGGAAGGCGCCGCCACCTCCTCCAGCGTGTTCCACTCCCCGCAGCCGGGGCACTGACCGTGCCACTTGGCGGACTCGTGGCCGCACGCTGAGCACACCAGACGCGAAGCGGGACGGGACATTCGACGACCCTAGGGCCGCACCCCGACGTAATCGCCCCGGGGGGCGAGGGGCCGGCGGGCGAAGGGGCCAGGGGCCGGGGACCGGGGGGCGAAGGGACCGGGCGGGCGCCGCCTACCCGGGCCCGACCCTGAGGATCCGGTCCGTCCCCCCGCCGTTGTCGGTGGTGACGTAGAGCAGCCCGTTGGGCCCCTGGACCGGCGTCCGCAGGCGCCCGTACTGGGTACCCAGGATCTCGCCCATGTCGAGCACGCGGCCGTTGGAGGCGAGCTTGAAGGAGACCAGGCGCGAGCCCTTCAGCAGCGCGACTGCGAGCGCGCCGTTCAGGGCGCCCCACTGCGAGCCGCGAATGAAGGTCGCGCCCGACGGCGCGACGGTCGGGTAGCCCGAGCGCCACAGGGGCGCGACCGCGTTGGGGAACTTGGCGAAAGTCGGTCATCGGCGTCAGCTCGTTGTAGCCGGGGACCGGGTCCCAGCCGAAGTTGCCCTTGACCAGCAGGTTGAGCTCGTCGTCGACGTCGGTGCCGTGCTCGACCGACACGCCGAGGCCGTCGGTGCTGCGGAACGCGATGCCCTGCACGTTGCGGTGGCCGTAGGAATAGATGCGCGGGTCGAGCGCACCGCCCGGGTTGCCCGGCGCCGGCCAGCCGCTGCGCGCCACGCGCAGGATCTTGCCGCCGAGCGAGCGTGGGTTCTGGGGAACGGTCCCCGTCGCCGCGTCGCCGGTTCCCACCCACAGGAAGCCGTTGGGATCGAAACGCGGACGGCAGCCGGAGTGGCGGCCGAGCTCTCCGGCCGTGTTCACCGGGATGCCGGTGACGATGTCGGCCCGGTCGGTGAGCGTCGTGAAGCCCGGGCTGACCTTCCAGCGGACGACCCGCACGTCCCCGCTCGGCCCGCCGAGCGTCGAGGCCATGCACACATAGATGTAGCGGTTGGTGCTGAACGCCGGGTCGACGGCCAGGCCCATCATTCCCGCCTCCGAGGCCTGGACCACGTCGGATGGCGAGGCGAGCACGCGCCGCTGCCCGTTGACGAGCGCCGAGATGCGACCCGCGCGCTCGGTGAAGATCATCGTGTTGCCGGCGAAGCCGATGTCCCACGGATGGTCGAGGCCCGTGACCACGTTGGACACCCCCAGCGGCGGCCCCTTCACGC
This sequence comes from uncultured Actinomycetes bacterium, assembly GCA_963797015.1. GTDB lineage: Bacteria > Actinomycetota > Thermoleophilia > Solirubrobacterales > Solirubrobacteraceae > JBBPZA01. The sequence continues at coordinate 205,746 of CAWCNV010000012.1, read as the reverse complement.
AGCCGCCGGCGAGAAGCGCGAGAGCCGCCGCGGCCACGAAGGGGAGGATGCGCCGGCCCGCTCCGATCACGGATCGGGTCTTACCCGCCAGCAGTGATCGAATCCCACTTTCTTGTGCGACGCGTCGCAGAACGGCTTCGTCTCAGATCGCCCGCAGCGGCACAGCACGATCGGGCCCTCGTCCGGGAGGACGTGCTCGTTCCCCTCGGCGTCGATCAGCCGGATCGGCCCGGTGACCTTGTACGGGCCACCGTCGCGCACCTTGATCTCGACGCGCGGCTCCACGCCGGGCAACTCAACTGCGTGGAAGCGGTCTACTCGCCGCTGTCCGCCGGCGGCGCGTCCGGGGCCTCGGGCGACGGGGCCTCGGCCTCGCCGCCACCGCCGCCGGCCCCGCCGTCGCCGGCGGCGACGCCGACCGGCTCGGGCGCCGGCTTGGGCTCGATGAAGTTCAGGCGCACGAGGTCGTCGTCGTTCTCCTGCTGGCCCTCGGGCGTCCGGTCGACCAGCACCGTCGAGCCCGAGGGAAGCTCCTCGCGCAGGACGAAGTCGGCCAGCGGATCCTCGATGTAGCGCTGGATCGCCCGCCGCAGCGGCCGCGCGCCCATCGCCGGGTCCCAGCCCTTGTCGACCAGCAGGTCCTTGGCCTCCTCGGTGAGATCGAGCTGCAGCTCGCGCTCGGCCATCGACTCGCGGATGCGTCGCAGCAGCAGCTCGACGATCGTCTTGATCTCGCCCTTGGTGAGCTTGTGGAACACGATCACGTCGTCGATCCGGTTGAGGAACTCGGGCCGGAAGACCTTCTTGAGCTCGCCGGTGACGCGGTTCTTCATGTCCTCGTAGCTCATGCCGGTCTCGTCGTCGGACACCGCGAAGCCCAGCGGCGTGTTCTTCGCGATCTCCGAGGCGCCGATGTTCGACGTCATGATCACGATCGCGTGCCGGAAGTCGACCGTGCGCCCCTGGGCGTCGGTCAGCCGGCCGTCTTCGAGGATCTGCAGCAGGATGTTGAAGACGTCGGGGTGGGCCTTCTCGATCTCGTCGAGCAGCAGCACCGAGTACGGCTTGCGCCGCACCGCCTCGGTGAGCTGGCCGCCCTCGTCGTAGCCGATGTAGCCCGGGGGCGAGCCCACCAGCCGCGACACGGCGTGCTTCTCCATGTACTCGGACATGTCGACGCGCACCATCGCGTCCTCGTCGCCGAACAGGAACTCCGCGAGCGTCCGCGCGAGCTCGGTCTTCCCGACGCCCGAGGGGCCGAGGAAGATGAACGAGCCGGTCGGGCGCTTGGGGTCCTTCAACCCCGCGCGCGAGCGCCGGATCGCCTTGGACACGACCTCGATCGCCTGGTGCTGGCCGATCACGCGCTTGTGGAGCTCGTCCTCCATGCGCATCAGCTTGGCCGTCTCGGCCTCGGTGAGCTTGAACACGGGGATGCCGGTCCACATCGAGACGATGTCGGCGATCTCCTCCTCGCCGATGTCGGGCCGGTCGCCGGACTCGCCGGACTCCCACTGCTCCTCGAGCTCGCGCTTCTTGTTGGTGAGGCGCCGTTCCTTGTCACGCAGATTTGCCGCCTTCTCGAACTCCTGCGCCTCGATCGCCGCCTCCTTCTCGCGCCGCGTGGTCTCGATCTCCTCCTCGAGGTCGCGGTACACGGGCGGGGCGGTCATCGACTTGATGCGCATGCGCGACGCGGCCTCGTCGATGAGGTCGATGGCCTTGTCGGGCAGGAAGCGGTCGGAGATGTAGCGGTCGGCGAGCTCGCCCGCGGCCTGCAGCGCCTCGTCGGTGATGTTGACCTTGTGGTGCGCCTCGTAGCGGTCGCGCAGGCCCTTGAGGATCTGGACCGTCTCCTCGGTGCTGGGCTCGTCGACCTTGATCTGCTGGAAGCGCCGCTCCAGCGCGGAGTCGCGCTCGAGGTACTTCCGGTACTCGTCGAGCGTCGTCGCGCCGATGGTCTGGAGCTCACCGCGCGCCAGCGCCGGCTTGAGGATCGAGGCGGCGTCGATCGCGCCCTCGGCGGCGCCCGCGCCGACGAGGTTGTGGAGCTCGTCGATGAACAGGATGATGTCGCCGCGCTGGGTGATCTCCTTCATCACCTTCTTGAGGCGCTCCTCGAACTCCCCGCGGTACTTCGAGCCGGCCACCAGCGCGGCCAGGTCGAGCGTGTAGATCTGCTTGCCCTTCAGCAGCTCGGGCACGTCGGCGTTGGTGATGCGCTGGGCCAGGCCCTCGACCACCGCGGTCTTGCCCACACCGGGCTCGCCGATCAGCACCGGGTTGTTCTTGGTGCGCCGCGAGAGGATCTGCATGATCCGCTCGATCTCGGTCTCGCGCCCCACGACGGGGTCGAGCTTTGCCTCGGAGGCGAGCTTGGTCAGGTTGCGTCCGAACTGGTCGAGCAGCTTGGAGCTCTTCTTGCCCTCGCCCTGCGGCCCGGCGCCGCCCGAGCCCTGGCCGCTTCCCTGCCGGCGCCCACCGGGGCCCGACAGCATGCGGATGACCTCGTTGCGGATCTTCTCCGAGTCGGCGTCGAAGTCGAGCAGGATGCGCGCGGCGACGCCCTCGTTCTCGCGCACGAGGCCGAGCAGGATGTGCTCGGTGCCGATGTAGTTGTGACCCAGGCTCAGGGCCTCGCGCAGGGCGAGCTCGAGCACCTTCTTGGCGCGCGGGGTGAACGGGATCTGGCCCGAGGTGACCTCCTCGCCGGAGCCGACGATGCGGACGACCTGCGCGCGCACCCGCTCGACGGTGATGTCGAGGCTCTCGAGCACTCGCGCGGCGAGGCCCTCCTCCTCGCGCAGCAGCCCGAGGAGGATGTGCTCGGTGCCGATGTAGTTGTGCTTGAGCGTGCGAGCCTCCTCTTGGGCGAGGACGACCACCTGGCGGGCTCGCTCTGTGAATCGCTCGAACATCGGATGCTGCTTCCTTCCTGCTGGGTCTCGGGTCCTAGCGCAGTTTGCTCAGTGGTCCGGTTGGATCTACGTTCGCAGGGGCGTCAAGGGGTCACTTCGGGGACGCCAAAGTCCCGAGCGACCACATCCTTCTTGTCGGCTGGAAGCCGGAAAGGGATGAGTCGTCGGGATATCTCGACGGCCATGAGCCAGTCTACCAACCGGCCCGTAGGGTCCTTTTCGGAACCGCCGGGCTGGTACGCCGGTACCGGCTCTAGGCCTCGCGCATCGTCGGAAACAGCACGACGTCGCGGATCGAGCGCGTGCCGGTCAGCGCCATCACCAGCCGGTCGATCCCGATCCCGGCGCCGCCGGTCGGCGGCATCCCCTGCTCGAGCGCTTGGACGAACAGCTCGTCGTAGGGCTGGGCGTCCTCGTCGCCAGCGCGGCGCTCGGCGGCCTGGGCCTCGAAGCGCGCGCGCTGCTCGTCGGGGTCGTTGAGCTCCGTGAACGCGTTCGCGATCTCCATGCCGAAGCAGAATGCCTCCCAGCGCTCGACCAGCCCCGGCTCGGCGCGGTGCGCCTTGGCGAACGGCGAGAGCTCGACCGGGTAGTCCATGACGAACGTCGGCTCTATGAGCGTCGGCTCGACGTACTTGGAGAGCAGGTCGTCGACGAGCTGGGCCCAGGTGCGGTCGTGCGGCAGCTCCAGCCCGTGCTCGTCGATCGCGGCCAGCAGCGCGTCGCGGTCGCGCTGCGCGAGCACGTCGACGCCCGTGCGCTCGAGGATCGCGTCGCGCAGGCGAACGCGCTTCCACGGGCGCGCGTCGAGACTCACTCCGCCCTGGCGCTCGGGGTCGTAGCCCACGGCGCGCGCCACCGCGGCCACGAGCTCCTCCAGCCGGCGGGCGGCGTCCTCGTAGTCGGCGTAGGCCTCGTACCACTCGAGCATCGTGAACTCGGGGTTGTGCTTGGGCGAGAGGCCCTCGTTGCGGAAGTCCTTGCCGAGCTCGTAGACGCGCTCCAGGCCCCCCACGAGCAGGCGCTTGAGGTAGAGCTCGGTGGCGATGCGCAGGTAGAGGTCGCGATCCAGGGCGTTGTGGTGGGTGACGAAGGGGCGCGCCAGCGCGCCGCCGTAGACCGGCTGCAATACGGGCGTCTCGACCTCGAGGAAGCCCTCGCTGTCGAAATAGGAGCGCGCGGCCGCGACCGCGCGCGCCCGCGTGATGAAGAGCTCGCGCGTCGCCTCGTTGGCCATCAGGTCGAGCTCGCGCCGCCGGTGGCGAGCCTCGACGTCCTGGAGCCCGTGGTGCTTCTCGGGCGGCGGGCGCAGCGACTTGGCGAGGATCGTGAAGTCCTCGACCAGCACCGTCAGCTCGCCTCGCTTGGTGCGCAGCACCGTCCCGTCCACGCCGATCAGGTCGCCGAGGTCGAGCGAGAGCAGGCGCTCGAAGGCCTCGGGCTCGAGCACGTCGGCCCTGGCCTGGAGCTGCATGCGCCCGGAGCGGTCGACGAGGTCGAGGAAGGCCATCCGCCCCTGCCCCCGGCGCGCGGCCAGGCGGCCGGCGACGCGCGCTCGTTCGCCGCTCTCGCCTCCGGGCTCGAGCATCGCGAAACGCCGCCGCAGCTCCTCGGTCGGGGTGACGTCCGGGAACGCATGCGGGAAGGGATCGACGCCCTGCTCGCGCAGCCGCTCGAGCTTGCGCCGGCGGGAGGCGAGCAGCTCTGAGGAACCTTCGCCCTGCTCGCTCACCGGCGGCAAATTACTTTACGGGCGTGCACCCGAGCCCGAACAGGCCGATCGCCGTCGCGTGCGCGCTCGTGCTGACGGCCGGCGCCGCCGGCTGCGGAGGCGGTGACGGGAAGCGCGGCTCGACCGCGAAGCGGGGCTCGGTTGCGGCCGGCAAGAAGGTCGATGCGCGCACCCAGGCCGCGATCCAGGGCACGATCGTCAACTACCTGTCCGCGGCGCGCCGGGGCGACGCCGAGCGTTTCTGCGGCGAGCAGACCGACGCCCGGCTGCGCCGCCTGTACGGCGGCCTGGGTGGGTGCCTGCGCTCCGGCGAGGCGAAGCGGCCCGACCGCTCCATTCCGGCGCCCGCCGACCTGCGCGCCGCGGACGCGGTCAGCTCCGGCCCCAGGCGCGCGGTCGCGGCGCTGCTCACGCGCGACGGCCGCCGCCGCTACGTGTTCTCGATGGTCGACGAGCGCGGCCCGGGCGGCTGGGCCGTGGACGAGATCGAGGTGACCGGCGGCTGACCGCGTCAGCCGACGTCGATCTTCGTGATCTTGAGCTTGCGCGCCGGGCCGCGCGGAACCTGCACCGAGACCGTCTCCCCGCGCTTGTGGCCGAGCAGCGCCTTGCCGACGGGCGACTCGTTGGAGAGCTTGTTGTCGGCCGGGCGCGCCTCGGCGGAGCCCACGATCGTGTACTTCGTCGACTTGCCGCTCTTCTCGTCCTTGACGTGGACGATCGACCCCACGCGCACCTGGTCGGTCCCGAGATCCGAGCTGTCGATCACGGTGGCGGAGCGCAGCTTCTCCTCGAGGCCGGCGATCTTCGCCTCGAGCATGGCCTGCTCGTTCTTGGCGTCGTCGTACTCGGAGTTCTCGGAGATGTCGCCGAACTCGCGCGCTTCCTTGATGCGCTCGGCGACTTCGCGGCGCTTGTCGCCCGACAGGTAGTCGAGCTCCTGCTTGAGCTTGTCGAGCCCCTGCGGGGTGAGGATTACGTCCTTGGGCATCAGCCGTCCCGGGTTGGAAGGGCGGGCAGTATAGCGGCGGGTTCGACGGCCGAATCAGGCCGCGACCGGGACCGTCAGATCGCCCAGAATGAGTCGCGCATGAGCGATGTCGGGTGCCCTCTGCATCGCCTCCGCGACGCGTTTGGGCGCCCCGAGACGCTCCATGTACCAGGGGTAGAAGCGGCGCAGATTGCGAGTCGCGCGCTCGGGACCGTGGTGCTCCACGGCCCGCTCCATCACCCATTCGAGCTCGGTCACGACCTCCTCGGGAGGAGGCGGCTCGTCGCGTAGGCCGAGCAGCTCTGAGAACAGCCACGGGTTGCCGAGCGAACCGCGCGCGAGCATCACGGCGGCCGCTCCGGAGCGCTCGAAGGCGGCGCGGGTGCGGGCGGCGTCGCGCAGGCCGCCCGAGAGGATCACCGGCACCGGCAGCGCTGCCACGACGCTCGCGGCGAGCTCGTAGTCGGGCCCGCCGCGGTGATGCTGCTCGGCGTGGCGCGGATGGAACGCGATGCCCACCACGCCGGCGTCCTCGACGAGCCGTCGCGCGAGCTCGACGCCGTCGCGGTCGCCCGGCCGCAGGCCGGGACGCAGCTTGACCGTGACCGGCAGGCCGCTCCCCTCGCGCGCCGCGCGGGCGACCGCGACGGCCCGGGCAGGCTCAGCCAGCAGCGCTGCGCCCGCGCCCGTCTTGCACACCTTGGGCACGGGACAGCCCATGTTGAGGTCGATGAGGTCGGGACCGGCCTCGGCGACCCGCGCCGCCGCCGAGCGCATGATCTCGGGGTCGGCGCCGAACAGCTGGATCGAGGTCGGGCCGGCGCCGCGCTCGTCGGGGTGGATGCGCAGCATCTCGGTGCACGTGCGCTGGTTGCCATGGTGGACGGCGTGGCTCGAGACCATCTCCGAGACCGCCATCCCGGCTCCGTGGCGCTTGGCCTGCAGGCGCACGAACCACGAGCCGATCCCGGCGAGCGGCGCGAGCACCACGCGGTTGGGCACGGACACGCCGCCGAGCCTCCAGGGGTCGGTGAGAGCGGCTGGCGGGACCATCGGCGGCCCCTCGCCAGAAGGCGAGTCGGATGCGAGCGCGGGCACGGGGCTGATGGTAGGGCTGTAGGCTCGCGCGGATGCCGGTGTCGTGGCCCGACGAGGCCGATCAGGTTATCGGGGGCGACCTCACCGCCGCGGTCGCGTACGGGACTCCGGCCGGCGGCGCGATCGTGACCGCGGTCGCTCCGATCGGGCTCCGCGACCGCGAGCGCGGCGAGGTCACGTTCACCACCTCGCTGGGCTTCGGGCGCAAGCTCGAGCGGCTACGCAGGGACCCCCGCATCGCGCTCGCCTACCACGCGCGCGAGCACGGCTTCGCGGAGGGCAACCCGCGCTTCGTGCTCGTCCAGGGAAGCGCGCGCATCATCGAGCACCCGGACCGCCGCTACTTGGAGGACGTCGTGACGCCGGCGGCGACGCGCTTCCTCGGCGCGCCCAAGCGAGGCCCGTTCTGGGACCGCTGGCTCGCCGCCTACTACGCCGACCGCGTGCCGGTGGAGGTCGCGGTGGCGCGCGTGGTCACCTGGCCCGACCTCGGCTGCGCGGGTGCACCCGAGGTGGTCGGCGAGCCACTCCCCGAGGCGCCCGGCTCGCAGTCGCCGCCCAAGAAGGGCGCCGGCCCGCGCGTGGACGTGGCGAGCGCGGCCAGGCGGCTCGCCGCGCTCCCCCACCTGCTGCTCGCCTTCCGCGGGAGCGACGGCCACCCGGTGATCGTGCCCGTCGGCGCCGTCAGCGCAACCGAGGGCGGCCTGGCGCTGACCACCCGGGCGCCGCTACCCGACGGCGCGCGCCGCGCCGGCCTGCTCGGCCACAGCTACAACTCGCAGCTCATCGGCCTGCGCACGAGGCAGCACACGGGCTGGCTGACGGTGTCGGACGGTCGCGCCCTCTACGCGCCGCACACCGAGAACGGCTTCGGCGCGCCGGCCAACAAGACGCTCCTGCTGCTCGGAAACGGCTTCCTGGCCCGGCGAGGGCTCAAGCGGGCGATGAAGGAGCGGGCGTCCGCGGCGCAGACCTAGTCCGAGGGCCGAACGGCGGGCGACGAGGGTGAGAAGAAGGGGCCGCCTGGAGCCAAGCTCGGGTCGCCTACAAGCATTCTGGGGCGCGAAAACAACGTCTGACGTGGGTTTCGCGCCCCAGAACGGCTGAAGCCCGCGCCGCCGCCCCTTCCCTCCCCCTTCGTCGCCCGCCGTTCGAAACGCAGCCGCCGCTACGAGTTGCGCTCGTGCACGATCCGTAGGCCCGTGAGGGTGAGCAGGTCGTCTACGTGGTCGATGGTCTGTGTGAACGGAGCTATGACGTGGGCGAGACCTCCGGTCGCGATCGCCTCGGCCTCCTCGCCCAGCTCCTCCTGCACTCCGCCCACGATCCGGTCGACCGCCCCGGCGAAGCCGTGGATGATCCCCGAGCGCACGGCGTCGACCGTCGACTTGCCGATGAACGAGCGCGGCGGGGAGAGCTCGACGTTCACGAGCTTGGCCGCGCGCGAGGTCAGCGCCTCGGTGGAGATCTCGATGCCCGGCGCGATCACGCCGCCCATGTACTCGCCGCTCGCCGACACGGCATCGGCCGTCGTCGCCGTGCCGAAGTCGACCACGACGCACGCGCCGCCGATCGCCGCGTAGCCGGCGACCGCGTTGACCAGCCGATCGGCGCCCAGCTCGCGCGGGTTGTCGATGCGGATCGGCATTCCCGTGCGGATCCCGGCGCCGACCACGACCGGGTCGTGGCCGAGATAGCGACGAACCATCGCCGTCCACTCCGGCTCGAGCACCGGCACGGTCGAGGAGACGACGGTGGCGTCGAGGTCGCCGAGGTGCAGCCCGCGCAGCTCGAGCAGGTTGTTAAGCGCCGAGCCGAGCTCGTCGGCGGTCGACTCGCGCACGGTCGCAAAGCGCCAGTGCTCGACGAGCTCCTGCCCGCGGAACGCGCCGAAGTGCGTCTGGGTGTTCCCGACGTCGACCGCGAGCAGCACGGGCGCGATTATCGTCGCTCGGTCAGGCGAGCGGCGGTCCGGCGCGCAGGACCGCCTGACCCGGGCTCAGCGCTTCGAGCGCGTCGGCGAGCCGCGTGCCGTCCGGCGTCCGCAGCGCCGGATCGAGCTCGAGCAACGGCACGAGCACGAAGCGCCTCGTGGTGACCTCGGGGTGGGGCAGCCGCAGCCGCGCCGAGGCATGCACCTCGTCACCGAGCAGCAGCACGTCCACGTCGATCGGCCGCGGCCCGTGGCGCGGCCCACCGGGACGGCGACCGAGCTCGTGCTCCACCGCCTTGCACGCGTCCAGTAGCTCCTCGGGAGCGAGCGCGGTGCGAACCGCGAGGCACGCGTTGAGGAAGTCCGGCTGCTGGGTCTCCTCGCCCACCGGCTCGGTCTCGTAGACCGACGAGGACGCGAGCACGTCGACGCCGCGCGCCGGCAGCGCGCGGGCGGCGGCCTCGAGCTCGCCGCGCCGGTCGCCGACGTTGGAGCCCAGCCCCAGGTAGCCGACGCGCGCTACTCGAGCTCGCGCCACACCTCGACCGAGACCTCCTCCACCGGCAGCGGGATGGGAGGCTCGGGCTTGGTCGCCTTGACCCACACGCTCTCGACCTCGAAGTCGGCCAGCAGCCGGTCGGCCACGGCCGAGCACAGGCGCTCGAGCGTGCGGTAGGAGCGCTGCTGGGCCACGAGCGCGACGGCCTGGCTCACCTGCGCGTAGTCGACGGCGTCCTCGATGCGGTCGGTGAGCGTCGCGTCGGACTCGCCGACGTCGAGGCGCAGGTCGAGGACCAGGCGCTGCCCGACCTCGCGCTCGGCTTCGGTCACGCCGTGGTGGGTGTAGAGCGAGAGGCCGTTGACCTCGATCGTGACGACGGTCTCGGCGCCGCCTTCCTCCTCGTCCTCGTCGTCGTCGGGGCCGATCAGGTCGTCGTCGTCCTCGTCGCCGGCCATCGGCCGCGGACCGTAGCAAGGGCCACCGAGAGCGCATCGCGCACCGGAGCCACGTCGTGGACGCGGAACACGGTCGCGCCGCGCTCGAGCGCGAGCACGTTGGTGGCGATCGTCCCTGGCAGCCGCTCGCCCACCTCGCGTCCGGTGATGCGCCCGAGGAACGACTTGCGCGAGGTACCGACCACGACGGGCCGGCCGATGGCGACGATCTCGTCCAGGCGCCGCAGCAGCTCGAGGTTGTGCTCGGCCGTCTTGCCGAAGCCGATCCCGGGATCGACCATCACCTTGTCCTCGGCGATGCCCTCGCCAACGGCGAACGCGAGCCGCTCCTCCAGGAACGCCTTAACGTCTGAGACGACGTCGTCGTAGCGCGGCTCGTCCTGCATCGTGCGCGGCTCGCCGAGCATGTGCATGAGGCAGCACTCGACGCCCCGCGCCGCGACCAGGCCCGCCAATGCGGGATCGCCGCGCAGGGCGGTCACGTCGTTGACGTAGCTCGCGCCCGCGTCGAGCGCCGCCTGCGCGACCGCCGCCTTCGAGGTGTCGATCGACACCGGGACCTTCCCGGTGGCGAGCTCCTCGATGACCGGCAGCACCCTGCGCAGCTCCTCGTCCTCGCCGACGGACCCCGCTCCCGGCCGCGTCGACTCGCCGCCGACGTCGAGGATGTCGGCCCCTTCGCCCGCCAGCCGTTGGCCATGCTGCACGGCCGCGCGCGGGTCCAGGAAGCGCCCGCCGTCGGAGAACGAGTCGGGCGTCACGTTGACGACGCCCATGATGCAGAAGCCGCGCGCCATGACGGCATGATCTCAGCGGCGCCGCTTTCTCGAGAACAGAGCGCGACTGTTGTACTGGTGAGGCGTTGGGGTCCGGTTCGGTGGGCGCACCGCCCGGGTCTCGTGCATTGTTGGCGGCGAGCCGGCGGCCGCCGTCTGCCGCTGCCGCGCTCTACGCGCTTCGGGGAGTCCTGTGGGACCGGGCGCCACCGCGTCGTGCTCTCCTACAGACCCGCGTCGTGGAGGATCGGCAGGGCCATCACCGGGGTCGCGCTGGTCGCGTTCGTCGTTGCGCTCGCACTCGCGATTCGCGCGCGGCGGCGCGCATCGCGCCCGGACTAGAGCAGCGGCGGGCGCTGCGGGGGCTCGTCGGCCCGCATGTCCGCGGTGCCGCCCGCGAGTCCAGGCCTAGGCAGCGGGCGCGGCACGTCGCGGCCGGGGGCGCGGTCCGGGGGCGCAGGGGGCACGGGCAGCTCCGGCCGCACGGGCTCCTCGGGCGGAAAGATCTCCTCCTCGGAGCGCCCTGCCAGCAGCGCCTCGAACTGCTCCTTCTCGATCGTCTCGCGCTTGACGAGGACCTGCGAGATGCGCTCGAGCGCGTCGCGGTTGTCGAGCAGGATGTCGCGCGCCTGCTGGTGCGCGCCCTCCACGATCCTGCGGATCTCGTCGTCGATCTCGCGCGCGATCTCGTCGGAGTAGTCTGGCTCTGAGGAGAACTCGCGGCCCAGGAAGGGCTGGCCGTGGTCGTGACCGAACACGCGCGGACCGAGTTTCTCGCTCATCCCGAAGCGCATCACCATCTGCTTGGCCGTGCCTGTCACCTTTTCGAGGTCGTTGGACGCGCCCGTGGTGATCTCGCCGAAGACGATCTCCTCGGCGGCGCGGCCTCCGAGCGTCATCGCCATCGTGTCGGTCAGCTCCGCCCGCGTGGTGAGGAACCTGTCCTCCTGGGGCAGCGAGATCGTGTAGCCCAATGCCTGGCCCCGGGCCATGATCGAGATCTTGTGGACGGGGTCGGAGTTGGGCAGGTAGTGCCCGACGATCGCGTGGCCCATCTCGTGATAGGCGGTGATCAGCCGCTCCTTGTCGGACATCACGCGGGTCTTCTTCTCCGGACCCGCGATGACCCGCATGATCCCTTCCTCGAGCTCGTGCTGGCCGATCTCGCGGTGGCCGTTGCGGGCGGCGAGCAGCGCGGCCTCGTTGACGAGGTTCGACAGATCCGCGCCGGTGAAGCCGGGCGTCTGCCCCGCCAGAGCGTCGATATCGATTTCCCTCGCAATCGGCTTGCCGCGCGTGTGAACTTCGAGGATCTTCGCTCGGCCCTTGCGGTCCGGGCGGTCGACGACGATCTGACGGTCGAAGCGGCCCGGGCGAAGCAGCGCGGGGTCGAGGATGTCGGGCCGGTTGGTGGCGGCGATGAGGATGATGTTGTCCTTCATCTCGAAGCCGTCCATCTCGACCAGCAGCTGGTTGAGGGTCTGCTCGCGCTCGTCGTGGCCTCCGCCCAGGCCCGCGCCGCGATGGCGCCCGACGGCGTCGATCTCGTCCATGAAGATGATGCAGGGCGAGTTCTGCTTGGCCTGCTCGAAGAGGTCGCGCACGCGGCTGGCGCCGACGCCCACGAACATCTCGACGAAGTCAGAGCCGGAGATCGAGAAGAACGGCACGCCGGCCTCGCCCGCGACCGCGCGGGCCAGCAGCGTCTTGCCCGTGCCGGGCGGGCCGAACAGCAGCACGCCCTTGGGTATGCGCGCGCCCAGCGCCTGGAACTTCTTGGGGTTCTCGAGGAACTCCTTGATCTCGTGCAGCTCCTCGACCGCCTCGTCGACCCCCGCGACGTCGCGGAAGGTGATCTTGGGCGAGTCCACCGACAGTCGCTTGGCGCGCGACTTGCCGAAGCTCATGACCTTCGATCCGCCGCCTTGGACCTGGTTCATCAGGAATATCCAGAACCCGATGAAGATCAGGAACGGCAGCACGTAGGTCAGCAGCGACAGCCAGCCGTTGGACTTGCGGCCCTCGACGTTGAAGCGGACGTCCTTGGCCTGCAGCTTGTTGACGAGCTCGTTGCCGTAGTCGTCGGGATAGCCGACCTCGTACTTCTGGTTGTTCTTGAGCGTGACCTGGACCGTGTTGTCCTTGGTCTTCAGATTCGCGCTCTTGACCTGGCCGGTGTTGACCTGCGCGAGGAAGTCGGAGAACTGCGGCTTCTCCCGTTGGCCGCCGGGGCTGATCAGCTTCTGGGCGAAGAACGCGAGCACCACCACGATCAGGATGGGAAAGGCGGCGCTCTTGAAAAAACGGCTCATAATGCGGCGTTTCAGCCCCTTGGGCCGGGGGCAAGACGACTTAGCCTAGCAGGGGCTTTGCCGCTCTACGCCTCGTTCAACGCAGCTACGAACGGCAGGTTGCGGTACCGCTCGCCGTGGTCCAGGCCGTACCCGATCGCGAAGCGATTCGGGATCTCGAAGCCCACGTAGCGCGTCGGGAGGTCGACCTTGCGGCGCTCGGGCTTGGTCAGCAGCGCGCACACCTCGAGCGACGAGGGGTCGCGCGCGCCCAGGCTCCGCAGCAGGTACTGAAGCGTCAGCCCCGAGTCGACGATGTCCTCGACGATCAAAACGTCGCGGCCCTCGATCGCCGCGTCGAGGTCCTTGAGGATGCGCACGACCCCCGAGGAGTCGGTCGCCGACCCGTAGGAGGCGACCGCCATGAAGTCGACCTCGCACGGCACGTGGATCTCGCGCATGAGGTCGGAGAGGAAGAACACCGCGCCCTTGAGAACGCCGACCAGCACCAGGTCCCTGTCCTGGTAGTCCTCGCTGATCTGGGCACCGAGCTGGCGGACCCGGTGGCGCAGATCGTCGGCCTGGACGAGGATCTCCCCGATAGCCGGGTCGGCCATGGGGCGGCAGTCTAGGCGGCGCTCAGCGCTCTGGTGACGCGCGCGACGAGAGCCTCGGCTCCTCGGCCTCCGAGCGGGTGAGTGTGTGGCCGCGTGGTAACTCGAGGATCTGCCAGCACGAACGACACGAACGCGCGCGCAAACCACACGAACCGCGCCGCTCCCCCTTCGTCGCCCGCCGTTCGATCCGCCGCGCGGGCGGGGGCAGTCCCTACCCACGCCGCGGCGAGCGCTCGAACGAGAGGACGCCGTTGCGCACGCGGGCGCGGGCGCCGTCGCCGAGGTCGAGTGAGGCGTCCGCGCCCAGCGCGAGGACGTCCTGCGCACGTCCCGCGACGCGCGGCGCGCGGGCGCCGAGGGCCTGTTCGGCCAGGCGACGGATGACCAGTCGCGCGAGCGCCGGCGGCAGTGCGCGCAGCCGCCCGAGCTCGATCTCTTCGCGGCCGCCGAGCACCTCCTCGACGAGCGCGTCGAGCACCTCGGCCTCCTCGCGCAGCGCCTGCGCCGTCCGCAGCACGTTGCGCTCGGCCGCCGGGTGGACGTCGCGCAGCGTCTTCAGAAGCGCACCTCGTACACGCGCGCGCGCGAAGCGCGGGTCGTCGTTGGCGGGGTCCTCGAGCCACCGCAGGCCACGAGCGCGGCAGTGGGCGGCGGTCTGCTCGCGCGTCACCTCCAGCAGCGGCCGCACCACGCGGCCCTCGCGCGGAGCCATCCCGAGCAGCGCGCGGCGTCCCGGCGAGGCGGCGAGGCGGTAGAGGACGGTCTCCGCCTGGTCGGATGCGGTGTGGCCGGTCGCGATCGCGCCTTGGTGCTCGGCGGCGGCCGCGTAGCGGGCCTCGCGCGCCCAGGCGTGGAGGTTCCCCGACGCGGGCGCCGGCCCCAGCCGAGTGCGCTCGAGCGCGACTCCCAGCCGCTCGCACAGCTCGGCGCAGTGCGCGGCGTCGCGGCCGGAGTCCGGGCGCAGCCCGTGGTCGACGTGCAGGGCGGTCACCGCCTTGCGGCCGGCGAGGGTGACGGCGACGTCGAGCAGGCAGGTGGAGTCGCGCCCAGCCGAGAGCATCACCACGACCGCCTCGGCGGCGGGCAGCAGCCCGCTCGCGGCGGCGGCGGCGAGTGCGGGCGAGGGCGGAACGGCTTCGCCCGGCCGGCCGCGCTCGGCCGGCACGGCCCTCACTCCTCCTCCGCCAGCCGCGCGAGGAACAGCTCCGTCGATTGCTTGAACCCTTTGAGGCGCACCTCGCCGATCGGCTCGAACTCGAGGTGGGAGCCGGCCGCCTCGACCACGGGCCGCGTGACGAGCACCTCCCCGCCCGCCGCGCGCGCGGCCACGCGTGCGGCCTGGTTCACCTCGCGGCCGTAGTAGTCGCCGTCGCGGTAGAGCGTCTGGCCGTAGTGGATGCCGATGCGGGGCATCGGACGCTCGTGGCCGACCAGCGTCTGGAAGCCGACCGCCCAGTCGGTCAGCGCCGCCGGGTCGGAGGCGACGACCATCACCTCGTCGCCGATCGTCTTGATCACGCGCGCGTCGTCGGGCAGCGTCGCCTCGACGGCGTCGATGAAGCGCTCGACCGCGATCACGGCCTCCTCCTCGCCCATCTCCTCGGTCATGCTCGTGTAGCCGGCCAGGTCGGCGAACGCGATCGTCACCCGTAGGCGGCCGAGATCGAAGCCCTCGTCCCCGAGATCGGTCTCCATGTGGCCGACGACGTCCTGCTCGACGAAGTGGCGCAGGAAGCGCTGGTGCAGCCGGTCCATGATCGGCGAGGCGAGCGGCAGCAGCTCGCGCGAGAGCCCCTCCATCTCCTCGGCCATCTCCAGCCCCGGCACGCCGTCGCGCATCAGGGGCTCGTGCACGTAGAGGTGGAAGAGGCGGATCTCCGCGTCGGAGATCTGCGCCAGCGCCTGGCCGTAGACGCGGATGAGCTGCAGGAACGCGACGAGCGGGAAGCCCGCGGCCAGCACGGCGGCGGCGTAGCGCAGCAGGTCGAGGTCGTCCTCGGTCAGGGGCCGGTCGCCGTCGCCGACGCTGACCCCGACCGTGCTAACGATCCGCTCGATCAGCGCGGGCTCGAGGCCCGACTCGTCGGCCGCCTCGTCGACCGAGTAGCGCCGCCCGTCCGCCGGGAAGAGGTTCTCGGCGTAGGCGAACGCCAGCTGCCCCGATTCGGCGGCCGCCCTGATCTGCTCGAGCGGATGCCCACGGTCGCGCAGCCGCGCGGCCAGCCGCGCGTACCCCGCGGCCGCCGGCGTCCAGCGCCCGTCGTAGCCGGGGATCAGGCCCTGATCGGCCCAGCGCCGCAGCGTGCCCGGCGAGACACCCGTGCGGCGGGCCACCTCCGCGAGGGTGAAGGCTTCCTCCGCCATGCGCTACGCGACCAGGTGCGGGTGCTCGGCTTCCAGGAACGCGCGGTAGCGGGCGTGCACCGGTTTGGTGATCGGGATCAGCGCGAGCGCCTTGCGCACATCCCCACCCGCCTTGATCCGCCGTCGCGCGATCGCCATCGCCATGTTCTCCTTGCCCTGGAAGTAGCGGTTGGCGGTCTCCGAGGCCATCGACATACGCACTGCGGGCTTCCAGTCGACGTCGTCGCTCCACTCCCACACGAGGTTCTCGCCGCCGTCCGCCTCGTTCCCGGCGCGCACGTTCAGGACCAGATCGAGATCGGTGAACTCGAAGCGCTGCGGAGTGTCGGCGTCGCGCAGCCGCGGACCAATGTCGGGGTCCTCGTTCATCAGCCGGAAGGCCTGGTCGATCACCTCGCGGAACTCCTCCGCGCTGCGGAAGGAGGAGGCCGCGGCCATCTAGATGGTTGGTTCCGCGAGGTCAGCCACCCAGCTAGGCCTTCCGGCGCTCGAGCTTGGCCAGTCGCCGCTCCAGCGCGTCGAGCCGCGCGTGGAGCCCCTTGACGTCCTCGGTCGTGACCGGCCGCAGGTCGGGGATCGCCCCGCGCACCTTGTCCGCCGTGCCCGCGAGCTCGTCGACGAGCTCCTGGGCCCGCTCGCGGGTCACCTGGGCCTGCCCCAGCGTCGCCTGCACGGTGCGGTCGACCGCGCTGCGAAGCGAATCGGGGGTGGATTTGCGGGCCATGACCGCAGTCTACGCGGACTATCTTGCCCCCCGCCGTGCCCATCCACCTGCGTCCGACCGCGCCGCTGGCCGAGCGCGTCCTGCTTCCCGGCGACCCCGGCCGGGCCCTGCTGCTGGCCCAGGGGCTGCTCTCCGAGCCGCGCATGTTCAACCACGACCGCGGCCTTTGGGGCTACACGGGCACAGCGGCGGACGGAGCGCCGCTGACGATTCAGAGCACCGGCATGGGCGGGCCGAGCGCGGCGATCGTGGTCGAGGAGCTGGCGGCGCTGGGCGCCCGCCGCGTGGTGCGGGTGGGCACCTGCGGCGCGCTGGACGGCGGCCTGGGGCTCGGCGACCTGGTGGTCGCCTGCGAGGCGATCGCGCACGACGGGACCAGCCGCGCGCTGGGCGCGGGCGAGCGCGTCGGCGCCGATCCCGAGCTGACCGCCGCGCTCGAGCGCGCGGCGGGAGCCGATGCAAGCGCCGGCCCCGTCCTGACCACCGACGTCTTCTACGCCGAGCGCGCGGTCGCGGGACCGGCGGCGCCGGACGCGCTCGCCGTCGAGATGGAGGCGGCCACGATCCTGCGGCTCGCCCAGCTGCTGGGACTGCGAGCCGGCTGCGTGCTCGCCGTCACCGACCTGCGCGCCGGAGAGCACCAGCGCGCCGAGGACGCGCGGGTGAAAGAGCTCGGCCTCCGGGTGGGCCGCATCGGCGCGCAGGCCTTGGGCGCGTAGGACGCGCGCGCCGGGCTCAACGGCGGGCGACGAAGAAAGGAAGAGGAGAAGCCGCCGGCGTTCTAAGTCGAGTTATGCACCTCGGAGGTACATAAGTCGACTCAGAAAGCCAGATCCCCCGTCGTCGCCCGCCGTTCGGACCGCTGCCGCCCGCGGAGCGATCCCCCCTTCGTCGCCCGCCGTTCGAGCCGCCGGGCGCCAACGAGGGGCGATCCCCTACTCCCGCTCGCCCACCTTCAGCCTCTCCTGGCCGCGCGCCACGGGCTCGGTCTCGCCGGCCAGCGCACCGCTCAGCGTGCCGAGATCGACCGCGATCGCGTCGAGGCGCTCCTCGAGCGCGCGCAGGCGCTCGTCCAGGCGCGCGGAAGAGGCGAGATCCGCGAGCCGTTGGTCGAGGCGATCCACCCCGTCCTCGAGACCCTCCAGGCGCTGGGAGACCGACCGCAGACGGCGCGTCAGCCGCTCGATGTCGGCCGCCGAAGGCAGGTTGAGCGCCCCCATCGCGACCTCCTGCGCCTGCGTCGCCTTCTCGCGCGCTTCGAATGCGCGGCTGATCGCACCGTTGATCAGCGGGTTGTCGAGCAGGTCCTGGGCCAGCTTGCCCAGAGCGTCCTCGCCCTGGCGTGTGAGTCGGGCCCGCAGGCCGGCGTTCTCCTCGTCCATCGCGTGCGCTCCTTGTCCCGCCTACGAGGGCCGCGCCACTGTACCGCAGGCCCGGCGCCGCGCCCGCTCGGCCGCCGAGCACCCTCAAGCTCGGATCGAGGGTCACTCCCGCGCTCGCCCGGCCGGTTGCGGCGCCGGCGTGTCTCAAGCGCCGCGGATCGGGTAGGAATGCTCCGACCCACGGCCGCCCGCCCGAGCCGATACCCCTGCAAGCGCCGAAAAACCTCGCCGCAGACCGCATCAACTCGCCCAACAGGCTGTTCGTCGTTGCAATGGTCCATGCCACTCACTAGGGTGCTGCGCGTAGAGACCCCCCGCACTGGTACGGTGGGCTCGCTACGACGCGGAGGGAGCGCGTTCGTGGGAGGAGAAGGACGGGTCACGTGAACCGCGCAAAGCTCATCGCGTTAGTCGTCTCGGGGGTCGTGTCCGCGTGCGCGGGCATAGGAGCCGCGCCCGCCGCCGCGAGCCCCTTCCGGGTGACGGTCAAGCTCGTGAACGGCGACACGGCCGTTCTCACGCGCTCTACGTGCTCGGCGCCCGCGGGCGCGACGCTGCTCAAGTGCGAGGACCTGGCGCCGGCGCAGAGCACGCAATCGTCTGCAAGCACGCAGAGCAGCGCTCCCACCTCGAGCTCCACCGGCACCACGGGCGTCGGGGTCCAGACGACGCCCACGGGGACGAGCACGGGCACGACGGGCACGACCGGCAGCGGCAGCACCGGCACCACGGGCACGGTCGGCACCGATCCCGTCCCGCCGGCCAACGAGCCGGCCACCGGCGGGCGCCCGACCACCCAGGGCAACAGCGGTGGGAGCAAGGGCGACCGCTCCAAGGACAAGGGCTCAAGCTCGAGTTCAGGGTCAGACTCGAGCTCCGGGAATGGCACCACCTCCGACGGCCGCGGCAACCCGACGGTCCAGCCCGACGGCCAGCCGACGCTCAGCAACCCGACCACCACTCTGGCCCTTCCCGGGCCGGCACCGATCGGCGTCCCGAACTTCGTCATCGACAGCTTCAAGATCCCGCCGTTCCTGCTCCCGATCTACAAGGCGGCCGAGGCCCAGTACAACATTCCCTGGCAGGTCCTCGCCGCGGTCAACGAGATCGAGACGAACTACGGGCAGAACCTGAGCGTCTCGACCGCGGGCGCGGTCGGGTGGATGCAGTTCCTGCCCTCGACCTGGAAGACGTACGGGACCGATGCGAACGGCGACGGCCGCCGCGACCCCTACAACCCGGTCGACGCGATCTTCTCGGCCGCGCGCTACATCAAGGCCGCCGGCGGCGACAAGGACATCCGCAAGGGCCTCTTCGCCTACAACCCGGCCAACTGGTACGTCGACTCCGTGCTGCTGAGGGCCAAGGTCATCGGCGGCCTTCCGCCCGACCTCGTCGGCTCGCTCACGCAGCTCGTCGAGGGTCGCTTCCCTGTCGCCGCCAAGGCGCGGTACGCCGACCAGCTCTCCCAGGCCCAGGCCACGCGACGCGTCGCCGCCTCGCAGAACGCCTCCATCGCCGACGCTTCGAGCCCGACCCGCAACGCGATCGACATCTTCTCCACCGCGGGCGCGCCCGTGATCGCCGTCAACGACGGCACGGTGGTGAAGATGGGCACCGACAAGACGCGCGGGCGCTACGTCGTGCTCCAGGACTACGCCGGCAACCGCTACACCTACACGCAGCTGGGCTCGGTCGTCTCGTCGTATCCCTCGCCCAAGCAGACCGACGTCTCCAAGCAGCAGATCAGCGCCGAGCTGAACCTCCCCAGGGATCCCAAGCCGACCCGGCCCGCCTCGGGCGGCTCGCAGCGGACCCCGAGCGGCACGGGGGCTCGCCCCGCCGGCCGCGCGGCCGCGCCCGCCGGCGCTGCGACCAAGCCGGCCGCGGCGCGGGTGACGGTGACCAAGGAGCGGCTGTTCGCCAACCCGACGCGGCCCAACGCGTACC
Organism: uncultured Actinomycetes bacterium; assembly: GCA_963797015.1. Taxonomy (GTDB): domain Bacteria; phylum Actinomycetota; class Thermoleophilia; order Solirubrobacterales; family Solirubrobacteraceae; genus JBBPZA01. The sequence continues at coordinate 186,013 of CAWCNV010000012.1, read as the reverse complement.
GCAACGGCGGCCGCGACCAGGTCGCCGCCACGACCGGGGCGCGTGACTTCGAGACCTACGGCGCGTACTTCGCCAAGGTCTTCGGCCTCGGTCGCAACGACGTCGAGTTCAAGGCGCTGCGCCCGGGCGCGCAGGTGGTCGCCGGGACCGTCCTGGGCAAGGTCGGCATCCCGCAGCAGGGCAAGGCGCCCTACATCAGCTTCGCGATCAAGCCGACGGGCAAGGGCTCGCCGAGCATCGACCCCAAGCCGATCCTCGACGGCTGGAAGCTGCTCGAGTCGACGGCGATCTACCGGGCGGCGGGCAAGAACCCGTTCCTGAACCAGAGCTCGATCTCCGTCGGCCAGATGCTGCTGATGACCAAGGAGCAGCTCGGGCGCTCGGTGCTCTCCGACCCGCGCGTCGACATCTACCAGTGCGGCCGCAGCGACATCCAGGGCGGCCTGATCGACAAGCGCGTCCTGATCGTGCTCAAGTACCTGGCCGGCTCGGGCCTGCGCCCGACGGTCTCGGCGCTGAAGTGCGGGCACTCCAAGTTCGTCGCGGGCTCGAGCCGCGTGTCGGACCACTACTACGGGCGCGCGGTCGACATCGCCGCGATCAACGGCATCCCGATACTCGGAAACCAGCAGGACGGCGGCATAACTGACATCACGATCCGCCGCCTGCTGCAGCTCCAGGGCGCGATCAAGCCCTACCAGATCATCAGCCTGCGGACCTACCAGGGCGCCGACAACACGCTCTCGCTCGCTGACCACGACGACCACATCCACGTGGGCTTCTCGGCGCTGCCCGGCGAGAGCACGCAGACGAGCCCGAGCCAGGCCACGGTGCTCAAGCCCAACCAGTGGCTCAAGCTGATCGACCGCCTGGGCCAGCTGCCCAACCCGACGGTGCCGGTCAAGCCGTCGCCCTACTCGCTGCCGGCCGACTCCGGCGGAGCCCCGCGCCGGGGCGACTGACGGCCTCGCCGCCGCGTCTGTTCCGCTTCACCCAGTTCGAGCTGCCCTGGGCGCTCGGGCCGGCGGACGGCCGCTACATCCTGCGCGCCGGGCCTGACGACGATCCGAGCCACGTGGTCGTGCTGGCCACGCTCGGGACGCGGCCGGCACGGCGCTTCGCGCGCCGCCGCGCACGCGAGGTCGAGCCCGAGCCCGCCCCCTCCCCCGTCGCCATCGCGCGCGCGACGGTGATCGACGCCGGCGATCCCTTCGACGACAACGGCGCCGCGCGCACCTGGCTCGCCGGCGCAGGCGACGGAGCCCAGGAGCAGGCCGACGAGGCGCTGGCCGTACTCAACGCCCTGCTGCACGCGCACCGCGCGGCGGCCGCCGACCCCTACGCGCGCGACGTCGGCGCCGAGCAGACTCTGGCGGTGCGCGTGGGCTACGGAGCCGGCGACCAGGTCGCCGACGGCCGCTGGGCGCAGGCGCTCGAGCTGGACCTGCGCCCGCGCCGCCCGCGGCGGCTGGCCGCCCTGCGCCCGCAGGAGCGCTTGGCGGCGCTGCTGAGCGGGCGCGACCGCACGCTGGCCTGCGAGGAGCTCGTGCTGCGCGCGCGCCTGGACCTCGACGAGGGCCGCCCGCGCGAGGCCGCGCTGCAGGTGCGGGTGGCGCTCGAGGCGGCGCTGGCCGAGCTCGAGCCAGGAACCTCGGAGCGGGACATGGAGCGGCGCATCGCCGACCTGCGCGGACGCCGGGAGTCGATCGGTGCGGCTGCCAACGAGGCGTTGCGGGGTCCGCTGCAACGCTCCAGCGCGGAGGCGGTCGAGGACGTCGTCGCGCAGCTGGAGGCCGCGCTCCGGGCGCGCGCGGCCGCCGGGCCCCCTACAGGCCCGACGGGAAGCTGAACGACTGGGCGCCCGGCGCGGGCGTGCCGACGTCGAGCTGGATCAGGGCGTGCGCCTTGAGCGGGATCGAGCGCGGGTCGCCGCTGAACCGGCGCCCGTTCAGGTAGGCGGTCACCGGACCCTTCGCCGGCCCCACCTGGGTGGCGCTCAGCGGCTGCTTCCAGATGTCGAAGTAGTTGCCCAGCGTGTACGTGCGCTGGATCGGTGACTCGATGTGGATGATCCCGTCCGCCGTATGGCTGTGCAGCCAGTAGAAGCACGAGCCGTTGACGACGAACGGGCCCGCCGCGCTCTGCTGCTCGGTTCGCGGGGGCGTGATCCCGATCCCCTCGGGCACGAGGCGCTGCTTGCCGTTGACGAATATCGCCAGGTGCGCGTGGATGTGGAACAGGACCTGCTCGCTGGTCTCGCACTTCATGCCGTCGACGGTCTCACCGTTCGCGGAGGCGGCCGTCGAGGCCAGCACCGCGCCGCCCGCGGTCCCGTTGCTCCCGCCCGAGTCCTTCGACCCGCCGCCGCCGGCGACGAGGATCACCGCGACCACCACCGCGGCGACGGCGGCCGCCGCCGCGCCCGCCATCCACAGCCGCCGCCGGCGCGCCGCAGCTCGCTCGAGCTCACGTTCGCGCGCCAGGCGCTCCTCGCGCAGGCGCTCCTTCTGCTCGCGGCGGCTGGTCATCGCCGGGGGATCATGACGCAGCTGCTTAAGCGCAGGCTCAGAGAACGGCCAAAAGCGCTTCGAGATCGGCCACGACGTCGCCCGCCAGCCGCACCGTGGCGTCGTCGTCGTACGGCGTCGGCCCCTGCGTGACGACGGCGATGCGCCCGCCCGCGCGCAGGGTCAGGTCGGGCAGGCCGGCGACCGGGTGCACCTCGAGCGACGACCCGACGCACAGCATCAGGTCGGCGCCCGCCGCGAGCTCGAAGGCACGCCGCAGCGCGCCCTCGTCGAGCATCTCCCCGAACAGCACGACGTCGGGCTTGAGCGGCGTTCCGCAGTCGCAACGCGGCACCCCGTCGGCGGCGTCCGCGACCAGGCTCGCCGCCTCCTCGAGCGCATACGCCCGTTCGCACGTCGCGCACGACGAGCTGGCGATCGAGCCGTGCACCTCGACGAGCCGCTCGGTGCCGGCACGGCGGTGGAGCATGTCGATGTTCTGGGTGATCACGCCGTCGAGCAGCCCGCGCCGCTCGAGCTCGACCAGCGCGAGGTGCGCGCCGTTGGGCTGCTTGTTCCCGAGCGTCGCGAAGCGCTGTCCGTAGAAGTCCCAGAAGCGGGCCGGGTCGCGCCGGAAGACCTCGATGTGCGCGACCTCCATCGGGTCGACCTTCTCCCACAGACCGGTGCCCGGCGAGCGGAAGTCCGGGATCCCCGAGGGAACCGATATGCCGGCGCCGGTGAGCGCGACGACCGAGCGCGCGCCCCGCACGAGCTCGGCGAGCCGCGCTACGTCGTCGCGCGCTGCGGCCGTCGCCGTCATCACTTCCCCTTGAACGCCGGCACGCGCTTGCCCAGGAAGGCTGAGATCCCCTCCTTGCCGTCCTCGCTGAAGAACGCGGTGGCGAAGCCCTGCTTCTCGGCCTCGATGCCCTCGTCGAGCTCGCCCACCGCGCTCGCGCGCTTGATCTGCTCGACCGCGATCGGCGCCTGGCTCGCGAGCTTCCGCGCCCACAGCAGGGCGGTCTCGAACAGCTCCTGGTCGGGGACCACGCGGTTGACCAGCCCGTGCTCGTAGGCGTCGTCGGCCGTCACGGCATCCCCGCTCAGGTTCATCTCGAGCGCCTTGCTCTTGCCGACCAGACGCGGCAGGCGCTGGGTCCCCCCGAAGCCGGGGATGATGCCCAGCTTGATCTCGGGCTGCCCGAGCACGGCCGACTGGGCGGCGATGCGCACGTCGCAGGCCATCGCCAGCTCGCAGCCGCCTCCGAAGGCGAGCGAGTTGAGCGCGGCGATCGTGACCACGCGGCTGAGCCCCAGCTCCTTGAGCATCGCGTGCATGGAGTTGGTGAGCTCGGCGCCCCCCTCAACGTCCATCGTCGTGAACGCCTTGATGTCCGCGCCGGCCGAGAAAACCACGGGCAGCGAGGAGGCGATCACCAGCGCGCCGATCGCGCTCTGCCCGCTGACCTTCGCCCACACGGCCTGGAGATCCTCGATCACCTGGGGCGAGATCGCGTTCATGGGCGGGTTGGCCAGCCACGCGATGGCGACGTCGCCGCGGGTCTCGAGCTTGACCGTGTCGCGCTGGTCGCCCTCGTCGGGCTGCGGATAGGCATAGAAGCCCTGCCCGCTCTTGAGGCCCAGGCGCCCCTGGGCGACGAGGCGGCGCAGGATCCGAGGCGGCGAGAAGCGCTCGCCGTGCTGCTCCTCGGCCTGCTCCATCTTCTCCAACGACACGTCGAGCCCCTCGACATCGGCCTTCCAGAACGGCGGCAGCAGGCCGCGGCGCGGGTCCATGCCGGCGCCGGCCATCAGCCCGAGGTCGATCTCGCGGACCGTGGACACCTCTTCCTCGAGCACCAGGCACGCCTCGCGCAGCGCCTTGAGCTGCCACAGCTCGGCGAGGTCCTCGGACGGGTCCGCGTCGCCCTCGACGTTGGGCTCGCCGCCGGAGTAGAAGCCGTCGCCCCCGGACTTGGCGCCGAGCTTGCCCTGCTCGACCAGGCGCTTCATGCCCTGGTGCACGTAGAAACGGTCGCCATAGGCCTCGCGAAGGTGCTCGGCCACGTGGTAGACGGTGTCCAGGCCGAGCAGGTCCACGAGCCGGAACGGCCCTGCGGGAGCCACGTTCGCCGACTCGACGCCCTCGTCGATCTTCATGATCGAAAGGCCGCCCTCCTCCTGCGCGCGCCAGATCTCGCCCACCGCGCTGTTGAGGATCCGGTTGACGACGAAGCCCGGCACCTCCGAGCAGATGATCGGCTGCTTGCGAATCGTCTGCGCGAAGTTGAGCGCGGCCTGCGCGGTCTCGTGGTCGGTCTCGTCGCCCTGGACGATCTCGATCAGCGGCATGACCGCCGCCGGGTAGAAGTAGTGGAAGCCCACCACCTTGTGGGGCCGCAGCGTCGCCTCGCCGATCTCGGAGATCGACAGCGAGGAGGTGTTGGAGGCGAGGATCGCGTGCCCGGGGGTCTGCGCGTCGAGGTCCGCGAACACGCGCTGCTTGAGCTCCATGTTCTCGGGGACGGCCTCGATCACGAAGTCGACGTCGCCGAAGCCCTCGTAGGTGGTGGTGCCGGTGATGCGGCCGACGAGCTCTGAGACCTGGGCGTCGGCCTGCTCCTGGGTGAGCTTCTCCTTTTCGACCAGCCGGCTCAGCTGCCCCGCGGTCACATTGCGCGCCTCGGTGAGGCCGTGGTCCACGAACTCCTGCTTGACGTCCTTGAGCACGACCTGGATGCCTGCGGCCGCGATGGTCTGGGCGATCTGGCCGCCCATGGTGCCGGCGCCGACCACGGCAGCCTTGAACACGAACATGTAGTGACCCCTTGGTGGAAGGCGCGGAACGCTATCGGGTCATCTCGCGCTCGGTCTCTAGCTCCAGTGCGAAGCGCTCGAGCGTCCGGCGCAGCGAGTCCCCGAGCGCGCGTCGGACGAACAGCAGGTCGACCACCGGTCCCGCGAACCCGGGCGACTTGAGCCCGTACTCGAGCTCGAGCGAGACCATGACCGTCCCGCCCTCGCGCCCCTCGAAGGCGATCCTCTGCGTGCCGCTCAGCCTCGGGTCGTCGACCGCCACGGTCTGGCCGATCCGCGGCTCGTAGGCGACGACGCGCTCGACGACGCGGCCGCGGCCGGCGCGGACCGAGTCCCAGGTCACCTGCGCGCCGCGCCGCGGCCACTGGCCCTCGGCGGCGACCACGTGCGCGAAGCCCTCGATGAACGATGGCCAGCGGTGCTGGTCGTACCACAGCTCCTCGGCGGCCGAGATGAGGCCATGGACCTCGATCCGGGCGCGGGCCTTGCCCATCAGCCGCGCAGCTCCTCGCGGATGCGCTCGATGCCGTGCGCGATCGCGTCCAGGCGCTGACCGACCTCCTTGGCCAGGCGCGTCCGCTCGGCCTGTCCCTCCGGCGTGATGCGGTAGAAGCGCCGGCTGCGGCGCTCGGGGTGCTCCCACTCGCCGGCGATGAAGCCGTCGGCCTCCAACGTGCGCAGCAGCGGGTACATCGTGTTCGGATTGACCGCCACCGTACCCGCGGTCAGGTGGCCGATGCGCTCCATGAGCTGGTTGCCGTACGTCGGCCCCTCCGCGCACAGGTGCAAAACCAGCAGCGGAAGCAGGCCGCCGCGCCGCAGGTCGCCGATCAGCGGGTCGGTGACGCCCGGGCCGCCGCGCCGCGGGGCCTGCGCGCCGGCCGCGACGGTGGCGTCGTCGAGCGACGCGGTCGCGGCGACCGCCGCCTCCGTTCGCTTGCCCGACCGACCCATGGCCGCCGATTATCCGCGACCCGCCCGGTGCCGCGGGCTGCTCGCGCACGCGCGAGGGGCCGCCGGTGGGGCGGCCCCTCGGTTCAGCACTCGCCTGTTGCCGCTAAGCCTACGCCGCGGCGCCGGCGGGCTCAGGCGCGGGCTCCTCGATGCGGCGCGGGAGCAGCGTCTCGCGCGCGATCACCAGCCGCTGGATCTGCGACGTGCCCTCGTAGAGCTGCATGATCTTCGCGTCGCGCATCAGCTTCTCGACCGGATACTCCTTGATGAACCCGTAGCCGCCGTAGACCTGGACGGCGTCGGTGGTGACCTCCATCGCCGTGTCGGCCGCGAAGCGCTTGGCGTGCGACGAGCTGAGCGTGTTGCGCTGGCCCTGATCGAGCTCGACGGCGCCGTTCCACACCATCAGGCGCGCGGCGTGGACCTTGGTCGCCATGTCGGCGATCATGAACTGGATCGCCTGGTGCATGGCGATCGGCACGCCGAACTGCACGCGCTCCTTGGAGTACTCGGTGGCGAACTCGAAGGCGGCGCGAGCGATCCCGACCGCCATCGCCGCCACGCCGGGGCGCGTGCGGTCGAGGGTCATCATCGCGATCTTGAAGCCCTTGTTCTCCTCGCCGATCAGGTTCTCGGCCGGGACCTCGATGTCGTTGAAGGTGATGGTCGCGGTGTTGGAGGCCCGCTGACCCATCTTGTCCTCCTTCTTGTCCACCACGACTCCCCAGTCCTTCTCGACGACGAAGGCGGAGATGCCGCGGTGGCCGGCGTCCTTGTCGGTCTTGGCGTAGACCGTGTACCAGTCGGCGTAGCCGCCGTTGGTGATGAAGCACTTGGAGCCGTTGAGGACGTACTTGTCGCCCTTCTTGACGGCCGTCGTGCGCATGCCCGAGACGTCCGAGCCGGCGTCGGGCTCGGTGAGGCAGAAGGACGCCAGCTTGGGCGCCTCGGTGAGCAGGCCCAGGTACTTCTTCTTGAGCTCCTCAGAGCCGGCGACGAACAGCGGCGCGCCGGCGAGGCCGTTACAGGTCAGGGTCGTGCCGATGCCCGAGCAACCCCAGCCGAGCTCCTCTTCGATGAGGACGCCCTCGAGGTAGCCGAGGCCGGGGCCGCCGTACTCCACCGGGACGTGCGTGTTCATGAGGCCCGTCTCCCAGGCCTTCTCGATGATGCCCTGGGGCCACGTCCCGTCCTTGTCGTACTCCCAGGCGACCGGGCGGATCTCCTTCTCGGCGAACGTGTGCGCGAGCTCCCGAATGTCCTTCTGCTCGTCGGTGAGCGTGAAATCGACCACTTTGTCTTGACTCCTTCGAAAACAGGCGCGGCCGGAAAGGGGGGCCCGCGCAGCTCGATTGACTGGTCAGTCAACAACACATTGTAGGACCATGAGCGCCGCCGCGCACGCCTTTAACGGCGCGTCGGAGCGCGGGTGCCCGGCAGCGCTACCGCGTGACTCCCCAGACCACGAGCGCGATCGAGGCGATCAGCACGAGGACGACGATCGCCACGAGCGGGATCTGGTCGGGGTACGCCGCCGGGCGGCTCGGCGCCATGGTTCGACGCCGGAGGCGCTTCCACATGGGTCACAATGTAGGGGTGGAGGACGCGTTCGCCATCGGCATCTTCGTCGTGGTCTCGCTGTCGGCGATCGGCGCCGCGATCACCTTCGCCGGCTCCTCCAAGGCCTACGGGCAGATCGGCCGCGGAGCGCTTTCGCTCAACGAGGACCTCGAGGATCCGCGCCGCGCGCGCCGCGACTCGCGCCCGACCGCGATGGTGCCCGCCGAGCGCGACGACGAGATCCGCCAGCTGCTCGGAGCGCGCAACGAGCGGCGAGCGCGCCGGGGCGAGGAGCCCATCGACGTCGAGGCCGAGCTGCGGCGGCTGACGGCGCCGGCGGCCGACGCCGGGCTGCGCGACGAGGTGCGCTCGCTGGTGGTGGCCCGCAACGAGCGCCGCGCGCGCCAGGGCAAGGATCCCCTGGACGTCGAGGCCGAGACCGAGCGCCAATTGCGCGAGCTCGGGGTTGAATCGGCCCGGCTCGGTTAGATTGAAGCCATGCCCGACCCCCGGCGCTTCGAGATCGACGAGCTCATCAACCGTCCGGGCACCTATTTCAACCCCCAGACCGAGGTCCTGATCATCGTCGACGACTCGCCGTCGCTCGATCAGGAGATATTCAACATGGAGGAGTACGAGGGCGCCGACTGGGTCCTCGTGGCCGACGAGGTCCCCGTCGACGAGCCGCTGCGCGACGAGCTGCTCGAGCGCTTCCAGGTCCGCTACCACCCCGGCGGCCCGAACTCGATCACCGACGACGGCGACGAGCACGAGGACGAGCTCGAGGAAGACGACCAAGAGGTCGGCAGGGAATAAGCGAGCCCAGCGGGCCCGCTGATCACCTCCTGGCGGCGTCCTCGCCTGCTCGCGTGCGGAGCACGCCACGCAGACTGCGTCCTTGCCAGGCGGCGCCAGCGGGCCCGCTGGCACGTGGCGTTACGCGAAGTAGAAAGCGACGCCGACAACCAAGTAGACCGCCAGCAGCTGGAGGCCCTCGTACCACGTCGACTGGCCCTCGTTGGTCACGTGGTTGGCGATCAGCACCGCGAAGAACAGGGCCACGAGCTCGAAGCCGTTGAGCACCAGCGCCATCGGGAAGTCGCCGACCACGAACGAGGCGACGACGAGCAGCGGCGCCACGAACAGCGCGATCTGCGCGCTGGAGCCGATCGCGATGTTGATCGCGAGGTCCATCTTGTCCTTCGCCGCGACGTAGACGGCCACCCAGTGCTCGGCGGCGTTGCCCACGATCGCGACGACGATCACGCCGATGAAGAACTCGCTGAGCCCGACCTTCGAGGCGGTCTCGGCGATCGAGCCGACGAGGATCTCGGACATCACGCCGACGGCCGCGCCCGCGATCGCGAGCGCGGTCACCGAGCGGCGCACGCTCCAGGTCTCGTGGCCGGCCTCCTCGCCGCCCTCGGGGTTGAACAGGTCGCGGTGGGTCTTCAGCGAGAAGAACAGGCCGGCCGCATAGGACCCCAGCAGCACGCAGGCGACGATCAGCGACAGCGTCTCGACCTCGCCGCCGTAGTGCACCGCCTCCGCGCCCGGCTTGGGCAGGCCGGAGCCCTCGACGAGCTCGTAGACCGCCGGCATCGCGAGCGCGACGATCGCCAGCAGCAGCATGGAAGCCTGCGCGCTCGCCGCCTGACGGCTGAACTGCTGCATGCCGCTGCCGCGCCGGCTCCTGGACCGTGGGCGGAAGCCGCCGATGAGCATCGCGGCCCCCATGACGAGCAGGATGTTGCCCAGGATCGAGCCGACCAGGCTGGCCTTGACCACTTCCTGCAGGCCCTTGCTCAGCGCGAAGAAGGCGATGATGAGCTCGGGCGCGTTGCCGAAGGTGACGTTGAGCAGGCCGCCGATGCCCGGCCCCGAGCGCTCCGCCAGCTCCTCGGTGGCGCGACCCATCAGCGCCGCCGTCGGGATCACGCCGGCCGCGGCGGCGAAGAAGATCACCGGCGCTGCGGCGTGGATGAGCTCGAGCGCCACCGCCAACGGGATGAAGGGCACGAGCAGGTAGGGCCAGCCCTCACCGCTCAGCAGGAAGCGGCGCAGGCCCGGCCCCTGGCGGGCGGCGGTGCTCACTCGAGCGGAAGGATAAGGGTGGCTAAGGCAGCAGCCCGGCGCACTTCTGCGCCTTGGCCACGTCGCCGGCAGCCTTGGCGATGCAGTCCTGGTAGGCCTGCGTGGCGCCGCCGCCGGCGGAGCCCGTGCCGCCGGTGCTCGGAGCGGCTGCGCCACTGGTGCCCGTCGCCCCCGCGGAGCCGGCGGTCGCGCCGCTGGAAGCGCTCGAGCCGCCGCCGAGGCCGAGCGAGGAGAGGTCAAGGCCCTTGAGCTGGCGGGTGAGCTCGCTGAAGCTGCGCGGGTTCGCAGGCGGCACGATGGCCTGCGGGCGGTTGAGGTTGGTGAGCAGCAGCGTGAAGTTCAGCGAGCCGCCACTGCTGGCCGAGGAGCCGGCGCCCGAGGGCTTGAAATTGAGCGTCACCGTGAGCTTGCGCAGCGTCTTGTCGTCCTTGCCCGACCAGACGTCGACGCGCGGGGTGACGATCGAGTCGACCAGCTGCTGGCGCTGCTGCGGGGTGATGGTGACGGAGCCCTGCGAGCCGTTGAGATTCACGCGCCCCAGGAGCTTTGAGAGGTCGTCGACGAACGCGCCGACGTTGACGCCCGCGCTGACGTGCGTGGTCTCGACCCCGCCGACCTGCTGGTCGGGGCGCACCTGCGGATCCTTCAGCCACTTCATGGGGTCGATGCCGAGCGCGCTCAGCGTCCCGCTCTTCGCCTGCTTGGACTTCTGCTGCGCCTGTACGAAGCCCTGGCGGAACTGGGCGTACAGAGCGGGCGGCGCGGCATACGCCTTGCCGTCGACCTTGAAGAACAGGCTCGTGCCGGTCGAGACCGCGCCGAGCGTCTGCTGCTGGCTGCCGGCGCCGATCGCCGCGTTGAGGTCGAACTTCGGCACCTTGCCCGTACCCAGGCTTTCGAACGGGCCGAGCAGGCGCAGCGACAGCGGCGCCTGCGACGCGCCTCCGGCGGCCTTGAAGCCCAGCGCGAGGTCCACCTTCCCGCTCTTGACGTTGTGCCCGCCCCCGAACGTGTCCTTGAGAATGCCCTGCGCGTCGTCGCCCGAGGAGGAGGAGCCGCAAGCGGACGCGCCCAGAGCCGCCCCGGCAAGGGCCAGCAGGACGAGGAGAGGGAGGACGATCCGGCGCATTCTGGGCTGCGAGCCTTCGGGTCTACGAGCCGAGCGAGGGTACCATCCGCCGGTGCGTTACACGCCGATCGCCGCCGCACTCGCCGCCTCGCTGTCGACTCCGCTCGCCGCGCCCGCCCCCGCGCCGGCGGCGCCCGTGCTGGTCGTCGAGGGAGCGCGCGCCGCGCCCGCCGACGACCCCTACCTGCCCGCGCCGGCCGGCCCGACCGCCGCCGCGGCGGCATCGGCCCGCTCCGCCGCGTCGAGCACCGGCTCCGAGCGCACGCGGACCTTCAAACGCGAATTGGCACGCCTGCGCGACAAGGGCTCGCTCGACGCTCCGACGGCGGGGCGCGCCCGTGCCGCCTACGACCGCGCGGTGCGCGCCGCTCGCCACGTGGGTGGCCGGCGGCGCCGCGAGCTGCGCGCGGTCACGACCACCGCGGACCAGATCGCGGCGGACCGCCGCCTCTCCCCCTCGCGCGTTCCCGCCCTGACCCTGATCCTGCGGCGCAACAGCCAGCTCTGGGGCAAGACGTCGTCGCTCCCCGCCCCCGGCGGGCGGATCGAGTTCGCCGGCTCGGAGATCGTGTGGCAGTACTACGCCGGGCAGGGACTGCAGATCCAGCCACTGGGCACCTTCGGCAGGGCCAACGGGCTGTGGACGGCGGGCGACCAGGACACTCGCCTGCGCCGGCTGTTCGAGGAGATGGTGCCGCTCGCGGCCAGACGCGGGAGCGCGCTCGCGTGGGAGTACTACTTCTCGTTCGGCGGCGGCAGCCCACCGTGGGTGAGCGGCATGGCACAGGCCACCGGGCTGCAGGCGCTCAGCCGTGCGATCACGCGCCTGGGCGAGGATCGCTGGCGGGCGATCGTCCCGCGCGCGCTCAAGCTCTTCCGCCTTCCGCCACCCACCGGGGTGCGGGTGAAGACCGCCGCCGGAGCGCGTTACCTGCAGTACAGCTTCGACCCCGGCCAGAAGATCATCAACGCGTTCCTGCAGACCGTGCTCGGGCTCTACACGACGGCGGACGAGCTCTCGGACCGGGTGGCGCGGCGGCTGGCCAAGGCCGGCGACGCGCAGGCGCGGGCGGAGCTGCCGCTCTACGACACCGGCGCGTGGGCGCTCTACGACCTGGGCGGCAGCGAGGCGACGCTCGACTACTACACGCTCGCGCAGAGCTTCCTGGAGCGCCTGTGCGACCGCTTCGGCGGCGAGTCGGTCTACTGCGACACGTTCGTGCGCTGGGACGGCTACCTGCGCACGCCGCCCCGGACCAGGCTGGTGACACGCAGCGCCGTCGCCGGCGAGACGACGCGCGTGCGCTTCCGCCTCGACAAGGCCTCCGAGGTGGACGTCGCGATCGAAAGCCCGGAGGGCGGAACCGTGCTGTCCACGAGCGCGAGGTTCCGGTACGGCACGCGCTACGTCACCTTCACGCCGGCCGAGCCCGGTACCTACACGGTCCGCCTCGAGGCCCGCGACCTCGCCGGCAACCGCGCGCAGAGCGAAGCCGAGCTCGAGGTCGCTCCGGCCTCGGCGCCGGTCCCATGATCCCGCGCACGATCCTCTACACGGGCAAGGGCGGCGTCGGCAAGACGTCGGTGGCGGCGTGCACGGCGCGGCGCTGCGCTGAGCGCGGGAAGCGCACGCTCGTGCTCTCGACCGACCCGGCGCACAGCCTCTCGGACGCCCTCGGCGCGCAGCTCGGCGCAGACCCCACGCCGGTCTCCGACGGCCTCTGGGGCCAGGAGGTCCAGGCCCAGCAGGAGATGGAGCGCAACTGGGCTGCCGTGCAGGAATGGCTCGGCGAGATGCTCGTCGACCAGGGCGCGAACAGGATCGTCGCCGAGGAGCTGACCGTCCCTCCCGGGCTCGACGAGCTCTTCTCCTTGCTGCAGCTCAAGCTCCACCACGAGCAGGGCGATTTCGACGTCCTCGTGGTGGATTGCGCGCCGACGGGCGAGACGCTGCGGCTGCTCTCCTTCCCCGACGTCGCGCGCTGGTGGCTCGAGAAGGTCTTTCCCCGCGAGCACCAGATCGTGGCCGCGGCGCGGCCGCTGGCGAGGACGCTGCTCGACGTCTCGCTCCCGGGCGAGGCGGTGTTCGCCGAGGTGGGGACGCTCGTGCGCAACCTGATCGCGATGAACGAGATCCTGCGCGACGGCTCGCACGTGAGCGTACGGCTCGTGCTCAACCCCGACCGCATGGTCATCGGCGAGGCCATGCGCACCTTCACCTATCTCAACCTGTACGGCTACCTGACCGACGCCGTGGTGGTCAACCGCGTGTTCCCCGACGCCGTCGAGGGCACCTACTTCGGCGCCTGGCGCCGGCACCAGCAGGAGCAGCTCGAGCTCGTGCACTCGGCCTTCGCGCCCGTCCCGGTCCTCACCGCGCCGTACTTCGAGACCGAGGTGATCGGCCCGCGGATGCTCGACCGCCTGGCCGACGCGCTCTACGACGACGTGGCCTGCGAGGAGGTCCTTCACCGCACGCTCCCGCTCGAGCTCGACGTGCAGGACGACGGGGCCACGCTGCGCCTCGCGCTGCCGTTCGCCGAGCGCGGGTCGGTATCGCTGAAGAAGATCGGGCTGGAGCTCGTGGTGGGGGTCGACGGCCAGCGGCGCACGATCATGCTGCCGCCGGCGCTGAACGAGTACCGTCCCTCTGCGGCGACCTTCGAGGAGGGGGCACTGAAGGTGAGCTTCGATGGACCGGGCTGAGGCGCGGCCCACCGGTGACGATTCGCTCGACGCCCTGCGCGGGCGGGTGCGCGCGACCGCTGAGGCGGCGCAGCGCATCGCCTCAGAGCGCCCGCCACCGCGCGGCTACGACGTCCCGCGCCGCCCCGCCGACACGCTCCCGAGCGCCGACCTGGCCGACCTCGTGCTGCTCTTCGAGCGCACGGCGGTACTGCTCGCCGAGGTGGCCCGGGGTCTGGTCCCGGGCGAGCTGCGCGGCCAGTTCAGCGACGCTCTACGCGAGCTGCTCGTCGCCCTGCGAGCGCTGATCGACTACTACCTCGACCGCCTCAACGCTCCGCCGCCGGAGCAGGTGGAAGTCGAGGAGATACCGATCTCCTAGCGCTCCGGGCCCGCGTACCATCCTCACGATGCCCGGTCCCACCACCTCGGGTCGCCGCCGGGACGCGTCTCGACTGGCGCCGGAGCAGCGGCTCGCCGCCGCCGCCGCCTTCGGCCTGTTCGTGACGATGGTCCTGCCCTGGTACTCGGTCACCTACGGCCGCACCGGCCGCACGCGCATCTTCACCGCCTTCGGCGACTTCTCGTTCGTCGAGGTCGCGGTGCTGCTGGTCGCCATCTCGGTCGGCGTGCTGCTCTTCGTGCGCAACACCGGCCGCGCCTTCCACCTGCCGGGCGGCGACGGGACGATCGTGATGGTGGCGGGCGCCTGGGTCGCCTTCCTGCTCTTCTACCGCCTGATCGACAAGCCGGGGCAGAACGGCGGCGACGTGGTCGGCGTGCGCTGGGGGATCTTCGTGGCGCTTCTCGATGCCGGCCTGCTCGCCTACGCGGGCTACCGGATGCGCGCGGCCCACCGGCCGGAGCCGCCGCTGCCGGCGGAGCGTGCGCCGGCCGCGGAGGAGAGTCCCCCCGGGCGAGCCACCAGGGAGCCGGTCCGCCGGCGCGGCGAGGAGCCGACTGTGCGACAGCCCTCGCCCCGCGGAGGCGAGCAGCAGACCGAGCCTGCACCGCGCGACGCCGAGGAGCCGACCGTGGCGCTTCCGGGGCGGCGCTCCGCACCGCGCGTGCCGCGGCCCGATGACCCGCCCGATCCGCCCTCGACGCTGTTCTAGTCCTCGTACAGCGCGTAGCCGTAGGCACCGCGCTTGTAGGCCAGTCGCGCGATCGAGTGCATGCGCTCGTCGTCGTTGTCGCCGATCCGGTCGAGCTCGGACTCCACGCGGTGTGCTGCGCGCGTGCAGAACGTCTCGGCGATGAACAGCTCCTGGCCCGAGGCCTCCACTCCCTGCTCCTCGAGGATCGCCGTCACGCGCGACAGGACGGCGATCTGCGCGTAGACGTCGCCCAGCGCGTCGGCCAGCCGGTGGTGGGCCATGCCCTTGTCGGCGATCCCCTTGCCGTGCTCGCGCAGCAGCCCCTCGCCGACGGAGCGCAGGCGCTTGACCTGGTCTGACACCGGCCCGGCGAGCGAGGCCAGCCGCTCGTGCGCGCGCGTGACCCTGTCGGGGCGCACCTCGCGCTGCAGGCGGCCGACCAGGTAGCCCGCGTAGGCACCCACGAGCTGCAGCGGCTGGGACAGGTCGGCCGACCCGAGCAGCTCGAGCTCCTCGCCGAGCGGCTTGAGCGCCGAGAGCGCGATGAACGACCGCAGCACATCGTTGGCGCCCTCGAAGATCGGGAAGATCCGGATGTCGCGCATGATCTGCTCGTAGGGCTCGGAGCGCAGGTAGCCGGCGCCGCCCTTGAGCTGCATGGCGCGGTTGGCCTGGTACCAGACGAACTCGGTCCCTGCGACCTTGGTCATCGCCGACTCGACCGAGTAGTCGGCGACGCCCGCGTCGACGAGGCCGGTCGTCAGGTAGGCCATCGACTCGACGCCGAACAGGTAGGAGACCATCCAGCCGATCTTGTCCTCGACCATGTCGAAGTCGGCCAGCGGGCGGCCGAACTGGCGCCGTTCGGTCACGTGCTCGAGCGCGTGGTCGATCAGCCGCTTGGCCAGGCCGACCGAGCCGGTCCCGAGCGACAGGCGGCCGTTGTTGAGAACCTCCATCGCGATGCGGAAGCCCTGGCCCGGCTCGCCCAGCACGTTCTCGGGCGGCACGCGGACGTCCTTGAAGTAGAGCGGGGTCAGGTTGTTGCCGCGCAGGCCCATCGTGTCGTAGGGCTCGCCGGCCTCGAAGCCCTCCATGCCCTTCTCGACGATCAGCGCGATGTGGGAGTCCTTGCCATCCACCTCGGCGCGCGCGAAGGTGACGAACACCGAGCCCCGGCCGCCGTTGCCGATGTAGCGCTTCTCGCCGTTGAGGACCCAGGCGCCGTCGGGCTGGCGCACCGCCCGCGACTGCAGGTTGTAGGCGTCCGACCCGGCCTCGGGCTCGGTCAGCGCGAAGCCCGCGAGCCGGCGACCGCTGGCCAGGTCGGGGAGCAGCCGCGCCTTCTGCTCGTCGGAGCCGTGCAGCACGATCCCCTTCATGCCGATCGACTGGTGCACCCCTAGCGCGACGGTGAGCGAGCCGTCGACCTGCCCGATCGCCTCGAACACGCGCACATAGCCGGTCTGGGACAGGCCCTGGCCACCGTACTCACGCGGCACGTAGAGGCCGGTCAGGCCCAGTTCGCCGAGGTCGGTGAACACCTCGTCTCCGATCCAGCGCTGCTCGTCGATGCGCCGCGAGTCGACGTGCTCGGCGGCGTAGGCGCGGAAGCGGCCGATCAGCTCCCGGACGTGCGCGGCCTCTTCGTCGGTCGGGCGCGGGTACGGGAAGACCAGGTCCTCGTGGATCTCCCCGAGCGCCAGCGCCTTCGCGAAGCTCGTGACCGACAGGTCGCGGCTCGGCGCGGTGGCAGTGGCCTCGGACATCGCCTGCAGTCTCCCATGCACGGGTACTGCCGGCGGGTGTGGGCGCGATGATTGAGGGTCTTGACCGGACACAGCACAGGTCCCGCGTTCAAGCCGGTGTCGGTGGTCGGCATCGAGCGCGAGCGCCAGCCGCGCCGCGGGCGCCTCGTCGCCGCGCTCATCGTGGGCGTCGTGGTGGTCGTGTTCGGCTTCGCGACGGTGGTGATCGTCACCTACCACCCCGTCGAGGCCGACTCCGCGCTCAAGGCCGGGCGCTTCGCCGAGCGCCCGCGCGGCGGCCGCGCCGACCCCGACGTGCCGGTGCGCTTCCGCTTCGCGCCCGGCCGGGGGACGACCGTCGGTGTGCTTCTGCGCAACGGCGGAAAGCTGACGATCAAGCTCGAGCGGGTCGAGATCGACGCCGGCAACACCGGCGCGGTCGTGCGCCAGACCAAGGCGCGCCTGCCGCTGGGCAAGGCCTCGAGGACCGTGACCCCGGAGAACACGCAGTCGTTCCGCAGCGTCGGGCTGGACCCGGGCGAGGCGCAGTGGGTGATCCTGGTGCTGCGCTTCGGCGCGCGCTGCCCCGAAGGGCAGGCGGGCACGGTCGGCGGCCTGCGCGTGCGCTACTCGGTCTTCGAGCTGCCCAAGAGCATGCAGGTGCCGCTGCGCGACGGGCTGCGCATCCCGTGCCCGGCGCCGAAGCGCAGGAGCCGGCGCTAGAGATCGCCCGCGCCGGCGGACGCGGCCCGCCTACGACTTCAGCACGTCGGTCGCCAGCGGCAGCAGGAACGTGCCCAGGAAGATCAGCCCGACGCCGAGCGCGACGGCCACCCGCGAGCGCACGATGTGACCCAGCACGCCGATCACGAAGCCGACGACCATCATGGCCACGAACGTGCGCGGGTCGTGGCCCCAGCTCGGGCTGGGGTCGGGATAGAAGCGGACGAGGAAGGGCGGCACCACCTGCCGCTCCTATCATGTCGTACTTCCATGGCCGCCTCCCCCGCCTCCGCCGACGAGCTCGCCGCCGGCCTGAAGGAAGTCGGCTACCTGGCCGGGGAATCGACCTCGCTCGTGGCCTACCTGGCGATCAAGCTGGGCAAGCCGGTGCTCGTGGAGGGGCCGGCCGGAGTGGGCAAGACCGAGCTGGCGAAGGCCCTCGCCGCACACCTGAGGCGCGCGCTCGTGCGACTCCAGTGCTACGAGGGCCTCGACGAGGCCAAGGCGCTGTACGAGTGGAACTACCGCAAGCAGCTGCTGCGGATCCAGAGCGAGGCGGCCGGGGCGGGCTGGGACAGCGTCCAGGACGACATCTTCTCCGAGGAGTTCCTGCTCGCCCGCCCGCTGATGACCGCGATCGCCTCCGAGGAGCCGGTGGTGCTCCTGATCGACGAGGTCGACAAGACCGACCAGGAGTTCGAGGCGATGCTGCTCGAGCTGCTCTCCGACTTCCAGATCTCGGTGCCCGAGCTGGGGCCGGTCACGGCGCGCACGGAGCCGGTCGTGCTGCTGACCTCCAACAACACGCGCGAGCTCACCGAGGCCCTCAAGCGTCGCTGCCTGTACCTGTGGCTCGACTATCCGGCTCTCGAGCACGAGCTCGAGATCGTGCGCCTGCACACGCCCGAGCTGCCCGAGACCCTTGCCCGGCGGCTGGTCGAGATCGTGCACATGGTGCGCGAGCTCGACCTCAAGAAGCCCCCGTCGATCGCGGAGTCGATCGACTGGGCGCGCGCCCTGCTCATCCTGGGGGCGGAGGACATCGACGCCGACCTCTTCCGCTCGACGATGAGCATCATCGTCAAGCACCGCACCGACCTCGACGTCGTGGCCGAGCGCGTAGGCGTGCGGCTCGGCGGGCCGGCGGAGGCCATCGGAGTCCGCCCCACAGGCTCCCCGTGACCGCCGCCGCCGGCCTCGACGCCCAGCTCCTGCGCTTCGGCGAGGAGCTGCGCGAAGAGGGCGTCGCGGTCGGGACATCGGAGCTGCTCGACGCGTTCGCGGCCCTGCGCGAGGTCTCGTGGACGCGGCGCCGGGACGTGCGCGAGGCGCTGGCCGCCACGCTGGCCAAGTCGCCCGAGGACCGGCGCGTGTTCGAGCTCGTCTTCGACCGCTTCTTCTTCCGCGCGCCGGAGGCCGAGGCGGCGGCGCGGGACGAGGCCGGCGAGGGCGACGGCGCCGCCGGCGAGCCGGCGCCCGACGGCGCGGCGGAGATGGACCTGGTCCAGCTGCGCGAGCGGATCGCCGCCGCGATCCGCCAGAGCGACGAGGCGGCCATGCGCGACCTCGCCCGGCTGGCGATCGCCGCCTTCGGCCGTCAGGGGGAGGGCTCGGGCGTGATCGGGGTCGACGTGCAGCGCATCCGCCGCGCGCTCGGGCTGCGCTCGGAGGCCACGCGGCCGGCCGAGCAGCGCGACGGGTTGGCGCGCGGCGAGGGCGATACCGAGGGCCTTCCCCGCGATGGGCTGCGGCGCTTCGAGTCCCACCTGCGCCAGGAGCTCGAGCGCGACCAGATCCAGCGCACGCGGCGGCTGCCGCCGGCGCGGCCGTTGAACGAGCTCGACCGAGCGCTGCCGTCCGGGCCGCTGCAGGACCTGGCCGCGGTGCACCGGGTCGTCGCCCAGCTCAAGCGGCGGCTCGCGACCCAGGGACGCGAGCTGCGCGGGCACCGCCGCCACGCGCACGTCGACGTGCGCCGCACCATGCGCGCGTCGCTTGAGACCGGGGGCGTCCCGGTCGTGCTCAAGCACCGCCCGCAGCGCCCGCGGCGACCGGAGATCTACGTGCTGTGCGACGTCTCCACGAGCGTCACCTCGGCCTCGGTCTTCTTCCTCTCGGTCCTGCACGCCCTGCACGACTCGTTCCGCAAGCTGCGTTCGTTCGTCTTCATCGAACGGATCTCCGAGGTGACCGACGTCTTCGAGCGCGAGCGCTCGTTCAAGGCCGTGTCCGAGGCGATCGGCCGCGACGCGGGGGTCGCGGACGTCTCGGGCTACACGGACTACGGGCGCGTGTGGCTGGACTTCCTGGCCCAGGTCGAGGACGACCTGCACCCGCGCGCCACGGTGATCGTGCTCGGCGACGCTCGCACCAACGGCCGCGACCCCAAGGCGGAGGTCTTCGCCCAGGTCGCCGACCGCGCCGGGCGCACCTACTGGCTCAACCCTGAGCCGCGCCTGTACTGGAACTACGGCGACTCAGTGATCGCCGCCTACCAGCGCTACTGCGAGGTCTTCGAGTGCTGGACGACGCGCCAGCTCGAGGACTTCGTGAAGACGCTGACGCGGGTCGGAGCGCTCGCCTGAGCTAGGGCGCGTCGATCACGACCATCCCGGGCGACGTGATGATCTCCGTGCTGAGGTCGGCCCGGAACGCGGGGCACGTCCCGCTCTGGCCGTTGGTCGCGAGCTCGCCGTAGCTGTCGGCGTCCGGGTTGTCCTCGATGAAGTAGAAGAGCGAGGCAGTCCCGACCGTCGCCCGGTTGCCCTCGACGCGCAGGCACGTTCGAGCCCACCTTGCCCTGCAGCGTCGCCGTGGTGCCGCTGACGTCGGTGGGCGCAGCCGGCAGGCCGAGGGCGCAGCCGCTGAGCAGCACGACCGCCGCGACGGCGGCTGCCGCCAGGACCCAGCGAAGACGGACTTCCCCGCGAAGCCGCATGGGTTGGCTTGCGAGGGTACGGCGCCCGACCGCGCCGCGCTAGAGTGGATCGCGTCACGTCTACAACCAGGGGGGCTGGCGGGCGAGCCGGCTGAGATAGCGCCTCACGAGATCCCTGGCGCTGACCCTTAGAACCTGTGGGGTAATCCCCGCGCAGGGAGGGAACCGATGCGCAGCACAAGCGAGGCTCCCGCAGAGGAGCCTCTCGTTCGCGAAGGGCCCGTCGGCGGCGAGCGAGGCGTGCGCGTGGACTGCGTGACACGCGCCTTCACGAGCCGGCGCGGCACCGTCGTGGCGCTCGATGGCATGTCGCTGCGCGCCGCTCCGCGCGAGGTGGTGGCCGTGGTGGGGCCCAGCGGGTGCGGCAAGTCGACGCTGCTGGAGCTGATCTGCGCGCTGCAGCGTCCCGACGGCGGCTCGGTCGAGTCCGACCCCGCGGTGCTCATGCCCCAGCGCGACCTGCTGCTCCCGTGGCTGTCGGCGCTCGACAACGCCGCCCTGCCCCTCCGGGCGCGCGGGCTGTCGCGACGCGAGGCGCGGGAGCGGGCTCGCGCCGACTTCGCGCGCGCCGGGCTCGAGGGGTTCGAGCGCGCGCTCCCGCACGAGCTCTCGGGCGGGATGCGCCAGCGGGTCGCGTTCGCGCGCACGCTGCAGGCCGGAAAGCCGGTGCTCGCCCTCGACGAGCCCTTCGGGGCCCTCGACGCGCTGACCCGCGAGCGGATGCAGGACTGGCTCGCGGCCGCGCTCGAGCGCGAGCCGCGCACGGTCGTGCTCGTGACCCACGACGTCGAGGAGGCGGTGCTGCTCGCCGACCGCGTGGTCGTGATGTCACCGCGCCCGGGCCGGGCGGTGGTCGCCTTCGAGCCAGACGCACCGCGCCCGCGGGAGCGAACCGATCCCGCGGTGGTCGAGCTGCGCCGGCGGGCGATGGAGGCGCTGCGATGACGCACGGCGGCGACCTCGAGCCGCGCGGCCGGCCGGCGCGAGCGGTCGCTAGGCGCTTCCCCTCGCTGCTCGCTTCTGCGCTCATCGCCCTCGGGCTGCTCGGCGCCTGGCAGCTCTACGCGCGCGTTGGAGGCGTCGAGAGCCTGATCCTCCCCGCTCCGACCGAGATCGCGCGCGCGCTGTGGGAGGACCGCGCGCTGCTTTGGGACAACTTCCGCGTCACGGCGGAGGAGGTGCTGCTGGGGATCGCCGTCGCCGCCGCCGCCGGGGCGCTGCTGGCCGCCGTGCTGCACCTCTGGGCGCCGGTGCGGCGCGCGGTGTACCCGCTGCTGGTCGCCTCCCAGACGGTGCCGATCGTGATCATCGCCCCGCTGCTTGTCGTGTGGTTCGGCTACGACCTCGCGCCCAAGCTGGCGATCATCGCGCTGATCTGCTTCTTCCCGATCGTGGTCACCACGCTCGACGGGCTCGCCGGCGTGGACCCCGAGCTCGGCAAGCTCATGCGCACGTTCGACGCCGGCCGGCTGCGCGCCTTCCGCCTCGTCGAGCTGCCGTCCGCGCTCCCCTCGCTCCTCTCGGGCGCTCGGATAGCGGTCGCCGTGGCGGTCATCGGCGCGGTGCTGGCCGAGCAGGCGGGCTCGAGCGAGGGTCTCGGGCATCTGCTGCTGCAGGCCACGCCGCAGCTCGAGACCGCGCGCGCCTATGCCGCGGTCGTGGTCCTCTCGGCTTTCGCGGTCGCGCTGTTCGCGCTGCTCGCGGTGGTGGAGCGGCTGGCACTGCCCTGGGCCCACCGTGCCCGCTCGCTGGGGGAGGCGCCGTGATGCGCCGCGTCGCCTCCGCTCTGGCGCTGCTCGCGGCGTTCGCGCTCGCCGCGGCGGTCGCGGGCTGCGGCGCCAAGCACGACGACACGGCCCGCCCGGCCGGCAAGCGCTTCGACGTCGTGCTCGACTACTTCCCCAACGCCGACCACGTGGGCCTCTACGCGGCGATCGGCCAGGGCCAGTTCCGGGCCGTGGGCCTCGACGTGCGCCCGCGGACGCCGCCCGATCCCGCCGCGCCGCTCAAGCTGCTCCTGGCCGGCAAGGCCGACGTGGCGATCTCCTACGAGCCCGAGCTGCTGCTCGCTCGCGATCGGGGCGCCCAGCTCGTCTCGATCGGGGCCATCGTCCAGAAGCCCCTCACCGCGCTGATGTCCGCGGGCTCGCCGCGCCTCACCTCGCCGGCCCAGCTGCGCGGGAAGTCGGTGGGAACCGCCGGGATCCCCTATCAGGCCGCATATCTGACGACGATCCTGAAGCGCGCCGGGGTGCCGCCGGCCTCGGTGAAGCAGGTCGACGTCGGCTTCAACCTCGTGCCCGCGATGCTGTCGGGCCGCGTCGCGGCGACGCTGGGAGCGTTCTGGAACTACGAGGGCGTGCAGCTCGCCCGCGACGGCAAGAGCCCGAGCATCCTGCGCATGGAACGCCTGGGCGTGCCCACCTACAACGAGCTGATCGTGGTTGCCCGCCGCGCGGACCTGGCCACGCGCGGATCGGAGATGCGGCGCTTCCTGGCCGCGCTGGGCCGCGGCTACCAGCTCGCCCGCCAGGATCCGGCGCGCGCCGTCGACTCGCTGGTCGAGGCCAACCCCGACCTCGACCGCGGGCTCCAGCTCGCGAGCGTGAAGGCCACGCTGCCGGTGTTCTTCCCGACCGACCGCTCCAAGCCGTTCGGCTGGCAGGACCCGCGCGCGTGGGGCGCCTACGGCGAGTGGATGCTGCGCAACCGGCTCCTGCGCCGCCCGCCGGACGCCTCGCGCGCGCTGACCAACGAGTTCCTGCCGGGCGAGGGCGCGTAGGCCGCCGCGTGCCTAGTGTCGTGAAAGCGTGAAATCACCCGCGCGAGTCGAGCAGCGTCACGTCCACGAGGAACGTGCGCGTGGTCCCGGCGCGGCGCGCACGGCGGCGCAGCTTGGCGACCGCACGCGTGCGGCGGTGCCGGACCGCCATCACCGCCGCCGTCCCGGCGACGAAGCTCGTCGCCGCCACGGCGGCCGTCTGGACCGCCGGCGAAGCCGCCGCGCGGGCCAGCGCGCCGTTTGCGGGCTCCTGGCGCTCCACCACCCGCAGCTCGGCGACGGCGGGAAGGGTCTCGGTCGCTTCGACGGCCATACAAGCCGGAGGGTACACGCTCGCGCGGTCGCGGCAGCCGCCCCGCGAGCGGCCCTCAGGCGGGCGCCGCGCGGGCCGGGCGGGCCGGCTCGGCCCCCTCCTCCCAGCGCCGCTCGTAGATGCGCAGCCGCTTGGAGATGCGTGCGTGCATGGCCTCCATCCCACGGTTCATCGCGCGGTTGGTCTCGAGGATCCAGCCCGCCTCGCCCTCCAGGATCCCGACCCGCATTCCGGTGTCGAAGTGCTCCACGTACAGGGCCCCCGCCACCCCCGTGTGCTGGTACTCCGGCTTGACCCCGAGGAATCCGATCCGCACGCGATCGATCACCCGGCCGCGCCGCAGGAAGCGCCACCAGCCCAGCGGCAGCAGGCGCCCGCCCATGTGCTTGAGCACCTGGTTGACGTCGGGCACGGAGATCGCGATCGCGATCGCCTCGCCCTCGGCGTTCTCGGCCACCATGTAGAAGTCGCGGTCGAAGACCAGCTGCAGCTCCTGGGCATAGTCGTCGAGGTCGGTCTTCGAGTACGGGACGAAGCCCCAGTTGCGCTTCCACGCGTCGTTGTAGATCTCGGCGAACACGTCGAGGTCGCGCCGCAGGCGCCGCCGCGACATGCGGCGGATGGTGATCCCGTGCTTGGGCCCGAGGTCGCGCGCGAACTGCGACAGCACCGGCAGCATCTCGTTGCGATCGTCCATGAGGACCTGCCACATGTACAGGTCGATCGCCTTCTCCAGGCCGGCGTCCTCGCACAGCCGCTGGTAGTAGGGCGGCTGCCACGGGACCCCCACCACGGGGTCGAGGTCGTGGCCCTCGATCAGGATCCCGCTCTCGTCGTTCATGCGGAAGTTCATGGGCCCGACCATGCGGTCGCGGCCGCGGGCCGCCAGCCACTCCTGCGCGGCGTCGAACAGCGCCGCCGCCACCTCGGGGTCGTCCTCGAGCTCGAGGAAGCCGAACAGGCCCCAGCGGTTGCCGTGGAAGGCGTTGAACGCGTGGTCGATGTGCGCGCTGATGCGGCCCACCGTGCGGCCCTCGCGGACGGCCAGGAAGAGCTGCACCTCCGCCTGCCGGTAGAAGGCGTTGAACGCCGGGGTGAGGAACAGCCGCACCTGGAGGCGCAGCGGGGGCACCCAGTGCGGCGAGCTAGAGTGCAACCGGAACGGCAGCTCGACGAACTCCCGCTTGTCCCGGCGCGAGCTGACCGGGCGCACTTGCACGGACACGGCGGGCCACCCTACATGCGCACCATCCCCGACGTCTTCGCCAAGGCCCGCGAGCACGAGCGGGCCGAGATCCTGTCCGCGGCGCGCGAGGCCGGGATCGTGCCCTACTTCAGGCGGCTGGAGTCCGCCGCCGGCCCGGTGGTGGAGATGGAGGGAGCTCCGCGCATCATGCTGGGCTCCAACAACTACCTGGGGCTGACCGGCGACGAGCGCGTCAAGGCCGGCGCCCGCGACGCGCTCGAGCGCTACGGCACCGGCGTCACCGGATCGCGGCTGCTCAACGGGACGCTCGACCTCCACCTCGAGCTCGAGTCAGAGCTCGCGGCGTGGATGGGGACCGAGGACGCGCTCGTCTTCACGACCGGCCACCAGGCCAACCTGGGCGCGATCGGCACGCTGCTCGGGCCGGGCGACACGGTGGTTGTCGATTCGGGCGACCACGCGTCGATCCTCGACGGCGCGATCCTGTCGCGCGCCAAGCTGCGCGCCTTCCGTCACAACCGCCTCGACAAGCTCGAGCGCACGCTCGAGCGCGCGGCGGGTGACGGCGGCGGTGTGCTCGTGGTCGTCGACGGCGTCTTCTCGATGGAGGGCGACGTGGCCCCGCTGCCCGAGATCGCGCGCCTGGCCGCCGCCCACGGCGCGCGGCTGATGGTCGACGAAGCGCACGCGGTCGGCGTGCTCGGCGCTCGCGGAGCCGGGACGGCGGAGCTGCTGGGAGTCGAGGACCGCGTCGACCTGCGGATGGGCACGTTCTCCAAGAGCCTGGCTTCGTGCGGGGGCTTCATCGCCGGGCCCGCCGACGTGATCGAGTACCTGCGCATCCAGTCGCGCCCGTTCCTCTTCACGGCGGCGGGGGTGCCGGCGGCCGTCGGCGCGGCGCTCGCCGCGGTGCGCATCTGCCGCTCTGAGGAGGGCCCGCGGCTCTTCGCGCGCGTGCTCGAGGCGGCGGCGCGCCTGCACGGCGGGCTGCGCGAGCTGGGCTTCCGCGTGGTCGAGCCCCACCCGCTGCCGGGCGGCGAGCGGCTCATCACCCCGATCGTGCCGGTGGTGGTGGGGGACGACTGGAAGGCCGCGCTGCTGTGGCGCGCGCTATGGGACGCCGGCGTGTACGTGAACGTCGCGCTGCATCCGGCGGTGCCCCCGGCCGGCGCGCTGCTCCGCACGAGCGTGATGGCCACCCACGACGCCGCGGTCCTCGATCAGGCGCTCGAGGCCTTCGCTCGCGTCAAGGAGGAGTTCGAGGCCGAGCACGGGCCGCTGCCGGCGCCCGCGTGAGCGTCTGTACTGGACACTCCACCGCCGCTAGCGACCCTGTCCAATTTTGCACAAGCGCATCGGTCGAGAAAAAGGTCGCTCCGAGCGGGCGAGCTGAACATTTGTTGATTGACCGCCGCCGGGACCCTCGCGTAGCTTGCCCCACGCGACGCCGACCGCGTCGGGCCAGGGGGACTTGAGCACGAGGGTCGGCTCGCCGGAGGTGCAGTAGAGCCTTTGGTGGGCCAGGCACAAGTCCTCTCGGTGGTGCGCGTCGTTAGGCGTCCAAATCAATAAAAACCGTCGACTCTGCCCGCCAGAACGAGGCGGGTAGCAGGGAGGTCAGATGTCAGGGATCGCGATCGCCCCTGGCCGTGAGGCCATGCCGCAAACCGTGCCGCAAGCGGTGCCGCAGCGCATCGCTGCGCTGGAGCGAGCAAACCGAGTACGGCTCGCGCGCGCGGAGCTCAAGCGCCGCGTCGCGGCGGGCACGCTTGCGGCGGCGGACGTGATCCGCGCCACTCCGTGGGAGGCGACGAGGATGCCGGTCGCGGAGCTTCTCACCAGCCAGCGGCGCTGGGGCGCCGAGCGCAGCCGCCGCTGCCTGGGGGGGCTGCTGATACCCGAGAACAAGCACATCGGGACGTTGACCGACCGTCAGCGCGAGGTGCTCGCCGCGGCGCTCGAGGTGGGCGTCTAGCCGGCGCTGGGGCCGGGACCCGGCGCGTCCTCGAAGGGCGCGCCGGGCGCCGGCGTGCCGTCGTGCTCGAAGCCCGGGCCGCGGGTCGCGATCTCCAGTATGTGGCCGTCGGGATCGCGGAGGTAGATCGACTGGAAGATGCCGCGGTCGAGCACGTCGGTGCTCTGGACGCCGTGGGCGCGCAGGTAGTCGCGCCACGCGTAGAGCTCCTCGCCCGACTCCACCGCCAGCGCGAAGTGGTGGGTCGAGCCGGTGCCCACCGTGCCGGGCGGCATCGTGGGGTACTCGAGGAACGAGACCAGTGTCCCCGGGGCGCCCGCGGCGTCCCCGAACCAGAAGTGCCGCGACTCGGGGTCGTCGTCGTTGGTGGTGGCGCTGACCAGCGCCAGCCCGAGCAGGTCGCGGTAGAAGGCGGTGGTTCGCTCGACGTCGCGGCACAACAGCGTGAGGTGGTGCAGGCCGGTCAGCCGCATGCGCCGGGCGGGCGCCTGCGCGGGCATCGGCTCGAGCTCGCTCACCGGAACCCCCCGCGCCAGCCCAGCCCGCCCGAGCGGCGCTTGAACAGCTCGCGGAAGCCGATCAGCGCGGCAGTGAACAGCCCGGCCGCGACCGCGATCACCGCGCCGCGCGACATGCCGGCGAGGAACAGCACCGCGCCGGACGCCACCGCTATCAGGCCGGCCAGCAGCATGCTGTGCGAGCGGTAGCCGCTCAGGTGCTCACGCAGAGTGAACTCGAGCGTGGCGGCCGTGCACAGCACGAGCGCACCCGCGACCATCGCGGGACCACCCTCGTTCCACCTGATCACCCCGATCACGCCGAGCACGAGCGCGATGAGGATGCACAGCTCGGCCAGCGGGAAGGGATGCCACGGCGGGTGCGGCGGCTCGCCCGGTCGCCGCCGCCGCGAAGCGGCGGGCGTGGCCCGCTCGGACGTGCGCGCAGGAGCCGGTACGGCCACCCGCTCCGGCGCCGGCGCAGCACGACGCTTTCGACTTCGACGTCCCACCGTCCGCGGAGCCTAGCTCAGGCTCCGCGCTGGATAACGGACAACCGGAGGAGACTTTGACGCGCCACCAGCCCAGGAGCATCCCGAGGATGCCCAGTCGGGGGCGTACCTCCCAGCGGCGGCAGCCCGGCTCGCCGATGTCGACACTGTCGATCCGCAGCCAGCGGTGACGGCCGGGCTCGAGCAGCATCTCCTCGAGCAGCAGGCGGTTGGCCGCCTCGACCTCGACCTGCTCCGCGACCTGCCTGCGAGCCTGGCTGACGCGGTCTGCGAGGTCGTCGCGCAGGCGCTCGAGCTCGCCGAGCGAGAGCAGTCGCGGGCCGCCGCGGCCGGCGACGCCGAAGTCGATCCCGGTCCGCGGGAAGGCGGACACGAAGGCCGCCGACAGCTCGGACTCCAGACGCGCGACCTGGCTGCGCAGCGTGCGCCTCGCGGCGGCCTCGTCGACTTCGACGAGCGGGATCGTCGGGGCGAGTGAAGGATCGCGAACCGATTGATCGACAGCCACTGCCCACCTCCTCAGTCGGCCCGAGCAGTCTACCAGCGGCCCACGGCCCCGCGCACCGATCAGATGCCCAGCAGGAGCTCGGCGCTCGAGTGAAGCGCCTCCTCGACGTGAATGCGCGGGACGCCCGCCACGGCGATCGTGAAGAGCAGCATCCGGGTGGTGTCGCGGACGACGCCGTGACCCTCGGCGAGGTCCCCGAAGAGCACGGCGAGCGGGATGCCGGCGTCGGCGACGACGAGCCGCCCGGCGGCCAGGCGCCGCGGCTCGGCGGCCCTGCGACCCAGCGGTTCGCCGGGCAGCGTGGTGCGGATGCCCAGCGTCCCCTCCACATGCTCTGCGTCGAGCGCCCAGACCGGCACGCCGGTCTCGATCAGGGCGATGGTCAGCGCGTCGTCGACCAGGTTCTCCGAGCGCCACCCGCCGCGGATCAGCCGCTCGAGCGCAGCGGACTCGATCGGCGTGCGCGTGACGTCCGGGTCGAGGCCGATGTGGCGGAAGAAGACGCGGTAGGCCCAGGGAACGGCGCTGCGGCGCATGGCGACGGCCTGGGCGCCCCGGAAGCGGTCGGAGAGATCGCGCAGCCGTTGTCGCACCTCGGGCGGGCTGCGCGTCGGCCTGGCCTCCAGGAGCACGAGGAAGAGCTGCAGTTCGGGGTACTCCGCGCGCACGTCGTCGGCCACCCAGCCCGGCCTGGGCTCTACCTCCACGCCGCTCACCGGCCCGGCTTCCAGCCGCGCGCCCGCGACGCGGCGGTGAGCGCCGCCAGCTCGCCGGCGAGCGCGCGCTGGTCGAGGAAGCCCAGCGTCGTGCGTCGGACGATCCCGCCGGGGTAGGCGAAGGTGATCGTGGGGCACACCGACACGCCGTAGATATTGGCGACCAGGCCGTCGCGGTCATAGCCCACCGGGAAGCCCCAGCCGCGCCGGCGGACGTCGCTCCTCAGCTTGCCGCGGTCGCCGCGGATGGCCACCGCTGCGATCTGCACGCCGCGCGCGGCGCGCGTGCCGCGCACGCCCTCGAGCAGATCGAGCTCGCGCTCGCAGCGTGCGTCGCGCGCGGCCAGGAAGGCGAGCACCACCGGGCCGCGCTCGGCGAGCTGGCAGATGTTGAGCACCTGCGGCCCGCGGACCTCGCACGCCGGGCGCCGCCCTCGGCCCCCCTCGTTGGGCCGATCGGCGACGTTGGCGTCGCCGTTGAGGGAGCCCACCGCGAGCGGCGCCGCGAACGGAGGCAGCGGATGCCCCGGCGGCACGCCGCGCGTGCCCGTCCCGTTGGTGCGCAGGATGTTGAGGCTCACGTAGGCCATCGCGACGACGACGATCAGGGCGAACAGCCACCCGTAGCGCGCGCGCCGAGGCGAGGGCGGCCGCGCCGGCTGCGAGCGCTGCTCGCGCCGATCGGCCTCGGCGAGCCGCTCGCCGGCGCTCCGCCGCTCCTCGCCGCCGCTCGGCCTCTCCTCGCCCGCGCCCGGCCGCTCCTCGCCGCGCGCCCGGCCGCTCCTCGCCCGCGCCCGGCCGCTCCTCGCCGCCGCCCGGCTTCGGCTCCTCCTCGCCGGCCGGGAAGTCGAGCGGGCCGCGCTCGCTCACGCCGCGGCGCGCGAGCGCCGCGGCCGCGGCCACGCGCCGCGGACCCGCCGCGCGGCGCGCGCGGGCAGGTCCAGGAGCTCGCCGCGCTCGGCGAGCACGAGCACCGCGGGCAGCACGACCATGACACCGATCAGCGCCGCGGTCAGGTCGAGCACGGTGACCAGCCCGAAGTCGCGCAGCATGCGGATGTCGGACACACCGAGGACCGCGAAGCCGGCGACCGCGGTCACGCCGGAGGCGAGCACCGCCGCGCCGGTCGAGCGGAAGGTCCGCCCGAGCGCCTCGTCGATCGCGCGGCCGGCGGCGCGCTCCTGGCGGTAGCGCTCGGAGAGCAGCACGGAGAACTCGGTCGAGATCGCGATCACCAGCGCCCCGAGCGTGACGCTCATCGGGTTGAGCGGGACGCGTACGAGGAAGATCAGCAGCGCCGACCATCCCGTCGCCAGCACGATCGGCACGAGCGGGATCAGCGCGCGCTCCCAGCGCCGCCACACCGCCATCAGGACCGCGAACACGGCCAGCAATGCCGCCACCAGCGTGAGTGCCCGTCGCCAGCCGGAGGCGACCTGCGCGTTCGCCTGCGCCGCGAGCACGGGCAGGCCGGCCAGGCGCGCGGTCACGCCCGGCGGCGGGTCGAGGCGCGAGCGCATGTCCTCGATCACCCGCTGCTGCTTGTCGAGCGGCATCAGGCGGATCCCGAACGCGAGCGTCGCGGTCCGGCGGTCGGGCGTGACCACCGCGCGCGAGAAGTAGGGCGGGACGGTGTCGAGGATCGCCCGCAGGCGCTGCTGGTTCGCGTTGGCCGACACGCCGCCGGCGAGCAGATCGGGCAGCGAGAAGGCCGGGCACACCGTCGCCTTCCCGCACGGACGCGAGGCGCTGTAGCCGTAGCGCTCCAGCACCTCGCGCTCGTAGGCGGACATCCAGCTCACGACCTCCGGCCGCGTGATGTCGTCGGCCTGGACGAGGACGTCGAGCTCGCCCGACACGCCGGTCTCCTTCTGCAGCGCCCGCAGGTCGCGCAGCGATGCCGTGTTCTGGGGCACGAGCTTGGGGATGTCGGACACGACCTCGGTCTGGGTGTCGGCGACCCAGCCGAGCACGGCCAGCGCGAGCGCGACGCCGAGCACGCGCCCGGGCCGCTGCAGCGCAGCGCGCCGTACACCGCCCACCCCGCGCCGCGCGCCCTCCCCCGCGCGCCGCAGGACGCCGACGCCCGCCAGCAGGTCGCGGGCGCCGCGGCCCGCGCTGGCCAGCAGCTCGCCGGCCCCGCGGAAGGCCGAGCCGACGCCGCGTGTCACGGCGCCCAGGCGTGCCGGCCCCGTGCGAGGGCGTCGCAGGAGCACGAGCGCGGCGAAGCCGGCGGTCAGCGCGCAGGCGAAGGCGATCGCCACCCCGATCACGAGCAGCAGCCCGAAGCCGCGCACCATCGGCACGGGCGAGAGCTGGAGTACCAGGAAGCCCGCCACCGTCGCGCCCGCGGCCGTGGCGATCGTGGGCGCACCGGCGCGGGCAGCGCCGAGCGCCGCCTCGGTCGGGCCCGCGCCGGCGCCCTCCTCCTCCTCGAAGCGCGCGTGGAGCTGGATCGCGTAGTCCACCGCGAGCCCGATGAGCACCGGCAGCACGGCGATCGAGGCCATCGTCAGCGTCCCGCCCGCGAGCGCGAAGCCGCCGAACGTGAGCCCCGCGGCGGCCAGCGCGACGCCGAGCGGCAGCAGCCGCGCACGGGCGCGGAACACCACCGCGAGCGTGGCCGTCATTACCAGCAGCGCCACAAGCAGCAGCACGACGATCGAGCGCGTGATGCTCTTCGAGAGATCGGAGAGCACCACCGGCGCGCCCGTGACCGTGTAGGTGCCTCCGCTCTGGGGGAGCCGCCACTCCGGCATCCGGGTGGCGTCGCGCACGAGCGCTATCGCGGCGCGCCGCTCGCCGTCGCTCAGGTCGGGGTGCAGCCGCACCTGGATCAGGGCCGAGTCCTTGGTCGGGAAGATGTAGGCGAAGCGCCGTTTGGGCTGGTCGTAGCCGCGCGACGGGTCGAACACGAGCTGCGACACGAACTGCGGGTCGTTGAGCTGGGGGATGCTCCTGAGCCCGTAGCGGCTCGCCTGCGTGAAGAGGTCGCGCAGGAACTGGAGCCGCACGAGCTGGCGCGCCTGGTTTGCGACGGCCGCCTGGCGCGCCTTCGAGTAGCCGCGCGCCGCCGCGACCTTGCGCGCGGCGCGCGCGGCGGCTTCCGCCTCCCGCGCGCTGGCCCGCTGGCGCCCGGCGAGCTGGTCCTGGATCTGGCGGACGGACTCGTTGACGAACGTGCCCGGCCCGTAGACGACCTTGACCGGCTTGGTCCGAGCCAGCCGCGCGCACGGTCCGTTCGCACCGCCGGGCGGGGTGCGCCCGGCCGGAGCGTTGCCCGAGATGCAGCCCTCCAGGCCGAGCACGCGCTCGAGGTCCTGGGTCAGCACGAGCCTGGTGAGCGGGGCGCGCACGAGCACGTACAGCGCGTCGTCGCCGAAGCGGTCGTGGAGCGCCTGCGTCGCCTTGTAGGAGTCCGAGCCGCGGTTGACCAGCGTGTCCGGCGTGGCGCGCGGCTCGAGCCGCAGAGCGGCGAGCCCGCCGCCGAGCGCGAGCAGGGCAACCGCCGCGACGGTGACGGCGGGTCGGCGCACGGCCGCGCGCACCACGCGCTCGAACGTCGGTCGCGCTTTCACGAGAACGTCAGGCTACCGGCGCATGCGGCCCATCGCGCCGGGCGCGATCAGGGGTTCGCCCGCTTCCAGGTGATTGGCGCACCCGCCGCACGAGCGCTCGCCGAGGTGATCATGAACGGCGGCTTGTCCGGGTCGGGTATGGGCGCCTCGAGCACGTGCGGGTAGTACGTCAGCTGCGTCGGCGGAAGCGGTACGGACGGGATCTTCGCCTGCTGGATGCACGGCTGCGCGGGCACGTTGCCCCCGCTGTCGGGACCCCCATGAGGGTGTTGAGAGCGTCGATCATCGGGCCGAGCGTCGGAAGCGTCGGGTTGAGCAGCGAGTTGAGCGGGTCGAGCAGGGTGTTGATGGTCGTCCGGCCGCACTGGCGACTCTCGAACACTTTCCGGTTCGGCGGCTTGGTATTGAAGTAGCCGGGCTCGGTGTACGGGTTGGGACGGTTGGTGCCCGGGCGCTGCGGCCACAGCGCGAGGTTCTCCAGGTTGATCGGGTTGGTGGTGCGCAGGTAGTGGAGCTTGACCGTCCCCGACACCACCGGGTTCCCGGTAGCCAGTCGCCACAGGGCTGTTCGACGACGGCCGCCGTGGCCTGTGTCGCGGCGGTCGAGTTGGCGAAGAAGGCGGTGAGCTCGGGCATGTAGTACAGCAGCCCCTGCAGACCCGGGTTGAGCTGGCGCAGGAACGGGTCGAACTGGGCGAGCACGGGCTCGGCGAGGCGCAGGAAGCGGTCGGTTGCCGGGAGTCCCTCCTTCGACGCGTCGATGAGCGGACCGAGATCTCGGAAGAACGTGACCAGGTCGGGCGAGAGGCTCTGCAGGCTGCGCAGCGTCGGCGAGAGCTGGACGACGGCCGGGCGCAACTGGGTGACCAGCGGGTTCGTGTTCAGCGCGAACTGGTCGAGTCGCCTGAGCGTCGTGATCGACTCCTGCTGGAAGGTCGGCAGGATCTCGAAGATCTGCTGCAGGTCGCTGCTCTGCTTGGCCGTGGTCGCGAAGACGCGGTTGGAGTTGTCGATCAGCTGCGCGAGCTCGCCGTCGCGCGCCGTGAGCGCGTTGAGCACGACGCCGGTGTTCGAAACCAGCCGGCGGACCGCCGTCTGCTGGCTGTTGAGGATGTTCAGCAGGACCGTCGAGTCCTCGGCGGTCGGCGTGAGGTTGCCGATCGAGTTGGAGATGTCGCGGCCGCGCCCGGTCAACGGAGATCGCCTGCGTCTGCATCCAGGCCTGGAAGGCCTCGCGCGTCTTGGGGTCGAAGGTGCGCAGGATCTCGTCCAGCTCGACGGTCGGGGCGACGTTGGCCGGTCTCATCGTGCCGCCCTCGGGTATGTAGTTGCCCTTTCGCGCGGTCCCGGGCGAGATCTCGACGTAGGTCTCGCCCAGCAGCGTCTTCTGGCGCGTGGTCGCGCGCGAGTCCTTGGGCAGCGGCGCGTACTTGTCGTCGAGCTCGATGGTGGCGGTCGTCGACCTGCCGGTCTTGACGTCGATCGACACCACCTTGCCCACCGTGACGCCGGAGATGCGCACGTCCGCCTGCACCGCGAGCTGGCCGGCCTCCTTGAGGGGGAGCTTGACGCGATAGCCCTTGGCCGCGAACGGGATCGCGCCGCCGAAGGCGAGCCACAGGAAGAGCAGCAGCCCGAAGCACGAGAGCGCGAACCCGATCATCACGAGGATCTGACCGAGCTTGGGAGCCTGTTTCTGCACGCCTAGCGACCCCCTCCGGCGCCGGGAGTGGTGGA
Organism: uncultured Actinomycetes bacterium; assembly: GCA_963797015.1. Classification (GTDB taxonomy): domain Bacteria; phylum Actinomycetota; class Thermoleophilia; order Solirubrobacterales; family Solirubrobacteraceae; genus JBBPZA01. The sequence goes on along the minus strand of CAWCNV010000012.1, from coordinate 151,933 downwards.
TGATGCCGAATCGCGCGGGGCGGCGGCGCTCGGCGCGGGCGTCGTCGTGGTGGGCTTGTCGGTCAGCGTGGGTCCCTGAGCGCTGGGCTGTGGCGTGGTCGAGGTCCCGGCCCCGCCGGCGCGCGGGGTCGTCTGGCTGCTCGACGGGGTCGACTCGTCGGGCGCCGCGGAGCGCGCTGCCGCGCCGGCCGCCGGCGCCGCGGGACCGGGCGGGGCAGCCGTTGCCGGAGACGTTGCGAACTTCGGGCGGCTTCGGCGCGTTGCTGAGATCGTTGATGAGCTGCCCGACGGCGAAAGTGGCCTGCGGTGCTGATGGCCGTGTTGAAGCGCGAAGCAGGTGCCCACGATCTCGCCGCGGCGGATCGGCCCGTTGGCGTCACCCGTGGTGTAGACGCCGCCGAGGTTGTGGGCGAACCACGGCAGCCAGAACAGGAAGCCCTCCTCCGAGCCGGCCGGGTTGTAGCCGAGCTCGTTGACGGCGTAGTTGAGGACGTCGAAGACCGTGACGAGGTCGGGAGTCAGCGCCGTCAGGTCCTGCACCGCCGGCTGCAGCTGGCGAACCACCGGCTGCGCGACCCGCGTGAACGGCCGGATCTGGTTCTTGATGATCGGCGTGGACTGGACGGCGAGCTGCCGCACAGCCACGTTGGCGGGGGCCAGGTTGCGCGCCGCCGGTAGCAGCGCCTGCGAGGAGGAGCCGAGCGCACCGGCGAGCGTGCTTGTCTTCGCGAGCGTCGATTGCGCCTGTACCAGCGTGGGCGGCAGCTGCTGGAGCGTCGAGCGCAGGTTGGCGTCCTGGTTGGCGAACGCCTGGAACACGGCGTTGGAGCTGTCGATGAGCTGAGCGAGCTGGTTGTCCTTGCCGGCAATGGCGCCGGCGAGCTTGCTGAAGTTCGTGGTCACGCGGCGGATCGCGGCCGCGCGCTTCTGCAGCTGCTGCGTGAGCTTCAGGCCATCGCGTGTGGTCGGCTCGAAGCGGCGCAGCGTGTTGGCGAGCGTGTTGCTGTTGCCCCTCAGGCCCGTGGCGCCGCCATTGAGGAGCAGGACCAGGTACTGGCGGGTGTCGGCGTCCAGGGACGCCAGCACCTCGTCGGGGTTGACGTCCGGGAGCGTCTGGGCCAGCGGGATGGTGCCCCCGTCGGGCTCCCTCCCGGCGGAGGGTGTACCCGGCGAGAGCTCGATGATCATGTCCTTCAGGCCGGTCTTGGGGCGCATCAGCATGCGCGCGTTGCGGTAGATCGCAGGGCGCCCTCCCTTGCCCTCCGCGTACTTGCGCTCGATGTTCATGGTCACCAGAGCGCGGCCGTTCTTGAGCTCGACCGTGCTGATCTCGCCCACCTTCACGCCGGCGATGTCGACGGTCTGGCCCTGGCCCGGGCTCAGCGCCTGGCCCGTCTGGAACTCGGCCTTGAGCTTGTAGAAGTCCTTGCCCAGCACCGGCACCCAGGCCGGCGCGTTGAGGCGCTGGTTGGAGAGCACGTACAGCCCGACGACGAGCGAGACCACTAGCAGCACGAGGATCGCGACGAAGTCGACGAGGTGCTCACGGATCGCGCGCTTCACTTGCCGGCGCCTCCGCCGCTCGTCGTGGTCGTCTTCGCGCCGGGCGGCGCGGGGGTGAGCGCGCTGGCCAGCCGCTCGCCGACGCCGGACGTGGCCGTGCTCGTGCTGCTCGCACTGCGCGCGGTCGCGCTGCCGTTGTCGGTGCCGACCTGGGTCTCGGCGCCGCCGGTGCGGGCGATCAGGTTGGGGACCTTCTGGCTCGCACAGGCGACGTCGGGCCGGTAGGGCGGCTCTTGGGCCGGACGCGCCGGCCGGGTCGCGATCGGGTTCATGGTCGACGTTCGCGAATTGCCGCGGCCCGCCGAAGGTGCTGAGTACCGGTCGCGATCGTGTTCTCGCCGCCGCCGGGCTGGAAGCGGACGTACTGGCCGTTGGGGTCGAAGTTCTGGCTCTCGCCCGAGGCCGCGACCATCCCGTACGCGAGCTCCTTGTACACCGGCTCGCCGGTGGACAGGTCGCCGTCCTGGAGCGTCGAGTGCAGGACGGGTGAGATGTTCCCGATCACGCATTTGTTGACGGCGTCGACGCCGGGCAAAAGCTTGATCGTGGCGTCCTGCAGCGAGGCCAGGTCCGCCGTCGTCGGCCGCAGCAGCTGCACCAGACCACGCAACTCGGGCTGGGACACCAACGCCCCCAACTGCCGCACGAACGGGAACGACGCATCGATCGTCGGCCCCGTCTCCTTGACCCCAGGCAGAACCGTCGTCGCGAACAACCGCGTCGGCGGGAACGCCGCATTCAACGCATCCAACGCCCCATTGAGCTGCACCAAGGTCGGCGGCAACTCCCTGATCGTCGCCCGCAAATTCGCCTGCTCATCAGCAAAAATCGCATTCGTCTTGTTGAAATTCACCACCAACCCCTGCAACGCACCCTCATTACGATCCAACGCCCCCGACACCCGCGCCAAACCCCCGATCAACCGCCCCAGATCGTTGGGATCCTCACCCAACACCGCGCTGTTGATGATCGACGTGTTACGCAACGCCGGCGCGCTATACGCCGCCGACCCCCGCAACGCCACCGCCGCCGTCTCCCCCCGCACAGCCGGATCCGCCTGCGCATCATCCGCCGCGCTGGGCTTCCCATTCAACGCCTGACCCAAATTGATCAACACCCGCTGCAAATCCCGCCGCGGATCCGCCTGCAACGTCGTCAACACATCCCCAAACTGCACCGGCGCCGCCGTCTGCGTCATCGCCAACGGCGCATCATTGTCATCCAACTTCGGCGCCGACGGACTACCGGGTTTGAGGTCCACGAAGAAATTGCCCTCGAGGAAGATCCGCGGGCGGATCTTCGCCGTCGCGTCCTTGTGGATCGGCAGCCCGTTGTCCTTGATCTCCATCTGCACGAGGGCGGCGTTGGAGTTCTTGTAACGCGTGACCTTGGTCACCCTCCCGACGTTCACCCCCGCGATCCGCACCTGCGCGTTCTTGCGGATCTCGTTGGCGTTCTGGAACACGGCGTTGAGGCGGAACCCGTGCGTGAACGGCACGTGCTTCGTGAAACCGAAGAACACGATGACCAGCAGCACCACGGCCGCGATCGCCCCGTAGGTAACCGGCGACATCCCGCGCCGATCGGTGCGCCGGATCCGCTTCTGGGAGCCCTGTCGCCTGAGCAGCGGCATTAGCGCGTTCTCCGGACCGCGGGGAGTCCCGGGTCCCTGGTCGTCAGCTCGGTCGTCAGCGGCTGGACGCCCGCCGGGTTGCCGATGACCTGCTGGTTGCCCACGATACGGCTCGTTGCCCGCCTCGCACTCCTTGGGCTGGCCGGGCGAGGCGGTGTTGGGGTAGGGGTTTTGGTGGAGAGCAGGCTCCGGCTCCACAGTGGTGCCTCCACCCGGGAACGGTTCCGCTGCGGGGCCAAACTCATTGTTCGGCGAGCCAACGTTCTTGGTGGCCGCCGAATAGGTGATCCGCGGGACGATGATGATGAACCGCTGCCAGGTGCCGTTGGCATCGCCCTCGGTCAGCAGGCTCGCGGCGTTGCGGAAGAACAGCGTCACGTAGTTGCAGGTCGTCTGCGCGGGCTTCACGTAGGAGACGATCGGCCCGAGGATCCCGACCGTGTCCTCGAGCGTGCGCAGGCCGATGCGGACGAGAGGGTTGGTGGAAACCGAGCCCAGCGTGCGCAGCGTCCTGGTGAGCCGGGCGCTCAGCGCGGGGGAGCGGCGCAATACGGGCGTACCGACGGCCAGCGCCTCGCTGATGTCGGGCGCCGCGGCGCGAAGCGCGGCGATGCCGGGCCGCAGGTCACGGAACAGCGCGGTGCTGTTGGCCAGGAACGCGCGCTGGATCGGGAACGAGCGGATCGCCGCGTCGAGCGCCGGAGGACCGCCCTCGATCGTGGCCTGGATCGAGGGCGCCACGTCGGCGAGTGCGCTGAACGTCGTGTCCAGGTTCGTGAACAACGTCGCCTGGGTCTCGGCGACCGGCGCGACGATCGCGCTGAGGCGGTTCAGCGAGGGGAAGAACTCGGCCAGGCGCGTGCGCCGGTCGGCGAGGTTCTGCGCGACCGGGATCAGGCCGTTGAGGAACGGCGTCAACGCGCCCAGCGCGGAGTTGATGTCGGTGCCGCGGGCGGCGAACGCGTTGCCGAACTCGCGCAGGTTGATCTGCTGGGCGGCGCGCGTGTTCGTGTCGAAGGTGTTGAAGAGGTCGTCGAGCTCGACCGGCTGGGGCGTGGCGTTGCGCAGCGGGATCGTCGCGCCGTTCTCGAACGTCTGCTTCGAGCTGCCGCGGGTGATCTGCACGTACTTGAGGCCGAGAGCCGAGCGCGGGCGGACGATCACCGTGGAGTCGACCGGCAGCTTGCCGATCGTGGTCTGGAGCTTGAGGTAGAGCACGGCGACCACCTTGCCGTTGCTCAGCTCCCTGGTCTTCAGGTTGTCGACCACGCCGACGCGCGTGCCGGCGATGCGGATCTCGTTGCCCTTGACGATGTTGGCCGCGTCGGGCACTTCGGCTTTGACGTCGTAGGTGGGCACGAAGGGCAGCCCGTTGTTGGCGTTGTAGGCGAGGAACACCGCGACGATCACGACCAGCGTCGTGGCGGCCCCGATGAGCACGGGGTTCGCTGCGATCGAGGCGCTGGTTCCGCGGCGGCGCCTCATCCGCCCGCCCCCAGGAGGTAGTTGAAGAGCGAGTCCTGGGCGCTCTGCTGCGCGCCGCCGGCCTGGGCGGGGCTCTCGGTGGCGGCCGCGTCGTTGGCCCCGGCCGACCCACCGCGGGCGCGCGGCCTGACCGTCGCCCTGCCGGTGGTCCTCGGGGTTGCCCCCGCCGCGGGAGCCTGCGAGGCGCCGGAGCCCGGCGACCCGAGCAGCGAGAGGTCAGGCAGCGAGATCTTGCCCGGCTTCGCCGCCCCGCCCTGGGAGCCGGAGCCCGTGGGGCTCTTGGGCGTCGCGCCGCCGGTCGCCCCGGCAGCGATCTGCGCAGCCTGCCGCGCAGTCGTGGTGGTCGTGCTCGTCGGCGTGCTGTTGAAGTTCGCCGAGCAGTCGGCGCCTACCGGGGCGATCGGGCCGGGCGGAGTCGGCGGCACCGGTGTCGCCGCGAACAGGCCACAACCCGCGTCGCCGATGTCCGGGATGGCCAGCGATGCACGCAGGAAGCGGCCGACCGAGTCGTAGCCGTTGACCGCGTTGGTCGTGTAGAAGAGGAAGTCCATCAGCCGCTCGATGCCACCCGTGTCGCGCAGGCTCACGAGCAGCTGGCTGAGGTTGGCGGAGAGCGGCCGCGCGAGGTCGGCGAAGGTCTGCAGCTGGCCGATCAGGGGCTGCGCCGCCGGCAACGCGCGCGAGCCCTCTGCCGACGCCACTCCGAGCGCCTTGGTCGCCGGCAGCGAGGCGTCGGCGAACGGCTTGAGCTCGACCTCGATCCGGTTGAGGTCCGGCGCCGCGGCGCCGAGGTCGCGGAGCGTCGGCGTCGCGACGTCCGCGAAGTCGCTGAGCTGTGCGAGCGTCGGCTGCAGCCCGCTCAGGAAGGCCGGGAGCTTCTGGAAGCTCGCCTCGAGCGCGGTGCGGCGCGAGGCGGTGGCCTGGGCGGTCGTGTTGGCCTTGACGATGAAGTCAGCCACGCGGGCGCGGTTGCGCGCGAGCGGCCTGAGCACCTTGTCGGAGTTGGTGGCGAGGTCGGCCAGCGTCTGGTTCTGCTTGGCCAGGATCGCCAGCACCTTGTCGACCTCCAGCAGCGCGGGGTTGGAGCGCTTGATCACCGTGTTGAGGTCGTCGCCGCGGCCCGCGAGGCCGCCGCCGAGCTCGTTGAGGATCAGCGTCAGCCGCTGCCCGTACGGAAGCCGGAAGATGGTGTTGATCAGGTCGAGGTCGACCGGCGTGGTCGTGTTCTGGACGGGCAGCAGGTACTGGCCCTTGCCCGGCCCGCTGTCGATCTTGGTGAGCTTGGGAGCCGGCGGCTGGCCCGCCTGGCGAGGCGCGGTGGGCGTGCACTCGACGAACTTCTCGCCTATGAATCCCTCGGGGCGGATGATGCAGTGGGCGTCCGTGCGGAAGTCCTGGAAGCCCGGCGTGGTGATGTTCAGCACGACGGCCGCCTTGTCGGGCTTGACGGTGTCGAGCGAGTCGATCTGGCCGACGACCACGCCGGCGACCTTGACGGTCTCGCCCGGGATCACCGAGACCGCGTTGTCGAAGATCGCGCGGACCTTGTAGTCGCCGCCGCCGCCGCCGGCGCCGGTGCCGACCACCGCGAGCACCCCGGCGCCGGCCAGGACGAGACCGATGAGAAGCACGCGCCTCATGGTCCGATCGGGATCGCGGAAGGGTCGCAGTCGGCCGGCGCGGCCGTGCCCGGCGTGAGGTTGCCGCCGTCCAGGAACGGGTTGGAGTTGTCGGGCGCCGACTGCGTAGCGGAGCCGGGGCAGCGGTTCTTGAGCCCGGTCTGCAGGCCGAGCTGCTTCTGGCTGGGCGGGATCTGGCTCAGGGTGTTCCCCGTCGGGCTCTGGACCAGCGAGAACGCGTTGAACATCGGCATCACCCGTGCGAAGTGGCCGTTGGCGTCGTAGTTGGACGAGCTCTGTCCGAAGTCGCGCAGGAAGCCGATCAGTTCGGGTGCGTACGGGCGGCCGAACGTGACCACGTCCTGGGTGCTCCGCAGCGCCTTGACCGTGTCCGGGAACGCGGTCTCCGCGAGCTGCGTCAGGCGCGGCTGGGTCTTCAGGAGATCGGTGGCGTCGTTGCCGGAGCCGGGAGTGTTGATCAACGCGCTCAGGTCGCGGATCGTGGGCGCCGCATCCGCCACCAGCGGGCGCAGGATCTTGAGGAAGGGCTCCAGGCGCTTCGTTGCCACCTTGGACGCATTGACCAGCGGGTCGAGGTCGTCGAGCGTCAAGCGCAGGTTCACGAAGGTCGTGTTCGCCTTGCGCAGCGTGGGCGGCAGCGCGGCGAGCGTCTGCGACAGCGAGGAGCTCTCGTCGCCGATCGCCGCGGAGGTCTTGTTGGCGTTGTCGACCAGCGCCGTGAGGTCGGGCTGCCGCGAGGCGAGCGTGCTCACCACGCGCGAGGTGTCGACCACGAAGCGGTTGAGCGCCGGCTGGTCGGCGGTCAGCTGCTGGACGAGCTGGTCGGTCGTCGACAGGAACGGCGAGAAGTAGCGCGCGGCCTGGTTGAACTGCGGCGCGGCCGGCTTGCCGTTGACCGAGTTGCCGCTGTACCAGTCGGCGAAGCCGCGGATGGTGTTCTGCAGGCCTCTGCGCGTCGGCGGGTTGAGCGTGTCGAAGAGCTGGTCGAGGTCGACGATCGTGGTGGTGTTCTCCGACGGGAGCGTCGCGCCGTCGGGAAGCTTCTGGGCGTTGTTCGGGCCGGGAGACAGGGAGACGTAGCGGTTCGCGATGCCCGACAGCGAGAGCTGGCGGATCGTCGCCGTGGTCCCCTGGTGCAGCGGCGCGTACGGCTCGTCGACGCTTATCTTGACCTCGGCCTGGTTGTTGTCGCTCAGCGTGACGTCCTTGACCTCGCCGACCTTGCGGCCGCCGATCTGGACCTCGTTGCGCTTCACCAGCCCGCCGGCGGAGAGGAAGTGGAGCTTGTACTCCGTCGAGCCGTCGCCGTTGAGGAGGATGACCGCGATCACCACCACCGCGAGCGCGATCGCGCCGACCGCTGCCGCGCGGGCGACCGTCATCTCTGCACACTCCGGCGGGCTGGCACGGTCGGACCTACTCCATCCCCAGCGGGCCGCGGGACTCGCCGGACAGGAACTGGCGCACGAAGGCGTTGTCGGAGTTGAAGAGCTCCTCCGCCAGGCCCGACTCGACGATCCGCCCGCGCCACAGGACCGCGATGTACTCGGCCACCCTGCGCGCAGAGGAGATGTCGTGGGTGATCACCACGTAGGCACCGCCGTTCTCCTGGTGGACCTCCTGGATCAGCTCGCACAGCAGCGCGGTGCGGACCGGGTCGAGTCCGGAGTCGGGCTCGTCGAAGAGCACGATGTCGGGGTCGAGCACGAGCGCGCGCGCGAAGCCGGCGCGCTTGCGCATGCCGCCCGAGAGCTCGTTGGGCATCTTGTCGCCGGCGTCGGCGAGCCCGACCTCGCGCAGGCGCCGGTTGACGATCTCCATCACCTCCTCCTCGCCCTTGTCGGTGTGCTGGCGGAGCGGGAAGGCGACGTTGTCGAGCAGGTTCATCGAGCCGAACAGCGCGCCGTCCTGGAACAGGACGCCGAACTTCTTGCGCATCTCGAAGAGCTCGTCGTCGGTCATGTTCGGCACCGACTCGCCGTGGATGAGCACGTCGCCGTCGTCGGGGTACAGGAGCCCGACCATGTGCTTGATGCAGACCGACTTGCCGGTGCCCGACGGCCCCACGATCATCGCGATCTTGCCCTCGGGCAGGCCCATGTTCAGGCCTTTGAGGATGCGGCTGCGGCCGAAGGACTTGTGCACGTCGACGAACTCGATCGCGTCGGGCACGCCGGTCGGGCGCTTGGCGCCGGTGTGCCAGCGGTACTCGTCCTCTTCCTCGTCGCCGCCGGGCGTGGGCTCGCTGACGACCGCGGCGCGCGTGGGCTGATCTGCCGCGGGGCGCGTCGGCTGCTGCTCGCCCGGGTACGTCGGCATGTCGCCCTGGCCCTCTCCTCGCTCGGGCCAGCCCCAGGCCGGCTCGCCGCTCTGGCCGGGACTCGTGGGCGCGGCGAAGCCGCCCTCGCCCGCGCGCGTGGGCTGGTCCTCCGGGCTGACCGGTTCGAAGCCAGACGGAGGGGTGTCCTCGTCGCTCTGACGTGTGGGCTTGTCGTCGGCCATCAGCGGCTCAACCTCCAGGTGTCCTAGTCGTTCGCTCCCTCGGGCTCATTTCATCCTCCGGCTCGCTCGCCGGCCCCCGGTTCATCCTCCGCGCGCCCGCCGAGATTTCTCTCTCGCTCGCTCCCCGGCCCCAGTTCGTCCTGCGCTCCCCCGCGCTCATTTCATCCTCCGATGGGTGCGCGGGGGTTTGCGCCCCAGAAGACTTGGGTGCCGAGCATGCCGATGAGGTGGACGAGGACGATGTTGACGACCATTGATTTGGCGGTGGCGGTGCCGACGCCGACGGGGCCGCCGGAGGCGTTGTAGCCGTAGTAGCAGCCGACGAGGACTATGCAGGTGGCCATGACCATGCCTTTGATCAGGCTGTAGAGCAGGTCGGGTGGGTTTTGGAACATCCAGAAGATCAGGAAGTAGCCGCCGGAGGAGACCTCCCCGATCTGTTGCACCACCGCCAGATAGGAGGCGAAGAACCCGGCGCCGACGCCGGACAGGTAGACGAACGGCAGCACCAGCCACGCCGCCAGCAGCCGCGTGGCGCACAAAAACAGGACGGAATCGATGCCCATCACTTCCAGCGCGTCGATCTCGTCTGAGATCCGCATCGAGCCGAGCTCGGCCACGATCCCGGTGCCGACCTTGGCCGCCATCATGTACCCAAACGCGTACGGGATCACCTCGCGCAGGTCGCACCACGCCGAGAACTGCCCCGCATACGCCGGCGCGCCGACCGCCCTGGTCGCATACGCGCCCTCGATCCCGCACTGCAACCCGATGATGAAGATCAACGTCCAGATCACGATCGTCGAGGAGATGATCAAGATCCCCGCCTGGCGCAACGCCTCCCCAAAAAACCGGAACACCCGCAACCGGAAAACCAACCCCATGATCCGCACGCAAAACCGCGTGATCTCCCCAAAATTCCCCAACCACACCCGCGGCGTCGCCAACATCAACCAACCCCCCCCACCCACCACACGCCCACCACACCGGCCGCCAACCGCGCCCGCGCGTGAGCGCGCCGGCCGCGACCGCGCCGGCCGCGAACGCGCCGCGCGTGAGCGCGACCGCGCGCGCGGGGCGGCGACCGCACCGGCCGCGACCGCGCCGGCGCGCGAGCGCGCCGGGCCGCGAGTGCGGGGGCTGTGGATGCGGACGTGGCCGCTCTGGGGCTGCGGGCGCGGGGCCGGTTGGGCATCAGCGGATCACGGTGATGTCGGGATGCGTCGCCAACAGCGTCTGCGTGAACACGTAGTTGAACGCGAACACGCCGATGAACGCGATCACGACCGCCTGATTGACCGCCCGGCCAACCCCCTCCGCCCCACCCGACGCCGTCATCCCCTTGTAACAACACACGATCGCGATGATCGCCCCAAACAACGTCGTCTTAAGCACCGACCCCCACAAATCCGTCGTCGACGCGTTCGTAAAGAACGTCGCGAAAAACCCCCCCAACGTCGCGCCATTCACAAGCGTCGCCAAAATCCCGCCGAAAATCCCGAACAACAACGCGTAAATGTCAAACAACCCCGTCACCAACATCAACGCCAAAAACCGCGGAACCACCAAATTCTTCACCGGATCCACACCCAACACCTGCAACGCATCCAACTCCTCCCGAATCTTCCGCGCCCCCAAATCCGCCGTAATCGCCGTCCCCGCCACCCCCGCCAAAACAATCGCATCCACAAACGGCGCAAACTCCCTGATCGACGCCAACACAAAAAACCCCCCGAGCCTGTCGAGGGACCCCAACAACACCAACAAATTCGCCGCCTGCAACCCCGGCGCCCCATACCCAAACGCCACCGTCGACACCAACAACGGAAACCAACACAACCGAATCGCAAACAAAAACTGCCCAACAAACTCCGTCCCATACGGATACGGAGGACGCACAGCCGACACCAACGTCTTCCCCGTCAAAATCATCATGTCGCCGACCTCCTCCAACAACCCCTTAGCCGGCAAAACCGCCCGATCAGCGACACTACGAACCATCAACCCTCCCCATGCGGACGCGCATCACGCCGTGAGCCAAAGCTCCTCCTTGGGCGAAGCGTATGCGAACCCGCGGGCGCGTGCCAAACGGGAACCGCGGCGCCTTAATCCCTGCTCAATGCGCGGCGCTCCGGGTTCCGGGCACTGAGCGCTCCGGCAGTCCGGGCGCGGGCCGCCTCGGCGCTGCGGCGGAGGCTCCCGGGCGGCCTCCCCACGCGCAGGTGCGGCCGATTCTCGCGTCCCTCGGCCCGCAACTCCTCGCGGCCCGCGGCCCGCGGCCCGCGGGCCGCGGCCACCGCGCGCCGTGCCCGTCATTCGCAAGGCGCGTTGCAAGCCGCTCACCGGCATCGCGGCTGCAACCGTGCGTGCAGGGATACCTTCGCGCGCGCGCGTGAACGCGTGGTAGGGTCCGGCCGCTGTGAGGGGTGTCGGAGGGAAGGCTCGACCGGGGCTCGCGCTGGCGGTATGCGCGGCGGTCCTTCCGCTCGCCGCGTGCGGCGGCTCTGACAAGCAGGACGCCGACGAGCCGAGCGGCGACTTCACGGTCAGCGTTGTCAGCGCGCAGTTCCCGCGCCAGCAGAAGCTCGCTGAGGAAGCGCAGATGGTGATCACCGTGCGCAACGTCGGCGACAAGAAGGTGCCGCTCGTCGCCGTGACGCTGACCGCCGGCGGCGGTGTCTCCAGCTCGGGCAACGGGACCCAGGGCAGCGGCTCGGAGGGCTTCAGCTACCGCACGCCGCAGCCGGGCGTCGCGGACTCGCTGCGGCCGATATGGGTCGTCGACAAGGGACCGGGCCAGGTCCAGACCGAGGGGCCAGGCGGCGGAGTCACCGCCTACGTGGGAACCTGGACGCTCGGCCCCCTCGAGCCGGGCAAGCAGAAGACGTTCACGTGGAGCGTGGCCCCCGTGCGCGCGGGGAACTATCGGATCGACTGGCGCGTCGGGGCCGGCCTGGACGGCAAGGCCAAGGCGAGGCTCAGCAATGGAAACATTCCGCGGGGTGTCTTCCGGGTATTCATCAGCGGCGCACCATCCCAGCAGCGGGTCACCGACTCGGGCCAGATCGTCGCGGCGCCGCCCAGCGAGTAGTAGCTCCATCGAACCCTCGATCTGAGGGTGAGGCCAACGCGCGGGCCACGGGCGGGCGGGAAGCGGCCACCGGCTGAGCGAGCAGCGGCCATCGGCTGAGCGAGATAGGGTCCGCCGATGAGGGATCTGGCCCGTGAGATGGCCGCTCCATGGCCAGGGCTGCAGCTTCCCGACGGCACCTTCCCCGACTACCTCCACGGCGACAAGCCGCCGCGGAGCACGCGCTACGGCGAGGCGGTGCTCGGCTACGCACTGCTCCAGACCGGCCTGCGCGAAGGCGATGACGCGCTCGTGGACGCCGGGCTCCGCGCGCTCACGTGGTTCGTGGGCCGCCGCGACCTGGAGCGCGACCATCCCAGCGTCTTCGCCAACGCGTTCGTGGCGAGCGCCTACAACCTCGCCCGCCGCCGGCTCGACACCGACCCGCGCTTCGCGGACGCACGCCCGAGGTGGGAGCGCTGGCTGCGGCGGACGACGCTGCTGTGGCTGCCCGACAGTGGCCGCTACGGGAACAAGTACCTCGTCGAGGCGATCGCGGTGCTCGAGCTCCTGCGCAGCGGCCTCGAGTCCGACGAGGCCGGCAGCATCCTCGCCGACCGCGAGCTCTCGCGACGCCGGGCGGCGCGGCTGCTCACGCTGCGCGTGCCGCGCATGGCAGACCGCGAGCGCTTCCCGGTTGCCGGCGAGCAGGCGTTCGTGCTCTCCGACCCGACGGCCGGCAGTCCGCTGGCCTACCACGGTCTCTCCCTGGGCATGTACGCGCGGGGGCTGGACCTGCTCTCAGGTCAGGCGACCGCCACTGCCCAGCGGACCCTGCGCGAGGTCGCCCACTGCTCATGGACGCTCGCCGCGCCAGACGGCGACGTCGCCTACTTCGGTCGCTCCCAGGAGCAGGGCTGGTCGCTCGCCCTGACCGCGTACGGCGCGCTCTCCGCGGCCGCGCTCGCGCCCCCCGACGCCGCCGCGCGCCTGCGTGGCGTGGCGGCGCGCGCCGTCGGACGCCTCGAGACCATGCACGGCACCGGGCCCAAGGGCTTCTTCATCACCCCGAGCCTGCGCCCCAACTACCGGGACACCGGGGGCCTCGACAGCTACGCAGCGGCGATCGGCTACAGCGGCCTCACGCTCGCCGCGCTGAACTGGGCGATCGACCGCTTCGGCGACGACGACCCGCCAGACGACGACGGCGACTTCGACCGCGCAGGCGCCTTCCCCGTCCACCCGGCCAGCGTGCGCAACGACTTCACGGTCGCGCGCGGACGCCTCTGGCTCGCGGTGAAGTCGGCAGCGAGCAGCAGCGCCGACGACCTGCGCTACGACTTCGGGCTGATGGCGCTCAAGGCCCGCGACGGCGCCGGGGAGTGGCACGACGTCCTGCGCATCCGCCCCCACACCACCGACGGCGCCGACAGCGCCGGGCCCGTGCTGCGGCGCAGCCGCGGGCCGGGCCTGCCCGAGGCGGAGTCGGTGAGCGTCGCCGCGGACGGCACGCTGACCCTCACCGGAGGCTGGCGCACCGCCGCGGGGACGTGGCTGCGCCGCGGCGTGCGCTTCCGCTTCGAGCCGATCGGCGCGGGCGTGCGCCTCGTCTTCCCCACCGAGCCTGGCGACCGCGTCAAGTTCTCCGTGTTCTTCGTCGATCGCGGCCCGCTGCCGACGGTCGAAAGCGATCGTGTCTTCGACGACGAGCAGCGCGTGACCTTCGTGCCCGATGCCGAGGTGGCGTTCGACGCCGAGCGCTACGCCTCGGGCACCGATGCGCGCCTGGTGCGCGCGAACATCCTGTTCCCGGCGAGCACCGGAGACCCGGTGCGCATCACGATCGGCCCCGCCTGATCGTGCCACCGGCGCCGTCGGCACCCTGGGAGGCGCTCGCGCGCGACATCGCGCGGCCGTGGCCGGGCCTGCAGAACGCCGACGGCACCTTTCCCGACTACGTGTTCGGCGGCCAGCCCGGCTTCAGCGCCCGCTACGGGGAGTCGATGCTCGGCTACGGCCTGCTCCTGACCGGCCTGCGCGAGGACGACGACGAGCTCGTCGACGCCGGCCTGCGCGGGCTGCTCTACGCCATCGGGCGCAGCGACCTGCAGGAGACGCGGCCGAGCGTGTTCGAGAACCTCACGGTCGCGGCGGCCTACAACGTCGCCCGCCGGCGCCTGGCCGACCACCCGCGCTTCGCCGCCAATCGCAAACCCTGGGAGCACTGGCTGCGCAAGGTCCGCCTGCTGCGCGTCGACGCCACCCAGACCTTCGTCAACAAGCAGGTCGTAGAGTCGGCCGGCACCTGGGAGCTGTTGCGCACCGGGCTGCGGTCGAGTGACCGCGACGCGGTGCTCGGAAGCCAGCGGGCGCGCGCACGAAGGCTCGTCCTGGATTTCGTCAACACCCGCGTCCCGGGCATCGCGCAGCGCGACGGCGTCGAGATCGGCGGCGAGCGCACGCTGGTGCTCTCGGACCCTGCGAGCAACCCGCTCGCCTACCACGCGCTGAGCCTCGGCCTGCTCGCGCGCGCGCTGGAGCTGCTGGGCACGCGCGCGACCGAGGCCGGCCGGGCCGCCCTGCGCGAGGTCGTGCGCGCCTCGTGGCGGCTCGCCGGCCCCGACGCCGACCTCGCCTACGTCGGCCGCTCCCAGGAGCAGGCGTGGACGCTCAGCTGCACGGCGTACGGCGCCGAGGTCGCGGCCACGCTCGGCGCGCCGGCCGCCGAGCGGCGGCACCTGCGCGGTCTCTCCGAGCGTGCGCTCGCCCGTCTTCGCGACCTCTACGGCGTCGGTCCCGAGGGGCTGTGGATCGTCCCCGCGCTCGCGCGCGACCCGGTCGCCGGACTGCGGGGCCTGGACGGCTACGCCGGCGCGAGCGTCTACAACGGGATCACGCTGGTCGCGCTCGAGTGGGCGATCGCGCGCATGCGCGGCCAGCAGCGCGAGCCGGGCCCGCTGTCGGCCGATGCCCCCGGCGCCTTTCGCATCTCGCGCCGCGAGGGCGAGCTCGCCCTGGTGCGCACTGGAGAGAGCTGGTTCGCGGTCAAGCGCGCGACCAGCCGCGCCGACTTCCCGGGCGACCTGCGCTACGACTTCGGGCTCGACGCGCTCAAGCGCGACGACGGGGCCTGGACCGACCTGGTCCCCCTACGCCCGCGCACGAAGGGGGACCGGCCCGACAGCGCAGGGCCGATCCTGCTCAAGGGCAACCGCGCGGGCCTGCCCTACGGCAGGCGCATGCGCGTCGGCGACGACGGCGTGGTGCGCATCGGAGGCGGCTTCATGACCGCGGCGGGCGCCTGGCTGCGCAGCGGGGTCACCTTCCGCTTCGCGCCCGACGGCGAAGGCGTGCGCCTGACCTTTGCCGCCAAGGCGGGCGAGCGCTTCGAGTGCTCGGCCTTCTTCCGCAGCGGCCCGGCGCCGCCCGCGGCGCAGCCCGACGGCGTATCCGACGGAGCGCTGCAGGTGCGCTGCAGCGAGCCCGTCGCGGTCGAGATCGACCCGGAGCCCTACGCCTCGGGCGCCGACCCCGAGCTCGTCCGCGCCCGCCTGCGCTTCCGGGCGGCGGCCGACGGGCCGGTCTGGATCTCCTGGGCACCCGCCTAGGCGCCGGCCCTACTTGGGCAGCCGCGGCGCGATGATCCGGTAGGCCTTGAGGCCGAGGCCCAGGCGCTCGCGGTCCTCTGACTGCATCGGGTCGAGACGCGTGAGCTCGCGGACCCTCTCCAGCCTGTAGGCGACCGTGTGGCGGTGGGCGTAGATGGCGGCGGCCGTCGCGTTCATGTTGCAGTTCTGCTCCAGGTAGGACTCCAGCGTTCCGACGAGGTCGGTCCCGTACTGGTCGTCGTACTTGACCAGCGGCGCGACGGTGTCCTCGTAGAAGCTGCGCACCTCTTCGGGGTGCGAGGCGAGCACGCGGAAGAGCAGCCGGTAGGTGCCGGTGCCGATCTCCTGCGCGATCGGCGCGTCGGACTGGCGCAGCACGTCGAGCACCAGCTCTGCCTCCTGCACGGCCCGGCGCAGGTCGGCGGGGTCGCCGTAGAAGGAGGACACGCCGACGGTCCCGTGACGCTGGAGGCGCGACGCGAGCCGGCGCGCGCCCGCCAGCGTCGCCTCGCCCGGATCGGGAGCGTCGTGGACCGCGGGCAGCAGCGCGTACACCCGGCCCTCGACCTGCTGCGCCAGCGCCCCCGGAACCTCGCCCGCGATCGTCGCCACGACGTGGCGCGGGCGGTCGGAGGAGAGCTCGGCGCACAGGACGACCGCCCCGCGCTCGACGTTGCAGCCCAGGCGGGCGGCGCGCCGCACCACCTCGGCGGTCTCCAGGTCGTCGCGCGAGCGCAGGTCCTCGAGCACGGAGCCCCGCAGGGTCTGCTCGACCTCGTCGCGGGCCTCGGCGATCGCGACCTCGGTGAGCGAGGCGACCGCCGCCAGATGCAGGAACTCGCCCGCCTCGGGGCGCGGCGGCTCTTCCCCGACGGCGAACATCACCACGGAGCCGACGACCTCGTCGCCGGCAGTGATCGGCGCCTCGGCGGCGAGACCGTCGGGCACCTTCGCGGGCCGGTCGCGCAGCCGGTCGGCCACGTAGCGCTCGACGACCGGGAGCACCGCGCGGGCCCCCGCATCCCGAGGCGCGAGCGCGCAAGCGCTCAGTCGCGGAACGACGATCGCCACCGGACCGCCGGCGGCACGCGCCGCGAGCTCGGCCACGCGCTCGAGGCCGTCGCCGGACAGGACTGCGTCGACCATCTCCAGGTGCACGCCGCGGAGGCGCTCGACGAGCAGGCCGGCGGGCGGCACGGGGACGGCGGGCTCGGGGGTCGGGGCGTCAGCGGGCATGGCCACCACCAGGGGCTAGTGCGACGACGGGGGTGCAGCGCGGAAGGGGCGGCGGACCGTCCTGGTCCGCCGCCCCGTGCTCACGCCGTTGCTACGCGGTCGCCGCCGCGGCGGCGTCCGGATGGGCCTGGAGCGTCTCCTCACCGGACTCGCCGGTGCGGATGCGGTAGGCCTCCTCGACGGGCATGACGAACACCTTGCCGTCGCCGATCGAGCCGCTGCGCGCGTGCTTGAGGATCGTCTCGACGATCGTCGGGACGTCCTTCGCCGCCACCACGCACTCCAGCTTGATCTTCGGGCGCAGGTAGTTCGTCAGCTCCGCCCCTCGGTAGCGCTCGGTGATCCCCTTCTGCCGCCCCGAGCCCTTGACCTCGCTGATCGTCAGCGAGGGGAACCCGAGGTTGAGCAGCTCCGTGCGGATCGGCTCGAACGCCTCGTGGCGGATATAGGCGACCACCATCTTCATGCGGGCACCTCCTTCTTCGTCGCGACAGGTTCGCCCGCGCGGCCCTGCGCCGGGACTCCGCCCGGCGTGTAGCCGACGAGCTCGGGCGCCGGGATGAACTGCTCCGGGTAGCCGTACATGCCGTGCTCGGAGATGTCCAGACCGGCGTCCTCTTCCTCCTCGGTGACCCGCAGCCCGTAGGTCTTCTTGATGACCCAGAAGGTCGCGAAGCTCATCGAGAAGACGAACGTGAACGCGATCGTGAAGCCGATGATCTGCGCGAACAGCTGCGTGAAGTGACCGGAGTACACGAGGCCCCCGGCGGGGTCGCCGATGGCGTTGTACTGCGCCAGCCGCGGAGCGGTGAACAGGCCGCAGGAGAGCGTGCCCCAGATGCCTGCCATTCCGTGCGCCGAGAGCGCCCCGACCGGGTCGTCGATGTACTTGTCGACGAAGTACACGCCGAGCACCACGATCACGCCTGCAACCACGCCGATGATCGGCGCCGCCCAGATCTCGACGTAGCCCGACGGTGCGGTGATCGCGACGAGCGCCGCGATCGCGCCGTTGCCGGCCATGCCGATGTCGATCGCCTTGGTCTTCCAGTACGCGGTCGCGACGGCGCCGAGGACGCCGGCGGCAGCCGCGAAGTTGGTGATCATGAGGACCTCCGGGAAGCGGCCGTCCAGCGCGTTGAGCGTCGAGCCCGGGTTGAACCCGAACCAGCCCAGCCACAGGATCAGCACGCCTAGCCCGAACAGCGGCATGTTGTGCCCCGGGATCGCCCGCGGCTTGCCGTCAGGCCCGTACTTGCCCTTGCGCGCGCCCAGCAGCAGCAGCGCCGCGAAGGCCCCGGACGCGCCGATCAGGTGGACGGCGGTCGAGCCCGCGAAGTCCTGCATGCCGGCGATGCTGGTGCCCAGCCAGTGACCCTCCTGCAGGAAGCCGCCGCCGAACACCCAGTGGGCGCCGAGCGGGTAGATGAGCGAGGCGAACACGATCGAGTACAGGATGTAGACGCCGAACTTGATGCGCTCGAGCGTCGTCCCCCACACGATCGCCAGCGACACCGCGCAGAAGACGAACTGGAAGAACCACTTCGACTCGATGGTGGCGTCGGACAGACCCATGATCGGGAACGTCTTGAGCGGGTCGCCCAGGTGGGTGAAGAAGAAGCCGCCGTCATGGCCGACCACGCCTCCGAGCGGGCCGCTGAAGCACAGCGCGAAGCCCACCGCCCACCACATCACCGCGGCGATCGAGAAGTTGGTGAGGATCTTCGCGACCACCGTGCCGGCGTTCTTCGCGCGGGAGAACCCGATCTCCAGGAACGCGAAGCCCGCCTGCATGAACATGACGAGCGAACCGGCGACGATCACCCAGATCGAGTTGATGCCCACCGACTGCGGGAGCTTCTTGTCGATCGCCTTGCTCAGGTCCTGAGCGTCCGCGAACGAAACCGCGGGCACGATCAGAAGCGCGACGACGCCGACCACGGCCGCGAGCAGGAGCCTGCGGCGCGTGAGCAGCGTGCGACTAGACGGACTCCGTCTCATCGGTCCTCCTAGGTTGGATGCGTCCGGAAGTGTCGAGACGGGCGCGCGAACCTTCATTAGCCCCATGTCGAAAGTTCGGGGCCCTCGTTTCTCCAATCGGTCGGGATGGGGCCACTCCCCCGCCGGATGGGCGAAAGGACCCCGCCGGCTCTTTGGACAGCCGGATAAACACCGGAGGGGCGCGGACGCGTACATTGCCGCGTCACCACCCACGCAGGAGGAAACCGACCCATGGCGAGAACCCGCCAGCAGAACCTGTCGGCGGCCCAGTGGAGCCCCAACGGAGGGGCCCTGGGCGCGCCCGACCTGACCGCCCCCCAGAACCAGCTCTTCGGGGCCAACGTCTTCAGCCCCGCCGTCCAGCGCCGGCGGCTGCCCAAGCTCGTCCACCGCCAGCTCCAGAGCACGCTGGAGCGCGGCGAGACGCTCGATCCGACGCTCGCCGACGCGGTTGCCGCGGCCATGAAGGATTGGGCGCTGGAGAAGGGCGCGACCCACTACACGCACTGGTTCCAGCCGCTGACCGGCTCGACGGCGGAGAAGCACGACTCGTTCTTCGCGCCCACGGGCGACGGCACCGCGCTGAGCGAGTTCTCGGGCAAGGAGCTGATCCAGGGCGAGCCCGACGCCTCGAGCTTCCCCACCGGCGGCATCCGGGCGACCTTCGAGGCGCGCGGCTACACCGCCTGGGACCCGACCTCGCCGGCGTTCATCATCGAGAACCCCAACGGCGCCGTGCTGTGCATCCCGACGGCGTTCGCGTCGTGGACGGGCGAGGCGCTGGACCACAAGATCCCCCTCCTGCGCTCGATGGACGCGCTGAGCCGCTCGGCGATCCGCGCCCTGCGGCTGTTCGGCGACGAGTCCGCGCAGCGCGTGTTCACCACCGTCGGCCCGGAGCAGGAGTACTTCCTGATCGACGAGCAGTACTACTACGAGCGGCCCGACCTCATCAACACCGGCCGCACGCTGTTCGGGGCCAAGCCGCCGAAGGGCCACGAGCTCGACGACCACTACTTCGGCTCGATCCCCGAGCGGATCCTGGCCTGCATGCTCGAGGTCGAGCAGGAGCTGGCCAAGCTCGGCGTGCCGATCAAGACGCGCCACAACGAGGTCGCGCCGGCCCAGTACGAGGTTGCGCCGATCTTCGAGAACTCGAACGTCGGCTCCGACCACCAGCAGCTCTCCATGCAGGTGCTGCAGCGCGTCGCGCGCAAGTACGGGCTCGTGTGCCTGCTGCACGAGAAGCCGTTCGCGGGCGTCAACGGCTCGGGCAAGCACAACAACTGGTCGATGGGCACCGACACGGGCCACAACCTGCTCGAACCGGGCGACACGCCGCACGACAACCTGCAGTTCCTGTTCTTCGCCTCGGCCGTGATCCAGGCCGTGAACAAGCACCAGGGGCTGCTTCGCGCGTCCGTCGCCAACGCCGGGCAGGACCATCGTCTGGGAGCCAACGAGGCGCCGCCGGCGATCATCTCGATCTTCCTCGGCGCCGAGCTGCTGAAGGTCTTCGAGGCGATCGAGCAGGGCGAGGCGGGCGACTCCCGCCCGGGCTCGTTCCTCGGCCTGGGAACGCCCGTGCTCCCGCCGCTGCCGATGCACGGCGGCGACCGCAACCGGACCTCGCCGTTCGCCTTCACCGGCAACAAGTTCGAGTTCCGCGCGCTGGGCTCGAGCATGTCGCTCTCGCTGCCCAACACGGTGCTCAACACGATCGTGGCGCAGGCGATCGACGCGCTCTCGGACGAGCTCGAGCGCGTGCAGGCCTCCAACGGCGACATCGAAGCGGCGGTCCGCAAGGTGGTGCAGGGCAGCTACGGCGCCAGCAAGCGGATCGTGTTCGAGGGCGACAACTACGACGAGGCGTGGCACGCGGAGGCCGAGCAGCGCGGGCTGCTCAACCTGCGCACGACGCCCGATGCCCTGCCCGAGCTGCTCAAGCCCGAGACGATCGAGGCGTTCGGCTCCTACGGCGTGCTGTCCGAGCGCGAGCTCGAGTCGCGCTTCGAGGTGTTCGCCGAGCAGTACGTGATCAAGATCAACATCGAGGCGGAGACCGCGGGCGACATAGCGCGGACGATGATCCTGCCCGCCGCCCTGCGCCATCGCGCGGTGATCGACGCCGCGGGCGCCACCGGGTTGGCCGGCGAGGTCGACGGCTTGATCGGTGAGCTCGCGGACGGCATCAAGGCGCTCGAGGAGGCCAACGCCTATCCCGACGGAGTCGAGGGCCTCGAGCTCGCGACCTACGTCCGCGACACGCAGATCCCGGCGATGGAGCGCGTCCGCGAGGTCGCCGACCGCCTGGAGCGCCTGGTCTCAGACGACCTCTGGCCGCTGCCGAAGTACTCGGAGATCCTGTTCGTCAGGTAGGGCGTGCCGGGAGGGGGCCTGCGCGCCCCCTCCCGACCACCCCCTCATCCTCTCGTCAGTCGGGCGGGATGTTCTGGTTGAGCCGGAAGAGGTTGCCGGGGTCCCAGCGCGCCTTGAGCTCCTTGAGACGGTCGTACTTGGGCTGCCCGTAGGCGTCGCGGACGCGCTGCTCTCCCTCCTCCATGAGGAAGTTCACGTACACGCCCGTCTGGTGGGGCTGCAGTGCGGCCGAGAAGGCGCGCGACCACTCGCGCTCCTCGTCGAACCCCTCCGCGGTCTCGCTGATCGCGCTGAGGTTGAAGGTGTGGCCGGCGCCGCGGCCGTTGAAGGCCGTCTCTTCCTCGCCGACGCGGGCGACCGCTCCTCCCAACTGCCAGATCGGGAAGGTGGTGCGCGGCGACCGGATCCGCCGCGGCGTGCTCGACCGTGATGTCGATCACCGCGTCGCTGAGCTCCGCCACGTCGAGCGCGCGGATGTAGTACCACCAGCCGTGCGGGTAGGAGGCGTCGAACATCTGCTGGTGCTCGACGTAGGGCTTGGGCTCGCACAGGTCGACCACCGGTGATCCGAAGGCCTTCAGCGGCGCGACCGCCTCGAGCCCCTCCTCGACCGAACCGGCGTGGCAGCACGCGATCCCCACCACGAGCTCGCCGTGGAGCTCCGGAGGCACGAACGGCAGCGCCGGCGCCTTGCGGTGCATGACGATCGTCATCAGCTCGTCCGGCGCCTCGGCGATCCACTCGCGGTAGAAGCGCAGCAGCCGCGGCGCCTCCTCGATCGGCCACAGCATCGGTCCGGCCAGCACCGTGGGGCCGACGCGGTGCAGGCGGAACTGGAATTCGGTGACGATCCCGAAGTTTCCGCCGGCGCCGCGGACCCCCCAGAAGAGCTCCGGGTTCTCGGACGCGCTCGCCCTCAGGAGCTCGCCGCCGGCGGTGACCAGCTCGACCCCGAGCAGGTTGTCGATCGTGAGCCCGTGTGCGCGCTGCAGCCAGCCGATGCCGCCCCCGAGGGTGAGGCCGGCGACGCCGGTGTGGGTGACGATCCCACCGGTGGTCGCGAGCCCGTGTTGCTGCGTCTCCTGGTCCAGCTCGCCCCAGAGCACGCCGGCCTGGACGCGCGCGGTGCGCGCCTCGGGGTCGACCTCGATCCCCTTCATGGGGCCCAGGTCGACGACGATCCCGCCGTCGCACGTCGAATGCCCGGGGAAGCTGTGCCCGCCTCCGCGCACGGCCACCGGCAGCCCGCTGCCGGCGGCGAAGCCGAGCGCGGCGCGGACGTCGTCGGGGCCGGTGCAGCGGGCGATCAGCGCCGGATGACGGTCGATGGAGCCGTTCCAGACGCGGCGGTGCTCGTCATATCCCGCGTCGGCCGGCCGGATGAGCTGCCCGGCGAAGGAGCGGGTGAGCTCGGTGAGGGCGGCAGAGTCGAGCTTGACCTCCGAGGCGGCTAAGCCCATCGCGCGCAGTCTACGCGCGGCGGTGGACCCGGGGGTCGGGCACTGGGCGCGCCGGCGGCACCGGCTTGCCCGCGGCCCCGGCGCGCGATCATGCCCTCGTGGGCCAGAACCGGCGCATGAAGATCGTGGTCGCGGTGGCGGCGGCGTCCCTGGCTGCGCTGGGGGTGACGCTGGCGCTGGCGACGCCGTGGAGCGATCGCTCGACGCCGCGGGACGCGGCGCCGCGAGCCCTCGCGGAGCGCGCCGTGCAACGGCCCGAACGAGTGGCGGCGGAGCCCGCGCGTCCGGCGCAGGCCGGATCGGCTCCGAAGCCGGCCAAGTCGGCGCGCGCCCGCCGGCGCGCGTCGAGCCGCTATCCGCGCGTGCCCGCCTCCACCGATCCGCTGCCCCGCGCGGGGCCGATCCCCGCCCCTCCGCAACCCGCCCTCGTGGCGACGCTCGGCCGCTGCTGCCGCGAGAGCCGCAAGGGAGCGCGCATCGACGCGATCGTGGTGCACGCGACCGAGTCACCGGACGGTCCCGGGACGCTCGACCTCCGCCGCCTGGCGCGGTACTTCACGCGCTCGACCAAGTCCTCGCACGTCGCCGACGACGCCGAGGGCAACTCCAGCCGCATGGTCGCCGACGGGCTGATGGCATACCACGCGACCTACTGGAACCAGAGGACGCTCGGTATCGAGCAGGTCGGGTACTCGAGCTTCGCGCGCGCGCAGTGGCTCGCGCGACCGCGGCAGCTCGAGGCCAGCGCGCGCTGGATCGCGTTCTGGGCGCGCAGCTATCGCATACCGATCCGGCGCTGCCGGGTGGCGGGGATCCGCTACAACCGGCGCGGGCGGGTCGTCGCCGGAGTGATCGTGCGCCGTGGCGTGTGCAGCCACGCGGAGGTCGATCCCCGCAACCGCGACGACCCCGGGCCGGGCTACCCGTGGGCGCTCGTCCTCGCGCGCGCACGCGCCATCGCAGCCGCCGCGCGCGGGTAGGCTCCGACGTCGTGCCGAGGTTGGTGAGCAGGGATGGCGCCAGGGCGTCGTCAGGCCGCAGGCTCGGGGGCCGTCGCCAGGCGCGACCGAGGTTCGGCGGGACGCCCGCTCACCACGAGGGCGGGCAGGTGCAGGGCATGCGGCCGTGAGCAGCCGGGAAGCGGCCGCTCGGGCGCGGTCCTGAGCGGGCGCTCGAGCCGGCCCGCTAGCTTCCCTCGCCGTGGCCTTCACGTCCCCCCTCGCGGAGGCGCTCGCGCCCGATGTGCTCGAGCGCTTCCTGCGCTACGTCCGTGTCGACACCCAGTCGCGCGCGCCCCGGAGCGCCAGTCCGAGCACCCCGGGCCAGCTCGAGCTGGGCCGCATGCTGGTCGGCGAGCTGCAGGCCGCCGGGCTCGCCGACGCCGCGCTGGACGACAACGGCTACGTGTTCGCCACGCTGCCCGCGACTGCGCCGGGCGAGCACGACGCGATAGGCCTGCTGGCGCACCTCGACACGAGCCCCGACGCCCCGGGCGCCGGCGTCGAGCCGCTCGTCCACGAGCGCTACGGCGGCGGCGTCATCGAGCTGCCACGCAACGGCACGCGGCTCGACCCGGCCGAGATGCCGGTGCTCGCCGCCAAGGCCGGGCACGACATCGTGACCTCCAGCGGCGACACGCTGCTCGGCGCCGACGACAAGGCCGGCGTCGCAGAGGTCATGGCCGCCGTGGCCCACCTCGCCGCCCACCCCGAGCTGCCGCGCGCGCCGCTGCGCGTCGGCTTCACCCCCGACGAGGAGATCGGCGAGGGCGCGACGCTGTTCGACGTCGAGCGCTTCGGCGCGCGCTGCGCCTACACGCTCGACGGCTCGCAGCCGGGCGAGCTCCAGGACGAGACGTTCAGCGGCGCCGAGGTGACGGTCGAGATCGAGGGCGTGGACATCCATCCCGGCTGGGCGGTGGGCAAGCTGGTCAACGCGGCGAAGCTCGCAGGCCGCGTGCTGGCCGCGCTGCCCAGCGACCGCCTCTCGCCCGAGACCACCTCGGGCCGTGAGGGCTTCGTGCACGTGACAGCGGTCGAGGGATCGGCCGGCCGCGCGACACTGCGGCTGATCGCCCGCGACTTCGACGACAACCTGCTCGAGCAGCACGTCGCGCTCGTGCGGCGGACGGCCGAGGAGGTGGTCTCGAGCGAGCCGCGAGCGCGGCTGAAGGTGACGGCGCGGCCGCAGTACCCGAACATGCGGCGTTTCATCGCGCCCCACCCCGAGATCGTCGCGCGAGCAGAGCGCGCGATCCGGGCCGAGGGCCTCGAGCCGGTGCGCACGCCGATCCGCGGCGGCACCGACGGGTCGAACCTCAGCGCCAAGGGCCTCCCCACCCCCAACCTGTTCACCGGCGGCCACGAGTACCACTCGCCGCGCGAGTGGGCCTCGGTGCAGGACATGGCGGCGGCCGCGGCGGTGGTTGTGCGGCTGGCGGGCGAGTGGGAGAAGCAGCCTTAGGCCCGCGGTGCGGCTGGCGGGCGAGTGGAGCCTAGGCCGAGACCTCGGCCGCGCGCTCGCCGGCCGCCCCGGCCTCCGTGACGCCTTCCTCCTCGACGTCCTCGTCGGAGGGCAGCTCGCCGCCGCGCTCGGTGCCGGCGATCAGCTCGTCGCTGAGCTTGTCCTCGGGGATGAAGCCGGACTTCATACCGAAGTAGACGGCCTGCGGGTGGTGAGCGACGATCGCCACCGTCGACTGCTCGGGCATCACGGCGTAGCCATCTGAGAGGTACATGTCGATCTCGCCCAGCTCCAGCAGCTCCCAGACCTTGGCGTGCTCGGACTGGTCGGGGCAGGCGGGGTAGCCCCACGAGTAGCGCCGCCCCTGGTCGAGCTCGATCCCCAGACCGCGGCGCACCTCCGCATGCAGCCACTCGGCCAGACCCTCGGCCGACTGCACGCCCAGTCCGTGCACGTAGAGCTGCTCGGCGAACTCACCATCGGCCTCCAGGCGCTTCATCAGCTCGGTCACCTCGGGGCCGACGGTCACCCCCTGAAGGGCGACGACGTCGCGCTCGCCGGAGTCGAGCGGCCGGAAGAAGTCGGTCAGGCAGATGCGGTCGTGGCGTGGCTGGCGCGGGAACACGAGCCGCGTCAGCTCGCGCTCGCGGTCCTCGGGGTCGAACACGATCAGCTCGTTGCCGTCGGCATTCGCCGGGAAGTAGCCCAGGCGCGCGCGCGGGCGCAGGTAGTCCTGCTCGCGCCACATGCGCTCCAGGCGCGGCGCGAAGCCCTCCTCGCCGTCGTGGCCCTCGACGATCCGGCGCCACTCCTCGCCCTTCTTGCCGCGCCCGCCCCAGTGGAGCTTGAACAGCACGTGGCGATCGAGATACGGGAACACGTCGTTGAGATCGACGTCGATCTCCCGTGCTCCCCAGAACGGCGGCTCGGGGATCGGGACGTCGGTGCGGGCCGTGGAGCGCACGGAGCTGTCGGTCACCGGCGGGGCGTCGTCGACCACGACCGGCTTCTCGCGCAGCGTCCGCGCCTCCTCGCGCGCACGCTCGACGAGCGCCGAGCGCGCCTCGGGCTCCACGAGCTGGTCCATCGTGTCGAGCCCCTGGAAGGCGTCCTTGCAGTAGAAGACGCCGGGCTCGTAGGTGTCGTCCGACTCCTTGCCGCCCGGGTAGAGCATGCGCCGGCCGAAGTCGCGGTTGATCGCCGCGCCGCCGACCAGCACCGGGAACTCGAGCCCGCGCTGGTGCAGCTCCTGCACGCACAGCGGCATCTGCTTGGAGGTGGAGACCAGCAGCGCGCTGAGCCCGATCGCGTCGGCCTCGTTCTCGACCGCGGCGTTGATGATCGTGTCGACCGGGACCTGCTTGCCCAGGTCGATGACCGTGTAGCCGTTGTTGGTGAGGATCGTGTTGACCAGCGACTTGCCGATGTCGTGCACGTCGCCGAACACGGTGGCGATCACGACCTTGCCCTTGGTGTGGCCCTCGATGCGGTCGAGGTAGTTCTCGAGCTGCGCGACGGCTCGCTTCATGACCTCGGCCGACTGCAGCACGAAGGGCAGGATCAGCTCGCCGGCGCCGAACTTGTCGCCGACCTCCTTCATGGCCGGCAGCAGCACGTTGTTCAGCGTGGGGACGGCGCCGATCTTCTCGACCGAGCGGTCGATCCACTCCTCGACGCCGTCCTTCTTGCGGCGCAGGATGTGCCAGTGCAGCGCCTCCTCGGGCTCCATGCCCTCGGTGGGGTCGGCGCCCGCGTCCTCCTCCTCCTCGCCCTTGGACTCGAAGTGGCCGATGAATTGCTCGAGCGCGTCCTCGCGGCGGTTGAAGACCAGGTCGTCGGCGAGCTCGCGCTCGTTCTCGGGGATCTCCGCGTAGGGCGTGATGTGGTTGGGGTTGACCATCGCGAGGTCGAGCCCGGCCTCGACCGCGTGGTGCAGGAAGACCGAGTTGAGCACCGCGCGCGCCCCGGGTGAGACGCCGAAGGACACGTTGGACACGCCCAGCGAGGTCTTGACTCCCGGGATCTCGGCCTTCAGGCGCCGGATGCCCTCGATCGTCTCGACCGCGCTCGGCTTCCACTCGTCGTCGCCCGTGGCGAGCGTGAAGGTGAGCACGTCGAAGATCAGCGCCTCGCGCTCCAAGCCGTGCTCGTCGCACGCGAGCTCCGTGATGCGCTGGGCGATCTCGACCTTGCGGTCGGCGGTCTTGGCCATCCCGACCTCGTCGATGGTCAGCGCGATCAGGGCGGCGCCGTGCGCCTTGGCCAGCGGCACGACGCGGTCGGCCTTGTCGCGGCCGGCCTCGAGGTTGATGGAGTTGACCACCGCGCGACCGGGGATCTGCTCGAGCGCCTTCTCGATCACATCTGGTTCTGTCGAGTCGACCTGGATCGGCGCGGGCTGGGTCAGCGAGATGCGCTTCACGACCTGGCGCATCTGCTCGTCCTCGTCCTGGCGCTCGGTCAGCGCCACGCACACGTCGAGCACGTGGGCGCCGCCGGTGACCTGGTCCTCGGCCACCTGCACGAGGCCGTCGTAGTCGTCGGCCAGCAGCAGCTCCTTCGCCTTGCGCGAGCCCTGCGAGTTGACGCGCTCGCCCACGAGCGTCGGCCGCGGCTCCTGCACGAGCGGCGTCGCGGTCATCATCGAGGAGAGCTGGACGGGGCTCGGCGCCGGTCGCTCGGCTGTCTCGCGTCCGCCGACGCGGTCGACGATCGCGCGGATGTGGTCGGGCGTGGTTCCGCAGCAGCCGCCGACGATCGAGACGGCGAAGCGCTCGACGAACTCCTTCAGCGTCTCCGCCAACGGCTCGGGCTGCTCGGGGAAGATCGTCTCGCCCTCCGGGCCCTGGTGCGGGATCCCGGCGTTGGGGATGCAGTGGACGGGCAGCGGCGAGTGCTCGCCCAGGTAGCGGATCGCGTCGCGCATGTCCTCGGGGCCCGTCGAGCAGTTGAGCCCGATCACCTGTACGTCGAGCGCCGAGAGCGTGGTGAGCACGGCCTGGATGTCCGTGCCCAGCAGCATCTTGCCGCCCTGGGGCAGCAGCGAGACGGAGGTCTGGATCGGAAGCGTGCGGCCGGTCGCCTTGAACGCCTCGCGGGCGCCGAAGATCGCCGCCTTGACCTCGAGGATGTCCTGCGCGGTCTCGATGATCAGCAGGTCGGCGCCGCCCTCGACCAGGCCCGTGGCCTGCTCGGTGAAGACCTCGACGAGCTCGCGGAAGGTGATCTTCCCCAGAGTCGGATCGTCGGAGGCCGGCAGGTGGCCGGTCGGGCCGATCGAGCCGGCCACGAAGCGCTCTTCGCCGACCGCCTTGCGCGCGATCTCGGCGGCGCGGCGGTTGATCTCGGGCGTGTGCTCGCCCAGCCCCCACTCGTCGAGCTTGATGCGCGAGGCCTGGAACGTGTCCGTCTCGACGACGATCGCTCCCGCATCGACCATCGACTCGTGGACGCCCTGGATCACGTCGGGCCGGTTCAGGACCAGCGCCTCGTGGCACTTGCCCTGCAGGCCGCCGTAGTCCTCGCTCGTGAGGTCGAACTGCTCGAGCGTCGCCCCCATCCCACCGTCGAAGACGACGACCCGCTCTTGAACTGCTCGCAGGAAGTCACGCTCGGCCATGGGCGCGATGCTAGCAGCGATCCGCCCAACCTTGACACGAGCGTGGCAAGGTTGGGAGAGGCACTTCCGGACCGGACCACACCGCTCGCGAACGGCATCGACGAGGGGAAGGAGCCGGCGGTCCGCGCGGCGCGCTACGGGCGTCGGGTCGGAGCGGTGTGAGCCGCGCGCGTGGATCGCGACCGCCGCACCGGGGGCGTCGGTCGGAGTAGTGTGTCGCGGGTGAGGAGAGGGTTGCTCGTCGTCGTGGTGGTCGGCGCGCTGCTCGCCCTGGCCGCGCCGGCCGGGGCGGCCGATTCGCGTGGCTGCGATCCGCTCGACGGGGCCGCGTGCCTGTTGCCCTGGCCCAACGACTACTTCACGCGCGCCGACTCGTCCACGGACACCGGCCGGCGGCTCGATCTCAAGGCCGGCTCCACGCCGGCGACGCTCGGCGGCAAGCCTATGGCGGTCACCGACTTCAACCGCTCGGACGGGTTCAGTCCCGGCAGCGTGATCATCACGCGCGTGCCCGGACTGAACACAAACGCCGGGCTCGACCTGTCCGGCGCTGCGCGGGTGACCGATCCGGGCCGCTACCGCGCAGCGAACCAGCCGATCGTGGTCATCGACGCCAAGACCGGCAGGCGCTGGCCCGTCACGTCCGAGCTCGACACCCAGGCCTCGTCGCCGAACGTCGCCGACCTGCTGATCCGCCCCGCGGTCAACTTCCGCGAGGGCCGGCGCTACATCGTCGCCCTGCGCGGCCTGAAGACCGATGCCGGCGCGCCGATCCCGGCCGGCGCCGCGTTCCGCGCCTTCCGCGACCGCCTGCCCTCGAGCGATCCGGCGGTGAACGCCCGCCGGCCGCAGATGGAGCGGATCTTCCGGGCGCTCAAACGCGCCGGCATCGCGCGCGCGAACCTGTATCTGGCCTGGGACTTCACCGTCGCGAGCGCGCGCAGCCTGGCCGGGCCGATGCTCTCGATGCGCAACCGCGCGTTCCTCGGCCTGGGCGATCGCAACCTGGCCGACGGGCGCATCAGGGGCCGCGCGCCGACCTTCCGCGTCACTTCGGTGGAGGACTTCACGCCCGCGCAGAACCCGCTCGTGCAGCGGCGCGTGCGCGGCGATGTCGACGTGCCCTGCTTCCTCGACCAGCCGGGGTGCCCGCCCGGATCGCGCATGCGCTTCGACTCGGCGGGCCTGCCGACGCGCACGCTTGGCAACGTGGCCAAGGCGCCCTTCGTGTGCCAGATCCCGCGCCGGATCAGCGGCCGCCTGCAGCCCGTGCTCTACGGCCACGGCCTGCTCGGCAGCCGCGACGAGGTGCTCAACAGCGTCAATGAGCAGGCGGCCCAGGACTACGGGCTGCTGTTCTGCGCCACCGACTGGATCGGGATGTCGGAAGGGGACGTCCCGACGCTCCTCGGCCGCATCCTCCCCGACCTGAGCAACTTCCCGCTGCTCGCCGACCGCCTGCAGCAGGGGATGCTGAACTTCCTGTTCCTCGCGCGCGCCATGGCCCACCGCGACGGCTTCGGGGCCGACCCGGCCTTCCAGCCCGGCGGACGCCGGATCGTCGCCGGGCGCAGGATCGCGTTCAACGGCAACAGCCAGGGCGGGATCATCGGCGGCGCGCTGACCGCGATCGCGCCCGACTTCACGCGCTCCGCGCTGGGCGTGCCGGGGATCAACTACTCGACGCTGCTGGACCGGTCGGTGGACTACGACCCGTTCGCGCAGGTCGTCTACGCCAACTACGCACGCGGCGTCGAGCGCCCCCTGCAACTAGCGCTGATCCAGCTGCTGTGGGACCGCGGCGAGGGCGACGGCTATGCCCAGCACATTACGCGCGACCCCTACCCGAACACCCCGCCCCACAAGGTCCTGATGCTCGAGGCGTTCGGCGACCACCAGGTCTCAAACGTGGCCACCGCGGTCGAAGCCCGGACGATCGGAGCGCGCCTGCGCCGGCCGGCACTCGACCCGGGCCGCAAGGGTCCCTGGACGCGGCCGTTCTGGGGCATCCCCCGCATCCGGAACCTGCCGTTCGACGGAAGCGCGCTGCTGGTCATGGACTCCGGTCCGCTGCGCCCCGGCGCCGGTGGCGGGATGGTCGGCACGCCGCCGCCGCCGATCGAGAACCAACCCAACCGCGTGGGCGTCGACCCCCACGGCCTTGGCGGAGGCACGGCCGAGATCCGCCGCCTGGTGGCCGCGTTCCTGCGACCGGACGGCGCGCTTCAGCCCGGCTGCGACGGCGGGCCGTGCCACATCGGGGACTGGACCGGGCCCTGACTCAGCGCGGGTCGACCTCGAGCCGGCCCTTGTCTCCCACCGCCAGCGAGCGGTGCCCGCGCAGCAGGTCGAGGAGGTCGTCGCCGACCAGCTCGCGCCGCCACCCCCGGAGCGTGCGCGTGTCCGGCTCGGCGCCTCCGTTGCGCACGTACGCGACGACCGCGGCGAGGTCGGCGCGCGCGGCGATCAGCTCGTAGGCGAGCCCGGCCTCACGCGCGCGAGCCCGGACCAGCGCCTCGCCGAGGGCGACCAGCGGCGCCGCGTCGGGGTCGGGCCGCGGGCGGTCGCCGTCGAGCTTGACCGGGGGAGCGTGGCGGCCCTCCGCCACCGCAGCGAGCAGCGCGTCGCCGTGGCGCTGGATGGTGCGCGGGTAGAGCCCGCGCACCTCGCGCAGCCCTCGGCGGTCGCGTGGCTGGCGGCGGGCGAGCTCTGAGATCTGCACGTCGCCGACGACCGCGTTCGTGGTCCGGTTCTCGGCCTCCGCCGTGCGTTCGCGCCACGCGGCCAGCGTCTGCGCGACCGCGAGCTCGCGCGGCTTGAGCTGGTTGACGCGGCCCAGGCGGCGGAAGGCCTGGGCCGGCTCGCGCTCGTCTCCCGGCTCCTCGAGCGGTCGGCACTCCTCGAGCGCCCAGGCGAGCCGGCCGCTCGCCTCCAGGCGCCGGCGCAGCTCCGCGGCGAGCGGCACGAGGTGCGCCACGTCCGCACGCGCGTAGGCGAGCTGCGCCTCGCTCAGGGGCCGCGCGTCCCAGCGCGCGAAGGTCTCTCCCTTGGGCAGCCGGACGCCCAGCACGGAGTCGACCAGGCGGCCGTAGCCCATGCTCGCGCCGAGCCCGACGAACCCGGCGGCGATCTGCGTGTCGAACACGTTGCGCACCTCGGTGTCCCAGGCGCGGCGCAGGATGTCGAGGTCCTGGCGGCCGGCGTGCACGACCAGCTCGATCTCGGGGTCGGCGAGCAGCGCCGCGATCGGCGCCGGATCGGGCGACCGCTCGAGCGGGTCGACCAGCGCGGTGGTCGCCTCCGGACCGCCGTCCTGGACCCCGATCGCCACCAGGCACAGCAGGGGCCGGTAGCGGCCCTCGGCGACGAACTCGGTGTCGAGGCCGACGCGACCGGCCTCGCGCGCGCGGGCGGCGAGCGACGCGAGCTCCATGCGGCCAAGCCTCTCACGTGGCGGGCTGGACGGGGAGGCGAGTCAGGCCGCGGCCGCGAGCAGCCCGCGCAGGCCTCCGCCCAGCTCGATGGTCGCGTCGCGCCCCGACGGGCTGACGCCGATCATGCCCATGAATCCGTGGATCAAGCCGGGGAAGCGGCGCACGGCGACGACGTTGCCCGCCGCGGCGAGCGCGGCGGCGTACTCCTCGGCCTCGTCCCGCAGCGGGTCGAAGCCCGCGGTGACCACCAGCGCGGGCGGCAGGCCCGTGAGGTCGGGCGCGCGCAGGATCGAGAGGCGGGGGTCGGCGCGGTCGGCGGCGCCCACGTAGGTGTCCACGAACCACTCCATATCGCTCGTGGTGAGGAAGAACCGCTCGCCGAACAGCTCGCTCGAGCGCCGCCGGGCCGCCAGATCCGTCGCCGGATAGACGAGCAGCTGCGCCGCCGGCAGCGGCTCGCCCGAGCGCGCCGCGAGCCAGCAGGCGACGGCGGCCAGGTTGCCGCCGGCGCTGTCGCCGCCGATCGCGACGCGGGAGGGGTCGGCACCCAGCTCGGCGGCGTGCGCGAGGCCCCAGCGCAGCGCCGCGCACGCGTCGTCGACGGCGGCCGGGAACGGGTGCTCCGGAGCGAGGCGGTAGTCCACGGAGAGCACGTGGACCCCGGCGTGGCGGCACAGCATGCGGCACGCCCCGTCGTGGGTGTCGAGATCGCCGATCACCCAGCCGCCGCCGTGGAAGTAGACGAGCAGCGGCGCCGGGCCGCGCTCCTGCGCCAAGGGTGCGTAGTGGCGCGCGTGCAGCGGGCCGGCGGCGCCGTCGATCGACAGCTCGGCGACTGCGCCCACCGGCGCGGGGCGGCCATTGCCGACGGGCGCGGCGCGCCGGCGCTCGGCGCGGGCGCCGAGGGGTCCGAGCTCCTCGAGCGGCTGCTCCCCGGCGCGCTCGAGCACCGCGAGCAGGAGCTGGAGGTCGGGCGCGAGGCGTTGACCATCCACGACGACCGCGGGCCCGCCCGAGAGGCGTACCTGCACCCGCGGGGGAAGCGCGGCGAGTACCCGCGCAGCGCGCAACTCCGCGCGTTGGCGAGCGGTGAGGGCGCGCGCGTCCGTCACGCGCGGCGACTATGCCTCGAGCTCGTGGCCCTCGGCGCGGCGGCTGCGCGGTCGGTCCCGCAGCTCCACCGGCGTGCCCAGCAGCGCGCGCGTCCGGACGTCGCGCCAGGACAGCCCCTCCTTGACCAGGGCGGGCATGCCCATCATCACCGCCGTCGCAACCTCGACCGCCTGCAGGATGATCCCGTAGCCGAGCGCGTCGACGGACGAGACGCCGTAGGCGCCGCTGAGCACGGCGACGCACGCGGCCTGGAACACGCCGACGTTCGAGGGGGTCGCCGGGAGCACCGCGGTGACGTTGACCGCGAACAGGACGGCCGCAGCCGCGCCGAGACCGGCGAGGTGGTCGAGACCGAGCGCCGCGAGCAGCAGGTAGCACGAGAGCCACTGCAGGGCCCACGCCGCGAGCTGCGCGGCGGTGGCCGCCGCGCCGAGCCGCGGGACGCGGAACACGCGCAGGCCGTCGCGCACCCGCGCGGCGGCCTCGCGGGCGCGCGCCGCCCACGCGTGCAGACGGCGGCGGGGGCCGTCGCCCGGATCGCCGGCGCGCAGCAGGACCGGGGCGATCGCGACGAGCGCCAGCAGCGCGATCGGCGCAGCGCCGTAGAGCACGAGCGCGCGCTCGCGGCCGTGGAACAGGCCGACGGTCGCGAACATGCACGCGCCCAGGATCACCAGCGCGAAGATGTTGAGCAGGGTCTGCGAGACCAGCGTGCCGAGCACGGTCGGGAGGCTCTCGCGCGCGCGCCCGATCCGGCGCGCGACGATCACCGCTCGCGACGGCTCGCCCAGGCGGGCGGGCAGCGTCGCCGACATCAGCACGCCTATGAACGTGCCCTGCATCGCGTCGCGCCGGCGCACGCGCACCCCGGGCAGGGCGGCGCGCAGGATCGCGTGCCAGGACAGGGCCCGCAGCACCATCGAGGCGCACATGAGCGCGAGCCCGGCGAGCACCCACACGGGGCTCGAGTTCAGCAGCGTGTGGACGATGCTGTCGATCCCGATGCGGCCGAGCGCGTGCCAGCCAAGGAACATCGCAGCCAGCGCGGCGACCACGAAGGCGGCGCGGCGGGCGACGCCGGCCAGGCGCCGCTTCGCCGGCTGGCGCGGCTCCAGGCTCTCGAGGCGCCGCGCGCGCTCGGTCGGCAAGCCGTCGGCGGGGCGCAGCCCGATACGCACGGCCGCACGCGCCGTCCGCGTGGCCGGCTCGGGCACGGCGATCGCGTCCTCGTAGGCACGCTCGACCTGCTCGGCGACACGCGGCCAGGCGAAGCGCTCGGCGGCGCGTGCCGCGTTGGCCGAGAGCTCGGCGCGCCGCTCGGGCTCGAGCCACAGGTCACGCAGCAGCTCGGCGAGCTCGGTCGCGTCGCCTCGCGGGAAGAGCTGGCCGTCGACGCCGTCGCGGACCACGTCGCGGTAGCCGGCGATGTCGGAGGCGACCACGGGCGTCCCGGCGGCGAACGCCTCGGTCAGCACCATCCCGAAGCTCTCGCCTCCGAGCGAGGGAGCGCAGAGCACGTCGGCCTCCTCGAGCGCGCGGCGCTTGGCGTCGTCGTCGACCTTGCCCAGTATCTCCACGCCGCGCGCGTCGAGCAGCAGCGAAGAGACCTCGTCGTCGTCGGCCCCGATCACGGTCAGGGAAGCGGGCACGTGCTCGCGCAGCGCCTCGAACGCGCGCAGCAGCACGGGCAGCCCCTTGCGCTCCACCGACTGGCCGACGAAGGCGATCCGCAGGCGGTCGCCAGGGGCCTTGGGGGCGATGCTCGCCGGCAGCTCGACCCCGTTGGGCACGACGCGATAGCGCCCGCCGTAGAATCGCCGGCCGGTCCACGCCGCCGCCTCGGAGACCGCGATCCGGACACGCAGGTGGTTGAGCACGCGCCGCGCGCCGATCAGGTTCGCGATGTTGTTGGAGATCGGGTTCTCCGAGTAGCAGTGGAAGGTGCCCACGAGCGGAGCGCGCGTCGAGCTGAGCGCGTCCCAGCCGATCACGGGCGCCACCGGCTCGTGGATGTGGACGACGTCGTAGCCGGACTCGAGCTCGCGCCGCATCGTGGCGATGGTGGACGGCCAGGCCGCCAGGTTGGACACGGCGCCGTTCATCGGGAAGCCGACCGTGCGCCCGAGCGGCAGCAGGTAGTCGGGCGCGGGCCGGGCTGCCGGCCGCGCGCCTCGGTGCATGCGCACGGCGAGACGGTCGTCGGGGTCGTAGGGCGCGAGCACACGGACGTCGTGGCCGACCGCCTCAAAGCGCTCGGCCAACGCCTCGATGTGCCTCGTCACCCCCCCGGGGTAGGTCCAGGAGTAGGGGGACACCAGCGCGATGCGCATCGCGGGGGAGGGTAGTGGGTCCCGCAGCGGTTCTGTGTGCGGTGAACCGCACTTCCCAGTTGCGGCCTTCCCCCCGGCCACCGGGCGGCCGCCAGGGGCGCGTGGCCGGCTGGAGCCCGGCGCTAGGGGCGCGCGGCCGGCTCCAGCCGCTCCGGCGCCGGCTCGGAGTCGGGCGGCGGGCGCGGCGCGGCGTCCTCGCTTCGCCGCAGGCCCTCGGGCTGCGCGGGTGTCGCCAGGCGCGGGTCACCGCGCAGGTACACGACCAGGAAGGCCGCCATCACCACTCCGTAGATGACGATGATCGGGCCCGAATCGTTGGTCAGCGCGCCCGCGATCGAGCCCGCGAGCGCCCCGCCCAGCGCCGCGCCCCACGAGGGCTGCCCGCGCACGGTCTCGAGCAGCGTCGAGCGCCAGCGCAGCGCGTACACGGCCGCCAGCAGGGCGAGCCCGGTGAGCACCGGGATCAGCTTCGAGATCAGCTGCTTGTAGGCGAGTTCGTAGCGGCGCTGGAAGGTCTTGAGCAGCTCCTCCTCGCTTCCCGCCCTGAGCACCGAGCGGGTGAAGTGCGAGTTGCCGCCCGTCGCGAGGTCGATGCCCGCGAGCAGCGCCAGCCCCAGCAGCGGGAGCCGCGATCACGACCAGGACCCGGCGCCACGTCACCCGGCCGGGGAGCATCAGCGCCGTGGCCACCGCGAAGCCGGCGCCGACGGTGATGACCCCGCCGACGTCCGCGCCGAGGCGCCCGGCTCCCACCACCACGCCGAGCGCCAGTCCGGTGATCGCGAAGGCGGCGGCCGTCCTGCGCGAGCGCCGGCGAAGCAGGGGCACGGCGGCCAGGCCCGCAAGAGCGATGACCGGCAGCAGCGCCTCGAGCTCGTTGCCCAGGCCGTAGAAGCGCGAGCCGAAGCGCGGGTTGGGACCGAGCAGCGAGCGCACGGTCAGGTAGGAGCCGAAGGCGAGGTCGACGCTGTAGGCGACGACCGTGGCAAGTGCCGGGAGCATCGGTCCCTTCGGCCACGGCAGCACGAGATCGGTGATCAGCGCAAGCGCGAGGGCCGAGCCGCCCACGAGCACGAGCTCGAGCGGGCGCGACGGCTGGAACGTCGCCGGGATCAGCAGGACGGCCGGCGTCCACAGCGCGGCCAGGCCCCCCACGCGCATTCCGCGGCGCAGCCCCTTGGGCCCCGAGATCGCGCCGAACAGCAGCATCAGGCCGAGCCACCCGAGCAGTGCGGCCTGCAGCGTGGGCAGGCGCCGCGGGCCGACGATCCGCGAGCGCGCGTCGAAGGCGAGGATCGCGTCGGCGTCGCGCTTGCCCTCGACCCTCATGGGCTGGCCCTTGACCCCCTTGGGCACCTTCAGCCCGAGGTGGTCGAGGACGGTCGGGAGGATGTCGATGCCGGCGACGATGCCGTTGTTGCGGCTCGTCTCCGACGTCAGGTTGCCGCGCCCGAGCCCGGAGGTCGCGATCGGCAGCAGCAACGTGCCCGTCTTGGGCGGCGTGCGCACCACGATCAAGAGCTCACCCGGCATCCGCTGTGCGAGCAGCGCGTCGAGCGCGCGCCCGCCCGCGCGGCGCGTGGGCAGCCCGACCACGACGAAGCGCCGGTTGCGCAGCATGCGCTGTCGCCCGGAAGACGATGTTGCGGCGCGAGTCGAGTGAGAGCCCGCGCACGAACCCGTCCTGGTTTGCGGCGGCGAGCGCGATCGGGTTGGGCTGGTCGATGATCCCGACGTAACCCGCGCCGCCCGGGATCGCCGATCCGAGCTCGCCCGGCACGATGTCCTCGGGCGCGCTTGCCGTGCGGCGCTCGAGGTCGTACCAGCCCTCGATGAAGCCCTCGCCGCGGTAGGGGACGAGCGCGATCTCGGGCGGCTTCTTGGGGTCGTAGACGTTGGACGAGGTCCGCGTCCCCGAGCTGATGTCCAGCAGCGCCTGCGTGGGGTCATAGCCGCCGGTAGCGGCGCTCATTAGCCCGATCCCGCCGAGCGCCGGGCGGCGCTCGAAGCGCTTGAGCATGATCGAGGTCTGCGGGCTGTTGTCCCGCCCGGGCAGGAAGGCGAGCAGCACCCGCGGCGCGCCGGGCGGCAGCGGTGGCGGAGAATTGGCCGTGGCTGCGCTCGGCGCCAACAGGGCGGCCAGCGCCGCCGCCACCACCACGGCGGTCCGCAGCATTGCCAGGACTATATTGAGGGGCCGGACCGTGCCCGCTCGACATTTCGTCAAGTACACCTTCTTCAAAGTCGACCCGGCGTGGCGGCGGCGCGCCCCGGAGCAGCGCGCGCAGGACAAGCGCGAGTTCCTCGCCGCGTGCGAGGACTTCGCGGCGGAGCGGCTGCTGCGCAGCTTCTCGCTCGTCGGCACGCGAGGCGACGCCGACCTGCTGCTGCTCAGCCAGGCCACGAATTTGGAGCGCATCCACGAGTTCCACGTCGTGCTCGCCCAGAGCGGGCTGGCGGCGTGGTGCTCGACGCCCTACTCCTACCTGGCCATGACCAAGCCCTCGGAGTACTCGGACGAGTCGCGCCTCGAGGTCCGCCCGGGGCACTCGCGCTACCTGTTCGTCTACCCGTTCGTGAAGACGCGCGCGTGGTACGCCCTGCCCGCGCCCGAGCGCCGGCGGATCATGCAGGAGCACATCCGCCTCGGCCGCGAGTACCCCTCGATCGACCTCAACACCAGCTACTCGTTCGGGCTGGACGACCAGGAGTTCGTGGTCGCGTTCGAGACCGACGATCCGGCGGCCTTCCTCGACCTCGTCCAGCGCCTGCGCACGACCGAGTCGAGCTCCTACACGCTGCGCGACACCCCGACCTTCACCTGCATCGCGACCTCGGTCGAGCGCGCGCTCAACGCGCTGGACGGCGAATCCGTCGCGGCGCCGGCCGTTGCCTGAGCGCGCCGACGCGGTCGCGCACCTGCGCGCCGCCGACCCGGTGCTGGGGCGCGTGATCGATGCGATCGAGGACGGCGAGGGGCTCGGCGAGCGCGGCGGCCGGCGCGGCGTCCACCCGGACGACCACTACGGCGCGCTGGTGCGGGCGATCGTCGGCCAGCAGCTCTCGACCAAGGCCGCGCGCGCCATCAACACGCGCCTCAACGACCGCTTCGGCGGCCGGCCACCGACCCCGGCCGAGATCCTCGCCGAGGAGCCCGAGGAGCTGCGCGCCGCCGCCGGCCTGTCGCGCGCGAAGGTGGGCTTCCTGCGCTCGCTCGCCGAGCACGTCTCATCGGGCGAGCTCGAGCTCGAGCGCATGAACGAGCTCGACGACGACGACGTGATCGCCGAGCTCGTCGCCGTCAAGGGACTCGGCGACTGGAGCGCGCACATGTTCCTGATCTTCCACCTCGAGCGGCCCGACGTCCTGCCCGTCGGCGACCTCGGCGTGCGCCGCGCGATCATGAACGCCTACGGGCTGCCCGAGCTCCCGTCGCCGGACGAGATGACCCGCATCGCCGAGCCCTGGCGCCCGCACCGCTCGATGGCGTCGCGCTACCTGTGGCGCTCGCTGGACGCGACGCCGGTCTAGGTCGCCGCCGGCACCGTTTATATGGCGGCTGGAACCGCGCAGAGATCTGGACGATCGGGCTGGTTGAGCCCCCGGCGCAGGGAGACGAAGAACGCCGCGCCGACGAGGAGCGGCAGCCAGAACAGGATCAGGCGGTAGGCGAGCACGGCGGCGGCGGTCACGGCCACCGGGGTCCCGTAGACGATCAGGGTCCCGAGCAGGCCGCCGTCGATGCCTCCCAGGCCGCCGGGCAGCGGCAGCGCACCGCCGAGCTGGCCGATCAGGTAGCCCATGAGGATCACCGTGACCGGCGGCGACTCACCGAACGCGTGGAACGTCGCCCACAGGACCGCGTTGTCGAACAGCCAGTAGCCGACCGCGCCCACGACCACGGACAGCTCGCGTGAGCGCACGATCTCGAGCGCCTCCGCCGTCCCGTCGATCAGCGCGCGGCGCGACGCGAACATGAAGCGGCGCACACGGCCCGCGTCCTCGGCCGGCGGGCTCCCCGGGCCGAGCCGCGGGATCAGCGCCACCAGCGCGATCGTCGCCGCGGCGAGGAAGGCGGGGAGGGCGGTCAGCCACAGCGAGAAATGCGGTCCGACCCCGAGCGCCATCGCGG
This sequence comes from uncultured Actinomycetes bacterium, assembly GCA_963797015.1. GTDB lineage: Bacteria > Actinomycetota > Thermoleophilia > Solirubrobacterales > Solirubrobacteraceae > JBBPZA01. Next base: position 112,265 of record CAWCNV010000012.1, on the reverse strand, counting down.
CGCCGATCACCGCGACGGCGACGAAGTTGACCCCGCTCTTGACCAGGAAGAAGGCGACGGAGCGGCGCGCGATGCGATCGCCGGGCATGCCGCCCTGGTGCAGGATCCACGCTCCCAGCGCCAGCGGGCCCGCGCCGCTGGCGGGCACGATCGATCCCATGGCGAGCTCCGACCACGCGATCTCCCAGCTCGTGCGCCGCGCCATGTGACGGCAGAAGACAGGCCGGAACATCAACACGTAGGACAGGCACGAGAGGCCCTCGAGCGCCACCCCGATCGCGATCCATCCCGGCCGCGCGCCCGCGAGCTTGTCGCGCACCTCGCCCAGCCCCGGTGCGAGCAGCACGATCAGCACGAGGACGGCGAGCAGCAGGATCACCTGGAGCGCGCGCCTCACCAGGCGCCGGTCCTCGAACTCCTCGGGCAGCTCGACGGTAGGCGTCGCCAGCGGCTCGACGCGGAACCGCGGGCCCGCCCCGGCGCTCATGCCCTCTGGACGGGCTCGGCGGCCCGGCGAAGGTCGCGGTCCGGGTCGATGCGCCAGCGACGGGCGGCCGCGCGCAGATCGGGATCGAGCGGCCAGCGGTCCGGCCGCGGCGCGCCGTCGTGGTCCGGGACGCCGCCCTTCAGGGCCATGCAGCCGGTGTTGTCCCCGAGCGCGCGGATCGCCGCGAGCTCGTCGTCGCCCAGCGGCGACTCGCTCGGCGTCGCCGCCAGCTCCGCGCGCTGGGCCTCGATCGGCTTGGCGCCCTCGCCCGACTCCTGCAGCAGCGTGGGCGCGGCGCACGCGACCGGCTTCTGCGCGAGGTCCCAGCTGCACGCGAGCTGCAGCATGGTGAGGTCGTGGTGCTCGGCGATCGGCCGCATGCGGTCGATGCGCGCGCGTCCTTCGGCGACCCAGCCTTCGGGGCGGAACGAGCGATGGTCGCGGGGCCCGAGCTCGGAGGCGTCGGCGAGGTCGTCGTGGAACAGGCCTCCGTAGTCGACCACGCGCGCGATCAGCTTCACGTCCGCCTTCGCGGCGGCCGGGAGCACGAGCTCGCCCGGCCACGGCTCGAGCGGGTTGAGGATGATCATCGCCCAGTCGATGAGCTCGCCGAAGCGCTCCAGGCAGGCGATGAGATCGAGCGTGAAGCCGTTGGCCGGGCCGGGCGCGACCCCGAGCATGCGCGTCAAGCCCTGCCTCGCGCAGCGCCGCCATCCCCTCCCACACCGCCTCGTGCGTGTATCCGGCGCGGTCGGGGTTGTGGAGCAGCAGCAGATCGAACGCGTCGATCCCGCACCGCTCGAGGCTGCGCTCGGTCGCCTCGCGCAGGTAGGCGGCGTACTCCTCGGGCCCGCGCAGGGCCGGGTCGGTGAAGCGCGGGTAGCCGCGCGGGCCGTCGCGCTCGCCGTCGTAGAAGTCGTGCCCGACGGCGCCCACCACGCACACGCCGTCGCGCGCGACGCCGCGCAGCGCGCGCCCCAGCACGCGGTCCCCCTCACCGGCGCCGTAGACGTCGGCGGTCAGGACGGTGTCGATGCCCTCGCCGGGAGTCAGCAGCGTGACCAGCCGCTCCTCGTCGATCGGCTCGCCGAAGTGCATGAAGCGACCACCGCTCCACGTCCCGACCGCGACGTGGCCGGGGTCGCGCATCAGGAGGCGCCGGCCCGGTCGCCGCCGCGAGCCCGTGCCAGCAGCTCGTCGAAGGTCGCGAGCTTGGCGCGCGGCCTGCTGTCGGGCTCGCCGCGCTCTCGCTCGTGGGCGTCGATCGACTCCCAGCCCTCCTGGGTCACGATTTCGGCGCCGCGCTCGGCGAGCAGCGCGTCGATCGCCTCGCGACCGGGGGCTTGCGGGTCTGCCAGCCGCCCGGCCTCGAGGTCCTCCATGAGCCGAGCGACGGTCTCGTTCGCGTCCTTCTTGTTCGTGCCGATGACGCCGGTCGGGCCGCGCTTGATCCAGCCCGTCACGTACTCGCCGGGCCGCGGCTCGCCGCCGGCGGCCTCGAGCACGCGACCGCCGTCGTTGGGGATGACCGCGCTGCGCTCGTCGAACGGGACGCCCGGCAGCGGCACGCCGCTGTAGCCGATCGAGCGCAGGACCAGCCCGACGGGGATCGTCTCGCGCTCGCCCGTCGGCCGCGCGCGCAGGCGCCCGCTCTCCTCGTCGCGGACGAGCTCGTTGCGCTCGACGACGATCCCCTCGACCCGCTCCTCGCCCACGATCTCCACCGGCGAGCGCAGGAAGCGCAGCGAGATGCGGGCCTCCTTGCCGTCCGGCTCGCGCTCGGCGTAGCCGCGCAGGATCTCGACGTTCTTGCGCGCGGTGATGTCCGCCTCCTCGTTCAGGAAGGACTCGGACAGCGGATCGAGCTCGAGGTCGGTGGCGTCGACCTCGACGTCGGCCCGCACCATCTCGCCGAGCTCGAGCAGCTCGGGGTTGGTCCACGCCGCCTGCACCGGGCCGCGGCGGCCGAGCACGACGATCTCGCGCACACCCGAGTCGCGGAGGACCTCGAGCGCGTGGTCGGCGACGTCGGTCACGCGCAGCTCGTCAGGCGTGAGCGCGAGCATGCGCGCGCAGTCGAGCGCGACGTTTCCGTTGCCGATCACCGCGGCCCGCTCACACGAGAGGTCGAAATCGAGATCCCGGTAGTCCGGATGGGCGTTGTACCAGGCGACGAAGTCGGTGGCGGCCCAGCTCCCGGGGAGCTCCTCGCCGGGGATCCCCATGCGGCGGTCGGTCTGCGCGCCGACGGCGTAGATCACCGCGTGGTAGTGGCGCCGGAGGTCGTCCGGGTCGAGGTCGCGGCCGAGCTCGACGTTGCCCAGGAAGCGAAAGCCCGGGTGGCGCGCGGTCTTCTCGTAGACGCGGCTCACCGCCTTGATGTTGGGGTGATCGGGCGCCACCCCGGCCCGCACCAGGCCCCACGGCGTCGGCAGACGGTCGAGCATGTCGACCTCGACGACCTCCTCGGCGTTCTTGCGCAGGAGCTGGCCGGCGGCATAGAAGCCGGCCGGCCCGGCGCCGGCGATCGCGACGCGGAGCGGGTTGTCCTCGGTCCCGATTGCGCTCATTCGACCAGGATTCTAGGAAGCGGCCTCGAGCCGCCACCGCGCCGCGACCCACGGCGCGGCGTCGAGCGCGGCCCGCATGGCCGGCTCCTCGTCGAAGCGGCCCTCGAGTAGGCGCGCGTCGCAGCGCAGCTCGACCGCGTGCTCGCGGAACGGCCACGGGTCGACCGTCAACCGGCCGTCGCCCGCGGGCGCGAGCGACAGGCGCGCCTCGCTGCCGGCGAGCGGGATGCGGTCGACGGCGGCCGGCGCCCAGTCGAGGCACACCGCGAGCGACAGGAAGTCCCATGCCCAGAGCAGGCGCTGGTTGCGCCGCACCTCCTCCTCACCCGCGCCGAGCGAGGCGCGCAGGCGCTCCTGGAACGCCCGCTGGTCGGCGAGGTAGGCGCGCACCTTGGCCGCGTCGCCAGGTGCCATCTGCTCGAGGTCCCGCATCTCGTACAGCGCACACCCGTGCATCGACACCAGCAGCGCGGCGTAGCGGTCCTGCACGAGCGCCAGCTCAGGCGCACGGCGCCAGAGCCCGAGATGGACGTCGAGCGGCATCTCCATGAACGAGTAGGGCCGGCCGGTCTCACGGTCGAGCTCCGGCGCGGCGTCCCACGACGCCATGCCGAGGTCGTGCTGTTCGGCAGCGAGGCAGACCTCGTCGTGCGGCTCGATCGGATCGCCCCACGCCCGCGCGAGCTGGCCCGAGATCCACGCGTGCGCGGGTTGCGTGATGCAGACGACGCCCTGCACTCGGGCGCCGGATGGCGGGCGCAGAAGCACTGCGCCCGGAGCCTAGACCGCCGAGACCTCTTCCTCTTCGGCGACGCGGAACGAGGAGCCGCAGCCGCACGCGGCGATGACGTTCGGGTTCTCGACCTTGAAGCCCGCGCCCTGGAGGCCGTCGAGGTAGTCGACGGTCGATCCGCGGACGTACGCGAGGCTCGGCTCGTCGACCAGCAGCCGGATACCGTGGCTCTCGACCACGGTGTCTCCGTCGCGCTGCTCGTCGAATGCGAGCAGGTACTGGAAGCCCGAGCAGCCGCCCCCGCGGACGCCGACGCGCAGGCCCGCCGTCTCGACCCCGGCACCCTGCGTGCTGAGGAACTCCTGCACCTTCTCGGCGGCCTTGTCGGTGAGCGTGATCATCGCTTTCCGAAGTGTAGCGCTCGCTATCCTCGCTGATCCAGACCCGTGCCGACGACCGAGGAGATCAAGGACCGCATCGAGACCGCCATCCCCGGCGCCCGTGCCGAGGTCGAGGACCTGACCGGCGGCGGCGACCACTTCCGCGCCACGGTCGAGTCCGACGCCTTCTCCGGAAAGTCGCGGCTCGAGCAGCACCGGATGGTCTACGACGTGTTCGGGACGGAGGTCGGCGGACCGATCCACGCGCTGTCAATCAAGACCGAGGCGAGGAACCCATGAGCGAAGACGTCAACGCGCAGCTCCGCGAGCAGATCCAGCAGGCGATCACCGAGAACCCGGTGATCCTGTTCATGAAGGGCACGCCCGACCAGCCCGGCTGCGGCTTCTCGGCGCGCACGGTCGCGGCCCTGGAGGCCACGGGCTCGCCGTTCGCGGCGGTCGACGTGCTCCCCCACCCGGCGATCCGCGAGCAGCTGTCGGCGATCTCCAACTGGCCCACGATCCCGCAGCTCTTCGTCAACGGCGAGCTCGTGGGCGGCTGCGACATCGTGACCGAGATGTACGAGTCGGGCGAGCTCGCCGAGACGCTAGGCGTCGAGCCGCCGGAGGACGCCCCCGCCGGCACGCCCGAGGCCGAGCCGGCGCAGGCGCCCCCGATGGGCATCGAGAACCGCCTCTCCTAGCGGACGACGCGCACCCGCACCGACGCCTTGCCGGCGATCCGCCGGCTCGGGTCGGTGAAGCGCTTGACCAGCCGCCCGCGCCTGGACCTCGAGCGGGCCCGGCGCAGTCGCACGGACACTCCGTCGAAGCGGCGCAGGTCGGCGAAGTCGGCCTCCAGCTCGTCGAGCGAGCCGATCTTCTCGTCGGCGGGACCGAACCCGAACGCGTTCGCCAGCGCGTCGGTCGGATCCTCGCCCGCCGTGTCCGGTCCCTTGCCGATGAAGCGCAGCCGGTAGACGCCGCGCTTCGCGCGCCGCGGGACGCGAACCCTGATCGGCACCGTCAAGCGGCTTCCGCCCGCGGTCCGCACCCGCAGCCGCGCCCGGTAGGACCCGCCCGCGCTCATCCGGCGCGGCGCGCTCGCGCCCTCGATCGTCGCGAGGTCGAGTCCCGGCTTGGCGCCCAGCTCGATCTCGACGCGGCGAATGCGCAGCGGGCGCCGGTAGGACTCGAGGAGTGCGGTCGCCGACGACGCGTCATCGAGCAAGGGGGCGGGGGCCACCGGTGCGGGCGGCTCGAACACGGAGCTCACCTCGTCTCCCACGTAGCGGTTGCAGAAGCGAAGCGGCGTCGTGACGGCCTTGAGCGTGACTCGCATGCAGAACCTGGCGGTCTGCTCCGGAGCGGCCGTGCGCAGGATCCGCGCGTCGGCCTCGACCAGCGCGAGCGGGAGCAGGAAGGAGAGCTCGGTGCCGGCCGGGTTGCGAACGGCGGACTCGTCGGCCAGGCGCGAGGTCAGCACCTCGCTGCGGCGCGTCGCGAGGTTGCGCGCGTTGATGCGCAACGTGGTCGACGGCGGCCCGGAGCCCACGCGACCGATCACCGCGTCGAGGTCGTCGTTGGTCAGCGTGCCGCGGACGTTGACCGCCGAGCCCAGCTTGTAGCCGCCGGCCACGGGGTTGTCGATCACGCCGTAGATGTAGACGTCCTGGAGGAAGAGCGCGCGCGGGCCCGCGGCCTCCAGCGGATGGCCGAACGCCCACACCCGCGCGCCGTCGGTGTAGCTCACCGTCCCGTAGGCGAAGTCCGAGATGTCGCCGACCGCCCAGCCGGCGGCGACCGCCGCCCCGGGGCGTAGCTTCTGGGGCGCGAGGCCACCCAGCGGCCCGGCCGGAGCGATGCGCACGCTGCGCCCCGCGCGGCGCGCCGCGGCGGTCACGAGCCCGCCGAGCGCGGGCGAGACGCCCGCGATCAACCGCGGCTCGGCGAGCGGCCGGGCCGCGCGCAACAGGTCAGGGCGCCGGCGCGCGCTGGCCGGGGTCGTGACCGGATCGCCCAGCATCTCCTCGATCGGCGTCGCCAGGCCGACCGTGTCCCCGTACTGGCCGATCCCGTAGGACAGCGCGCCGATGTTCCGCTCGACCCCGGCGCCGTCGCGGCAGTACACCGGCGAGCCCGAGAACCCCTCGGCGATGCCGCTGCCGGCCACCGCGGGCCCCGAGACGCGGACGAGGATCAGCGGCTCGCCGGCCGGGCTCTGCTGGGCCACGACGTCGAGCACCTCTACGTCGAAGCTCGAGATCTCGGTGCCGCGGATCACCGAGTAGCCCGTGCAGCGCATGCCCGAACGGACCTGGCTCAGCGGCATGATCGGGTCGGCGGCGCGGGCGAGCCCCGGCGCGAGCAGCGCACCGGCGAGGGCCAGCGTCGCGCCCAGCCGCCTCATCCGCGCGAGCCTAACCGCCCGGTGACGCTCCGTGTTGGGGGGAGTAGATGGCGGCCATCCACACGGCGACCAGGGCGTCGAGCACGCTGTCCTGCGCCAGCGCCGGAGGCTGCTGCGCGAAGCTGGTGAGGAGCACGCGCTCGTTCATCCAGGTCAGGGCGATCGCCAGATCGCGGGCGCGGATGCCGGGCGGAGCGGCGCCGCGCGCGCGCTCGGCCTCGATCGCCGCCGTCGCCACCTCCACCCAGCCCTCCATCACCTGCGACCACAGCGCGCGCGCCTCGGCGCTGCTCGCGAGCGCGTCGGCGGCGGCCACGGTCACGGCGCGGTGCGCGCGGAAGGTCTCGTAGAACGCGGCGATCGCCCCGCGCAGGCGCTCCGACGCGGTGCCGTCCGCGAGCCGCTCGAGCGCCGTCGCGAGGTGCGCGTTGGCCTCGGTGACGATGCGGTCCATGAGACTCAGCAGCACCGCCTCCTTGGAGGCGAAGTAGAAGTAGAACGTGGGCCGCGAGATGCCGGCCCCGCGCGCGAGGTCGTCGACAGAGATCTCGTGCAGCGGGCGTTCCTCGAGCAGGTGCTCGGCGGTGGCGAGGATCGCCTGCTCGCGCTCGTCGCCGGTGACCCGGCGCGCGCGCCGGCCGCGGCCCGAAGGTGCTTGTGCAGGCGAGAGGGACGAAGCCATCGACGTCACAGGATACACGACGTTGAGTGACTCAACGCACTGTTGACTACTCCGACGAGGCGTTGATACGCTGGGGCCATGGATACACCAGTGGAGCATCTCGACGTCCTGATCGTCGGCGCCGGCCTCTCGGGCGTCGGTGCCGCGTGCCACCTCCGGTCCGCCTTCCCCGAGAAGTCCGTCGCCCTCCTCGAGGCGCGCGACGCGAGCGGCGGGACGTGGGATCTCTTCCGCTACCCCGGCGTGCGGTCGGACTCCGACATGTTCACGCTCGGCTACTCGTTCCGGCCGTGGACGGGCACCAAGGCGATCGCCGACGGCGCCTCGATCCGTGACTACATCCGCGCCACCGCGCGGGAATACGGGATCGACCGCAAGATCCGCTACGGCCGCCGCGTCGTGCGCGCCGAATGGTCGTCGGACGATGCGCGCTGGACGGTCGAGGTCGAGCGCAGCGACGGCTCCGGGCGCGAGCGGCTCACCTCCAACTTCCTCTTCAGCTGCACGGGCTACTACCGCTACGACGAGGGCTACACGCCGGCCTTCGAGGGGACCGAGCGCTTCCGCGGACAGATCATCCACCCGCAGCGCTGGCCCGAGGACCTCGACCACACCGGCAAGCGGGTCGTGGTGATCGGCAGCGGAGCGACGTCGGTGACGCTCGTCCCGGCGCTCGCCGAGGACGCGGAGCACGTCACCATGCTGCAGCGCTCGCCCAGCTACATCCTCTCGCGGCCGGAGCACGACCCGCTCGCCGGCGCCATCCAGCGTGCGCTGCCGCGCAAGCTCGCCGGGAGCATCATGCGCTGGAAGAACGCGCTGCTGACCACGCTCGCCTACCAGGTCAGCCGCCGCTACCCGCGCTTCGTCAAGAAGCTGTTGCGTGCAGGCGCCGAGCGCCGCCTGCCGCCCGGCTACGACCTCGACACCCATTTCAAGCCGCGCTACGAGCCCTGGGACCAGCGCCTGTGCCTCGTCCCCGACGGCGACCTCTTCGCGACGATCAGCCGCGGCGACGCCTCGATCGTCACCAGCGCGATCGAGTCCTTCACCGAGCGTGGTATCAAGCTCGCGTCGGGCGAGGAGCTCGAGGCCGACATCGTCATCACCGCGACGGGACTGAACCTGCTCGCGCTGGGCGGCATGGACCTGGTCGTCGACGGTCGTGAGGTCGAGCTCTCCGAGACCGTGGGCTACAAGGGGATGATGCTCAGCGGGATCCCGAACATGACGATCGCCATCGGCTACACGAACGCCTCGTGGACGCTGAAGGCCGACCTCGTCTCCGAGTACTTCTGCAGGCTGCTGGGCCACATGGACGAGCACGGCTACGACCAGTTCACGCCGCTCCCGCCCGACCCGTCGGTCCCCACCAAGCCGTTCATGGACCTCGTGTCCGGCTACGTGATGCGCTCGATCGACGCCTTCCCGCGCCAGGGCACGCGCGCGCCGTGGCAGCTGCACCAGAACTATCTGCGCGACGTGCGCCTGCTGCGTCGCGGCGCCCTCGAAGACGAGGGAATCCGCTTCTCGCGCGCCGATGACGCCGCGCGCGCCGGCGGGCAGCAGCCGGAGCCGTCCGGGCAGGCCGCGCCCGCGCCGGCTCCCGCCGCCGCGTAGGCGAGCCGCCGCGCCCGCGGCGAGATAGCCTCCCGGCGATGGCCGGGCCCGGCGCCGTCTCGACTGCTCCGGCGCCGCTCGCATGGGACGGGCGGCGGCTGGCGCTGCTCGACCAGACATTGCTCCCGGGCCGCGAGCACACACTGGTGATCGAGGACGCCGAAGGGGTCGCGGATGCCATCCGGCGGCTCGCGGTGCGGGGCGCGCCGCTGATCGGGGTCGCCGGCGGCTACGGGCTCGCGCTCGCGGTCGCGCGCGACCCCCGCTCCCCCGCGCTGGACGCGGCGTGGGGGCTGCTGCGCGAGGCCCGGCCGACCGCGGCCAACCTCGCCTGGGCAGTGGACCGCGTCCGCGAGGCCGCCCTCCGCGTGCCCGAGGACGAGCGGGCGCGCGCGGCGCGCGCCGAGGCCGAGGCCATCCACGCCGAGGATCGCGCGGCAAGCGACGCGCTCGCGCGCAACGGAGCGGCGCTGCTCCGGGGCGCGAGCCGGATCCTCACCCACTGCAACACGGGCGCGCTCGCGACCAGCGGGCGCGGCAGCGCGCTCGCGGTGGTGGAGGAGCTGCACCGCCAAGCGCCGGTCGAGGTCCTTTGTTGCGAGACGCGCCCGCTGCTGCAGGGCGCGCGCCTGACCGTCTGGGAGCTCGAGCGGCGCACGATCCCGCACGCGCTCGTGGTCGACGGCGCGGCGGCCGGGCTGATCCGGCGCGGCGAGGTCGACGCGGTGCTCGTCGGCTTCGACCGCGTGGCGGCCAACGGCGACGTCGTCAACAAGGTCGGCACCTACGGCCATGCGCTCGCCGCCGCCGCCGCGGGCGTGCCCTTCGTCGCGGCGGGGCCGACCTCATCGGTCGATCTCGCCACCGCGACCGGCGACGAGGTGCCGATCGAGGAGCGCGACCCCGACGAGGTGCGGCACGCCGGCGGCGGCCTGGTGACGCTCGAGGGCACACCGTGCCGCAACCCGGCCTTCGACGTGACCCCCGCCGCGCTCGTGACCGCGCTGGTGACCGAGCGAGGGACGGCCGAGCCGGTCACCGCCACGACCGTCGCTTCACTCGCGCGGTGAGGCGGCCGGCGAGGAGCGCCGCTCCGCCCGCCGCACTCGCCGCTCCGCGCAGGTGCGCGCGTCGCCGGCGGCGCGCCCCGGCCGCTCTGCTCGCCGCCGCGCTCACCCTCGTCGCCGCCGTTCCGGCCGGAGCCGCCTGCCCCACGACGGCCACCTTCGATCCGGCCGTCCCCAGCTGGCAGGCGGTCAACGGGTTCGCGCTCGGCGACCGCCCCGCGACGGTCGCCGAGCTCGACCGCTACCTGCTCGCGGTCGACGCCGCATCCGATCGGGTCGTGACGGGCACGCTCGGGACCTCGGTCCAGGGCCGGCCCATCCGCTACGCGATGGTCTCGGAGCCAGGAGCGCTCGCGCGCCGCGATGCGATCGCGGCGACGATGCGCGACCTGCGCCGCGGCGTGGCCTCGCCCGAGGCCGCCCAGCGCACGGCCGCGAGCGAGCCGGCGTTCGCGTGGATCGCGGGCAACGTGCACGGCAACGAGCCCAGCGGGGCCGACGCCGCCGTGCGCCTGCTCCACGACCTCGCCGCGCGCGTCGACTGCGCCAACCTCGAGCGCCTGGATCGACTGATCACGGTCGTGGTGCCCACCCAGAACCCTGACGGCCGCGCGCGCGGCACGCGCACCAACGCCGCCGGCTTCGACCTCAACCGCGACTGGTTCGCGCGCACGCAGCCCGAGACGGCCGGCAAGGTCGAGCTGCTGGCGCGAATGCCGCCCGTGCTGTTCGTCGACTCACACGAGGAGGCCTCGAGCCGCTTCTTCTTCCCGCCCTACACCGACCCGGTCTACGCCGAGGTCCCGGGCCGCGCGCTGGATGCGATGAACAGCGTGTTCTCGCCCGCCCTGCGCGCGGCCTTCGACGCGCGCGCGATCCCCTACCGCACCAGCGCCTCCTACGACTTCTTCTTCCCGGGCTACGGCGACAGCTCGACGACGATCGCCTTCGGCGCGGCCGGGATGACGTTCGAGAAGGGTGCCGACGCCGCGTTCGCCGACCGCGTCGACGAGCAGTACCTGGCCCAGGCCACCGCTCTCGACGCGGCGGCGAAGGGCAAGCCGGCACTCCTCCAGGGATGGGCCGCCGGCTGGCGCGAGGCGCGCGCGGAGGGAGCAGCCGGGCGCCTCTCCCCCAACCGCAGCCTCCAGCCCGGGGCGACGCCGCGGGTCGCGGTCCCGACGGCCCCCGTCCACGCCTACGCGCTGCGCGCTGACCGCGCCCCGTCCGAGGTCGCTCGGCTCATCGAGCGCCTCCAAGGCTTCGGCGTCGAGGTCCTGCGCCTGCGGAGCGCCGCGCGCGTCGAGGCCTTCGATCCCTACGGGCCGGCGGGAGCCCAGGCCGCGCTGCTGCCCGCGGGGACGTTCTGGGTGCCGCTCGCCCAGGGGCCCAAGCACTGGGTCCAGACGCTGCTCAACGAGCAGACCTACGTGCCGTTCGCCTCCTTCTCCGACGTGAGCGCGTGGTCGAACCCGCTGCTGATGGGCGTCCAGGGCGGCGCCGTCGGCGACGCGGCGGCGCCCGCCGGCCTCGATGCGGTCACTGCTCCACCGCGACTGGGAAAGGCGCCCAAGCGGCGCGCCGCCGCCTACGCGGTGCGCACCGACGGGACCGGCGCGCTGGCGCTGCTCTCCGATCTGCTGCGCCGCGGCACGCCGGTGCGCCGCGCCGAGCGCTCGTTCACCGACCGCGGGACGCGCTTCGCCGCCGGGACCGCGGTGCTCGGCGCCGGGACGTCGGGGCGGTTGCTGCGCCGTCTCGCGGTGGCCCGCCAGACGCCCGTCGTGTCACTGCGGCGCGTCCCGGCACGGACTCGCGCGCTGAAGCGCACGACCGTCGGCGTGCTCGGCGACCTTGAGCCGACGAGCGGCGCCTCGAGCGCGGGCTGGGAGCGCTGGGTCCTCGGGCAGCGGCTCGGGCTCGCGGTGCGCCCGCTCGGAGCCGGGCTGCCCGCCGGCGACCTCGAGCGCGTGCGCGCGCTCGTGGTGCCTGACGGCGCGCTCGATCCAGGAGCGCTCGGCGCGAGCACGCTCGCGCGGCTGGCGGCATGGGTGCGAGCGGGCGGGACCTTCATCGGAATCCGGACCCGCGGCATCGAGGTCGCACGCGCCGCCGGCCTGACCGCCGAGACCTCGAGCGCACCCACCGGCCTGCGCTCGCCCGGCGCGCTGGTCGGCGTGCAGCGCACCGGGCGCGGACCGCTGACCTGGGGCCTGGAGGGGACGATCGCCGTTCCCGACGACGACGACCCGGTGATGGAGGGGCCGGCCCCGGCGGCGCTGCGCGTGCCGCGCCGGGGAGCGTTCGTGTCGGGCTACATCGAGGGCGCGGACCTGCTGCGCGGCGCGCCTCTGGCGACGGACGAGCCGCGGGGCGCCGGCCACGTGATCCTGCTCTCCTTCGACCCCGGCTTCCGCGGCTACGCCGAGGCCGCCCAGCGCGTGCTGGGCAACGCCGTGCTCAGGCCGCGGACCAAGGGCGCGGCGGCGGGCGCCGCGACTCTTCCCGTCAGGCCGAGCGAGCTGGGCGCGCTGCCGCCGACCGACGCCCCGCGGCGACCCTGATCGGCTGCGCGATCCGGACACGGGGCCCGCGCCGCTCCCCCTACTTCCGCTCCTCCCCCGCCCGCCACTCCAGGTGCTCGACGATCCGGCGCGAGTCGCAGATCGCCTCTCCGCCCACGACGAGGACCGGCACGTGACGCTGGCCGGTCAGCTCGACGACCTCCTCACGATCGCGCGTGCGCATCGGCACACGGACCTGCTCGTGCTCGACGCCGTGGCGCCGCAGCTTGCGCGCGACGCGCCCGCAGGGGCACAGCCAGTCGGTGGGCGTACGGCAGCGGTAGAGGGTCGCTGCCATGCCGTTCAGGAAGCGAACCGCGCGGCAACGCCGCCGGCCTGGCGCACGGCGAAGCCGGCGATCCGCAGCCCCACGGGCTGCCGTGCCCCCGCGCGCGAGAGGCTCTCGCCCTCGCGCTGGCGGTACCACGCGACGGTCGCCTCGACGGTGTCCTCGTGGGGGGCCGGCTTCCAGCCCAGCTCGCGCTTGGCCTTCGCGTTCCGGAACGCCCAGTAGAGCGAGGCCGCACGGACCTCGACCGGCGTGATCGCCGGCTTGCCGGGAGCCATCTCGAGCGCGTGCGCGAACGCGAGCGCGGCCGGCTCCGGGAGCTTCACCGCCGGCGGCTCGACGCCCGAGATCCGGCCCAGGTCGGCGAACAGCCGCTCCCACGTGTAGTTGCGATTGCCGAGGATGTATCGCTCGCCGACCACGCCGCGCTCCTCGGCCAGCAGATGGCCGGCGGCTACGTCGCCGACGTCGACGATGTTGATCGCGCCGTCGACGTAGGCCGGGATCTGGCGCGACAGGAAGCGGCGCACCACGTCGGTCGAGGAGCGGTAGAGGTCGCCGGGCCCGAACACGTGCCCGGGGTTGACGATCACCACCGGCAGCCCGCGAGCCGCGAGCCGCAGCGCCTCGACCTCGGCCTCGCGCTTGGCGGCGACGTAGGGTACGCCGTAGCCGCCGCGGAAGGGCTGTGTCTCGTCAGCGGTGGAGCCGCGGGGCGCTGGACCGATGGCCGCCACCGACGACGTATAGACCACGCGTTCAACGCCCGCGCGCAGGCACTCCTCGAGCACGAACCGCGTGCCCTTGACGTTGACCTCGAAGATCTCGGCCGTCGGACGGCGCAGCGACGTCATGCCGGCCACGTGGAAGACGCGGCCCACCCCGCGCAGCGCGCGGCGCAGCGCGCGCCGGTCGAGCACGTCGCACTCGACGCCGTCGTACTCGAGCCCTGCGAGGTTGTCCAGGCGCGAGCCCGACCGCAGCGTCACCCGCACCTCGTCGCCGCGCTCGAGCAGCGCCCGCACGACCCTCGCGCCGATCAGCCCTGTGCCGCCGGTGACGAGCGTCTTGGCCATCCGGCGGGGAGTGTAGATACGGACCGGCGCGGTAGGGTCCGGCGCGGCCATGTCCCCCGTCGCGGTCGTCACCGACACCACCCACTACCTCCCCCGCGAGCTGACCGCCGCGAACGACGTGCACCAGGTCAGCCTCTACGTGAACTGGCAGGGGCGCCAGGACCGCGAGGTCGACCTGCCCGACTTCAACGACTACTACGACCACCTGCGCGCCGGCGACGAGCTGCCCACCACGTCGCAGCCCTCGATCGGCGACTTCCTCGCCGTCTACGAGCCGCTGCTCGAGCAGGGCCACGATGTGGTCTCGATCCACCTCGCCGGCGGCATGTCCGGGACCTGCGAGTCGGCTCGCCAGGCCAAGGCCCAGCTCGACGAGGGCGGCGGCGCCGGGGCGCGCATCGAGGTGATCGACGGGCGCACGGCGTGCGGCGGGCTCGGCATGGTCGTGCTGGCCGCGGCGGCGGCCGCGCGCGAGGGAGCCGATCGCGACGCCGTCGTGGCGCGTACACACGAGGCGCGCGACGCGCTGGGGCTGTGGTTCTGCATCGACACGCTCGAGTACCTGCGCCGCGGAGGCCGGATCGGCGCAGCTCAGGCCTACCTCGGGGCGGCGCTGCGCATCAAGCCGATCCTCACGGTCGAGGACGAGATCACGCCGGTCGAGCGCGTGCGCACCGCCGGTCGCGCGTTCGAGCGGATGGTCGAGTACCTACGCAGCTGCGCCGACCGGGGCGCCGACGCCTGGGTCGTCCAGCACATCCAGTCTCCCGACGTCGCCGCGCGGCTGGTCGAGCGCGGCCGCGAGCTGTTCGGCTCGGAGCCTTTGTTCGTGTCGGAGATCGGCCCGGTGATCGGCACCCACGTGGGGCCGGGACTGATCGGCGTGGGCGGGATCCCGCGCTCGCTGCTGGCCTGATCAGCGCCGCCGGCGGCGATGGCGCGCGATGCCGCCGATCGCCGCCAGGCCGCCGCCCAGCACGAAGCCGGTCACGGCCGCGCCCACGAGGATCTGGTTGCGGTTGCGGGCCACGAACGAGCGCCAGTCGGTGAGGCGCGCGACGTCACCGCGCAGGCGGTTCACGGACACCGCGAGCTCCGCGCGATTGGCCTCGATCGAGGCGCGGATCTCCTCTGGCGTGCGGGTCGCCATCAGGGCCGCTCCGTCGTCGTCGTCGCCTCGGCGTCGGGCGCTCCCGGAGCGAGCGGGGCGCCTGGCGCCGGCGGCGCGGCCGGCGGACCGCCGCCGCGGCCGGCCGAGGCCTCGACCGTCTCGCGGATCAGCTTGGCCTCGTCGATGGCCATATCGGGCGTGGGCGGTGAGCCGGCCTTGAACAACCTGGTGGCCAGCCAGCCCGCCAGCCCGCCGAGGATGAACAGCAGCACCGCGACGATCAGGAAGCCCAGGAAGATGTTGCCCCCGCTGGGCGAGAAGACGTTGTCGTAGAAGACCCACGACGCGGCCTCCAGCAGGATGATCAGCCCCATGAAGGCGAAGAAGCCCGCGGCGGCGGCGATCGCCGCGCCGCGCACGAGGCTCTTGACCTTCTGCTCGATCTCGGTGCGCGCGAGCTCGATCTCCTCGCGGACGATCAGCGTCGCCCGCTCGGTGATCTCGTTGACCGTCTCGCCGATGTTGTGGTCGTCTTCAGCCAAGGCGCCGCAGGATGATCGCGATCAGGATCCCGCCCGCGAAGGCCGCGCCGACGAGCACCTCGGGCCGCCCGAACAGCCCGCCGGGGCCGGACGCCGGAGCCGGGAGTGCGTGGCCGGCCGCGGCCGCGGCTCCGAGCGGCGGAGATTCGGAGGCGGCGAGGTGGGGAGCGGCTGGGTCCGGGGCCGGCGGCTCGAAAAGGGGCGGCGCGGCGGCGGGGGGCGCGCCGGCCGGTGGTCCTTCGGCGGCGGCGAGGTGGGGAGCGGCCGGGTCGGGCGCCGGCGGCTCGGAAGCGAGCGGCTCGGCGGCCGGCGGCCCCTCGTCGGGAGGCGGCTCCGCGGCGGCGGGCTGCTCGGCGGCCGGCGGCGGCGCGACCGCGGGCTGTCCCACGACCGTCGGCTGGGCCGCGGGCGGCTCGGGATCGGCGGCGGGAGGGGTTCCTCCGAAGGGCTCGTCCAGGGTCATCGGCTCGGGCGCTGCCGGCCCCGGGTGCGCAGGCACCTCGCCGGTGTCGCCGTGGCGGACCCAGTCGTCGGTGTTGGGCTCGCTGGGTTCGACGCTGGCGCCCTTCTCGTCCACCTCCGCCGGCACCGCCTCTCCCTCCTCGGTGGGCTGCTCGCGCTCGTCCATGCTCAGTCGGGCGGGTCCTCGTCGAAGATCCGCCGCCACAGCACGGCGGCGAGGCGGGTCGTCGCGATGCTGGCCAGCGCCCCGATCGCCGCGAGCATGCCCGACCACAGCAGACGCTTGACCGCGTCGTTCTCGGCCATTGGCGCGGCAGTAAATCAGAGGCCGGGGCCGGACGCCGGTGCGGCGCCGGTTCCGGGCCCGGGCGAGGCCTGCCTGCCGGTCTCAAGGCCGTCGCAGATCGTCTCGACCACGAGCTGCCGCGCGCGCTCGAACTCCTCCTCGCCCGTGGGCAGCAGCTCGAAGATCCATCCCGTGAGCACCTGCTCGATCGTCCCGTAGAAGGCGAGCGCCGCGAACTCGGGGGCCACCGAGCGTTTCAGCTCGCCCTGCTCCTGCCCCTTGCGGACGATCTCGCCGATGCCCGCGAAGGCCTCGCGGATCTTGGCCAGGTGCGTGCGGCCGAACGAGTTCGCCGCACGCGTGACCTCGACGATGATCACCTTCATCAGCTCCGGGTCGTGGCGGTAGGAGTCCACGATGAAGGCGGCGATCGCGTCGAGCTTCGCGCGCGCGGCGACCGGGCGTGCGTCGACCTCGGCGATCACGGCGAGCATCACGTCCCAGCGCTCGAGGAAGATCGTGTCGAGGATCTCGTCCTTGGCCTGGAAGTAGTGGTAGACGAGCCCGTAGGCGACGCCCGCTTCGTCGGCCACGTCCGAGACCCGGCAGCGGTAGAAGCCCCGGCGCGCGAAGACGCGCACCGCGGCGTCGAGGATCATGCGCCGCTTGTCGACGGCCGCGCCCGGACGCGCCGCGGCGCTCACGCCGGTGCTCCCTCGGGCCAGCGGTAGGCGTCGGCCCGGCGGTTGGCCAGCGAGGGCAGCCGCGCGCGCACGTCGTCCAGCCGACGGAGATCGAGCTCGGCGACGATCACCGTCTCGGTGTCCGGCGCCTGTGCGAGCACCACGCCCCACGGATCGGCGATCAGCGAGCGGCCGCCGGAGTGGGCGCCCGCGCCGGACGCGCCGATCTGGTTGGCGGCGACGACGTAGGCCTGGTCCTCGATCGCACGGGCGCGAAGCAGAACCTCCCAGTGGTCGCGCGTGGTGGCGAGGGTGAAGGCGGAGGGCACGAGCAGCACGCGCGCGCCGCGCAGCGCGAGGATCCGGTAGAGCTCGGGGAAGCGGAGGTCGTAGCAGACGCTCAGGCCCAGCTCCACGCCGCCGGCGGTGCGCGACACGACGATCTCCTCGCCCGGGTCCTCGAGCTCGGACTCGCGGTACACGGTGCCGGCGACCTCGACGTCGAACAGGTGCAGCTTCCGATACACCGCCCGCAGCTCGCCGTCGGGCCCGACGTGCAGGCAGGTGTTGTGGTGGCGGCCGTCGTCGGTGCGCTCGACGAACGAGCCTGCCACGAGGTCTATGCCCAGCTCGCGAGCCGTAATCCGCGCCCAGGCGAGCGTGGGACCCTCGAGCGGCTCGGCGCCGGCGCGCAGCTGCTCCTCCGTGCCGAGCACGGTCCACTTCTCGGGCAGCAGGACGAGCTCGGCGCCGCGAGCGGCCGCCTCGCGGGTGAGGCGGTCCGCCCGCTCCCGGTTGCGGGCCGTATCCTCCGTCGCGTTGAGCTGGACCGACGCGGCGCGCAGGGTGTTCCCCTCCCGATTGACTGGTCGGTCAACGGCCGTCGCCCCAAGGATACCGGGGCCATGGCGCGGTCCCGGGCCGGGGCGGCCCGCCGGCGTGCCGCTGCCACCCGAGCGCCTGCCCCCCGTGCTCGGCGGCCGCCTGCTCAAGCGCTGGCGCTACCTCGGCGTCTACGGCCCCGAGCTGATGCTGTGCGTCGGCCTGGCCCGCATCGGCCCCTCGCTCCAGGGCTTCTGGGCGCTGTGGGACCGCGAGCAGGGCAATCTGCTCGAGCGCACCAGGCCGGGACGCGCCGGCGTGCGCTTCGGCCGTGCCGCGGTGCGGGTGGCGGCCCCCGAGATCGAGCTCGAGCTGGCGTGGGTCGAGCAGCAGGGCATCGAGGTCGTCACGCCCGACGGCCGCGGCTACGTGTGGACGCGCAAGCAGGGCGGAGTGCCGGTGCGCGGCACGGTGCGCGCGGCAGGCCGCACCGCCCGCCGGGTCAGCGCGTACGGCCTGGTCGACGATTCCGCGGGCTACCACGCCCGCCGCACGTCATGGCGCTGGTCAGCGGGCGTGGGCACGACAGGCGACGGCCGCGCCGTCGCCTGGAACCTGGTCGCCGGCGTCCACGACGACGCGCGCAGCAGCGAGCGAACCGTTTGGGTCGAGGACGAGCCGCACGAGATCGGAGCGGCCCACTTCGCGGACGACCTGTCGTCGGTGGCCGTCGAGCGGGACGGCGGCCGCGACACGCTGCGCTTCGCCGCCGAGGCCACGCGCGAGCGCCACGACAACCTGCTGGTCGTCCGCTCGGACTACGTGCAGCCGTTCGGCACCTTCGCCGGCTCTCTCCCCTACGCCGGCGAGCTCGCCGAGGGCTATGGAGTCATGGAGCACCACGACGTCGTGTGGTGAGCGGAGGGGAACCGGGGCCTGTCTGACCACCGCACCGCGGCTGCGACCGGCCGGCGCGGCCGATCGACTGCGCCGGCCGGTAGCTTCCGCGCGGTGGAGGCCAGCGGCCCACGATCGCCCGACGCACTCGCGGTCGAGGGCCTGACCAAGCGCTTCGGCTCGACCACCGCGGTCGACGAGCTCAGCTTCTCGGTGCCCATGGGCCGCGTGGTCGGCTTCCTCGGACCCAACGGCGCCGGCAAGACGACGACCCTGCGCGCGCTGCTCGGACTGGTCGCCCCCAGCTCCGGCCGCGCGCTGGTCCAGGGTCGCCCGTATCGCGCCCTCGAGGACCCGATCCGCACCGTCGGGGCCGTGCTCGAGAACGCGCGCTTCCACCCCGGCCGCAGCGCGCGCATCCACCTGCGCGCGCTGGCCGTCGCGGCGCGCGTCGAGGCGCCGCGGGTGGAGGAGGTGCTCGAGCTCGTCGGCCTGACCGAAGACGCCGGGCGGCGCGTCGGCGGCTACTCGCTCGGCATGCGCCAGCGCCTGAGCATCGCGGCGGCGCTGCTCGGCGACCCTCGCGTGCTGGTCCTCGACGAGCCGGCGAACGGGCTCGATCCGCAGGGGATCCGGTGGCTGCGCGACCTGCTCCGCGGCCTGGCCCGCGAGGGACGCGGCGTGCTCGTCTCGAGCCACGTCCTGGCCGAGATCTCGCAGACCGTCGACGAGGTGGTGGTGATCGGGCGCGGCCGGCTGCTCGCCCAGGGGCCGGTCGAGGAGCTGACCCGCGGCGCGGCGGTCGGCGTGCGGGTGCGCACCCCCCAGCCCGACCGCCTGCGCGAGCTGCTGGCACAGGAGGGCGCGGTGCTCGAGCCGGCCTACGACGGCACGCTGGTCGCGCGCGGGATCGCGATCGAGCGCGTCGGCGAGCTGGCCGCCTGGGGGAACGTGGTCCTGCACGAGCTCACCCCCGTGGCCTCGACGCTCGAGGACGTCTTCCTCCAACTCACCGGTGACGCCTCGCTCGCCCCTCCACCCGGCAGCCAGCCGTCGTGACCGCGCTGCTGCGGGCCGAGCTCCTCAGGCTGCGCGCCACGCGTACCACCTGGGCGCTGCTGGGCAGCGCGCTGCTCATCGTGCTGGTGGTGCTCGTCATCGTCCTCGCGCTCTTCGACCGCGGCGGGCGAGTGACGGACGAGGACCTCGGCGGGCTGTTCTCCTTCACGGCGATCGCCGACCTGCTGGTGCTCAGCCTCGGCATCGTCGGAGCCGCGGGCGAGTTTCGCCACGGGACCATCACCGCCGCCTTCCTCGTCACCCCGGCGCGCTGGCCCGTGATCCTCGCCAAGGCGCTCGCCTACGCGCTGGCCGGAGCGGCCTACGCCATCACGACGATGGTCCTGTGCGCCGCGCTGGCTCTTCCGTGGCTGGCGATCAAGGACGCCAACTTCGACATCGCGGGCGCGGCCTGGCTCCAGGCCGTCGCCGGGCGCTGCGTCTACGGAGCGCTGATCGCCGCGCTGGGCGTGGGCATCGGGACGCTGGTGCGAAACCAGGCCGCGGCGCTCGTCGCCGCGCTCGTCTTCCTGCTCGCCATCGAGCCGGCGCTCGGTGCGGTGTCGGACGCGGTCGCGACCTACGGCCTCAACGGCGCCTCGCTCGCGATCTTCGGCGCGACCGACACCGGCGTGGCCGACGTGCTGCCCTTCGGCGCCGGAGTCGCGCTCTACCTGGGCTACGTCGCGCTGTTCCTGGGCGCGGGGATCGCGCTCACGCTCAGGCGCGACGTGTCGTGATCCGGCGCAGCTCGGCGAGCAGCAGCTTCGAGTGCATCGCGCCGACGAGCTCGCGCAGCGGCTCGGCGCCGGCCGCGATGATCTGCGCCGCGCGGTCCGCGTCGACCTCACCGGCGAGCCGGTCGAGCAGCGTTCGCACCTCCCCCCCCACCAGCGGCGCGAGCGCCTCGCGGTAGCGCAGCGTGTCGTAGACGGTGAACCCGAGCTGCTCGTCGTAGCCGCCGGCGCGGAAGCGCGCGATCGCCTCCACGATCGCGACGTCGTCGGGGTCGTAGCCGCGCGTGCTCGGCGTGAGGATCTTCAGCTCCTCGAGGCGGTCGAGCACGTTGGCCGGGACCTCGTAGCGCTTGCGCAGCTCGGCGCGCGAGATGCGGCGCCGGTCCTGGGCGGCGGCGGCGCGCTCGAGTACGCGGTCCTCGAGCTCGACCAGCGCCCGCAGCCGCTCGGGGTCCTCGTCCATCACGCCCCGGATCACGCGCAGGGGCATGAAGCGCTCCTCCTGCAGGCGCTTGATCAGGCGGATGCGCTCTACGAACTCCGGGGGGTAGTAGGCCATGTTGCGCGAGGTGCGCGTGACCTGCGCGTCGCCGCCGAGCAGGCCCTCGCGCAGGTAGTGCTTGACCGTGCTGACGCTCACGCCCGCGCGCTCGGCCAGCTCGCCCATGCGCAGCAGGTCGCCGGCCGGCGCCTCGGCGCTCATCCCATGAAGCTCCCGGGTACGCCCGCGGCCGGCCCCGCGACGGCGCCGGCCTCCTCGAGCGCCGCGATCTCCTCCGCCGAGTAGCCAAGCGACGACAGCACCTCGCCGGTGTGCTCGCCCAGCACCGGCCCCGGGGCGCGCACGTCGCCCGGCGTGCGCGAGAGCTTGACCGGCACGCCGAGCTGGCGCACCTTGCCCGCGCCGGGCTGCTCCAGCTCCACGACCATCTCCCGCGCGCGGACGAGCTCCGAGTCGAGCGCCTCGTCGAGCGCGAGCACCGGCTCCAGGCAGCAGTCGTGCTCGGAGGCGAACGCCTGCCACTGCTCGCGCGTGCGCTCGAGGAAGATGCGCTCGACCTCGGCGTGGGCCTCCGAGCCCGGCGCCTCGAACTGCCTCTCGACGAGGTCCTCGCGGCCCACTCCCTCACACCAGTTGCGCCAGAACTTCGGTTCGAGCGCGCCCAGCGTCACCCAGCCATCGGCGCACGGATAGGGCCGGTAGCAGATCAGGCGCCCGGCCAGCTCGAGGTCGCCGCGGCGCGGCACGACGCCGTCGCAGAAGTAGCGCCCGGCGACCATCGCCAGCCAGGCCAGCGAGCCGTCGGCCATCGAGACGTCGACGAGCTGCCCCTCGCCCGAGCGGTCGCGCTCGCGCAGCGCGGCGAGGATCCCGAAGGCGGCCATCAGCGCGCCGCCGCCGACGTCGGCGATCTGGCCCGCCGACTGCACGGGCGGCCCGTCGCGCTCGCCGGTGAGCCCGAGTAGCCCCACGAGCCCCAGGTAGTTCATGTCGTGGCCCGAGCGGTCGCGGTAGGGACCGTCCTGGCCGTAGCCGCTGATCGCGCAGTAGACGAGGCCGGGGTTCTCGGCCCGCAGCGCCTCGTAGCCCACGCCGAGCCTGTCGAGCACGCCCGGGCGGAAGGACTCGAGCAGCACGTCGGCTTCGCGGGCCAGGCGGCGCAGCACCTCCTTGCCCTGCTCGTTCTTGAGGTCGATGCGGATCGAGCGCTTGTTGCGGTTGAGCGCCAGGAACAGCGCCGAGCCGGCCGACTCGGCCGCCCCCTCGTAGGTGGGCTGCGACCACCGCACGTAGTCGCCCAGGCCGGTGTCCTCGACCTTGAGCACGTCAGCGCCGAAGTCCGCGAGCAGGAGCGAGCAGAAGCCGCCGGGGAGCAGCCGTGACAAGTCCAGAACCCGTACGTCCGCAAGCGGCAGCGTCATTAAGCCGCCCCCTTCGCCGACCGACGTTCGATCTCGCGCCCGGTCGCGAGCGTCGCCGTCATGCCGTCGCCCGCCTCGCCACCCCCAGCAGCTCGCGCGCCTCGTCGACCGTCGCCGGACGGCGCCCAACGTCCTCGGTCATCTGGCGCGCCTTGCCGATCAGGTCCCCGTTGGAGCGCGCCATCTCGCCGCTCGGGAGGTAGAAGTTGTCCTCCAGGCCGACGCGCACCGAGCCGCCCAGGGTCAGCGCCGCCGCGACCAGCATCCACTGGTCGCGCGAGATGCCGATCACGCCCCAGTGCGATCCGGCGGGCACGTTGTCGGCCATCGAGGCCAGGTTGCGCGCCGTCGGCGGCACGCCCCCGACCACTCCCATCACGCACGAGACGTGCAGCGGCTCGCGCAGCACGCCCATGTCGACGAGCGGCGCCAGCGAGCCGACGTGCCCGAGGTCGAAGCACTCGTGCTCGGGCTTGATCCCCTCCTCGCCCATCACCCGCAGGAACTCGATGATCTCGTCGAAGGGGTTGGCGAACACGGTCTTGAACACGAAGTCGTGGCGCTTGCGCGAGTACTTCGCGTAGTTCATCGAGCCCATGTTCAGCGCAGCGACGTCGGGCCGGAGCTCGCGCAGGTAGGCGATCCGCTGCTCGACGGGCACGCCGATCGCGCCCGTCGAGTAGTTGATGATCACGTCGCCGACCTCGGCCCGGATCGCGTCGGTGATGGCGCGGAAGTCCTCGGCCTCGTAGGACGGCGTGCCGTCGGGCTTGCGCGCGTGGATGTGGATCATCACCCCGCCCTCGTCGACGATCCGCCGCGCCTCGGCGGCGTACTCCTCAGGCGTGTAGGGGATCGCCGGGCACTGCTCGCGGTTCGCGATCGTGCCCGAGATCGAGCAGGTGATGACGACCGGGTCGTCGAGGCTCATACCGGCACCACTCCGTGTCGCTTCCAGGGCCGCTCGACGCGCTTGTTCTCGGCCATCTCCAGCGCACGGCAGATGGTGGCGCGCGTCTCGCGCGGATCGATGACGTCGTCGATCAGCGCGTTGGCCGCCGCGATGTAGACATCGATGATCTTGCGGAAGTTCGCGATCAGCTCCGCCTTCTTGGCCGCCGGGTCCTCGGCCTCCTCGACCTGCTTGCGGAAGATGATCTCGACCGCGCCCTCTGCCCCCATCACGCTGATCTCGGCGCTCGGCCAGGCGACGATCAGGTCGGGCTCATACGCGCGCCCGCACATGACGAAGTAGCCCGCGCCGTAGGCCTTGCGCAGCACGACCGTGACCTTCGGGACCGTGGCCGCGGCCACGGCGTGGAGCATCTTCGCGCCGTGGCGGATGATCCCGGCCTCCTCGACCTTGGTCCCGACCATGAAGCCGGGCAGGTCCTGGAGGAACACCAGCGGGATCGCGAACGCGTTGCAGAGGTTCACGAAACGCGCGGCCTTGTCGGCCGAGTCGTTGTCGAGGATCCCGCCGAGCTGGCGCGGCTGGCTCGCGACGATCCCCGCGGGCCGCCCCCCGAAGCGCGCGAGGCAGGTGATGACCGTCTTGCCCCAATTGGGCTTGAGGTCGAACCACTTGCCGTCGTCGACGATGCGCCCGATCACCTCGTACATGTCGTAGGGCTTGCGGTTGGACTCCGGCACCACGTCGAGCAGCTCGTCGTCCATGCGGTCGATCGGATCGGTGGTCGGCACCACCGGCGGGCGCTCCTCGCAGTTGGAGGGCATGAAGGCCAGGTAGTCCTTGATCGACCGGATGCAGGCCTCGTCGTCGGAGACCTCGAGGTCGCCCACCCCCGAGCGGCGCGTGTGCACGCGCGAGCCGCCGAGCTCCTCCTGGGTCACGTCCTCGCCGATCGCGGCGCGCACCAGGTGCGGGCCGGCGAGCGCCATCGAGCCGCGCCCCTTGACCATCGGGACGAAGTCGGCGAGCCCGGGGATGTAGGCCGTGCCCGCAGCGCACGGCCCCATGAGCGCCGCGACCTGCGGGATCACGCCGCTCATGACCACCTCCTCGCGGAACAGGTGACCGGAGCCCGCGAACAGCGACCCGACCGCCTCCTGGATGCGCGCGCCGGCCGAGTCGAGCAGCCAGATGAACGGGATCCGCTTTGTTAAGGCCAACTCGCGCAGCCGCGTGACCTTCAGCTCGCCGGTCATGCCCATCGAGCCGGCCATGACCGTGAAGTCGTAGGCGCACACCGCGACCAGGCGGTCGTCGACCTTGCCGTAGCCGGTGATCACGCCGTCGGCAGGCGCGTCGCGACCCTCCATCGCGCGCTGGGAGAAGTGCGGCTGGGCGTGGATGCCCAGCTCGGTGAACGTCCCGTCGTCGATCAGCAGCGCGAGGCGCTCGCGCGCGGTGAGCTTCCCGGCGGCGTGCTGGCGCTCGATGCGCTCGGACCCGCCGCCCAGCCGCGCGCGCTCACGGCGCTCGGCGAGGTCCTCGGCGAGCGGCCGCAACGCGGAGGTCGGCTGGGTTGTGTCTGCGCTCGCGATGGGCGGTACCTGGCGGGAAGTGGGACGTGCCACTCCCAACTTTACGCCCCGACCGCCCCGCGCGGCGTCCGCCGCCCGACCTACTTGAACTTCACCGAGTCGACCGCCTGCTTGCAGGCGTCATCGAGCTCGTTCGCCTTGTCGCCGGCGGACTGGCACTCGAGCTCCCACGTCCCTCCCTTTCCGGAGAAGAAGTAGAGCTTCGAGCCGGTCGACTTGCCGCCGACCTTGTTGTCGATGTCGAACACGACCATCTCGATTCCGTTGTGCTTCTCGACCTTCGCGGTCTGGTTCGGGAACCCGAGCTGGTTGAGCGAGCTGGTCACCTGCTGCTGCAGGGCGCGCGTCCGAAGCTCCCGGGCCGCGCTCTTGCGCACGTCGACGATGTTGAGGTTGTCGATCCCGTAGGCGACGATCGGCGGCGTCCCCTGCGAGGAGCCCTGCCGGACGTTGCGCTTCTGGAAGTCGTCGGGCAGTGTGAACGTGAACGGGATCTGCGCTTCCTCGACGGTCGTGTCGCTGCCGCCGGAGCCGCAGGCGGCACCGACGAGGGCGAAGGAGGCGAGGGCGGCGGCGAGCAACGCGCCGATAACCGGACGGAGCATGGCGCGGCACCCTATAGGGCGCCACGGCGACAAGCGCTGGAGGCACGAGTGGTCAGTGGCACGTCCCACTGTCTACGATGTCTCAGACCCAGATCGCCGCGCACCCCAAGGAGAGCCCTTCGATGAGCAGCCCCGCCAGTGCACCCGCGGACGCGGCCTCCCCCGCCGACGTCCTCAAGCCCGACTTCGGCAAGCGCTCAGGCCACTTCATCTTCCAGGACCACCACGACCAGCTGCGCGAGTCGGTCCGCCGCTTCGTCACCAAGGAGTTCGCGCCCCATGCCGAGGAGTGGGAGGAGACGACGTTCCCGGACTGGGTGTTCAAGCGCATGGGCGAACTGGGCTTCCTCGGGCTCTCGTTCCCGGAGCAGTACGGCGGCCAGGGCGGCGACTACATCTCCAACATCGTGCTCGCGGAGGAGATGACCAACGCCAACAGCGGCGGGCTCGCGATGGGCATCGCCGTGCACACCGACATGGCCACGCCGCCGATCCTCGCCTTCGGCACCGAGGAGCAGAAGCAGCGCTACCTGGTGCCCTCGATCAAGGGCGAGCGCATCTCGTGCCTGGGCATCACCGAGCCCGACGCCGGCTCAGACGTGGCCGGTATCAAGACGCGCGCGGTCCGCGACGGCGACGAGTGGGTCATCAACGGCTCGAAGACCTACATCACCAACGGCGTGCGCGCGGACTACATCGTGCTCGTCACCAAGACCGACCCCGACGCCGGCTACGACGGCTTCACGCTGTTCCTGGTCGACAAGGACACGCCCGGCTTCATCGTCGAGAACAAGCTGCAGAAGCTGGGCATGCACGCATCCGACACCGCGCTGCTCGCGTTCAACGACGTCCGCGTGCCCCACGACGCCGTGCTCGGCGAGGTCGGCAAGGGCTTCTACCACATCATGTGGGAGCTCCAGGGCGAGCGCATGATCGGCGCCGCCGGCTGCGTGGCCGGGGCCCAGAAGTGCTTCGACCGCACGCTCGAGTACGCCAAGGAGCGCACCGCGTTCGGCCGCTCGATCGGGCACTTCCAGGTCATCCGCCACAAGTTCGCCGAGATGGCGACCAAGATCGAGTCGGCGCGGCAGATGGTCTACACGACCGCGTGGCGCTTCATGAACGGCGAGTACCCCGTGCGCGAGATCTCGATGGCCAAGCTGCACGCCGCGCGGGTCGCCGTCGAGGTCGCCGACGAGTGCATCCAGATCCACGGGGGCGCCGGCTATATGAAGGAGTACGGCGTCGAGCGCGTGTGGCGCGACATGCGCCTCAACCGCATCGGCGCGGGCACCGACGAGATCATGCTCGACGTGATCGGGCGCTCGTACGGGCTCTAGCGCGACCGCTCGGGTGCGCCGCCCCGACGTGCGCGGGCACCGAGGATCCCGCCGAGCGCTCCGAGGATCGCCCCGCCGACGGTCGTCACGACGATCAGGCCCACGTTGGGTGCGGTGCCGATCTTGGCGTCGTCGCCCGTCGCCTTGTAGACGACGAAGATCGCGAGGCCGTAGAAGAGGCCTCCGATCGCGACCCGGATCGCTCCCTCGCGCGGCCCGTCGTGCTCGGCGCCCGCCGCCAGGCCGCCGAGCGCGGCGACCACCTGGAGGATCCAGTAGACGGTCGAGCTGTGGACGACGACGAGGCCCGCAATCGCCCCGAACAGGATCGGCGTGATGACCGCGAGCTGCGCGCGCACGGGTGGCGGCAGGTCCATGAAGCGCTGGGGCGCCTGCATGGCGGGGGACGCTCTCACTTCACCGCGGACGGGTCAAGCGGAGTCGCGTGGCTGGTAGAAACCCTGCCGCTCAAACGAACGAAAGGCATGAACGCATGGGAGCTCTCGACGGGAAGGTCGCGATCGTCACCGGCAGCGCGCGCGGCATCGGCCGCGCGACGGCCGAGCTGTTCGCCGAGCAGGGAGCGCGGGTGGTGATCAACGACCTCGACGCCGACGTGGCCGAGCAGGCCGCCGGGGAGATCCAGGGCGAGACGCTGGTCTTCGGCGGCGACCTGACCCAACCCGGCGTCCCCGACGAGCTCGTCCAGAAGGTCGTCGACGAGTGGGGGACGGTCGACATCCTGGTCAACAACGCCGGCTACACGCTCGACGCCCCTATTCACAAGATGAGCGACGAGTGGTTCCAGCGGATGCTCGACATCCACACGATCGTCCCCTTCCGCATGTGCCGCGCGGTCGCCCCGCACATGCGCGAACCGGCCAAGCGCGAGCGCGAGGAGGGCCGCGAGGTCTTCCGCAAGATCGTCAACGTGACCTCGATCTCGGGCACGATGGGCAACGCGGGCCAGGCGAACTACTCCTCGGGCAAGGCGGGCGTTGTCGGGCTGACCAAGACGCTGGCCAAGGAGTGGGGCCAGTTCAAGATCAACGTCAACGCCGTGGCCTTCGGCTACATCGAAACCCGTTTGACGGCCTCCAAGGAGGAGTCCAACGTGATGGAGATCGGCGGCGAGAAGGTGCAGCTCGGGATCCCCGACCAGCTCCGCGGGATGGCGGCGATGCTGATCCCGCTCGGCCGCCCCGGGACCACCGAGGAGGCCGCCGGTGGCGTCTTCTTCCTGTGCTCGCCGTGGTCCAACTACGTCCACGGCCAGGTCCTCAACGTCACCGGGGGCCAGTTCACCGGGATGACGACCTGAGCGATGCGGGGCGGGCGCGAGCGGCTCGCGGGCGGGCGAAGCGGGCGCGCGCTCGCGGGCGGGCGCGCTGTGAGCGGATTGCTCGCCGCCCTCCTGCTCGCGCTCGCGGCCCCCGCCGCCGGCGCGGCTGACGCCGCGGCCCGCTCGCCGTTCCGCTTCCGCGGCGTGATCGAGGGCGCCTACGGGCGTCCGTGGGATGCCGGTCAGCGCGCGCGGATGCTCGCGTTCATGGCCCGCGCCGGCTTCAACGCCTACGTGCACGCGCCCAAGGAGGACCTCTACCAGCGCGCGCGGTGGCGCGACCCCTATCCCGCGGCTGAGCAGGCGGTCTTCGATCGCGAGATCGCCCGCGCGCGGCGGCGCGGCGTAAGCTGGATCCCGAACCTGAGCCCGGGCGCGCCCGCGATCCCGCCCCAGGTGCAGGCGTCCGGGCCGCTGAGCGCTCCGCTCTGTTACTCCTGCCCGCAGGACCTCGCCGCCGTCCTGCGCAAGCTCGAGCCGTTCCGGCGCGCGGGCGCGCGGACCTTCATGGTCTCCTTCGACGACGTGCGCAAGGTCTTCGCCCACGGCGAGGACGCCTCGGCATACGGGACCGGTGACGAGGCGTACGGGCGCGCCAACGGCGACTTCCTGACGCGGCTGGAGCGCGCCCTGCGCGGCCGCGAGCCGCATGCCCGGCTGCTCACCGTGGCCGCCGACTACCTGGGAACGGGCGACACCCCGTACCTGCGCGGGCTGCGCGCGACGCTCGACCGGTCGGTGCAGGTGATGTGGACCGGCCCCGGCCTGTTCTCGACCGACTTCACCGCGGCACAGGCACACGCCTACGGCCGCGCGATCGGGCGCACGCCGCTCGTGTGGGACAACTGGACCGTCAACGACTACGAGGGCAACTTCTCCGGACCGAACCGCACCCGCCGCATCCACCTCGGGCCCTACCGCCGCTCGCCGCTGCCCGCGGGCGCTGTCCGCGGCTTCTTCCTGAACCCGATGAACGAGGCCGCGCTCAACGAGCTCCCGTTTCTCACGGCAGCCGAGTACTTCGCCGACCCCGGGTCCTTTGGCCCGCGCGCGTCCTTCCGCCGCGCGGTGCGCGCGCTCGGCGGGCCGGCCAGGGCGAGCCTGCGCGCATTCGCCGAGGTCAACTACTCCGACCCGTTCGACCGCGCGAACGACGCGCCGACCTTCGCCGCGCGCAGCCGCGCCCTCCTGCGCGCCTACGAGCGCGGCGGGCTCTGGCCCGGCCCGGCGGATGCGCTGACGCGCGAGCTCGTGCTCGTCGCCGGCGCCGAGCACGCGCTGCGCGCGTGGCCGCCGCTGCGGCGCTTCGTGAGCGAGGGACTCGGCTTCCTGCGCTCTGCAGCCCGCTCGGCGGCCACCGGCTCGGCGGCGCTCGCGCTGCTCGAGGCGGAGCGGCCCTCGCTCACGGTGCGCGCGACGCGGCGTGACAGCGCCGGGCGGGCTGTGGCCCCCACAGCCGCCGCCGCGTCGAGCCGTCGCGCCGTCCTCGCCGCCCGCGAGGCCGCCATGCGCGCCGACTTCCGCAACGCCTACGGCGACCGGCCGCCCCAGGGCGGCGCGGCCCCGGCCACCAACCGCATGGACGCCTTCCTCGCTTCCGTCGAGTCGCTCGACGCGGCGTGGCGCCCGCGCGCCGCGGCAGCGAGCGACGCGGTGGACCTGACGCTCGACGGACGCCCGGTCCAACTCAGCGCAAGCGGCCGCTTCGTCCTGCCTGCGGGCACCCGGGGATTGCTGGCGGCTGTCGACGGCGCCGGCGGGCGCACGGCCCTACGCCTGCGCTGAGGCCACGATCTCGCGCCACGCCGCCGGCGTGAGCGCGTAGCCGCTGACGGCGCCGTCGGTGAAGAGGCGACGCGAGCGCGGCGCGGCCAGCGTCGCCGCGGTCGCCGCGGCGACGGGGACCGCAGCCAGCGGGTCTCTACGCGCGGGCGTCAGCTCCTCGGTGCTGCCGGCGTAAGGGCCGCGCCGGGCAGCGGCGTCCAGCAGCTCGCGCAGGACGGCCCGCCGCCCGCGAGCCGCGGCGCCGAGCACGCCGAGCAGCAGCTGGTGGGTGCGAACGTCCGAGCGACCGGTGTCGAGCCGCTCGACCGGCTCTCCGCAGGAGACACGCAGCAGCGCGTCAACCAGGTCGACGCCCGCGCGCCAGGCGTTCCCGGGCTCGACCAGGCGCGGGTTGACGTCGATGTAGCTGGGGCCCCCCGGCGTGAGGATGGCATCCAGCGAAAGCGCGCCGTGCCAGGTCAACGCGCCGCCGAGCCGGTCGAGGTGGCGCTCAACCGCCGGGATCCACGCGCTGCGCTTGACCGAGGCCCCGCCGGAGGCCCCCTCGCGCTCGCGCACGTTGACGTGCCACGCCACCAGCCGCCCGCGGTCGAAGATCGCCTGCACCATCGCGAGCCGCCCCTCGAGGGCGCGCTGCACGAGCACACCGCCGTCCGCGAACGACAGCTCGCGCGACGCGGCCGCCAGCGACGCGCCATCGCCGGCGCGCCGAACGCCTGCGCTCGCGGTCCCGATCGGCACCTTCAGGTACACGGGCGGCGTCGCCCGGTCGAGCAGCTCGCGGGCCGAGCGCGCCACGCTCGCGTCGGGCTGTGGCAGTCCTAGCTCGCGCAACGTGCGCGCCTGCGCGAGCTTGTCCTGCACACGCGCGAGGCTCGCGAACGGCGGCACCGCGAGCGCGACGCCGAGCTCGCGCACGGCGCCGGCCTCGCGCGCCAGGATCGCGGCTTGCTCCTGGGTCGGCATGAGCACGTCGTGGCCCCCCGAGCGAAGGACCGCGAGCGTGGCCTCGAGCCAGCCGTAGGGGTCGCGGCCGTAGGCCGGCACATGGTGCACGCGCCGGACGTGGCGGGTGAACCGCGCGAGGCCCACCCGTCCCGGCGTTACCACCTCGACACGGTGGCCGGCAGCGCTCGCCTGCGTCGCGACCTGGCGCGACGTCAGGCCAGAGCCGTCGGTCAGCAACAGGAGCAACGGGCACGCCTCCGGGGGTCGGGTCGCGTTGCCGGATCGAATCATCCGGTATACGCTGTATATCTACAATGTATATCACTATCCGCCGACCGCCGCCAGCGCAGCGACAATTGCCCCCGGTGCCCCGCCGGCTGTCCCGCGAGGAGGTCCTCGATGCCACGCTCGCGCTCGCGGAGGAGCGCGGCCTGGACGGCGTCACCATGCGCGCCGTCGCGAAGCGCCTCGGCGTGACTCCCATGGCCCTCTACCGCCACGTCGGCGCCAAGCAGGCGCTTCTCGATGCGCTTGTCGAGCGGCTGCTCGACGAGCTTCCGATCCCGGACCCCGAGCTGCCCTGGCAGGAGCGCCTGCGCGAGCTCGCGCTGGCGCTGCGCGAGACGGCGCGCCGCCATCCCGACGGCTTCCTCATGCTCTTCCGCCGCCCGGCCACGACCCCTGCGGCCCTGCGGCGGCGCGAGGCCGTCTACGCCGCGCTGCGCGACGCGGGCGTGCCTCAGGACCTGGTCCCGCGCCTCGAGCGGCTGATCAGCACGTTCAGCCTCGGCTTCGCGGCCTCCGAGGCCAACGGCCGCTTCAGCGAGCACTCGCGCGCCGTCCTCGACGCCGACCTCGAGTGGGTCGAGGAGCAGGTGCGCTCGCTGGTGGGCGAAAGCGGACCTACGATCTCAACGTGAGCCACGATCACGCGCATGGCGTCTCCCCCGACGCCGACCGGCGGCGGCTGGCGATCGCGCTCGCGCTCATCGTCGGCTTCATGGTCGCGGAGGTCGTGCTCGGGATCGTCGCGTCGTCGCTGGCGCTGCTCTCCGACGCGGCGCACATGCTCACCGACGCCGCCGCCCTGGCGCTCTCGCTCGTCGCCGCCCGGCTCGCCGCGCGCCCCGCGCGCGGCGCGATGACCTTCGGGCTCAAGCGCGTCGAGATCCTCAGCGCGCAGGCGAACGGCGTGACGCTCCTGATCCTCGCCTGCCTCATCGTCTACGAGGCGGTCGTCAGGCTCGTGAACCCACCGGACGTGGAGGGAACGCTCGTCCTCGTCGTCGCGCTCGCAGGCGTCGCAGTAAACCTCGCCGCCGGCCGCGTGCTCGCCGGCGCGGAGCGGCGCAGCCTCAACGTCGAGGGCTCGATCAAGCACGTGCTCACCGACCTCTACGCCTTCCTCGCCACCGCCGTCGCGGGCGCGGTGATCATGGTCACGGGCTTCGAGCGAGCCGATCCGCTCGCGTCGCTGCTGGTCGCGGCGCTGATGCTCCACGCCGCGTACCAGCTGCTGGTCGCCTCCGGCCGCGTCTTCCTGGAGGCGGCGCCGGAGGGCGTCGAGCCCGACGTCATCGGCCGCGAGCTCGCGGCCCAGCCGGGCGTGGTCGAGGTCCACGACCTGCACGTGTGGGAGGTCACCTCGGGCTTTCCCGCGCTGTCGGCGCACATCACCGTCGCCCCCGACTCCGACTGCCACGCGATCCGCCGCTCGCTTCGCGACCTGCTCGAGCGCGAGTACGGGCTGGAGCACACGACGCTCCAGGTCGAGCACGCCGGAGCACCGCGACTCCTGAGCATCGAGGACCGGCGGTCATAGACCCCACGCGGGCCCGTCGCGCCCCGGCCCCCCGCGGCGGCCACTAGGCTGCGGCGCCAGCGATGGCGGTTTCCGCGGAGCCCAAGCCGCTCGGTCACCCGCTGCCCGGTGGCCGGGACGGCGCCACCGTGCGGCTCACGCCGCTGCTGGCGGCGGAGCTGCACACGCCGGCCGACTACCTGGCCGGTCGCGGCGTGCGCCTCGAGCTCCTGCGCGCCGTCCTGTCGCGCAAGCCGCGCGAGTGGGTGCCGGCGCCCGCGTTCCTGGTCGAGCATCCGGGCGCCGGGCCGCTGCTGATCGACACCGGCTTTCACCCCAGTGTCGCGATGGTCCCGCACGAGAACCTCGGGCGCCTGGGAGCACGGATCTTCGTCACGCGCGGCGTCGGCGGCGGCCTGCCCGGGCAGCTCCGCGAGCGCCGGATCGAGCCGCACCGCATCGGCACCGTGGTCATGACCCACCTGCACGCCGACCACGCGAGCGGCGTCTCCGAGTTCCCGGAGGCCACGTTCGTCGTCGACCGCCGCGAGTGGGAGGCCGCCGGCGCGGGCGGCATCTTCCAGGGCTACCGTCACGAGCACTTCGACCACGCCTTCGATTGGCGCGTGATCGACTACGACGGGCAGCTCTCCCAGGGGCTCTCGCCCTTCGGGCGCTCGGTGGATCTCTTCGGCGACGGATCCGTGCGCCTCATCTCGACTCCCGGCCACACGCTCGGCCACCAGTCGGTGCTCCTGCGCCTGCGCGATCGCGATGCGCTCGTCTGCGGGGACGCGGCGTATCTGCGGCGAACGATCGACGAGGGTGTGCTCCCGGTGCTGATCGCCGACGAGCACCTGTTCGAGCGCTCGCTGCGCGAGATCCGGCGCTTCGTCGAGCGCGAACCCCAGGCCCTCGTGATCCCCGGCCACGACGCCGAGGCCTGGGCGCAGCTCGAAGAGGTCTACGACTGACGAGACCGCCGTGGAGCCGGCAATAGGCCTCGACTAGGCCGTCGCGGTGCGCTGCGCTCGGCGCTCGGCGCGGCGCTGCTCGCGCACGCGCTGCACCATGCCCTTGCGGCCGTGGCGCTCGAGCTGCCCGTAGAGCGTGCGGACCTCGGCGAAGATCTCCTCGGCGACGGTCTGCTGCTGGTAGCGCGTCGGGTCGGCGACCTGCTCGAACTGGATCGGCTCCCCGAACTGGACGGTCACCTTGGGGAGCTGCCCGCGCTTCCAGTTGCGCGCCTTGGCGGAGCCGTGGATCGCGATCGGCACCACGGGTGCGCCCGACTCCAGCGCCAGCCGGCCGATGCCCGGCTTGACCGTGTCCGAGAGCTTGCCGGTGCGCGAGCGCCCGCCCTCGGCGTACATGACGATCGCGCCGCCACGCTCGAGGACCTTGTGCATGGTCTTGAACGACTCCTCGTCGCGGTGGCCCCGCCGCACCGGGAACACGCCGCCGCTCACGATGATCCACTGGATCAGCCCGCCCTTGAAGAGCTGGGACTTGGCAACGAAGTTGACGCGCCGGCGTATGAACGCGGCCATCAGGAAGTGGTCCATGTTCGAGAAGTGGTTGGGCGCGAGGATCACCGGGCCGCTCGCGGGAACGTTGTCGGTGGTGATCGAGCGGCCGCGGAAGAGCAGCATCACGATCGGCGTGAGGACCAGGCGCACGGCCTCGTACACCGCGCTCGGCCGCTTCTCCCGCTGGCGCTCGTGGAAGGGCATGAAGTGCTCGGCCGGGCGCTCGTCCTTGTAGACCTGCGCCTTCATGGGAGCCAGCTGCTCGCTCATTCCCTCTTGCCTACCCGTTCTCACGCGCGGCGTTACATCCCCTGCCCGTGTTACATCGCCTCGCCGGGCTGTTCGCGCGCCCAGCCGCGCGCCCGCTCCACCGCGCGGTGCCAGCCGGCGAGCAGCTCGTCGCGCTCGGCGGTCTCCATGCGCGGCTCGTAGCGGGCACGGTCGCCGCCTCCCGAGCGCAGGCTGTCGAGCGTGAACGCCCCGATCCCGACCCCCGCGAGCTGCGCCGCGCCCAGCGCCGTGGTCTCGGCCACCTCGGGGACCACCACCGGGACGCCGAGGACGTCGGCCTGGAACTGCATCAGCCACGCGTTCGCCGTGGCGCCGCCGTCGGCGCGAAGCTCGGCCAGCGGCTCGGCGCCCGGCACCGCCTCCATGGCGCGGACGGCGTCGACTGTCTGGTAGGCCATCGCCTCGAGCGTCGCCCGCGCGAGGTGCGCGCGGCCGGTGCCGCGCGTGAGCCCGACCACGGTCCCGCGCGCGTAGGGGTCCCAGTGCGGCGACCCCAGCCCGGTGAGCGCCGGCACGAAGTAGACGCCGTCGTTTGACGACAGGCTCGCCGCCAGCGCCTCGGTCTCCGCCGCCCGCTCGATGATCCCCAGCCCGTCGCGCAGCCACTGCACGCCCGCGCCCGTGACGAAGATGGCCGCCTCGAGCGCGTAGGTCGTGCGCTCCCCGATCCGCCACGCGACCGTGGACAGCAGGCCCGGGATCGGCGCCGGCGGCCTGGAGCCGGTGTTGAGCAGCACGAACGAGCCGGTCCCGTAGGTGTTCTTGCCCAGGCCCGGGTCCAGGCACGCCTGGCCGAAGAGCGCGGCCTGCTGGTCGCCGGCCACGCCCGCGACCGGAACGCCGTCGTGCCCGGGCAGGACCCCGTCGCGCGTGCGCCCGAGCTCGCCCGAGCTCGCGCGTACGGCGGGCAGCGCGCGCTCGGGCACGCCGAAGAGCTCGAGCAGCTCGGGGTCCCAGCGCCCTGCGACGATGTCGTAGAGCAGCGTGCGCGACGCGTTGGACGCGTCGGTCGCCAGCTCGCCCGTGAGCTTGAAGATCAGCCACGCGTCGATCGTGCCGAGCACGGCGCGGCCATCGCGGGCGCGCTGCGCGAGGCCGTCTACGTTGTGCAGCAGCCACTCCGCCTTGGTGGCCGAGAAGTAGGGGTCGAGGACGAGGCCGGTGCGCTCGCGGATCAGCGGTTCGCGACCCTCCTCGCGCAGCTCGTCGCAGCGGGCGGCGGTGCGCCGGTCCTGCCACACGAGCGCCCGGTGCAACGGCTCCCCCGAGGCCGGGTCCCACGCGCACACGGTCTCGCGCTGGTTGGTGATGCCTATCGCCGCGAGCTCGCCGTCGGCCACGCCGGCGTCGGCGAGCGCCTCCGCGGCCAGCGCGCGGGTGGCGTCCCAGATCTCGGCGGCGTCGTGCTCGACCCAGCCGGGCCGCGGGAAGTGCTGCGTGAACTCGCGGGCGGCGCGCCCGACCAGCGCGCCCTCGAGGTCGAAGACGAGGCAGGTGGTGCCCGTCGTGCCCTGGTCGATGGCGAGGATCACCGCGCGCGCAGGCTATCCGGACGCCGCCCGCCTCGGCCCCTTTGCACTGGCATCGGGGCGCGGATAGCGTTGGTCCGTGACGCGCCTACTGCTCGCCGCCGGCGGGATGGTGACAGCGGCGCTTGCGCTCGCCGGCGCATCCGCCGCTGGTGCGTCGACGCCGAACGTGCCGTACGCGATCGGCTCGTCACTGCCGGCGCCCAAGAGCTCTCCCCCGGTCGCCTCGCGAGCGCCCTACACGCCGCGGGTGCGCGAGCTGATCGCCCAGCTCGAGCCGAGCAACCCGCCGACCATGGCGCAGGTCGCCAACGCCGCCAAGGTGCTCGAGGGCTCGATCAACGCCTCGTTGAACCCGAGCTGCACGGCGATCGGCAAGGTCGCCGCGCCCGCCGGAACCAATCCCGGCCTCAGCCCGATGTGCTGGGCCGACGCCGTCGGGATCAACCTGGTGAGCGGCCCGAACGTCGGCCAGACGTCGGCCTCGCCCGAGCCGCTCGCGATCGGCTCGACCTTCGACACCCGCCTGGCCAACTCGTGGGGCCAGGTGGAGGGCGCCGAGGGACGGCAGCTGATGGTCACCGGCCTCTACGGGCCGGAGGCCGACGTATCGATCTACCCGCATTGGGAGCGCGGGCTGGACACGCTCGGCGAGGATCCCTACCTCAACGGGGTGATGAGCGCCCAGCAGGTGAACGGCATGCAGGGCCGCGGGCTGATGGCGCAGGTCAAGCACCTCGCCGCGTTCACCGGCGCCAACCGCGACACGCTGACCCGGGTGGACGACCGGACCCTGCACGAGGTCCTGCTAAGCCCGTTCGAGGCGGCGCTCCGCGAGGCGCGCGCGGCGTCGACCATGTGCGCCTACGAGGCCTACCAGGACACCTCGAAGGGCCTCCCGGGTCCCCAGGACGCGCTGGCCGTGGGGTCGAGCCCGTTCCGCCCCTCCTTCGCGGTGAGGACGTGGCCGCTCGGCGAGCCGCATTGGGCGTGCGAGCAGCCTCTCGGGCTCGTCTACGCGCTGCGGCGCCTGTGGCGCTCGGCCGCCTTCGTGGGGTCGGACTACCCCGCTACCTACAGCACGTCGGCTCTCACCCAGGGCGAGGCGCAGGAGTTCCCCGTCCCGTACTTCCTCTCAGCGAGCGATCCGGCGACCAAGCCCAACCCGGCGGTGACCGTCGGCGTGGGCGACGATCCGACCGGCGACACCTGCGCGGTGGGCGATCAGCCGGCATCGTGCGACGCGGCCGGAGCGCGCCACGTCGGGGGCATCCCCGGCGCCGGCTGCCCGCAGAACGGCTGCGGGCTCGTGCGCGCGGTCGCGACCGGCAGGCTCCCGCTGGCGGTCTTCAACCAGGCGCTGGCCGAGGTGCTCTACCAACAGGAGCGCTTCGGGCTGCTCGGCTGCGACGAGTCGCCGCGACCGGCCACGTGCAGCAACCCCGGCGGCGTGGGCGGCGTCCGCACGGGCCTCGCGCCGTTGCCGACCGGTCCCGCGCGCGGCGCGTCGGCCGCAGCCCACCTCGGCACCCGCAACGGCGACGCCGCGGTGGTCGAGCGGCTCGCCGAGGAGGGCGCGGTGCTGCTGCGCAACCGGGGCGGCACCCTGCCGTTGAGCGCGGGGGACGTGCGGCGCGGGGTCGCGGTCACCGGCGCGGGCGCTGAATACCTCGTGGCAGCGCCCAGCAACGAGGCCTCCACCGGCTTTCGCGAGCGGATCGCGATCAGCCCCCTGCGTCAGCTGAAGGCGATCAGCGGGCGACCGTCCGCGTTCTCCTACACGCCCGCCTTGGGGCCGACCGGGCTGCCGGTCCCGTCCGCGGCGCTGTCCACGACCTCGGCCGGCGTCGACGGCGCGCTGTCGCGGAGCGCGGGACCGGGAGCGCCGCGGCGCGACCGCTCGCTCGACTTCACGACGGCCTCGCGCGCCGGGCGGCTCGAGCCCGGCGGCTACACCTGGACCGGCTACGTCTATGTGCCGCGCTCGGACAGCTACACCTTCCGCTTCCAGTCCTCTGCGCCCACCGGGGCGGTCGATTTCTCGCTGGACGGCGAGAGCCGCTCGCTGTCGGCAGCCTCGAGCTTCTACTGCGGCCAGTACTTCGCGCGCAACGTGTGCGTGCCCGTGTCCACGACCAACGCGGGCTACACCCAGGGCGGGCTGACCAACGAGCAGGCGGCCCCGACCACCCTTTCGCGAGGATTTCATGCAGTCACCGTCAGCTTCCGCGCCCCGGCGGGGGGCCCGGCGAGCTTCCGCTTCGCGTACTCGCGCGCTCGCGGCGATATCGCCGACGCCGCCGCCGACGCCAAGGGCAAGGCCGCGGCGCTCGTGTTCGTCAACGACAACGGCGTCGCGACGGTCGACCAGGACGCCTACACACCGCCGTCGCGTGGGGTGGCCCGCCTGCCCGGGCCCGACGTCGCGCTGATCCAGGCGGTCGCGAACGCCAACCCGAACACGATCGTCGTCCTCAACACCGCCGACCCGGTGATCGTGAAGCCGTGGATCGACAGCTCGCGGGTGAAGAGCGTGCTCGAGATGTGGAACGCGGGCTCGGAGGGAGGCACGGCGACCGCTCGCCTGCTCCTGGGCCGGGCCAATCCCAGCGGGCGCACCGTCCTGACCTGGCCCAAGCGACCCACCGACACGATCTCGGCCTACCGCCAGACCCGGCGCCTGTATCCGGGCGACCGGTTGGGCGCGCACCCCGAGCGCCTCAACGGCGTGCCCGAGACCAACGCCGCGATCTGCGCCTCCAACGTCCCCACCCCCTCGCCGTGCACGAGGACGGTCCTGTCCCAGCGGCTCTTCTCGGGCTACCGCTTCTACGACAAGCAGCGCCTGGCACCGCAGTTCGAGTTCGGCTTCGGCCTCTCGTACACGCGCTTCGCCTACTCCGGCCTCTCGACCAGCGGCCCGGCGGCCGTGCGCTTCACCGTCCGCAACACCGGTCGGCGCCGCGGGACGGAGGTCGTTCAGGCTTACATCGGCCAGCCGACGGCCGGCGCGCCGGTGCGCCAGCTGGCGGGCTTCCGACGGGTCGCGCTGGCACCGGGGGCGGCCGCCCGGGTGACGATCCCGCTGGCGCCGCGCGCGTTCCAGTACTGGGACGTCGGGGACCAG
The DNA here is from genome assembly GCA_963797015.1 of uncultured Actinomycetes bacterium. GTDB lineage: Bacteria > Actinomycetota > Thermoleophilia > Solirubrobacterales > Solirubrobacteraceae > JBBPZA01. The sequence goes on along the minus strand of CAWCNV010000012.1, from coordinate 73,060 downwards.
CGGTGGAGGACGTCGCGCGGCTGCTACCGGGTCGAGGTGGGAGGCTCGTCGCGCGACCTGCCGCTGAGGGCCGCGATCCCGCGTCGCGGGGCGCGCTGTCGGTAGGCGCAGGGCCCGCCGCCGCCGCCTCGGCGCGCGCGCTCCCCTACCGCCGGGTCACATACACGCGCGCGAAGTCGACGAGCTGGCGGAAGCGGTGGACGAAGCCGCCCAGCGTGCGTCCCGTGGCGCGGTGGGCGAGCGCCAGCTCGACCTCGACGATCCGGTAGCCGGCGCGCACCGCGTCGATGTTCATGGCGGTCTCCATGCCGAACGCGGGGGCGAAGGGGAGCACGGCTCCGAGCACGTCGACGCGCATCGCGCGCTGGCCGGAGATCGGGGACGTCAGCTCGATCCCGGCCCGCCGCCGCACCGCCCAGCGCGCGAAGCCGAGCGCGATCCCGAAGCCGCCGCCCTCGCGCCGGGCGAAGGCGCCGACGGCCAGATCGCCCTCACCGGCGCGAACGGCGTCGACGAGGGAGGGAAGCTGAGCGGCGCTGTCGCCGAGGTCGCCGTCGCAGAGGACGACCATGGGCGGGCCTTCGCCGTCGCCGGCCTCTTCGCCGGCCTGGTTGCGCCCTTCGCCGTCCGCGACCACCCTGCGCGCGGCGAGCGTCGCCACTCCCCCCTTCCCGATCGTCCGCTCCGAGCGCACGAGCTCCGCCCCTTGGGCGACCGCGACCTCGCCGCTCCCGTCGCGCGAGCCATCGTCGGCCACGATCACCCGCGCGCCGGGGAACGCCTCGCGCACGGCGGCCAGGGTCGCCGGCAGGCGGTCGGCCTCGTTGTAGGCGGTGACGATTACGGATACGTCGTGGGGCATCTAGGGCGGCGGGTATTCTGCCGCGCCATGGCGGACATCGAGGCCCACATCACGGGCACGGTCTGGAAGGTGGAGGTCGAGGTCGGCGACAAGGTCGGCGAGGGCGACACCGTGGTCATCCTCGAATCGATGAAGATGGAGATGCCGGTCGAGTCCGAGGACGAGGGCACCGTCGCGGAGATCCTCTGCGAGGAGGGCCAGGCCGTGAACGAGGGCGACACGCTCGTCGTCCTCGCGTGAGCGCGGCCGCCGCCGAGCTCGCAGACGGCAGGCTCCTCCTCGATCACCCGGCCGAGCACGTCGCGCGGCTGACCATCGCCAACCCGGCCAAGCGCAACGCGCTCGACCACGCGATCCTCGACGCGCTCGCCGAGGTCGTGCCGACACTGGACGCGCGCTGCCTCGTCCTGACCGGCTCCGAGCGCATGTTCTCGGCCGGCTACGACATCGGCGACATCCCGACCGAGGTCTTCGCCGAGGAAGCCGAGCGGCTGGTCGCCCATCCGTTCGCGGAGGCGATCGAGGCGCTCGAGGCCTACCCCTATCCGACGCTCGCGGTCCTCAACGGGCACGCGATCGGGGGCGGGCTCGAAATCGCGGTGTGCTGCGACCTGCGCATCGCCGCTCGCGGAGTCCAGCTCGGTATGCCGCCGGCCAAGCTGGGCCTGATCTACTCCCACACCGGCCTGCGCAAGTTCCTCGACGTGGTCGGTGCGGCTCGCACGCGCGAGCTGTTCCTCGTCGGGCACAACGTCGACGCCGAGCTGGCGGAGACCTGGGGGCTGGTCAACCGGACGCTGGACGCGGACGAGCTCGAGCAGGCGTCGGTCGCGCTGGCCGCCGAGGTGGCCGGCAACGCCCCGCTCGCGCTGGTGGGCAACAAGCGCGTGATCGACGAGCTGCTGCGCTCACAGGGCACGCTCGACGAGCGCACCGAGCGCGAGCTCGTCGCGCTGCGCCGCGCATGCTTTCGCTCGGATGACTTCCGCGAGGGGGTCCGCGCCTTCGGCGAGAAGCGCGCGCCGCGCTGGCAGGGGCGTTAGCGCTCGCTCAGCGCTGCTGGCCCGTCGGGCGGATCAGGATCTCGTTGATCGAGACGTGCTCGGGCTGGGCGAGCGCGTTGACGATCGCGCCGGCGATGTCCTTGGCTTCGAGCACCTTGCCCATCTGGTCACGCATGCGGTCGATCGCCTCGGTGACCACGGGCAGCTCGTTGTGGCCCTGAAGCTCGGTGTCGACGAAGCCGGGCTCGACGATCGTCACGCGCACGCCGGCGTGTAACACCTCCTGGCGCAGAGCCTCCGAGAAGCCGGTGACCCCGAACTTGGTCATGTTGTAGACGGCGCTGCCCATGTTCGCGCTGCGCCCGGCGACCGAGGAGACGTTCACGATGTGCCCGCTGCCCTGTTCGCCCATGATCGGCAGCGCGGCGTGCGTGCAGTAGAGCAGCCCGAGCAGGTTCACCTCGATCATCCGGCGCCAGTGCTCGGTGTCGGCTCCCGCGACTGGCCCGAGGAGCATGACGCCCGCGTTGTTGATCAGGAAGTCCAGGCGGCCGAGCTCTTCCTTGGTGCGTTCGATGAATGCGCGCGCCTGGCCCTCGTCGGTGACGTCGGTCTGGATCGCGATCGCCCGGCCCGCGTTCAGGCGCTCGGCCAGCTCGGCGATGCGGTCCTCGCGGCGCGCGCCGAGCGAGACCTTCGCCCCCTCGGCGACGAGCGCCAGCGCCGTCGCCTCGCCGATCCCGGACGAGGCACCGGTGATCGCCGCGACCTTCCCCTCCAGTGCTCCGGCCATGGCGGCGATCCTATCCGAGCTCGGCGGGAGACGAGCTCAGCGGCGCCGGAGCGCCCAGAGGTCCTGGTCGCCCTCGGCGCCGCCCGGCCAGAAGCCCTCCACGGTCCACTCCGCGCGGACGTGGGTCAGCACCCACTCCGGCGAGAAGAAGGCCCAACCCCAGCCCGGGTCGCGCACGCCCCAGTCGCCCCGCTCCCCGAACTCGTCGGTGAACCAATGCCCGTCGCGATGCAGCGCCCGCATGACGTCTTCGAGCTGCCACAGCGGACGGCGCGAGGCCGCGTGCGCGACGGAGTTCGCGCCGTGGGTGGTGAGGATCAGGAGCCCTTCGGGCTCGAGCACGCGGCGCATCTCTTGCAGCCAGTCGAGCGCCGGCACGGCCGCGAAGTGCGACCAGATCGAGATCGCGAAGGCCAGGTCGTAGGCGCCATCCGCGCGCGGGAGCGGCGGGGCCTGGGGGCTCTGGAAGAAACCGATCCCCGGCAGGTGCTCGCGTCCCCACGCGATGGCCTCCGCGTTGGGATCGCAACCGTCCCAGCTCGCCTCGGGCCACGCGGCGGCGAGCACGCGCACCACGCGGCCGGACGAGCAGCCGAAGTCCAGGCCGCGCGTGGCGTCGTGGGGAGGGCTGCCCGCTTCGGTCGCAGCGGCCGCGACCAGGTCGGCGTAGTAGTACGCGCCGCCCGCGGCGAGCGGCCCGCGGCCCATCGCGTGGACGTCCTGGGGCGGCGCGGCGGCCGAGAGGCCGGTGGGCTCCAGGACCTCGGGAAGCTCGTGGTGGACGCCGAAGGCGAGTGTCAGCGAACGGCGCTCGCGTGCGCCGGCCAGGCTCCACGCGCGCGCCTCGTCCTCGTCCAGCGCCGCCGCGACGGCCTCCTGCGCGCCGGCCCCGAGCCGCGAGTACAGGCGGTCGGTGGCCGGTGTCCCCTCCGGGCCGCGCGGCTCGACCTCGCGCGAGAAGTCGGGCCTGGGCGGGTGGCGCGCGGACGGGCGCAGGCGGCGGAGGGAGGGCACGGGTGGGGATCCTGGCGGGTTGGGAGCCGGGACGTAGGCTCGGCGCTTCAGGAACCGAGCAGCGCCCGCTCGAGCTCGCGGCCTTCGCGGTCGAGCGCGCGGCGCCAGGTCGTCTCGCCGTCGCTGAGGATTCGGGCCTTCGTCATGAGCACCGCGGCGCGCGGCGACGCGGCGATTCCGGCGGCGAGCTCGTGTGTTCGCGGGAGGAGCGCGTCGGGCGGATGGACCTCGCTGACCGCGCCGAGGCGGTGGGCCTCGGTGGCGTCCAGCACGCGGCCGGTGAGGCACAGCTCGCGCGCGAGTGCCGGAGGCAGGGCGGCGCTCGCGGCTGCGAACGCCGGCGGGATGTGACGGCCGATCTCGGGGAAGCCGAGCGTCGCCGTGGTCGCCGCGACGCGGATGTCGCAGTGCAGGGCGAGCGCGAAGCCGCCTGCGATCGCAGGCCCGTTGACCGCCGCCACTACCGGCTTGGGGCACAGCGCGACGGCCTCGAACGCCGCCCGGCTCGAGCTCACCAGGCGCTCGCGGTGCGCGCGATCGCCACCGAACTGCGTCGTGTCCATCCCTGAGCAGAAGGCGCTGCCCGCGCCCGTCAGGACCAGGCAGCCCACGTCCTCGTCCGCGACCGAATCCGCGACCGCGGCCGCCAGCATCTCGCGCAGCTCGATCGACAGCGCGTTGCGCTTGGCCGGGCGGTTGAGGGTCAGGAGAACGACGCCGTCGCGCCGCTCGCAGACCAGCGGCGGCTCGCTCACACCCGCTCGGCGAGCTCGTTCACACCCGCTCGGCGAGCTCGCTCACGCCCGCGCGGCGAGCTCGCGCTTGAGGATCTTGCCCGTGGCGTTGCGCGGCAGCTCGTCGACGAACGTGATCGCGCGCGGGACCTTGAAGCGCGCGAGGTTCTCGCGCACGTACGCCTTCAGCTCGTCCTCCGTGGCGTCCGCGCCCGCCCGCTTGACGACGAACGCGTGCAGTCGCTGCCCGAACTGCTCGTCGGGCACGCCGACGCAGGCCGCCTCGACGACGGCGGGGTGGCGGGCGAGCAGGTCCTCGACCTCCTTGGGGAACACGTTCTCGCCGCCCGAGACGATCATGTCGTCGTCGCGGCCCTCGACGAACAGGCGGCCGGCCTCGTCGAGGCGCCCGACGTCGCCCGAGGACATCAGCGCGCCGATGCGGTCCTTGTCGCCGCCGCCCGTGTAGCCCTCGAACAGCATCGAGTTGCCGACGAAGATGCGGCCGGTCTCGCCCTGCGGGACCTCGACCCCGTGCTCGTCGAGCAGCTTGACCACCGTCCCGCGCGGCGGCTTGCCCGCCGTGCCCGGGGCGCCGCGCATGTCCGCGGGGGTGGCGATGGTCGCGTTGGCGACCTCCGTCGAGCCGTAGATGTTGAAGAGGTTGTCGCCGAACGCGTCCATCCAGCGGCTCGCGAGGTCGCCGGGCAGCGCCGAGCCCGACGCCGCGACCACCCGCAGCGACGAGGTGTCGTAGCGGCTGCGCACGTCCTCGGGCAGCTCGAGGATCCGCTGCAGCATCACCGGCACGACGATCAGCGCCTCACAGCCGTGCTCCTCGATCGCCGCGAGCGTGGCCTCGGGATCGAAGCGCCGGTGAAGGACGAACGTCGCGCCCAGCGACAGCCCCATCCCGAACATGCTCAGCCCCCACGCGTGGAACAGCGGCGCGGCGAGCATCGTCCGCATGCGCGCGCGCAGCGGAACGCGGGACAGGAAGGACGCGGGCGCCGCCAGGCCGGCGTCGCCCACACCGCGGCTCGCGCCCTTCGGCGTGCCGGTCGTCCCCGAGGTCAGGATCGTGATCCGGCCATGGCGCCCGGGCGGCGCGACGCGCGCGCCTGCGAACCGCTGCGCGAGCTCGTCGAGCGTGGTGAGCCGCGAATGCCCGCCGTCGCGCCAGGACAGGATCCGCCTGCGCCCGCGGCCCGCCGGAGCGAGGAGCTCTTGGAACTCCTCGTCGCCGATCAGCGCCGCCGGCCGCTCGCGGCGGCAGACGTCCACGATCTGAGGCGCGGCGAAGGCGGTGTTGAGCAGCAGCACGTCGGCGCCGAGCTTCGCCGTTGCGACCGCCGCCTGGACGAAGCCGCGGTGGTTGCGCGCCATCAGGCCGATCGCGTCGCCCTCGCGCACGCCGAAGTCCGAGAGGCCGGCGGCGATCGCGTCGGTGGTGCGATCGAGCTCGTTCCAGCTCACCGTGCCGCGCTCGTCGACGAGCATCGCGTCGTCGCCGTAGCGCGCGGCGCCCGCCGCGGCGCCGGCCCCGAGCGTCGGTCCGTAGGCCCGCAGCGCGAGCCCGGCGCGGGCGAGCTTGTCGGGGCGCATCGGCGCCACCAGCCCCGCCTCGGCGAGGACGCGCACGTTGCCCAGCTCGTTGGCCAGCCAGCGGACCGGGTCCGGCCCCCGAGGCGCAGGTGCGCCCGCGCCCTCGGCCTCGCGCTTGATCGCCTCGAGCGCGCCGCGCATCGTGCCGCGGATCTGCGGCAGCGCCGCGACGTCGGCCACAAGCCCGAGCGGTCCGGGCGAGTTGTACGCGAAGCGCAGAGTCAGGATCGTCCCGTGGGGCGGGTCGGGCCGCAGGCGCAGCCGCAGCCGGTGCTCCAGCCCCGAGACCGACGCCCACGAGAACTCGCGCGGCGGCTCGAAGTCGACGATCTCCACGTTGCCGCCGACCTGGGCGGCGGCAACGTGCAGCAGCACGCGGTAGCGGACGCGAGGCCCGGGCGGGGTGTCCGGGGACTCGGCCTCCACCCACAGCGCCCCGCCCATCCAGCGCGAGATCACGCGCGGGTCGGACACGAGCGGCCACACCCGCTCGGGATCCGCGGCGATCCTGATCCGCTCCTCGAGCCTCATCCGAGGACGGGGAGGCGGCGCTCGCGCTGCAGCTCGCTCAGAACGTCCTGCATGTGGGCGAGGACGTCGTCGTAGACCTCCTGGAGGTCCGGGTCCTCGCCGTAGCGCTCCTTGAGGTCGATCGGCTCGAGCACCTGGATCGTCACCTTCGCCGGGAGCGGGATCCAGGTCGGCAGCACGCTGTTGAGTCCGAAGGGCGGCGCGATCACGATCGGCAGCGTCTTGAGCCGCAGCAGCCGGTCGAGGCCCAGCAGCGACGACAGCCGCTCGCCGCGGGTGAGGAAGAGCGCGGTCTCCTGGCCGCCGATCGTCACCACCGGCACGACCGGCACGTCGTTGGCCAGGGCCAGGCGCAGCCAGCCCTTGCGCCCGCCGAAGTCGACCTTCGCCGACTCCCAGCTCGGGCGGAAGACCTCGTGGTCGCCGCCCGGGAACACGAGCACCGCGGCGCCCGCCCTCAGCGCCAGCTCGGCGTTGCGCGGGTCGGCCTCGATGGTCCCGAAGCGGCGCAGCAGGGCTCCGGTCTGCCCGTTGACCACCAGACGGTGGGCCAGCTGGTAGAAGGGCCGCTCGACGCCGAAGAAGCTCGAGAAGGCGAGCGTGAACACGAACACCTCAGGGGCGAGCGAGCCGCCGGTGTGATTGCCGACCAGGAGCACGGGCCCCTCGCGCGGCACGTGGTGGAGCCCGCGCACGTCGCCGCGGTACCAGGCGCTGGCCAGCAGCCAGAGCGCGGGGAGCACCTCGCGCGCGTAGTCGGGATCACGGTCGTCGAGTGAGCTGGGGCTGAAGCTGGGCAGCAAGCCGCGCGCCAGGCCGGCGACCGCCTGCCCCGCCCCGCGGACCAGGTTCCCGAGCCCGGGGGCGGAGAGGCCGCGCGACTCCTCGGCCTCGCTCATCCTCCCGCTCCGCGGCGCTCGGTCACGGGAACGCCGGCACGGGGCCCTCGACGCTGGGCACCGTCGGCGCCTCGGCCGGCGGCTCGTAGGGCGCGTGGTAGGGCGGTGCCTTGGGCCGCTCCCCGGACTTCGTGCCCTTGCGGATCGCCTCGAGGATGGCGGCCGGCCCCAGGGGAAGCTGGTCGGATGACGACCGTGGCGGCGTCGGGCGCCTCGGGCCGGATCTCGACGATCGTGCCGGTCAGCTCGCGCGTGGACCAGCGCGGGTCCATGAGCGCGAGGTAGTCGTCGGGGAGCAGCGGAGTCGTCATTGCACGCAGCGCGCGCAGGACGCGCTTGCGAAACTCCGGTATGCGGGGGGTCGCGCCTCGCTCGACCATCTCTCTCCTGCCCGGCAGGGCGCAGCGTAGCTGACGGGCTGCCACCGGCGGAGCGGGGCGCCGCGCTCCGTCCGGGGCGCCTATGTCCCTGGGCGTGGGCCTCCGCGGCTCGTCGATCGGGGAAGGGGTTAGCTCCCGGCGGCGGCTCGCTATCTCCAGCGCGCCGGACTTTAGTTGGATGGGCCTTGACTAGGCGAATGTCGTAGGCGTATAACTACCGGCTTTAGGGAGTTTGGAGCACTTCATTACGGAGTGTCGACCGTCTTACCTTCCCGTGTGCGCGCCCGCCTAACACTCCTGATCGCCGTCATCGCGAGCCTCCTGCTGCCTGCGGCTGCGTGGGCGGGCAACGGCGGCGGCTTGCTCTCGAACGTGGCGTCCACGGCCCGGCAGGCGACGGGAGCGGTGCAGCAGACGACCGGCCAGGCCGGCGGCGCGGTCCAGCAGACGACCGGCGCCGTGCAGCAGACCACCGGCGCAGTGCAGCAGACGACGAGCCAAGCCGGCAGCGCCGTCCAGCAGACGACCAGCCAGGCCGGCAGCGCCGTCGGGCAGACGACCAGCCAGGCCGGCGGCGCGGTGGAGCAGAGCACCGGCAGCACGACCGACGCCGTCCGGCAGACCACGACCCGCACGACCGAGGCGGTCGCGCGGGCGAGCACCCGGACCACCGGCGCCGTCCAGCAGACCGCCGACACGGTCACGAGCACCGTCGGCAAGGCGGGCGACGGCGTCACCCGCACCGTCAGCGCTACGACCGAGAAGCTCGGCGCGGCGGTCCAGGACACGACGCAGAAGGTCACGAAGTCCGTCCGCGAGACCACCGCCGCGACGACCGCCGCCGTCGGGCAGACCACGGACAAGCTGGCGAACGCCGTCCGCCAGACCACCCGGAACGTCGGCCAGACGACCGCGGCGGTCACCCGTGTGGTGGCGCGGACCACCGCCCAGGTCGCCGGCGCCGCCTCGCGCACCGTCGAGCTCGCCACGGGCATCGCCGGCCAGGTCGCGACCGCGACGGGCCAGCTCCCGCGGCTCGTGGCCCCGGTCGTGCGGGGCGGGCTCTCGGTCGTCGGGAGCATCGGGGGAGCGCTTGGCGGCGACGTGACTTCGGGCAGCGGGGGAAAGGCCGCGGGCGGCTCGACGGGGGGGCCGCTCGGCGGCGTCACGCTTTTGCCGAAGCCCGTCCCGGCGCCGCGCGGCTGGGCGCCGGGCGGCTCGGCGTTCGCGGCCTCGCCCAGCTCGCAGGCGCTTCCGCCGGCTCTCGCCGGCCTTCCCGGCGAGGCGCCCGGCGCGTCGCTTCCGGCCGTCGGGCGCCCGCTCGCGGCCCCGTCCGCCGGCCTCTCGCGCTCCGTTCGCCAGAGCGCCGCCGTCTCTACGGACGCCCTCTCCCTCGAGCCATTGCAGCCCGCGTCCGCGCTGGACGGCGCGCGCGGAGCCACTTCCGAGCGGCAGGCGCCATCCAAGCCCTCCGGCTGCCCGTGCGCGCCGAGCTTCCCGCCGGCTTCGGGCATCGGCTTCGCCGGATCGAGCGTGTCCGCCATGGCGATCGGCTTGGCCCTGATCGCCGGCTTCCTCTTCCCGTTCTTCGTAGGAGTGGGTAGGCGCGTGTCGCCCCAGGCGACCGAGCCGCGCGCCGCACCATTCCTGGACGGTCCCGACCGCCCCGGCTAGCTCCGACCTGACGTTGCGAATGCAGTGATCGCCTGAGCGCGAGCAGTCGCGCGCGCCTGGGCGAATCCGACAACGCAAACCAACGCAGGAGAGGAGCGCAAATGCGCAAGCTCACGCGTGCGCTGATAGCGGCATCGACCGCTGCAGCGTTGGCAGCCTGCCCGGCGGCAGCAAGCGCCGGGGAGGGCAACGGAGGACCGCCGCCAGGCGGCGGTGCGCCGCCGCCGAGCAGCGTGGCCTCGGGCGGTGACACCACCGCCACCAGTGGCCCCGCGACCGGCGGCAACGGCGGTGACGCCAGCTCGTACGCCAACGGCGGCGAGGCAGGCAACAGCGCCACGACCAACCAGGGCAACGCCTCGTACGGGGGCGGCTCGGGCGGGTCGCAGAGCAACCAGTCGAGCACCGACCAGGGCGACAACTACGCCAATGGCGGCTCGGCCAGCTCGACCGGTGGCAACGGCGGCGACGCCAGCACCGGCAACACCCAGAAGGGCAACGGCAACGGTGTCGCGCTCGGCGGCTCGGGTCGTGCCCAGGGTGGCGACACCACGGCCACGAGCGGACCCGCCACCGGCGGGGACGGCGGCAACGCCGGCTCGGAGGCCAACGGCGGCGACGCCGGCAACCGCTCCTGGACCAACCAGGGCAACGTCAGCGTCGGCGGTCCGAAGGGCGACGGGCCCCACGGCCCCAAGGGCGACGGTCCCAGGGGCGACGGCCCGCGCGGCCCGAAGGGCGATGGCCCGAAGGGGTGCGAGTGCCGACCCGGCCCGAAGGGCGACGAGCCCAGCGGTCCGGGCGGTGGCCCCGGTGGTCAGGGCCCCAAGCCCGGCCCCAAGCCCCCGTTCGGCGGTGGGCAGAGCAACCAGTCGAGCACGAGCCAGGGCGACAACTACGCCAACGGCGGCTCGGCCACCTCGACCGGCGGCAACGGCGGCGACGCCAGCACCGGAAACACCCAGGTGCTGAACGGCAACGCCGTCGTCGTGGCGCCCTTCTCGGGGCTCCCGACCCTCATCGGGGGCGGGCCCGGAGACGGGAAGGGGAAGGGCAAGCCCTCCCCCGCGCCGACCGCAATCGGCGGCGACACCACCGCCACCAGCGGACCCGCCACCGGCGGCAACGGCGGCAACGCCGGCTCGGAGGCCAACGGCGGCGACGCCGGCAACAGCGCCAAGACCAACCAGGGCAACCTCAGCCTCGGCGCGGTCAGCATCGGCTGGGGCAGGCCTCAGCCGGGCGGCGCACAGCAGAGCAACCAGTCGAGCACCAGCCAGGGCGACAACAACGCCAACGGCGGCTCGGCCACCTCCACCGGCGGCAACGGCGGCGACGCCAGCACCGGAAACACCCAGATGCTGAACGGCAACGCCGTCGTCGTGGCGCCCTTCTCGGGGCTCCCGACCGTCATCGGGGGCGGGCCCGGAGACGGGAAGGGGAAGGGCAAGCCCTCCCCCGCGCCGACCGCAATCGGCGGCGACACCACCGCCACCAGCGGACCCGCCACCGGCGGCAACGGCGGCGACGCCAGCTCGTACGCCAACGGCGGCGAGGCCGGCAACTCCGCCAGGACCAACCAGGGCAACCTCAGCGTCGGCTGGGAGAAGCCCCCGGTCGGCGGCCCGAAGGGCGGCCCCGGCGACCCCAAGGGCGGCCCCGGCGGCCCGAAGGGCGGCTACGGCGACCCGTGCGGGGACAGGCCCCCGTCCGGCGGTCCGAAGGGCGGCCCCGGTGGCCCCAAGCCCCCGGGCGGCGGTGAGCAGAACAACCAGTCGAGCACGAGCCAGGGCGACAACTACGCCAATGGCGGCTCGGCCAGCTCCACCGGCGGCAACGGCGGCGACGCCAGCACCGGCAACCGCCAGAAGGGCAACGGCAACGCGCTGCAGTTGGGAGGGCTGCTGGAGCTCCCGCTGTAGTTCGACAACCAACGAGGGGTCCCTCTCGGGTGGCGGGCGAGCCCGCCTCCCGAGCTGGGGCCTGAAGGCCGCAGTCCCGACCGCCGGCCGGCGCTCAGCCGGTCGGCGGTCGGCTGCCGCCGCACCGTCAGCTGATCAGCGTCACGAGGCCCGCGACGACGAACGTTCCCGCCCACAGCGCATCCGTGTTGACCCACGCCGAGCGCAGGATGCGGACGCCCCACAACTCGTAAACGGCCACCGCCACCAGCCCCATGACGAGCAGCATCGCGCCGACGTGCAGCGCCACCGCCAGCGCGCTCTGGGGGATCGAGAGCACGTCGAGGCGCATGTCCGACAGCGCGTGGTCCTGCGCGCGGGCGTCGGCCGTGCCGGCCCCGATGAGCACGGGCGCGACCATCAGCCCGGCGCCGTGGGCGCTCGACATCAGGAACGACCACAGCGTGAGCTCGCGGCCGTTGACCCGCGCCTTGACCCAGCGCGGGTGCGCGCGCGGCTTGGCGAAGCGGAAGATCCCGAACGAGATCAGCACGACGGCGGCGCCGACGTGAAGCGCCGCGGGATCGGCGACGACGCCGAGCACGAGCACCAGCGCCACCACCAGCGCGATCGCCGCCTCGTGGCCGAGCGCGATCGGCGGCAGCGCCCGCAGGACCGCGCGCCGGCCGCCGTCCTGCAGCCCCAGGTTCACCGCGAACAGCCAGCCCATCGCCGGGTTGACGCCGTGGTAGGCGCCCAGCAGGGCCATCAGGATCCACGGCCACGCGCCGTGCACGGCGACTCCCCCTCCCGTTCCTCCTCCCTACTTCCCGTTGGCCGGGAAGCAGTAGGAGTCAGACGAGGCGTCGCCGCCCTCGAGGTGGACCTGGTGCGGCCGCTCGCCCTTGAACGGCACGAACAGGTCCGGGTCGAGGCTCAGCCCGCCGCCCGCGGGAGCGTCGAGCTTGACCAGCCAGCCGTCGATCCCCGCGGGGTAGAACTGCGCGTCCCAGGACGCGTAGAGCGAGTTGGTCAGGTACACGCGGCGCCCGTCGCGGCTGACCTCCACCATCTGCGGGCCGCCGTTGAGCTGCCCGGCGGCCGGGTGCGCCGCGCGCTCGACGATCCCGCCGAGGCGGACCGAACCGGTCTCGCGCGGCTTGCGCGGGTCGGAGACGTCGAAGCGCTTGAGCTCCCCCGTCCCCCAGCACGAGACGTAGAGATCGCGGTCGTCGACCGACAGCGCGATGTCGCTGACCAGCGCCGGCACGGCCCCGAACGGCTTGAGGATCTCGGGGAGCTGGTCGGCCTCGGCCGGCTCGGGCGGGATCGTGATCACCTGCTCGGCCGCGTAGGAGCCGTCGTCGCCCTTGCTCCACAGCCACACCGAGGCAGACAGATCGGAGGTGTTGGTGACCACACCGACGAAGCCGTAGGTCTTGCGCGGATCGTGCGCCGGGCGCAGCTCGAGCACCATCTGGTTCTCCGCGCCCAGGTCGATGGCCTGGCGGTGGCGGCGCTTCTCCAGGTCCCAGACGTGGAGGCGGTGGCCGTACCGGTTGCCGAGCAGCAGCTCGCCGACGAGCCCGTCCTCGATCATCTTCGGCGTCCCCCACTCGCTCGTGATCACGGTGCCGTCGAGCAGGTGCCACCAGACGTCGTAGGCGAGCTCCTGCGGGCCGCGGTCGTCCTCCCACGCGCCCTTGACGTCGAAGGACTCGTGGTCGAGCAGGAACACGCCGCCCGGCCCGTCGCCCGAGGGGTTGCCGAGCGCGCTGACGTAGATCCCGTCGGGGCCGCAGTGGACCGTGTGCGGGCGGCTGTAGCCGGCCTTGCCGAACACCTCCTCGGGCTCGATGACCTTGGCCAGCGACGGATGGTGTCGGTCGCCCTTGACATCGACCACGTGGATGCGCGACGACCGGATGCCCGGCACGAGCAGGTAGCGCCGCTCGACGTGCGGGTGCGCCGCCCACGGGCACAGCGCCGACGAGCAGGCGTTCCAGCCGAAGTGGTGCAACTCGTCGCCGACATTGGGCATGTCCAGCCGCCCGACTAGCTGACCGTACGTCGAGGACCCGTCCTGCAGGTCGAGCACCGAGAGCGCGTCGGGCGCGGCGTCGCCGTTGGTGCCGGTGTTCAGCGTGACGACGTACGCGAGCTCTTCGGGGGGCGCGTTCGCCGCGTCGGCCGGCGACGGGTAGAAGGTCGGATCGGGCTTGAGCGAAGCCATGGCGCTCCTCCGGGACGGGGGACTGTCGGCCGGGACGGACGGCCGCTGCGACAACCGTACACCTGACCGGGCAAAGGTGTGAAACCTGCTCGGGATTTGCATGGTATATTGTCAACTGAATCAGTTCTCTTTCGCCCCGACACGACCGTCGCTCGCGTGGCGGGCGCGCGCCCGAGAAGCGGCTCACCACTCCGATGACCGCCATCGACGTACACCAGCACCTGTGGACCGAGCCGCTGCTCGGCGCCCTGTCGGCGCGCCGCAGCGCGCCGCGCGTGATCGCCTCGCGCGGCGGCTGGATCGTGCGCGTCGAGGGTGAGCCGGACGCCGAGCTGCCGCCCGACGCGGGCGACCTCGCCCGCCGCGGGGCGCTCGTGCGCCGCGACGGCCTGGACCGCGCGCTGATCGCCCCCTCCTGCCCGCTCGGGATCGAGTCGCTGCCGCGGGGCGAGGCCGAGTCGCTGCTCGCGGCCCACCTCGACGGCATGCGCGAGCTCGGCGACGCCTTCGGGTGGTGGGCCGCGGTGGCGCTCGACGACCCCGATCCCGCGGAGCTCGACGCCGCGCTGGACGCGGGCGCCGCCGGGCTGTGCCTGCCGGCGTGCGCGCTGGGCTCGTTCGCCGGCGTGGCCCGCTGCGCCGGGCTGCTCGAGCGCCTCGAGGAACGCGGCGCCCCGCTGCTCGTCCACCCCGGGCCCGCGCCCTGCTCCGACGCGCTCGCCGCTTCGTGCGCGCCGGAGTGGTGGCCCGCGCTGACCGGCTACGTCGCGGGGATGAACGCCGCATGGCACGCGTTCCTCGCCGTCGGCCGCCCCGCCTTCCCCTCGCTGCGCGTCTCCTTCGCGATGCTCGCCGGGCTCGCCCCGCTCCACCAGGAGCGGCTCGCCGCGCGCGGCGGCCCGGCCGGCCGCACGGTCGACCGCCTGACCTTCTACGACACCTCGTCCTACGGGCCGCGGGCGATCGACGCGATGCTCCGCATCGTCGGCGTTGACCAGCTCGTCCACGGCTCGGATCGCCCGGTGGTCGAGCCGCCCGACAGCTCGGCGCTCGGTGAGGCCGTCGAACGCTCGCTGCGCGAGCGCAACCCGGCGCGGCTACTCGGCCGCGCGGCGGTGCCGGCATGACTCTGGACCACCCCCCGGGGCGCGACCTGGAGCGCTCCGAGCTGCGCGCGCTGGTCGACCGCCTCGCCCGCCAGCCGGAGCTGTGGCGGGGGCTCGTGACCCACGACCGCGACCAGCGCGTCTACGAGGAGCTACTGCGCGACGAGCACCTGTCGCTGTGGCTGATCTGCTGGATGGACGACCAGGACACCGGCTTCCACGACCACGACACCTCCGCCGGCGCCGTGGCGGTGGTCGAGGGGCGCGTGCGCGAGGAGCGCCTGGCGGTGGGTGGCGGTCCCGTCGGCCGCGAGCTCGGCCCCGGCGCGTCGTTCGACTTCGCGGCCCACGACATCCACCGCGTTCGCCACACGGGCGGCGGCCCGGCCGTCACGCTTCACGCCTACTCGCCGCCGCTGTGGCGCATGGGCGCCTACCTGGTCGAGCCCGACGGCACGCTGCAGCGCCACTCGGTCTCCTACGCCGAGGAGCTGCGGCCGCTCGAGGCGGCGTAGCCGGTCCCGCCCCTACGGGAGCGGCTCGACCGGCGGGGGCTTCCAGGTGCCGTTCAGCGCGCTGGGCTCGGGCTCGTAGAGCCGTAGGTTGAGCCTGAAGCCGCCGCTGGCCGGGGTGGGCAGCCAGTTGACGTCTGACTCGGTGGGCTTGTCGCGCTGGATCGCGACCACCACCGAGCCATCGCTGCGCTTGACGAGCGGCGGATGGCTGTCGCCGATCGCGTAGCGGTTGGCCGCGTTGGGCACGAGGTAGCCCGAGAAGTCGTACATCGTCAGCGACCAGAAGGCGCGCGCGGGCGGGATCTGGTCCTTGGTGAAGGTCAGGCGATAGCGGCGGGCGCTCGAGAACAACGCGCCGCTGGGGTCGGTCAGCCCTACGGGGTAGATGGCCTCGTCCTGGGTGTTGGCGCCGAGCCCCACGGTGGCGACGACGGCGCGCAGCTCGTAGTCCTTGCCGTACGCGCCGACGCGCGAGTTGAGGACGAGCCAGCCGCCGTTCGCCTGCGCCTGCACGAGCGCGTTCCCGCGCGCGCGGGCGGGCAGCGCCGCCGCCTCGGCGTCGACGCCGGCGCCCAGGGCGTCGAGCACGTCGGCCGGCAGGCCCTCGCGCGTCGGGTACATGCCCGGCCCGATGCCGGCCGTCGCCAGCCGGTCGAGTATGTCCTTGTCGCGCGCGGGCGGCGGGTTCTGGGCCAGCGCCTTGCCGAGCGCGTCGAGGAAGGCCAGCCCGGTCGGCGTCTTGGCCTCGACGGGCGACCCGGGCTGGCAGGAGCGAAGCTTGCGCTTGCCCCCGCCCGGCTGCGAGAGGCTGTAGCGCTTCATCAGCTTGTAGGCGACCTTCTGGTCGGCCTTGTCGCTGGCCAGCGTGCGGCCGATCACCCACAGGCGCCGGTACTTCGACTTGAACCTGGTCGTCCCGGGGATGCGCTTGCGCGCGCTCGCGGGGCCCCTGGTCCAGGTGATCGCGAAGCGGCCGGCGTCGCTGCCCGTGGTGCGCGTGCCCACGTAGCCGACGACGTTCGTGTAGGGGTCGAGCAGCTCGAAGACGAAGTAGCGGCTGCCCATGTCGGGATGCGACAGCACGATCGGCCCCTTGCCGAGGTCGAGCTGCGCGATCGAGTACAGCGTGTCGACGTTGGGCGCGACCACCGTGCGGTCGGCGGGCGTGGCGAAGCTCTTCGCGTTGGAGAAGGTGTTGATCGGCCCGTTGCCCTTGCCGTCGGGACAGCGGACGCTGGTCTCGGTCCGGCGCACGCGCAGGAACTCGAGCAGCGGGAAGCCGTAGACGTAGGCCTCGCGGGCCAGCGCCTGCGCCTCCGCCGGCGTGGGCGCGGATGCGGCGGGCGTCGCCGGCAGCAGCGCGGCGAGCGCCGCCACCGCCAGGACTAGGATCATGGCCCGCCTCTCCACTGTGGCCAGCCTACCCGCTCGCGCGAGCGGTCACCCGGGCTAAGGCCGGACGGCCTCCATCGTCAGCGCCTCGGCGCGGTTCACCCACGGCTCGCCGTGGCGCTCGAGCCCGCGCAGGTGCTCGTGGCGGCTGTCACCCGGCTCGACGCGTTCCACGTCGACGAAGCCGGCGTCGGCGAGCTTCGCGGCGAGGTCCTCCTCGTCGTATGTGTAGCGGATGCCCCACAGCCGCACGGCGTCGTTGAAGGCCTGGCACGGCGTCGCGTGCTCCTTGCCCGTCTCGCCGTCCAGATAGCGCAGGTACTCGGTGCGGCCGACCACCGGGCTCTCGTCCTCGTAGAGCGCGATCAGCTTGCGCAGGTCGGGCGTCGTCACCCGCAGCACGCCGCCCGGGCGCAGCACGCGGTTCAGCTCACCCAGCAGGAAGACGCCGGCCGACTCGGAGAGCGACCCGATCACGTGCTCGCCGAAGGCGTAGGCCATGCTTCCGTCCGGGAACGGCAGGCGCCGCTCGAGGTCGACGTACACGTCGCCGGAGATCAGGTCCGCGTTGAGCCAGCCCTCGATCCGCTTGGGGCCGGCGCCGAAGTGCACGGCCGGCGTCCGCGCCTCGGCGAGGTAGCGCGCGATCACCTGCCGGCGGACGACGTGCCCGCGCGCGATCCCGTGCAGGTAGCCGCGCGCGCGCAGCAGCATGTGCCGGGCCGCGGGGTGCTCGGTGCGCTTGAGGGTCTCGAGCGGCGAAGCCGCGCCCGGCTGCAGCATCTAGGCGCTCTTCGGGGGGCGCCGCAGCAGCGCGCGGATCGCACCGAGGGGAGGACCGAAGCGCATCGAGCCGGCGACGAAGCCGGCGCCCCACGAGCAGTGCAGGACCACGAGCACGGCGGGCAGCGCGATCAGCTCGCCGCGTGCACCGCGGGCGGCGCCCAGGCAAGCGGCGACGACCGCGGTCAGATAGGTGCCCACGCCCAGCAGCGCGAGCTTCTTGCCGGCGGCGCCGGGCAGCAGCGCGGGAAGCGGTATCAGCACCACGGCGACGGGAAGCAGGTGGGAGCGGCGCATGCTGTTGGCATGCCGGCGCGCGGTCTTGGCGCGGTAGTAGCCGTAGCGCCAGTACTGCCGCGCCAGGCCCTTGAGGGTGCTGCGGGGAACGTAGCGCGCGCCCATGCCCTTGAGGCACAGGATGCGCGCGCCGCCGGCGAGGTAGCGCGCGGCCAGCTCCGAGTCCTCGTTGGTCGGCCAGTCGCGGTCCCAGCCGCCGATCGCGTCGAGCGTCGACCTGCGCCAGACACCGCAGAAGACGCCGGTGTCGAGCTCGATCTCGTCGGGCGCTCCGTTGTCGAAGCTCGTCGCCCACTTGCGCGACCCGCCGACGCCCATGCGCGTCCCGAGCGCGGTCGCGACGCGCCGGGAGCCGCGGTCGACCCCGAACGGCATCGGAGGTCCGCTGACCCAGTCCACGTCGCCGCGGCGCAGACGGTCGATGCCGACCTGTAGGTAGTCGGGCGCGTAGAAGGTGTGCGCGTCCATCTTCGAGACGAACTCACCGCGCGCGTGCTTCAGCCCGGTCTGCAGCGCGCCGGCCAGGTCGCCGGCGGGATTGTCCAGCAGCCTGACGCGCGGGTCGCGCTCGGCGAGCTCCTCGAGCACCTCGCGCGTGCCGTCGCTGGACCTGCCGTCGACGAGCAGGAACTCGACCGGCCCGTCGGTGCGCTGGCCGACGATCCTCGGCCCGGTCTGGCGGATCACGGCGGCCTCGTCGCGCACCGGCACGATGACGCTGACGAGGACCGGCTGCGCCGCGCGGAGCTCCCGGACCTCGGCCTCCCTGCGCGGAGACGTGGCTGGGATCGTCGAATTCGCGGCGACGCCGGCCGGCAGGCTCGCGGCGGCTCGTGCTGCAGCGGTCGTGCGGCGGCCCTCCACGCTAAATCCCGGATTCGGGAGCCATCGATCGAACGTCCACCCCCGCCCCCTCGCGCTCGCAGCCCCTCGCGCGCGCGACGAAGAACGCAGAGATGGGCGCGACGCGGCAGGCACGAGCATTCGGAGCGATCCCGCTCGTCGCGCTCGTCGTCCTTCTGCTCGCGGCGCCTGTCGCGAACGCCGCGCGCGACATTCCCATCGGCCTGTACAACCTCAACGGCGCGCGCGACCAGGACGGCCCCAACCGCATCTGGGCGATGCGATTCGTCATCGACCACGACACGCGCCTGCAGCGGCTGTTCACCGGATTCAACATGGAGGGCGTGTACACCGAATCGGCCAACCGCCCCGCTCCGGTTGAGATCCGCTCCCGCGTCCTGGACAAGGGTTACGGTGCGCCGCCCGCTCCGAACAACCTTCCGGCAAACTGGACGCCCGGGAGGGGGCGCATCGACTACGCCCACGGCGACGGCGGCATCGTGCGCGCGCGGCTGGTCGCGATGAAGGCCGACGGCACGCCCGACCTCGCGAACGTCCTGGCCGAGGAGACCTTCTCCCCGGTCGAACGCTGGAAGCAGACCAAGGCGGAGTTCGGGATCGGCGATCGCCCCGGCCTGGTCTACGTGAACTTCGGCGGAGTCCCGCTGCGCGGCGGGACCCCGTACTGGGTCGTCTACCAGAACGTCGACCCCGACCCGCGCATGAACTACGTGTCGTTCAACTCGCCCGTGGTCAAGGCGTCGGAGGCCGGGCCGAACGGGCGCAACACCCTGGATCCCAACGCGCGCGGGGCCATCGCCGGACTCGATCCGCGCGAGGTCGTCGCGTGGACGTGGGACTCCGGCGCGAGCTGGCACTGGGGCCGCGAGGTCGGCGGAGGCGGGCCGTGGATCCCCGGCGATTACGTCGGCTCGGAGACCAGCGACATGGGCACGCGCCTGCCGTGGTACGCGTGGCAGGAGGCCGGCAGCTCGCGCCTGCGGTCCAACCAGCCCTACATGGCGTATCCCGATGGCTCGTCGCCCGGCCGGTACACGCTGCGGGTCAAGAGCGTCCCGCGACGGGCCGTGCTCACCGAGGCCGGCGGCTACGCGCCGGTCGGCAGCCAGGTAGGGGTGGTCACGGTCCGAAACACGCGCACCGGCCAGACCGGGCGCACGGCATGGCTCGGCACCGGGATCGCGCGCGGGCGGCTCGACCGGCCGGTGACCGTCGAGCCCGGCGACACCTACGAGGTCTCGAACACCGGTGCGGTCGCGAAGGCGCAGGGCGACCTGTTCCTGCAGGACATGGGGCTCGTCGGCCCCGGCGCCACCCCGTACGAGACGGTCGGCTACGACTATGACCGCGCCGAGCTGTTCGCGGGGCCCTACCCGTTCTACGAGCAGGCCGGCGCGGCGCCCCCGAAGTCGACCTCGACGGCGACCACGGCGCCGCCCACCGGGCCCGCGACGATCGCCGCTTCGCCCTCGACCGCCGCCTCGCCGACCAGGTCGGCAGCGGCCTCGTCGGCCCCGACCGCCGCCGCCGCGGCATCGCCCTCGGGGAACGGCAGGCCGATCTCGGCGAAGGCCTCTTTGCGCGCGGCCCTCCGCCGCGCTTGCGCCACGCCCAAGCGCCTCAGCCGCAAGCCGGCCAAGCGCCGCCGGCAGCTCGCCAAGGCCGCCAAGCGCTGCAAGGCGGCGAAGCGCGCGTACAAGAAGAGGTTGAAGACCGCCGCGCGCGCCGCCCGCACCGTCACCACCGGCGACGGGTCAGGCACCGGCGGCTCAGCTTGAGCCCCGACTCAGCCCGCGCGTCCGCAGAAAGCTGATCCAGCTCACGTGCGAGGCAGCGAGCCCCCCGAGATAGACCGCGGTGAGGACCAGCTCGAGGGCGGCGAGCAGCACCAGCCGCGCGCCCGAGCCCGCGACCAGCGGGCGGGCGGCCACCGCAGCGGCGGCGGTGAAGACCACGAGCGGCAGCACGCGACCGAGCGCGTAATCCGCCAGCCGCACGCCGAACAACCGGCGGACGAAGTAGAAGGTGAGGCCGCCCTGGACGGCGACCCCGGCCGCGAAGGCCCACGCGACGCAGAACGCGGGCTCGGTGACGTCGAGGGCGAGCAGCACGGCGGCGACGGCGGCGAAGACGGCCAGCCCGGCGATGTTGCTCCGCGCGTTGTAGGAGCGCACGGCGGCCGCGTCGAGCGAGCTGCGCATCGCCAGGTAGAAGACGAACGGGCCGACGGCGAGCAGCGCCACCCGCACGAGCGGACCGGCGCCGGCGAAATTGGGTCCGAGCCAGGCCTCGAGCGCGATGCCCGCGAAGACGAACACCTGGACCGTCGCGAACAACCCGACGTGGAGCGCCATCGCCGCGAGCTGGGCGATCTGGCGCGCGGTGCGCGCGGGATCGCTGGCCCAGCGCTGCGCCACGCTGGGGAGCAGCACGACTCCGAGCGGGTTGAGCGTGAGCGCGAGCAGGTTGACCACCTGCAGCGCGGCGCCCAGGAAAGCGACCTCGCGCAGCCCCGCGACGTGGGCGGCGAGCACGGGCACGAGCGCGAACAGCGCGAGCTGGGCGATCTCGCCGGGCACCCGCCGGCCGCCGTAGTCGAGCAGCCGCCGGCCCGCGTCGCGCAGCTCGGGGACCCGGGCCGCGGCGGCGCCCTTCACGATGGGAACGGCGATGGACGCGAGCGACATGGCGGCGAGGCCGAGCCCCATCAGCCCGACCAGCGTCGCGATGCTCGCCCTGGGCAGCGCGAGCACGAGGGCGGGCGGCAGCAGCCCGACGCCCAGCACCTGCAGGACGTTGCCGGTCGTGATCCGCAGCTCGCCGCGGAAGTAGCCGAAGGCCACGTAGAAGGCGGCCGTGCCGACGAGCAGGGCGGCGGAACCGGCCACCAGCGACGCGCCGGCGTCGCCCCCGAACAGAAGCGCCGCGGTGGCGTCGGGCGCGAGCAGGGCAACGGCCACGCTGGCGGCCGTGACGGTGCCGCTGATGCCGAGCGCGGCGATCAGGTAGGCGCCCTTCGAGGGATGGCCGTTGGTGTCACGACGCAGCGCGAGGTAGCGCGGGAGGCCCCCCACCAGGCCGACGGTGACGACCGGGAACAGCAGGTTCACGGCCTGCTTGGCGAGCGCGTAGGAGGCGAAGCCGTGGGTCCCGGTCTTGACCGCCAGCAGCCGGTAGAGCGCGACGTTGCCTGCGGCGACGAGGGCCTCGCCGACGAGCGTGATCCCGATGGCGGCCAGCACGGGGTGCACGCGCCGCCGCGGCCGGCCGACCCCGACCGGCCCGGCAGTAGACTGCCGCGCCGCGGCCTCCTCGTTCAGCCCGACGGTGGGCATTCCGCGATTCCGATGACCCGCTCCACTGCAGCACTGATCGGCCTGGGGGGGATCGCGGACGAGCACCTCGCCAAGCTGCGCTGGCTGCGCGAGGTGGAGGTGGTGGCCGTCTGCGACCTCTCGATGACGCTCGCGCGCGCGGTTGCGGAGCGATTCGGCGTCGACGCGGCCTATGACGACGCTGGACGGATGTTCGAGGAGCAGCGGCCAGACGCCGTCCACATCCTCACGCCGCCCGGGCCCCATCACCGGCTGGCACTGATGGCTCTCGAGGCCGGCGCGCACGTGCTGGTCGAGAAGCCGATCGCGACGAGCTGGAGCGAGTACGCCGAGATGCGCGACGCCGCGCAGGCCGCCGGCCGCATGTTGATCGAGAACTACAACTACCGCTTCATGCGCTCCGTGCTGAAGGGCCTGGAGGCGCGACGCGCGGGGGCGATCGGCGAGCCGATCGCGCTCGACGTGAGCATGACCGTCGGCGTGGGGTCCGGCAGCGGTCCGTACGCCGATCGAGACCTGCCGCACTTCGCCCACTCGCTGCCCGGCGGAGCGCTGTTCAACTTCGCATCGCATCCCGCATCGATGGTCGCGGCCTTCCTCGGGGTGCCACAAGAGGTGAGCGCGCGCAGGCGCAGGGTCGCCCCCGCGTCGCTGTCCGACGACGAGCTGCGCGCGGTGGTCGGGGTCGGCGACGCATGCGCCACGGTGACGCTCACCAGCCACGCCCAGCCGTCGTCCTTCACGCTCGACCTGCGCGGGACCGAGGGGCGGCTCGAGGTCGACGTGTTCAACCAGCGCGTCTTCGTGAGTCGGGCCGACGGCCGTATCGGGAGGCTGTTCGACGCCGCGCGCCTGGGCGCCAGCCAGCTCCAGGGCGCGGGCGCCATGGCGCTGCGGGTCGCAACCGCCCGGCACGACTACTTCGAGGGGCTGCGCACGCTGCTCGACCGCTTCTATGCCGCCGTCCGCGGCTCCGGCCCGCCACCGGTGCCGGTCGCCGAGATGGACGCCGCCAACACGCTGGTCGCCGCGCTCTTCGCTCCGGAGAACCAGCTGTGAAGGCGCTGGTCACCGGCGCAGGCGGGTTCCTCGGCCGCCGCCTCGTCTCAGAGCTCGCCTCGCGCGGCGACGCCGTCGCCGCGGTCGTGCGGCCGTCCCGCGCGGACAAGGGCGCGTTCGCGCCCCACGACGTCGAGCTCGTGGCCGCCGACCTGCGCCGCGACGGGGCGCTCGAACCGGAGGAGCTCGAGGGCGTCGACGTCGTCTATCACCTGGCCGCATCCCTGCAGCCTCCGTGGCGCTCGATGTTCGAGGTCAACGTGGCCGGCACCGAGCGCCTGCTTACGGCGATCGACCGCGCCGGCTGGAAGGGGCGCTTCGTGCACGTTTCGACCTTCGCCGTCTACGCGTTCAACCAGCTCCCGGCAGGCGCAATCGTCGACGAGGACACGCCGCTGGAGCCGGAACCGGGCCAGCGCGACGACTACGCGTGGACCAAGCTTCTCCAGGAGCGCACCGTCGACGGCCTCCGGGGCCGCGGCGGCATCGAGACGGTGATCGTGCGGCCCGGGACGGTCTACGGGCGCGAGCGCCAGTTCCAGCACCGCGTGGGCCGCGAGCTCGGCGAGCGAGCCGTGCTGCTGATCGGCGGTGGCAACCTGCTGCCGCTCACCTACGTCGAGAACACCGCCTCGCTGCTCGCCGAGTGCGGTCGCAATCCAGCCGCCGCGGGCCAGGTGTTCAACGCCGTCGACCCCCAGCCGATCACGCAACGCGAGTACCTGCGCCGCTGGCGCGCGGCACGGCCCGGACGCGTCGCGGTCGCCCGTATGCCGCTGCCTGCCCTCAGCGGGCTGTGGGCCGCCTACGGCGCAGGCGAGCGCCTCAGCCGCGGCCGCGTCCGGCCGCCCGCGCTGCTGCGCCCGTACGAGGCGCGGCCGACGCTCAAGCCGTTCCGCTACGCGCCCTCGCGGGCCGAGGCCGTGCTCGGCTGGCGGGCGCCGTTCGGGCTCGAGGAGGCGCTGGCGCGAACCTTTGGCTCCCAGCCGGTCAGCGCTCGGTAAAGCGCCACGAGCTTCGCCGCCTCGAGGTCCCAGTTGTAGCGCTCGCGCGCCACCTCGGGCCCGCGCCGGCTCATCTCCTCCTGGCGCGCGGGGTCGCAGAGCAGCGACCACAACGAGTCGGCGAACGCCTCGGGCCGCGCGTCGACGAGCTCGGCGACGCCGAGCCCGCCCGTGAACTGCGCGATCGTCGGCAGGTCGCTGCCCACGAACGGGATCCCGCACGCCATGTACTCGAAGATCCTGATGGGGATGCGGGCGGCGTAGTTCGCGTCGCCCGGATACAGCAGGAACGCGATACGCGAGGCCTCGAGCAGCCCCCGCATCTCGGCGAAGGGGACGTTGTAGCGCACGTCGAAGCGCTCGCGCACGCCCGCCCTCGTCAGCGCCGACTCGAGCATGTTGCGGTCGTCCTCGCCGTAGTAGCTGCGCGCCGCGACCAGCCAGCGCAGCGGGCGGTCGGCGAGCTCCTCCAGGCACGCGGCGGTCTCGGCCAGGAGCGGCACCTGGTCGTCGGGCAGGCTCCCGCCGAGCAGGACGTCGTAGTCGAACTCCGGGCCGCGGCGGAAGCCGTCGGCGATCGTGGCCGGCGGGAAGTTGCGCACCAAGACGGTGCGCACGCCGGCGTCGCGGAACTTCTCGTAGGTGGCGGGCAGCGCGACCGTCGCCGCGTCCAGGCGCCCGGCGAGCCACGGCTCGAGCCGGCGGACGATCCGCTGGAGCAGCGGCCGCATCCATCCCGGGAGCCACGACTTGATGAGCATCATCGTGTCGTACTCCTCGTTGGAGTCGTACACGACGCGGCAGCGGCCGGTCAGGCGCAGGAGCACGGCCCAGGGGAGCAGGTCGAGGCTCACGGCGCACAGAACGTCCGGTCGCAGCCGTGCCGCGGCGAGGATCGACAGCGGCGCGCTGGTCATGCGCGCGCGCCTGCCCTTGCGCGTGGGCAGATAGCGGACGGGCACCGCATCGACGTGACCCTCGGGGTCGAGGTCGCGCGGGCAGAGCGTGGTGACCTCGAAGCCGGCCTCGGCCAGCGCCGCCGCGAGGCGGTAGTGGTGACGCGGGTGGTGCGCGGCCGCCGCGCTGCCGACCACCACGACGCGAGGCGGACGCGCCGGCATCGGGCGCCTAGCGGCGGCTCGGCTCCCGCGCGACGGGCTCGGGCAGCTCGGCCGGCGGCCCGGGGACACGCTTGGCGGCGCCCTTTGGCACGTCGTAGTAGCCGCCGTACGCCGACCGGCGGAGCGTGGCCTCGACACGGTTGATCACGAGCCCGAGCACGCGCGCTCCGGCGCGGTCGAGCTGCTGGCTCGCGGCGCGTACGACGTCGCGCCGCATGTTGTCGGCGCCGATGACCACCAGCGCCCCGTCCGTCACGGCGGCTGCCATCGACGTCTCGGCGCCGACGCTCACGGGCGCGCTGTCGAGGAGCACGACGTCGGCAAGCCGCGAGGCGTCGACGACGAGGTCGCGGATGCGGACGCCGGCGGCGTTGATCGTCGAGCTCGCCGAGCCCTGAACCGAGCCCGCCGGAACGAAGCGCACTGACCGGTGCGGCGTGCTCTGGATCACCTCGTCGAGGCGCGCCTCGCCGAGCAGCACGTCGGCGACGCCCGGACCGCCGGGCGGCTGGTGGAAGGCCACCGCGAGCCCGGGCTTGCGCAGGTCGAGGTCAATCGCGAGCACCCGCAGGCCCACGACCCCGAGCGCCTCGGCAAGGCGCGCGACCACGGTGCTCTTGCCGTCGCCGGGCATCGGGCTGGTCACGGTGATGACGCGCAAGCCGCGCGCGTCGCCGTTTCCGCGCGCAGCGGCACCCAGGCGCAGGTTTGTGCGCAGGAACTGGAACGCCTCGAGGAAGATCTGCTCCTCGCGTTCGTCGTCGCTGACCGTCGGCACGCGGCCGAGGATCGGCGCGCCGAAGATCTCGGCCGCGTCCTCGTCGGTACGCAGGCGCTGGTCCATCCGACCGAGGAGCGTGGCGATCAGCACGCCCAGCAGCAGCCCGAGCGCGCCGCCGATCACCGCGTTGCGCGCGGGGCGTGGCGAGCTGGGATCGAGCGGCGGCACCGCCGCCTGGGAGACCTCGACGTCGCCGGTCTGTACCGCCTGCAGCGTCACCAGCTCCTCGCGCCGCCCGCGCAGGAACTTCACGAGCGCGGTGTCATTCCCCGCCTGCGCGATGCGCCTGTCCATCGCGTTGATCGCCACCTGCACGCCGCGCCGCGGCCGCGTCGCGTCGCAGGTTCACCACCTCCTGCGCGTATACGTTTGCCAGCGTCGCCGCCCGCTCGGGCGTCGACGCCTCGGCGGACACGTTGACGATGTCGGCCTGGCCGGCGGGGCTCAGCTTGAAGTCGTTGCTTCAGGTTCTCGACGGACTCCGGACTGCGCAAGCCGCGCCTTTACCGCGCGGACCACGGCGTTGTTGGAGGCCAGAGCGAGGTTGGTCGCCGCGTTGCGCGCCGGCTCGGAGCTGTCCCCGCCCGGGTTTCCCTGCACGATCCGCTCCGACGGGTTGCCGCCGCGGAACAGGAGCTGCGCCGTGGCCGTGTAGCGCTTCGCCTGCAACGAAGAGAGACCGAAGGCGAGGCCAGCGGCGAGCAGCGCGATCGCCACGATCAGCCACCAGCGCCGGGCAGCGTCCGGCCCCAGTTGACGAGGTCCAGCTCCACGCGGTCCTTGCCTGGCATCGCGGTCAATTCCCCGCCCGCAGCCGACGAAGCGCGTCATAGGCGCGCGGACTGATGCGCTTCGCCACACCCTTGGTGTTCCACTCCAGCCACAGCCGGCCGCCTGCGGCCAACGATCCGCGCGCATATGCGGCCGCCGTGCGCGCAGGCGTCGAGCTCCAGATCGTGTAGCGCCCCATCACCGCCATGTCCCCGTGTCGCCGCTCCCTGCGGATCGGCTCCGAGGTCATCAGGACGCGGTATCCGGCGCGCGCGGCTTCCGCCACCACGACGGGGCTCACGAAGCCGCCCGGCACGGCGGCAGTCTCCGGCGCCCGTCCGAGCACGTCGCCGAGCCGGTCACGGCTCAGCTGCCACTCGCGCCGCACCTCGTCGCGATCGAGCTTGCCCATGTAGGTGGGGTGGGTGTGCGCGTGACTGCCGACGGCGTGGCCGCGCTCGCTGAGCTCGCGCAGCTCCTCCTCGCCCACGAATCCGGGCCGGCCGATGCAGCCGGTCGTGACGAAGAAGTGCCCGCGCCAGCCACGGCGCTCGAGCATGGCCGCGATGGCCGGCGCGGACGAGCCGCCGTCGTCGAAGGTCAGCGCGACCTGCGGGCGCTCGGCGCCGGGCAGCACCAGGCCCACGTGGCGGCGCTCTGCCTCGATCGCGTCGAGGTGGGTCTCGAAGTGGTCCGGCGTGAGCTTGTAGCGGGCGGCCAGGGAACCTGGGAAGCCCACGGACCCCTGGTCCGATGCATGCGCGACGTCGTGGTAGATGAGCCCCACGGTCATCCGTCCGGTCGCGGCCGTCGTTCGCGCGTCGGAGGCGCGCTCTCCGACACGCCGTAGCGGGCCACCAGCCACCCGATCGCCAGGAACAGCCACAGGATCCGGTTGTCGTTGATGTCGCCCGAGAACTGGGTCCCGAACAGGTTCAGCATCAGCAGGCCGATGAGAACGCACACCAGCTGTCGCGTTCGGGTGTCCGGGCACAGGCTCGCCCGCTTCAGGAGCAGCGCAAGCGCCGCCACGAGCGTGTAGACCAGGAACAACGGGACGATCAGGCCGAGTTCCGATGAGAGCTCCAGGAAGATGTTGTGCGGGTAGAGGATCTCCTGCTTGGCGAGGACTGAGCTGTAGACGGCGAAGCCGCCGGTGCCGATCCCCGTCAGGGGATATCGGCCGGTCAGATCGATCGCTTGACGGTAGAAGTCGAACCGCAGGTCGTCGTGCAGCACCTGCGCGGGGTTCGAGGCGGTGCTGGTGAGGCGCTGTCGCGCCGTCTCGGGCAGCGAGATGAAGGGGAAGACCGCGATGCCCAGGCAGCCGATCGCGGCGACCACCGCGAGGTAGCGCGGGTTGCGCACCGCCGACAGGGCGATCATCAGCGCGAGCGCGACCACGAACGACACCGTCGGCCCGCGTGAGCCGAAGCCGAGCGAGATCACGAACATCCCGATCGCGACCGGGATACAGAGCCAGCGCAGACGCCAGGTGGCAAAGGTGGGCACGAACAGCAGGATCAGCACGCCTGTCGTGATCAGGCGCGCCGGGAAGATCTGGCCGCCGAACGAGTAACGCCCCTGTGTATCGAGCTCGGTGGTGATGCCCTGCAGCGCCTGGGGCTTCACGAACGGGGCCAGCGCCGCCACGAACGCCGCGAGGCCCGCCACTGAGGCGAGGAACACCACTAGGTCGCGACGCGTCTCGAAGATGACGAACGGCGCCGCCATCGCCAGCAGCGTGACGCTCCAGAACTTGACGACCTTCTGCAGCCCGTAGCTCGGGTCGGGCGTCCACGCGAGGCCGATCACCAGCGCGATTCCGATGATCAGCGTCGGGACCACGAACGACGCCGAGGGCCGCCGGAAGCGGCCCTGGGCAAGGCGGTGCACCACGACTCCGGCAAGCAGCGCACCGAGGGCGAGCGTGGGGTCGATGGGCAGCGCCGCCACCGACGGCTCGCTCTTGAAGTACGGCACGTAGACGAACAGCGCGAGCAGCAGAGGCGGCACGCGCACGAGGGCGACCGCGACCGCGACCGCAACGGGCAGCGCGAGCGCCTTCGGGCCGAGGAGCACCGCGAGTCCCGCGGCGGCCAGGGCGGCCGCGAGCGCGGCGGCCGCGACCGCCGGAGGGGATGCCGTCGCCGGGGGCCACGCCCGCGGAGCTCGTCCACCCGCGGGCCAGAGGGTGCTCGCCGTGCCGGTCACCGGTCTGGAGGTGATCGACGCGAGGCCACCGGAGCATTAGCCGGGGATCCCGGCGGCTAACCGGAGCAGCACACACCTCAGGTAGACAATTGGTCCTCGCGGCTTGACTTCGAGGTCGTCGCTCGCACAATCGCCTGCGTGATCGGCGGAGGCCCGGAGGACGGCCCGAGCGCTCGGCGTCCACCGAGGCGGCGCCGATGGCTCTCGCGCGTGGTGGTTCGCATCAGCGGCCTGTTCGCGCTGACCCTCCTCGCGCTGGCCGCCGTCGCCTCCGCCGCGCCGGCGGCCACCGGCTCGGGCCAGCCCTCGGCGGCGGACCAGTACATCGAGCAGCTTCCGAGCATCGACGGCAGCGTGCCCCTGGAGCCGGGGGGCGGCGGGTCGTCCGGTGGTGGAAGCGGCGGCGCAGGCTCGACCACGGGCGGCGGCGCGTCGTCGGGCGGCGGCCGCGCCGGCGCGGTGCCGCTCTCCCCGTTCGCGCTGCGTCAGCTGCGCACGCTCGGCGGCCCCACCGCGACGGCACTGAAGACGCTCGCCACATCGCCGGCCCTCGGCGCCCCGCATCCGCCCGCCGCGGCCACGACGCGGACGCGCGGCTCGTCGGCCAGGCGAGGAGTCGCCGTCTCGACCACGAACCCCGGTAGCGCGACGACCGGCGTGCTCGTCTGGCTGGTCATCGCCCTTGTGGGGACGACCCTGATCGCCGGCCTCATCGCGAACCATGACCGTCGCCAGCGCCGCCAAGCGAACCCCTAGCGACGCGGCTCCTGTCCCGCCCGGGCCCGCGCCGGCCACGCCGCGGACGGCGCTGCGCGGCGCGGCTGTCGTGCTCGGCCTCGGCGCCGGCGTCTTCCTGATCGCGCGCGACGGCGGCTTCTACGGGCTCGCGGAGCGCGACGCGCTCGCCGTCGGCGTGTGGTGGGCGGTGGCGCTCATGGCCGCGCTCGGGCTGTGGCCGGCCGCGCGCATGCCCGTCGGCGCACTCGTGGCCGGCGGGCTGCTGGCCGCGTTCGCCGGCTTCACCGCGCTCTCGGCGCTCTGGGCCCCGGCGGCCGAGACGGCGCTGACCGAGGCCGACCGCGTGCTCCTCTACCTCGGCGTGTTCCTGCTCGCCGTGCTCGCCGCGCGACGAGGCGACGCCGGGCGCGCCGCCGACGGCCTCGGCCTCGGCATCGTCGCGGTCGCGGTCCTGGCGCTGGCCAGCCGGCTGTTCCCCGACCTGGTCGGCCAGACGGTCGTGGGCCGCCTGCTGCCCGACGCCGCCGTGCGCCTCGCCTACCCCGTGGACTACTGGAACGGCCTGGGAATCCTTATAGCGCTCGGCCTCCCGCTGCTGCTGCGCAGCGCGACGGCGATCGAATCCGGGCTGTGGCGCGGCGCCGCGATCGCCGGCGTGCCGGTGCTGAGCAGCGTCGTGTTCCTCACATCCTCGCGCGGCGCCGCGGCGGTGGGGGCGGTGGGGGCGCTCGTGCTCCTCGCCCTCACGGACCGGCGGCTGCTCACGCTGTGGGCCGTGGCCGTCGCCGCCGCCGGCTCGGGCGCCGCGATCGCGGTCCTCCACGCGCGCGACGCGCTCGTGACGCAGCCCGAGGCGTTGCGCTCTTCGCTCGCCCACTCCCAGGGCCGCAGCGCGGCGCTGCTGATCGCGCTGCTGTGCGCGGCGACGGCGGCCGTGTACCTCGCGGGCGCGTTCCGGGCGCCGGTGCGACCCAGGCTGTCGCGCGGCATCCGGATCGCAGCCGTGGCCGCGGTGCTCGCCGGTGGCGTCGTGGGGCTGATCGCGCTCGATCCCGGCAAGCGGCTGGACCAGTTCAAGGTCGCGCCGTCGGAGGACTCCTTCTACAAGTCCAGCCCGCGGCGCTACGTCGAGTCGCACCTGCTCAGCGGCGGGGGCGCCGGGCGGTGGCAGTTCTGGGGCGGTGCGGTCGACGAGTTCCGCAGCCAGCCGCTGCGGGGCGGTGGGGCCGGCTCCTACGAGTCCTGGTGGGCCCAGCACGGAAGCATCACTTACTTCATCCGCGACGCGCACTCGCTGTGGCTGGAGACGCTCGGCGAGCTCGGGATCATCGGCCTCGCGCTGCTGGTCTCATTCTTCGCCGCGGTGCTGGTCGCCGGCGCGCTCGCGCTGCGACGTGCGCCTCCGGGCGCGCGCGCGGCCGTCGCGGGCCTGTACGCGGTGGTCGTCGCGTTCCTCGTCGCCGCTGCGATCGACTGGATGTGGGAGCTGACGATCGTCGGGGTGGTCGCGATGCTGGCGGCCGGGCTGGTCGCGGGGCCGGCGGCGCTGCCGGCCGAGAACGAGGGCGAGGGCGAGGCGGGGATCGCGGAGCGCCCGCGCAGCCCGGCCACGCTCAGGATCGGGCTCGGGATCGCCGGTCTGGCCGCGGTGGCGGTCCTGGCCTTCCCGCTCTTGAGCGAGGTCTCCCTGCGCGCGAGCGCGAAGGAGGCGGCGCGCGGCGACGCCAGGGCGGCGGTCGACTCCGCGTCCGACGCCCGCCGGCTGGCGCCGTGGAGCTCCGATCCGCTGACCCGGCTCGCCCTGCTCGCCGAGGCGCAGGGCGACCTGCCCACGGCGCGGCGCTGGATCGAGCGGTCGCTGAAGAAGAACGACTCCGACTGGCGCACATGGCTCATCGCCGCGCGCATCCAGACCCAGCTCGGGGCGGTCCGCCAGGCCGCCGCGAGCCTGGCGAAGGCGCGCGAGCTCAACCCCCGCTCCCCCACCCTTCGCGCGCTCTAGAGTCTGGCCCGTGGCCCCCGAGCTGCTGGCGCTGGTCAAGCACGACTGTCCCGTGTGCGACCAGCTGCTGCCGGCGCTTGACGCCGCGGCCGCGGAGGGTGCGCCGCTGCGGATCCTGTCGCAGTCCTCGCCCGAGCAGACCGCCGAGCAGGCCCGGCGCGTCGGGCTCCGGGCTGTCCCGGCGGTGGACGAGGAGCTCGAGCTCTCGGCGCGCTTCGACCCCGACGCGGTGCCCACGGTCATCCTGCTGGACGCCGGCGAAGAGCGCGCGCGGGTGGAGGGGCTGCAGCGCGAGCGGCTCGAGGAGCTGGCGCGCGAGGCGGGCGCGACGCTCGAGCTCGACGGGCTGCCGGCGGTCCGCCCGGGCTGCGCGAGCGCGACCCGCGACCCCGAGGTCGCGGCGCGCCTCGCCGCGCGGCGCGCGCGCGCCGAAGGCCGCATCCGCTCGCGCGCGGTGACCATCGGCGAGCTCGAGGATCCGATCGAGGCGCTCTTCGACCGCGGCGTCACCGACGGGCTGCCGGTCGTGCCCCCGACGCCGGAGCGGGTCGTGGCGATGCTCGAGCACACGAGCCGGGGGGCGCAGGAGGTCGTCGGCGCGCTGCCTCCCTACGGCGGCGAGGCGACGGTCGAGAAGGTCGCGGTCAACGCCGTCATGGCGGGCTGCGAGCTCGAGGCGCTGCCGATCGTGCTGGCGGCGGTGGAGGCGGCGTGCGAGGAGCGGTTCGCGCTCCACGGCCTGGTGGCGACCACGTATCCCGCCGGCCCGCTGATCGTCGTGTCCGGTCCGCTCGCCGAGGAGGCCGGGATGAACGCGGCGGGCAACTGCCTCGGGCAGGGCAACCGCGCAAACCTGACGATCGGCCGTGCGCTGGGGCTGGTCGTGCGCAACCTCGGCGGCGGGCGCCCGGGCGTCGAGGACCGCGCGACCCACGGCCAGCCCGGCAAGCTCTCGGCCTGCTTCGCGGAGCGCCTCGACGGGACCGCGCCGTGGCCCGGGCTCGCGCAGGCGCGCGGGGTGCCAGAGGGTGAGACCGGCGTCACGCTGGTGGCGGCGGAGGCGCCACGCGTGGTCGTCGACCAGCTCGCGCGCGAGCCCGAGGGCCTGTGCGCGAGCCTCTCCCCGGCGCTCGAGTCGATCGGCAATCGCAAGCAGCGCCTGGCCATGGACGCGCTCGTGGTCCTCGGCCCCGAGCACGGCCGGCTCTTCCGCGAGGCGGGCTGGGACCGCGAGAGGGCGCAGCAGCGGCTCTTCGAGCTCACGATGGCGCCGGCGGGCGAGCTCGAGCGCGGCGCCGGCGGCTCGCCCGAGGGGATCGAGTCGCGGTGGGTGAGCGACCCGGCGGCG
This sequence comes from uncultured Actinomycetes bacterium, assembly GCA_963797015.1. GTDB lineage: Bacteria > Actinomycetota > Thermoleophilia > Solirubrobacterales > Solirubrobacteraceae > JBBPZA01. Next base: position 40,100 of record CAWCNV010000012.1, on the reverse strand, counting down.
CCCGTTCCGAAGTTCGTCGCGCCGGACCGCATCCTGCTCGCCCACGCCGGCGGCGACGCCGGGCTCTTCTCGATGGTCTACGGCAGCTGGGTCGCGGGCGAGATAGGCTCGATACCGGTGACGCGAAGCGTGGAGCCATGGCGCTAGAGGTTCTCGACCCGACCGCCGAGCGGGAGCCGGGCGGCCGCCCGCTGGCGCCGCGGCTGCCCGCGGGCGAGAGCGCACGGATCGCGCTGCTCGACATCCGCAAGCCGCGCGGCGACGTGTTCCTCGACGAGCTCGAGCACCTGCTGCGCGCGCGCGGCCACGAGATCGAGCGGACGGCCAAGCCGACCTTCACCAAGCCCGCGCCGGCCGATGTGCGGCGCGAGATCGCCGCGCGCTGCGACGCGGTCATCGAGGCGCTCGCCGACTGAGGCTCCTGCGTGTCGTGCGGTCTGCGCGACGTGCTGGAGTTCGAGTCCGCGGGCAGGCCGGCGGTGCTGGCGGCGTCCAGCGCCTTCGAGCAGGCGGCCCGCGACCAGGCCGAAAAGCTCGGCCAGCCGGACGTCCGCCGCGCCTTCGTCCCGCATCCGGTCCAGGACCGCACCGACGAGGAGCTGCGCGAGATGGCGCGCGGCGTGGCGGACGAGCTCGAGGCCGCCCTCACCCGCTGATCGCGGAGCGTCCGCGCCCCCCGCCGGCTCGTCGCCGCCGGGCGACCGCGATCGCCACGGCGGCGATCAGCGCGAGCAGCGCGACTCCCGTGACGGCGCGGGCGATGCGCCACGACGCGGGCCGGTAGGAGAGCACGATGCGGTGCACGCCGGGGCCCACGCGGATCCCCCGGAAGAGGTAGTCGACGCGTTCGACGTCGGCGGGCGTGCCGTCGACGGTGGCGCTCCACCCCGGGAACCACAGATCGGAAAGGACAACGGTCGCCGGTCGCGCAGCCGAGGCGGCCAGCACCACCCGGTCGGCCCCGTAGTTGACGAGACGCGCCGTCCCGGCGGGAGGCCCCGCGGGAGCGGGTTTCCCGGAGTGCTCGGCAATCACCGTGCGCCGGGCGTCGAAGGACTGGTCGCCGATTGCCGCCAGCGCCTGGTCGCCCCCGGCGACGACCCGCCGACCGGCGACCACGAAGGCCCGCGGCAGCGCTCTGGGATTGGCGTAGACCGTTGCGTCCGGACCTTGATAGGCGACGGTCAGGCCCGTCCCGGCCGGCAGCGGAGTTCCCGGCGGCGCCAGGATGTCGCTCACCCCCACGAGGCTCAGCCCATGGAGGTTCGCCGGCGTGACGTCGGGCAGCACGATCGGTTTGGAGTAGCCGGGGAAGATGGCCTGAAAGGGATTGACGAGCGCGATCCACATGCGGTTGTAGCGCCGCTCGATGGGAAAGTCGTAGCCGCGCGCGTCGTAGAGGCGGTAGGTGAGCGCCAGATCGCTCGGCAATGCGGAGCCCAGTGCGGCGAAACGCGCCGGGCGGCGTGATTGCAGGTAGACGACGGAGCCGGGGATGGGCTGCGTGGCACGATCGCGGGCGATCGCCGGGTTGAAGCCCATGCCGGCGCGGAAGAGGTCCACGACGACCAGCGCGACCGCGAGCGCCGCGAATGCTGAGGAGGGGAGGCGATTACGAACGCGCAGCGCGATCAGGGCCGTCGCGGCAACAGCCATCGTCAGCCACAGCGCGAGCGAGGCGGTGCGGACGACGTCGATCGAGGCGGGCGGCGTACCGAAGAGCCACGCGACCTTCAGCGCGGTACCTAGACGCGAGAGCGAGTTGCCACCCGCCAGCACCCAGACCAGCGGTAGACAGAGCAGGATGCCGGCGATCACGAGGACGGCGCTCGCGCGGCGGCGGTCCAGGACCTCGCGCAGGTCGTCAAGGCCCCATCCGGCAAGTAGGGCCACCCCGGGGAGGGCGACGATGATCAGCCGCGTGTTGTCGGTCCTCGAGAGGCCCGGAAGGACGTTCGCCACGTCCACGAACGGGTGCACGGCGAAAGCCACCGCGACGCACGCCACCGCGAAAGCAGCCAACGCCACGCGCTCGACCGTCGGTCGCAACAGCGCGACGGCCGCCAGCATCAGAGGCAGCGCCCCCACGTACAGGAAGCGCCCGAGCGGCTGTTGGCCTCCCAGGAGAAAGCCCGTTCCCCGTCCCCAGTAGTCAGGCAGCATCAGGCTGCCGAGGTAGCGCAACATCAGAGACCGGTGCACCGCCGTGCCACGCTCGACGATGTCCGAGGACCTCACCAGCAGCTCGACGAACGGAACGACGGCGACCGCCGCGAGCGCGCCTCCCCAGATCACGCCGCCGAAGAAACGGGCGACGTCGCCGGCCCAGCCGCGAAGACGGCGTTCCACGCTTGGCTTGCGGGCCATGAGCAGGATCAGGAAGGCCGTCGCCCCGGCGAACGCCTGCGCGACGGATTCGGGGTGAGCGCCGGCGATCACCGCCGCCGAGGTCGCGGCGAGCGCGCACAGCGAGAGCAGGCCGGGGCGCATGACTATCGCCCAAGTCGCCAGCAGCAGCCACGGGATCAGGCACCACACGGCTGAAACGTTGGTCTCCATCAACCACGTCACGAGCGGCATGCCGAAGGCGAACACCAGCCCGGCGAGGAACGCCCCGGCCCAGCGTTGGCCGAGCGCACGGGCGAGGAGGAACGTCCCCAGCGCTGCCGCGAACAGCTTCAACGCCGCCATGAGGCCAAGTGCGGAATCGAAGGGGACCACGTAGGTCGGCAGCGTGAAGGGGGAGAACACGGCCGGCGACGCGCTCCCCAGGTACGGGCGGCCGGTCATCACGTACGGGTTCCATAGGGGGATCCCCGGGAATTCGGCCCGGCTGTAGCGCAGCCACGGGTCATAGGCCACGGCCCAGTCGTGCGCCTCTCCGACCTGCGATGGACGTCGAAGGTCCGCCGGCCGGCTTGGCGACCAGGGGACGTCGAAGTAGCGCAGGTCGGAGTTCGACAGGGTCCGGCCGGGAACGAGTGCGGGCCCCATGAAGACGAGCGCGAGCGCCGCGTAGAGCGCGGCGGCCGCGAGCGTCGGGCGCCGTCCCGCGCGGGCCAGCAGCCGGTTGCGCGCGAGATTCACCCGCGAGGCGGACCTAATGCGGCTGGCGGCCTGCATCGACCGGCGCCAGACTACGACGTCGGGGGAAGGCGGTGGCGCGCCGGCGCGACTGCGCCACCGCACGCGCGCTCGGCTGACCGGTCCCGTCAGCTCGCGGCGTGCAGCCCGTGGAAGCCGAACGGGATGTGGTGCGGTACCACGGCTCGCGCCAGCTCCCCAAGCGTGCGGGCGTCGAGAGCGAGCAGGAACGACGTGCGCGCCCGCGCGTCGAGGACGACTGAGAGCAGCACGCCGTCGTCCTCGCGCCGCGCGCCCGGGCGGCGGACGAACACCGGCTCGCCCGGATAGCAGCCGCGCTCGCGCCACGTGAGCGCTTCGCCGCTGCGCACGTCGACCTTGGCCAGCTGGTCGAGGAACGCGCTGGCGCGCGTGCGCTGGCCGACCCCGTAGGCATAGCGGTAGGGACGCTGGTTGAACCGCGCGTAGTCGATCCGCGGAAGCTCGAAGTCGACGCCGGCGAGCTCCCGCGTCGCGACACGGCGCCGGTCGGGATCGATCTCCAGGCGCCGCAGGCGCACCGAGGGCTTGCCCGCCATCCCCTTTCGCACGCGCTTGAGGTACAGCGCATCGATGATCGAGCTGTCGCGGTGGGCGCAGAGGTCGAGCACGACGCGGTCGCCGCGCTCGTAGGCATTGACGTGATGGAAGACGAAGAACGGCTCGGTCTCGACCGTCGCGCGCACGCCGCCGCCGCGGCGGTGGATCAGGTGGATGCGCGCGGGCCGGGAAGGGTCCCAGCGGTAGTTGGCGATGATCGGCGGCCGGTCCGGCTTCAGGAAGGCGAGCGGGTCGACGACGAACGGCTGCTCGACGACCGCCACGTAGCGCGGCGTCAGGGCGAACGAGTGCATGTACCAGGGCTCTGAGCGCGGCAGCCACGCCAGCTCGCGCCGTCGTCCGCCGCGCTCGGCGACCACCCGGCAGCCGCTCGGGGGGACGAGCTCGACCTCGTAGGAGAAGCGGGTGCCGGTGGCCGGGTCGCGGTGCGGATGCGCGGTGCCGAGGCGGCCGAGCGAGACGGTGCCCGATACGCCGAGGGTGCGCAGCGTGCGCGCGTCGAAGCGCACGGGGATGGGGATCTCGGTGTGGGCCACGAAGCGCCCGGCGAGCGCCTCGATCGAGACGTTGGCGTTGGGCACCGGCGCGAGGATCGGCACCGATGAGACCCCGGAGAAGATCGCGCGGCAGGGGTCGGTGGCGAACTCCGAGTACTCGATGCGGCCGTCGCGCTTCCAGGCGCGGTACGCGCTCGAGCGCAGGAAGCGGTTCGCATAGCTGACGCGTCCGCGCCCGAAGGCGAACGCGTGCAGCATCGCCAGCCCGTCGAACCAGTGGTTCAAGCGCTCGCTCCCGACCTCGAACAGCGCCGGTCCGTTGCGCAGCAGCACGCCGGAGAGCCAGGGCGGCAGGCGTCCGTCGACGGGGAGGTCGGGGAGCCGCACCTCGTTCCGTAGCGAGGCGAAGCCGAGCGCATGCCCCGCCGGCCTGGTCGCCGCGGCGGCCAGCGGAGCGAGCGTCCCGCCGGCCGCGAGGCCGAGCGCCGTTCCCGCGCCCTGTCGGAGCAGCTCACGCCGCGTGCTGGATCGCTCGTGCACCGGCCGACTATAGGTGCGGGCGCCGTCCGGACGGCTCACTAGTTTCCCGGCAGTCCCGATCGAGAAGGAGTCGCGCGTCTATGGCCCCGCTGATCACCCGGGAGGAGGCGCTTGCCCTCGGTGAGCTCACCGAGCCCGCCGAGATCGAGGCGCTCGTCGAGCGCGCGTGGCGAGCGCGGGTGGAGCGCTTCGGCGACTCCACCGACCTGTGCTCGCTCGTCAACGCGAAGTCCGGCGGCTGCGCCGAGGACTGCGGCTTCTGCGCGCAGTCGCGCTACGCCGAGGCGGAGACGCCGATGCACGCGATGATGGAGCCCGAGCAGATCCTCGAGCACGCGCGCGCGGCCGAGGCGGCGGGCGCGCACCGCTTCTGCATGGTCACGCAGGGTCAGGGGCTCTCGCGGCGCGACTTCGACAAGGTGCTCGACGGGGCGCGCCTGGTGGCGCAGCACACCAACCTCAAGCGCTGCGCGTCGATCGGGCACATGTCGGCCGACCGCGCCCGCGCGCTGAGGGAGGCCGGCATCCAGCGCGTGCACCACAACGTCGAGACGGCGCGCAGCTACTACCCCGAGGTGTCGACGACCGTGCGCTACGAGGGGCGTCTGCGCACGATCGACGCGGTACGCGAAGCCGGGCTGGAGACCTGCGTCGGCGGCATCCTCAACCTCGGCGAGACCCCCGAGCAGCGCGTGGAGATGGCCTTCGAGCTCGCGTCGATCAACCCGACCAGCGTGCCGATCAACCTGCTCAACCCGCGGCCGGGGACGAAGTTCGGCGACCGCGACCCGATGGACCCGTGGGAGGCCGTCAAGTGGGTGGCGATCTTCCGCCTGATCCTGCCTGACGCCCTGTTCCGCCTGTGCGGCGGGCGCGTCGAGAACATCGGCGAGCTGCAGGAGAAGGCGGTGCGGGCGGGGCTCAACGGGGTGATGATGGGCAACTTCCTCACCACGCTGGGCTCTACCCCCGAGCACGACCGCGAGCTGTTCGAGGAGCAGGGACTCAACGTCGCGCGCCAGAGCGACAACGGCGCCAACCCGCGCCCCGACAACCGCTCGGGGTGGCTCGACGGCGAAACCCCGGACGTGGTCGAGGACTACCTCGAGGACATAGCGCCGGGGATCGAGGTGCGGCTCTGGGATCCCGCGAGCCAGCTTCGCTTCAAGCGCAAGGAGTCGGTACCGGAACGGCCGGATGGCGCACGGAACGCCTATCCGGTGAAAGACGCGGCATAGGAGGCCGAGCGGATGACCGAGATCGAGGAACGGCTTGCCGAGCTCCAGGGGCTCGGCCTGTACCGGCGGCTGCGGATGATCAGCGGACCCCAGGGCCCGCGCGTCGTGCTCGACGGGCGGCCGGTGCTGCTGCTGTGCTCCAACAACTACCTGGGCCTGGCCAACCACCCGCGCGTGCGCGAGGCCGCGGCCGAGGCCGCGATGCGCTGGGGCGCCGGCGCCGGCGCGTCGCGCCTGGTCTCGGGCGGCATGACGATCCACCGCCGTCTCGAGGAGCGGCTGGCGGCGTTCAAGGGCACCTCGTCGTGCGTGCTCTTCGGCTCGGGCTATCTGGCCAACGCGGGCATCGTCCCGGCGCTGGCGCGCGAGGGCGAGGTCGTCTTCTCCGACGAGCTCAACCACGCCTCGATCGTCGACGGCTGCCGGCTCGCCCGGGCCGAGACCTTCGTCTACCGCCACGGCGACGTGGAGCACCTCGCCTGGGGGTTGCGCGAAGCGGGGTCGCGCGCGTCGCTGATCGTCACCGACGGCGTCTTCTCGATGCACGGCGACACCGCGCCGCTGACCGAGATCGTCGAGCTCGCCCGTCGCCACGACGTGCGCGTGATGGTCGACGACGCCCACGGCACGGGCGCGGTCGGCCCCGGGGGGCGCGGCAGCGTCGCCGCCGCCGGTCTCGACGGCGAGATCGACGTCATGGTCGGGACGCTGAGCAAGGCGCTGGGCTCCTACGGCGCGTTCGCGTGCTGCGACCAGGCGATGGCGCGGTACCTGGTCAACTCCGCGCGCTCGCTGATCTTCTCGACCGCGCCGCCGCCGCCGGCGGTGGCGGGCGCGCTGGCGGCCCTCGAGCTGCTCTGCGCGGAGCCGCGCCGCGTCGAGCGCCTCCAGTCCAACGCGGAGGCGCTTAGAAGCGCGCTCGCGCGCGAGGGCTTCGCGCTCGCCGGCTCGGACTCGCACATCGTCCCGCTCGTGGTCGGTGACGCGACGCTGGCCATGCGCGTCTGCGAGGCCGCCGTCGCGATGGGCGTCTTCGCCCAGGCGATCCGCCCCCCGACGGTGCCCGCCGGGACCTCGCGGTTGCGGCTCGCGGTCATGGCCTCGCACTCGCAGGCCGAGCTGCGCGAGGCGGCGCGAATGCTGGGCACCGCGGCGCGGCGCGCCGGCTTCGAGCCGAGCACCGCGGCGACCGTGCTCGCGCTTCACGACAGCGCCCGCGAGGAGCCGTCGCCGGTGGTCGCGCCGTTCGACCACGAGCGAGTCGCGCGCGCGGCCTGAGCGCTGCGCGTGCACGGGCTGTTCGTCACCGGCACCGACACCGGCGCCGGCAAGACTGTCGTGGCGGCCGCGGTGTGCGCCGCGCTGCGCGCCCGCGGGGAGCGGGTCGCGGCCTTCAAGCCGGTGGTCACCGGGCTGGACGAGCCGACCGACCCCGGCTGGCCGCGCGACCACGAGCTGCTGGCGGCGGCAACCGGCCAGCCCGACCCCGCGGCCGTTGCCGGACGTCGCTTCGGGCCACCGGTGTCGCCACACCTCGCCGCCGACCTCGCCGGCGAGCGTCCCGACCCCGCCGCACTGGTGCAGGCCGCGCTGCGGGCGGGCGAGGGGAGCGACGTGCTGATCGTGGAAGGCGTGGGGGGGCTGCTCGTGCCGCTCACGAGCGACTACCTCGTGCGCGACTACGCCCGCGAGCTCTCGCTCCCGCTCGTCGTCGCGGCTCGCCCGGGGCTCGGCACGATCAACCACACCCTGCTGACGCTCGAGTCGGCGCGGCGAGCGGGGCTGGCCGCCGCCGCCGTCGTGCTGACGCCCTGGCCGGACGAGCCCGGCCTGGTGGAGGCCTCCAACCGCGAGACGCTCGCGCTCCTCGGCGACGTCGAGGTCGCGACGCTCGCGCACGTCGATCGGGGCGCGCCCGAGCTCCTGGCCGCGGCCGGCCGCTCGCTGCCGCTCGACCGCTGGCTGGCCGCGGCCTAGCGATCGTCGTCGCGCGCCGCTTGAGCGCAGGTGTCGCAGAAGCCGTGGATCGGGAAGTGGCGGAAGCGGACCTCGTAGCCGAAGCTGCGGCGCAGCTCCTCGCGCACGCCGTCGAGCGCCTCGGGGTCGACCTCCGTGACCCTGCCGCAGCGCTCGCAGACCAGGTACTCGCGGTCGCGGCCGCGGCCGCGCGCGAGCGCGTACAGCCCGGCCCCGTGGCCGACGTGCACGTGGCTGACCACTCCCAGCCGCTCGAGCCGCTCGAGGTTGCGGTACACCGAGGTCAGCTCCAGCGCTGCCCCGCCCGAGCCGGCGCGCTCGGCCAGGCGCTCGGCCGAGATCGGTCCCTCGGCGGCGAACAGGCCGTCGATGACCAGGCGCGCGGGCGTCGTGAGGCGGTGACCGGCGCCGCGCAGCGCCTCAGCCACCTCGTCGATGCTGTCGAAGGAACGCGGCCGGCGCTCAGGCGCGACGGTCATCGGCGAGCGCCACCTTCGCGCTCCACCGCTCCTCGATGCGGCCGAAGTGCCACACGCCGAGCGCGAGCGCCCAGGTCAGCACGAAGAGACCGACGATGGCGTAGCCGACCACGTTGAGGTCGATGTTGGAGGCGAAGTCCCAGACGCCCCCGGTCAGGCTGAGCTTGTCCGCCAGCACGGACAGCAGCTCGATCGTCCCGATCAGCAGCGCGACCGCCACCGACAGGCCGGTGACCGTGATGTTGTAGAAGACCTTGCGGACCGGCTTGGAGAACGCCCAGCCGTAGGCGAAGTTCATGAACGCGCCGTCGATCGTGTCGAACAGGGACATACCGGCGGCGAACAGGATCGGCAGGCACAGGATCGCGTAGAAGGGTAGGCCGCCCGCGGCGCCCGCGCCGGCGAGCACCAACAGGGCTATCTCAGTAGCCGTGTCAAACCCCAAGCCGAACAGGCAGCCGAGCGGGTACATGTGCCACGGCTTGCGGATCGCGCGCGTCGCGCGCCCGTAGAAGCGGGTCATGAAGCCGCGCGAGTTGAGCTCGTGCTCGAGCTCCCGCTCGTCGAAGTCGCCGCGTCGCATGCGGCGGAAGATCCCGACGATGCTGATCAGGATGATCAGGTTGAGGATCCCGATGACGAACAGGAACGTGCCCGAGACGACCGGCCCGACCAGCCCGGTCGCCTGGTGCAACGCCGAGGAGTCGTCGGCGACGGCCCCGCTCAGCCCGCGCACGCCCAGGACCACGAGCGTGCCCAGCGCGAAGACGATCGAGGAGTGGCCGAGCGAGAAGAAGAAGCCGACGCTCAGCGGCCGCTGCCCCTCGCTCATGAGCTTGCGCGTGGTGTTGTCGATCGCGCCGATGTGGTCGGCGTCGAAGGCGTGGCGCAGGCCGAGCGTGTACGCGGTGACTCCCACGCCGATGCCGAACGCCCCGCCGGCACCGAGGCTGTAGTGGTTCGGGGCAACGAGGGCGAACAGCAGGAAGAAGCCCAGCGCGTGCAGGCCGAGCACCACGGCGGCCATCCCCGCCGCGCGCCGCCACTCCGCCGGCGTCAGGGCGGAGCGGATCCGGCTCCAGCGCGACGGTGCGCCCGGCACTGCGATCCCTGAGGCCATCTTCGCTCTCTCCTCTGCTCGGACGTGCGGAAGCTATTGCCAGGGGACTGCAACTGCAAGTCCCCTGTGTGTAAGCGTCGAGGAACTCTGCGCAAGACGCCGTCCGGTGGATCACCGCGAATGCGCAGCGGGGCGCCCTGACGGATCATCCTTGCGGTAGCTTCGCCCCGATGGCCGCCGAAACCGAGCGCGAGAAGCGGGCCGCCGCGGTGGCCGCCGCGCTGCTGGTGCCGGACGGTGCGCGCGTCGGCCTGGGCACGGGCTCGACCGTCGCCTACCTGCTCCCAGCGCTGGCCGAGCGAGGGCTGCGGCTCACGTGCGTCGCGACCTCGGTCAGGACCGAGGAGCGGGCGCGCGAGCTCGGGCTGGCCGTGGAGCCGTTCGACCGCCTCGAACGCCTCGACATCGCAATCGACGGCGCCGATCAGGTGGCACCCGACGGTTGGCTGGTCAAGGGCGGCGGCGGCGCGCACGTGCGCGAGAAGATCGTCGCCGCCGCCGCCGACCGCTTCGTGGTCATCGCCGACAGCGGGAAGTCGGTGCCGGCGCTGCGCCCGCCGGTGCCCGTCGAGCTGCTGCGCTTCGGCCTGCCGGCAACCCTCCGTGCGCTCGAGCCCTGTGCGCTACGCGAGGGAACGCCGCCGAGCCCGGACGGAGGCCTGATCGCCGATCACTCGGGGCCGCTGGAAGATCCCGCGCCGGTGGCGGCGCGGCTCGCCGCCACGCCGGGCGTGCTCGGCCACGGGCTGTTCGAGCCCGCGCTCGTCGACGACGTGCTCATCGCCCACGGCGACGACGTCGAGCACCGCCGGATCGGCTGAGCGGCGGAACTCCCCGGGATCAGCGCAGCTTGCCGTTGGGCAGCCGGTAGCCGATCCGGTAGCGGCCGTTGACCGCGCTCGTGATCGTGACTGGGAACGCGTTCCGCACGCTGTCGGTGAAGACCACGGGACACGAGAACTTCACTCCCGGGCGGGCCTCGAAGCGAGGCGGGCAGGTGACGGTCTGGATCGAGTAGTTGATCTTCCCTGCGCTGCGCTGCTTGTCGTAGTAGGTCTTGGCGTTGTCCTCGATGTACTTGCTCGCGTAGATCGCCTTCACGACCGACTGCGACAGCGTGCCCTTGTCGTCGGTCTGGGTCGCGCGCACGGTGATGCTGTCCGTGTCGCTGTCCCGCGCGACGCAGATGAAGCTCTTGCCCGACTGCTGCGGGACGCCGTTCGGGCAGCTCGCGCCGGTGACGTTGTCGAGCTGCAGGCGCTTGCCCACGAACGTCGCCACCTTGCTCTGGGCAGCCGCCCGGTTCAGGGTCTTGGTCTTGTCAGATCTCGTGAGCGCGTAGACCGCAACGCCCGCGCCGACGAGCACCAGCACGCCGACGAGGATCCCCGCGATCAGCGGCGCACGAGACTTGCGCCGCGGTGAGACCGCCTGCCCCTGGGCCCCATAGCCCGCGCCGCCCGGGTAGGCCGGAGTCTGCGCTCCCGCCCCGCCCCAGCCGCCACCGCCATAGGCCGGGGCGCCGCCGTAGGGTCCCTGGCCGGCGGGCGGCGTCGGCGGCTGGCCGTAGCCGCCGCCCGGGGCGACGGGCGCGGTCGGCGCGCCGGCGTAGGGAGGAGTGCCGCCGGGAGGGCCGGTCGGCGCGCCGCCGTGCTCCGCCGCGCCCGCGGGCGCGGCGCCGTAGGCGGCCGCCCCTGCCGCCCCCGCCGCCGCGGCGCCCGGCGCCCAGGCCGGGGGCCCCTGGAGCGGCTCGGTGGGCCGCGGAGCGTCGATACGGGTCGCGCCCTCGCCGGCGCCCACACCGGCGCCGGCGACCTGCGTCCCCGCCCCGCCCAGCCGCGCGGCGGCCTGGCCGGCGTCGCGCGCGAGCTCGCCCGCAGTCGCGTAGCGCTCGTCCGGGTTTCGCGCCAGCGCACGTGCGATCACGGGGTCGAAGGAGGCGAGCTCGGGACGCTGCGTGCTGGGCGCGGGCGCCGGCCCCTGAAGGCGAGCCATCACCTTCGCCACGAGCTGCTCCTGCGGGAACGGCAGCACGCCGGTCAGGGCCTCGTAGAGCACGCAGCCAAGCGCGTAGACGTCGGCGCGGCCGTCGATCTGCTTGCCCTCGACCTGCTCGGGCGCGATGTAGTCCGGAGTGCCCACCCACTGACCGGTGTTGGTCCGCCGCGCCACGGCCGAGGTGGCGTGCCGCGTCAGCCCGAAATCGGTCAGGAACGCCCGGTCGCGCCCCTGGCCGTCGGGCATGATCAGGATGTTGGCCGGCTTGACGTCGCGGTGGATCAGCCGGTGGCGGTGAGCCTCGTCCAGCGCGCCCGCGATCTGCTCGATGATCGCGGTGGCCCGGCCGGGGGCGAGCACGCGCTCGCGATCGATCAGCGCGCGCAGGTCGGTCCCTTCGACGAAGCGCATGACCACGAACAGGCGCCCGCCCTCCTCGCCCGCCTGGTAGACCGGCACGATGGCCGGGTGGTCGAGGCCGCCGGCGGCGCGCCACTCGTCCTGGAAGCGCTCGCGGAACTCCGGGTCCTCGGCGAACTCGGGGGCGATCACCTTGAGCGCGACCCGCCGCGCGAGCGCGACCTGGTTCGCGCAGTAGACGATCCCCATGCCGCCGCGGCCGATGATGGATTCGACCCGGCAGCCGCCGACCACCGACCCTTCCGCCAAGGTGCTCATGAGCTCGGGATGCTACCCCGGCGGTCGGCCGCGGCCGCCGCTGCGGCGGTCGATCTCGCCCGGCATCCGTTGCTCAGCGGTCGACTGGAGCGAGCTGCGCGAGGACCACCGGAACCACGCGGCGCCGGACCTGCCAGGGGCCCCACATCTCCTGCAGCCGCGGCTGGAAGCTCGGGGCGCCGACGAACGCGCGCTCCTGATCGACCGCTCGCCCGGCGGCGGAGACGACGTCGGGGTCGAACTCGGTGTCAGCGCGGGCCGCGAGGTCCAGCAGCGCCTCGGCGTGGCTCAGGCACTGGGTGTCGCGCGCCGTCAGCTCGCTCCAGGCGCGCGCGACGGCGAGCACGCGGCTCGCCCACGGCGTCCAGTCGCCGCACAGGCCGGCCGGCCCGCCGCGCCCGTCCCAGCGCTCGGTGACGTGGAAGCCGACGACGAACGCCTCGTGCAGCACGCCGATCGGAGGCCCGGCGGCGCCGTCGTCGCTCGCCGTGTAGGCGGCGTCCGGGACGCGCGGCCGATCTGCCTTCGCCAGCCCTTCCTGATCGGCGAGCAGGCCGGCGGCGGTGGTCAGGATCAGACGCTCGGATCGCTTGGCTCCCACGACGTCGGCGATCGCGGCGGCGTAGAGCTGCATGGCCTCGCCACGGTCGAGCTCGGCGACCGGCCGCGAGCGGCCCGCGTAGGCGACCGCCAGCTGCGGCACGACGACGATCACGACGAAGCCCGCGAGCGCAAAGACACCGAGGATGGGAATGAGGGCGGCGGTGGCGGCGGCCAGCGCCAGCGTGAGCGCCTCCGCCAGGAAAGAGTCGCGGAACTCGCGCAGCATGGCCGCCGCGGGGTAGCCGCACCACAGAGGCCCGTACACGGACGGGCCCACCAGCTGGGTGGTGAGCGCCATGGCGATGCCGGCGGCGAACAACGCAGGCGCCGCGTGGAAAGAGACGCCCTGCTCCCCGGCCGCGGCGAGCACTCCGGCTCCGATCAGCGCTGCCCACATGGACGCGGCGAGGTTGGCGAGGTTGCCGGCCCGCATCAGGCGGCGCCCGGGGAGCAGACGCTCAGCGAGCAGCGGCACCGCCAGCACGGCGAACGCCGGCAGCGCCCCTCCGACCCCGAGCGCGATCAGCGCCGCGGCTCCGGTGGCGTTGAGGCGGATGCCGGTCGGCAGCGCGACGTCGGCTAGCTCGGCGATCACGCCCAAGGCGACCAGCGCGCCGAGTACCCAGACGTCGTGCCAGTCGGAGGCCGGAGCCAGCGCGACGAACGCGGCCAGGCCGACGGCCACCAGCGCGCCGTGGATGGACAGACACACCCGTTGCCGGCGGGAGAGTCCGCTGAGGCCGGCGGCGGTGGTCGTGGGCGGTGAGCTCATCTATCCAGATGACGACCCGGCGGGGGCGGCGCAAGGTCCTCGGGCAGCAGTATATGCCGCAAACTCAGCCACGTTTTCGGTTCTTTGTGAATCAGGTGGCGAATCGCGCTCGCCCCTGCTCGAGAGCTAGCAGCGACGCGTCATGACCCATCCCCTCTCGAAGCTGCGAAAGCTCCTCAAGCCTAAAATCGTCAGGAATCTGGATGGGGAAAGGGCACAGCCCTGCAAGCGCCTTCCCAGCGCGTAGGTCACTTCCGCGACCCCGCCTGGGTCACTCCCCGCGACCGCCGCGAACGGACCGGGACCAAAGCGATCGCAGCCGCGAGCGCGGCGAGCACCCCTCCCGCGCAGGCCAGCCCGAAGCCCGCCGTGGTGTCCAGCGCAGCGACTACGAGGCCCGCGCCGGCGGCGCCCGCCGCTGCACCGCCGTTGTTCGCGGTCACCGCCCACCCGAACACGCGCGCCCCGGCGTTGCCGTCAAGCAGCTCGCTCAGCAGCAAGTAGAAGGTGATGAACAGCGGCCCGAGCGCGAGCCCCGGCAGCACCATCAACGGCGCGAGCGCGATGATCGAGGAAGCGGCGAGCAATGGTAGGAGCGCGAGCACGAGCGCAACGGTGAGGACCAGGTAGCGCGTCTCGACCGTGCGCCGGAAGCTGCGGGCTCCGTACCACAGCCCGCCCACGACGCTACCCACCGAAAGCAGCGCGATCAGCGGGCCCGACGCGGCCGAGGAGCCGTGCGCCTGCGAGAACGCGGGCACGCTGACCTCCAGCGCGCCCAGCGCCACGCCGGCGCCGAGCAGCGAGCAGATCGCCAGCGCCAGGGGCGCGCGTGGGGGGCCGGCCCCCTCGTCGCCCGCTTCGGCGCGGCGCGGAGGCGCCGTGCCGCGGGTGGCGAGCGGGGAAGTGGCCGTCGCCACGCCCCCCACCAGGATCCCGACGGCGGCGACGCCGACGGCGGCTGTGGCAGAAGCGACCGCGACCAGGCCGCCCACGAGCAACGGTCCGGCGACGAGCGCCACCTCCTCGAGCGCGCTGTCGGCGGCGTAGGCGCGCTGGAGCTCCTCGCCGTCGCCGAACCTGGCCGCCCACGCCGCCCGGGTCGTCGGGCCGATCGGAGGAGCGAGAAGTCCCATCGCGCCGGCCACGGCGATCACCGCGGCGGGCGTCCCGACCGCAAGGCCGACGACGATCAGTAGGGCGAGCGAGTAGGCGAAGCCGATGGACAGGAGCGCGAGGGCGGCGGGGCCGTAGCGGTCGACCAGACGCCCGCGGACCGGATGCAGCGCGCTCGTGAGCCCCCACGCCCCCGACGCCGCGCCGGCCGCAGCGATCGAGCCCGTGCTGTCGCGGGCGAACAGGACGACGCCCAGCGGCAGCATGCTGAACGCGATCCGGCCGCCGATCGACGCCGCCAGCAGGCGCCGCACCCTCGTCTCGCGCCACAGGAACCCGTAGCGCGCACCGAGCTGCGGGACGCGAATCTGGTCGCCGACGGAAACGCGACGAGCCTAGGCGATCGAGCGGTCGCGTGGGGATCGCCTCGCCGGGCAACTCATGACCCGGCCGCCGCACTCTCCGCGCGCGCGACGAGACCGGTGTAGAGCAGGACGATGACGTCGCCGAGCAGCTCGTCGGGTACTGCGTCGGCGTCGACCAGCCGCTCGCGGGCCAGGCCAACCGAGAGGCCCATGATCGCCGTCGCCATCACCTCGGCCCGCGTTTCCGATCCGTCTCCCCAGATGCCCGACGCGCGTCTCCAGCGCCTTGGCGAGCGCGGCACGCAGCTCTGCGCAGGCGCGGGCACAATGCGCCTGTGAGGCACCGGCGGCACTACTCCCTCGACGAAGCCCGGGCGCTGCTTCCCTGGGTCGCCGAGCAGCTCGCGACGCTTCGGGACGCGCGCGATCGCCTCACCGACACCGAGAAGCGCGAGGAGCTCATCGAGAGCGCGCCCGGCAACGGCGGCGGCGATCCCGGCAAGCGGGTCGGCGACGCCTTCGTCGAGCTGCAGTCAGGGCTCGCGAGCTTCGCCGAGCGCGAGATCATCCTGCGCGACCTCGATCGCGGGCTGGTCGACTTCCCCTCGCTGCGCGACGGCCGCGAGGTCTACCTGTGCTGGGTCGACGGCGAGCCCGACATCGGGTTCTGGCACGAGCTCGACGCCGGCTATCCCGGCCGGGAGGAGCTCTAGCGCTCCGCCGGCCGCCTCCTCGAAGCCGCTGCGGTCACTCCAGGGGCCGGTTTCCGCCCCCCTGGTCAATCCGATCGACACCCCCATCCGAGATCCCGACCAACTCGCCGGCCCGCTTGAGGTATCGGCGCTTCGTCTGACGAGGCGCGAGCCCGGCACGTAGCGCTACTCGGCGCCGAGCAGCTCCTCGAGGCGGCGCTCCAGGGCGGCGGAGAGGGTCTCGTGGGCCCCACCGGCGGGGAAGCGCTCGACGAGCTCCTGCATGAAGCCGTCGACGATCAGCCGCGTCGCAAGGTCTTCGGGCAGGCCGCGCGAGCGCAGGTAGTAGAGCTGCTCGCGGTCCACCTGCGCGATCGCCGCGGCGTGGGTGCAGCGCACGTCGTCGGCCTCGATCTCCAGGCCGGGCACGGCGTCGGCGTGCGCGCGCTTGGACAGCAACAGGTTGCGCGACTCCTGGAATGCGTCGGTGCGCTGGGCGCCCGGATCGACCTTGATCATCCCGCGCCAGACCGCGGTCGCGCGGTCGCGCAGGATGCCGCGGAAGGCGAGGTCGGAGGTCGTCGAGGGCGCCGCGTGCTCCTGCGTGGTGTCGTAGTCCAGGTGCTGGCGCCGGTGGCCGGCGTAGGCGCCGGTGACCTGCGCGCTCGCGCCCTGACCGGCGAGCTTGGTCTCCATGCGCACCTTCCCGCGTGCCGAGCCGAAGCCCAGCGCGACCCAGTCGAGCGACGCGTCGCGGTCGACCTCGGCGCGCTGTGACCCGAACACCCACGAGCGCTCCGACAGCGCCTGGGCCGAGACGAAGCGCAGGTTGGCGCCGGGGCCGACGCGCAGCTCCACCACCGTGTTGAAGAGCCCCTCGAGATCGTCTGACGCCGACCGGTATTGCTCCCAGACCTCGGCCTGGGCGCCCTCCTCGAGCACGATCAGCGTGCGCCAGTGCAGCGCGGTGCCGCTCGCAGCCTGGGTGACGGTTGCGAACACCGGCGCCTCGAGCACGGCGTTGCGGGGCACGTAGACGAACAGGCCACCGGTCCAGTCGGCCTCGTTGCGGGCGACGAAGGGATCCTCGGCGGAGACGACCGAGCCGAGATGCGCCTGAACGAGCTCGGGATGGCGCTCGACGGCCAGCGACAGGGGCAGCACGAGCGGCGCGTCGTCGGCCGCGGCCTCGGCGGGCTCGCCGAGCGGGGTCCCGTCGAGCTGCACGACCTCGAGCGCCCCCTCGGGGGGCTGAAGCGGGGCCGCTTCGGGAGTGAGGGCGGGCGGCCGAAGGGCGGACGCGGCCCCCTCGCCCGACGCTTCCCGAGCCGGCGCGAAGCCATCGAGGTCGAGCTCGCCCAGGTCGGTGAACTCCCAGCCCTTCGTCCTCGTCGTGGGCAGCTCGAGCTCCCCGGACAGCGAAGCGGCGCGCTCCCGGCGCGCCGCAAGCCAGTCCGGTGTGGCCGCGGTGGCGCTAGCCAATCGAGCCCTCCATCTGGAGCTCGATCAGGCGGTTCATCTCGACCGCGTACTCCATCGGCAGCTCCTTGGTGATCGGCTCGATGAAGCCGTTGACGATCATCTTGGAGGCCTCCTCCTCGGGCAGTCCGTGGGCCTTGAGGTAATAGAGCTGCTCCTCGCCGATCTTCGAGACCGAGGCCTCGTGGCCGACGTCGACGTCGTCCTCCGAGATGCGGATCGTCGGATACGTGTCCGAGCGCGACTTCCCGTCGAGCAGCAGCGCGTCGCACACCACCTTCGAGCGCGCGCCGTGCGCGCCCTTGGCGATCTCGAGCAGCCCGCGGTAGGAGCCGCGGCCGCCGTCCTTGGAGATCGACTTGGCGAAGATGTTCGAGGTCGTGTTGGGCGCGGCGTGGACGATCTTGCCCCCCGCGTCCTGGTGCTGGCCTTGGCCGGCGAAGGCGATCGACAGGATCTCGCCGTGGGCCTCCTCGCCGAGCAGGTACACGCTCGGGTACTTCATGGTCAGCTTGGAGCCGAGGTTGCAGTCGACCCACTCGACCGTCGCACGCTCCTTCGCCACCGCGCGCTTGGTCACCAGGTTGTAGACGTTCGTCGACCAGTTCTGCACTGTCGTGTAGCGGATCCGCGCGCCCGGCATGGCGATCAGCTCGACCACCGCGGAGTGCAGCGAGTCGGAGGAGTACGTCGGCGCCGTGCAGCCCTCGACGTAGTGAACGTGCGAGCCCTCGTCGGCGATGATCAGCGTGCGCTCGAACTGGCCCATGTTCTCGGTGTTGATGCGGAAGTAGGCCTGCAGCGGCATCTCGACCTCGACACCCGGCGGCACGTAGACGAACGAGCCGCCCGACCACACCGCGCTGTTGAGCGCGGCGAGCTTGTTGTCGTTGGGCGGGATGATCGTCGCGAAGTGCTTGCGGACGAGGTCCTCGTGCTCGCGCAGCGCGGTGTCCATGTCCATGAAGATCACGCCCTGCTTTTCGAGCGCCTCGTTGACCTGGTGGTAGACGACTTCAGACTCGTACTGGGCGCCGACTCCGGAGAGGAACTGGCGCTCGGCCTCCGGGATCCCCAGGCGGTCGAAGGTCTTCTTGACGTCCTCGGGGACGTCGTCCCACGAACGCTCGGCGCGCTCGGACGCGCGCACGAAGTAGTGGATGTTCTCGAAGTCGACCTCGGCCAGCATCGGCGAGCCCCAGGTCGGCATCGGCCGGGCCAGGAAGTGGTCGAGCGCCTTGAGGCGGAACTCGCGCATCCAGCCGGGCTCGTCCTTGAACTCGGAGATCTTCTCCACGATCTCTCGGCTGAGCCCCTTCGGCGCCTTGTAGAGGTAGTTCTCGGCGTCGTGGAAGCCGAAGCGCTCCTCGTAGTCGGAGCCGATCGTCTTGAGCGAGCGCTCCTGGTCGGTCAGGACCTTGGTCTCGGGCGTGGCCATGTCAGTCCACCTCCAGCTTTACGATGTCTTCCTCCACCACGACCGGGAAGGTCTCCACCGGGACGTAGGCAGGCAGGGTCTTGGGGGCGCCGGTGCGCAGGTCGAACAGCGAGCCGTGGCGGGGGCACTCCACCGTGCACGTGTCGGGGTCGAAGGGGCCCTCGGCCAGCGGGCCGTCGTCGTGGGAGCAGCGGTCCTCGATCGCGAACAGCTCGCCGCCGCAGTTGAACACGCCGATCTCGTCGCCATCGAACTCGACCAGCTTCATCGAGCCGGGCGGCAGCTCGGCGAGTGGACAGACGTCGATCTTGGTGGCGCTTGGCATGGTTCTCACAATTCCGAGCGAGCGCGTCGGATTTCCTCAGGCGATTCTAGCTGCTCGCCCGCATCCTCCCACTCGGCGTTGCGGCCCAGGCCGGCGCTCTTGACCACCTTCAGCGAGAGCAGCGCGCACTTCATGCGCGTGGCCGAGATCTGGATCCCGAGCAGGTCGAGGACGAAGTCCTTGTCGAGCCTGACGAGCTCGTCGGCGGGCATCCCGATCAGCTCGTCGGAGAGCATCGAGGCCGAGGCCTGGCTGATCGCGCAACCCTGGCCGGAGAAGGCGACCTCCTCGACCGTGCCGTCGTCTGAGACCTTGAGCTGCACGCGCAGCTCGTCGCCGCACAGCGGGTTGGTGTCCTCGTATTCGAGGTCGGGATCGGCGAGCTCTCCCCAGTGGTGGGGACGCTTGTAGTGCTCGAGGATGTACTCGCGGTAGAGCTCGTCCATCAGACTGCCGCTGCCACCTCCTCCTTGATCCAGCCGTAGCCCTTCTCCTCGAGCTGGGCGACGAGCTCCGGGCCGCCCTGCTTGACGATCCGCCCGTCCCACATGACGTGGACGTGCTGGGGCTCCACCAGGTGGAGGATGCGCTGGTAGTGGGTGATGATGAGGATCCCCGTGTCGGGACCGGCGACGGTGTTGACGCCCTGGGCGACCGTGCGCAGCGCGTCGATGTCGAGCCCCGAGTCGGTCTCGTCGAGCACGGCCATGGTCGGCCGCAGCAACGCCATCTGGAGGATCTCCATGCGCTTCTTCTCGCCGCCGGAGAAGCCGTCGTTCAGGTAGCGGTTGGCGAACTCCCGCGGCACGTGCATGAGCTCCATCGCCTCGGTCGCCGTCTTGCGGAAGTCCTTGAGCGAGATCGGCTCCTCACCGCGCTCCTCGCGCTGGGCGTTGAGGATCATGCGCAGGTACTTGGTGACGGTCACGCCGGGGATGGCAACCGGGTACTGAAAGGCCATGAAGAGCCCGCTGCGCGCGCGCTCGTCGGGGTCGGCCCCGGTGATGTCCTCGCCGCGGAAGAGGACCTGGCCCTCGGTCACCTCGAGGTTGGGGTGGCCCATGATCGCGTTGGCCAGCGTCGACTTGCCGGAGCCGTTGGGCCCCATGAGGGCGTGGATCTCGCCCTTGGACACGGCCAGGTCGAGCCCCTTGAGGATCTGCTTGTCGCCGGCCGAGACGTGCAGGTTTCGGATTTCTAGGTCAGCCATGGTCTCCTGGAGGTACGAGGGTCGGACGCGCTAGGCGGCGGCGCCCGCGACCGGCTCGCGCTCGCGGCGCGGGCCGGCGAAGTCGATGAGCTCTGCGAGGGTCGTGGCCTGCAGCGCGCGGATCATGCCGCCCTGCACGCGCGTCCACAGGAGCTTGGTGGCGCACGCGCGGTCGGCGTCGTCCTCGTGCGAGCACAGGACGCGGCGCACGCCGTCGTCCGTGAAGCACTCCATGGGGACGATCGCTCCCTCGAGCGCCTGCACGACCTGGTCCATCGTGATCTCCTCGGGCGCGCGCGCGAGCGCGTAGCCGCCGTGAGCCCCGCGCGTGCTGGTCACGAGGTCGGCGGCGCGCAGCTGCGCGACGATGCGTTCGAGATAGGCGAGCGGCAGGTTCTCGCGTTCGGCGATCGCGTTGAGCGGCGTGGGACCCTCACCGCCGCGCCGGCCGAGCTCGACCATCAGACGCACGCCGTATTCGGCCTTCGTCGAAAAGATCACGGGCTAAATCCTACCAATCTGGTCGGACTAGCCGGGCGGGCACGAGCGAGGTCGCGTGGAGGGCATCGCGAGGGCGCGAGACCTCGTTCAGGGCATCCAGGCGGGCGACGAGGGAGGAAATTTCCTTTCTGACTCGAGTTATCGACCTCAGAGGGCCATAACCCGGGTCAGAACGCCGCGCGGCCGGGTCAGAACGCCGCGCGGGCCGTACTTCCCCCCCTTCGTCGCCCACCGTTCGCAACGCCAAGGCGCCGCGAGGCCGATCAACCCCCGGCGGACGCGGCCGTCGCCAGCCGCCGTCGCTCCGCCGCGACCGCGGCGACCCGCTCCCTGTTCAGCTGCGCGACGGCGGCGACCAGGCCGCCCTGGTCGTAGTGGTCGTCGGCGATCAGGTTGACCGGCAGGCCGCGCTCGCGCGCGCAGCGGCGCGCGCGAGCGAGGATGAAGGACTCCTGGTTGAAGGGGATGTTGGCTCTGCGCTGGGGCGGGAACACGTCGGCCCAGTTGTTGAGCATCAGCAGCGGGCTGTCGGTCCCTCCGCGGTAGAGCGTGCAGCGCAGCTGCGAACGCCGCGTTGCCTTCAGGGGCGTGTCCTGCACGAACGAGAAGCCGTCCATGTACCAGGGGACGGTGCCGTCGGCGTCGGCCTCGGTGAACACGATCAGGCGCCGGCCGCTGCTCACGAGCTCGCCGAGGGTGGGAAGCGGCGCGTCGTGGCGCAGCGTGGCGACGTAGCGGTCCACGCCGGCGTCGGCGAACACCCTGGCGATCGCCGCCGGCGGGACGTAGGGCTCGATGAAGAGGATCACCACCTCGCCGGGGTTGCGCTTCATGAACGAGCCGATCACCCGCAGCGAGTCGACCATCTTCGTCGCGCCGAGCTCGCACACGGTGTGGCACAGGTAGAGGTCCGGCCGGCCGCCGCCGCCGCTCTGGCGCAGGCCCACGCGCCCGGCCAGCCGCTCGGCTGCCGCCAGCGTCGCCGGGGGCAGCGCCTTGACCACGCGGTTGCGATCGCGCCCCTCGGCCTCGAAGTCCGTGCGCACGCGCCCGCGCGCGCCGGCCACGCCGAAGTGCGGGTCGATCAGGAACAGCCGGATCCCGTCGCGCAGCTGGCGGCCGATGGTCCGGCGCTGGTTGGCGATGAACCAGCCGGGGCTGTCCGCCGCGGAGAACGAGTTGTGGGTGCCCGCGAAGA
Source organism: uncultured Actinomycetes bacterium (assembly GCA_963797015.1). Taxonomy (GTDB): domain Bacteria; phylum Actinomycetota; class Thermoleophilia; order Solirubrobacterales; family Solirubrobacteraceae; genus JBBPZA01. Next base: position 18,190 of record CAWCNV010000012.1, on the reverse strand, counting down.
CGGCCTCGTTGAGGCGCAGCGCGCACATCGCACGCGAGCCGTTGCAGCCCCCCGGCGGCGAGGCCGACGCCTCCGCGGACCGCGGCGTGCCGCTGGTGAGCACGAGCACGGCGGCGGCGGCCGACGCCACGCCCAGCGCGGCGACGCCTCCGGACAGCGCGAGCGCCCGCCGGCGGCCGCTCTCGGCGTGCTCCTGCCGCATCCCCCGGCGTTGCAGGCCGGTCAGCAGCTCGCACGTTCCGACGAACGCGAGGTACGCGCCGGCGAGCACGGCCGCGATCTGCAGCGAGAGCGTCGGGTTGAGCGCGACGAAGATGCCGAGCGCCAGCACGAGGGCTCCGCGCAGCGCGCGGCGCCCGGGCGTCGAGGGCCGCGCGAGCAGCCGGCGGCGCAGACGCTCGGCCGGCCGCTCGACGCTCTCGCGGTCGAGCGCCGCGGCCGCCGCGGCGACCACCAGACCGGCGAAGGCCAGGCCGAGCCCCCAGCCGATCAGGTCGCCCGCGAACGCGTCGAGGATGCCCCGCACCGCCCCGCGCACCTCCGCGTCGGTCACCTCGTCCTCGCCGACCACTCCGGCGAGGATCCGCCAGCGCAGGATCAGAAGGACGATCGCCAGCATCGCCCCGGCGGCGCCGACCGCCACGCCGGCGCGCAGCACTCCGAGCCGGCGGTCGGGCGCCACCGCCACGGCGCCCAGCAGCGTCACGAGCGCCAGTGCCGGCAGCACCAGGCCGAGTACGCGCACGCGGTCGGCCACCTCCAACGTGCCGGTCGCGAACTGGCGGCGCTTGAGCTACAGCAACGCGACGTCGACGTTGCGCGGCACCTGCCTGGCCAGCTTGGGGTCGACCGATCGCAGTCCGTAGCGCACGACCTCGGACGCGTCGGCGAGATCGAAGGCGACGTTGGACTTCTCGCGCACGAACAGCACGCGGTTGGTCTGGACCGCCGCTTCACGGAACACGCGCCGGAAGACGTCCGTCTGCAGGCCGGCGTCGACGACGGTCTCGAGCAGCGGTCGCGCGGCGATGAGGTCGTTCGAGCCGCGGTCGACGAGGTTGACGACGATCTCGCGCCCGACGACGTGACGCACCTGATCGTCGCGCAGCGCCGTGACCGCGCGGTCGGCGAAGGCGTTCTGGTCGATCACCTCCGTGCGGGCGTAGAACGCGACCGCCCCCACGAGGACGAGCACCGCGCCCAGGACGGCGAGGACCACGCTGGCGACCGTCCGGGAGCGGGTGGAGAAGCGTGCCACGCGCGCCGAAACTACACCTTCCGCCGGTGCGCCTGGACGACTGCCCGACGCCGAATCCGCGGCCCGGCTGGTAGCGTCGCCTCGTTCTGCAATGCGCGTGCTCTACGGCGTCAACGGCGAGGGGATGGGCCACGCGACGCGCTCGCAGGTCGTGATCGAGCGGCTGCTCGAGCGATACGACGTGCAGGTCGTCGCCTCGGGCGCGGCCTTCCGCTACCTGCGCGACCACCTGCCGAGGGTCAGGAAGGTGTTCGGCCCCACGTTCGCGATGGGCGAGGGCCAGATCCGCCGCTGGGAGACGGTGATCCAGAACGTCAAGCTCGGACGCCTCGAGCTGCCCGACGCGGTGCGGACGTGGGTGTCGGAGGTGCGCGAGTGGCAGCCCGATGTCGTGGTCACCGACTTCGAGCCGCTCGCGGGTCTGTTCGCGCGCCTGACGCGAACGCCCTTCGTCGCCGTCGACAACGTGAACATGCTCGACCGCTGCCGCCACGACCGCGAGATCATCGGCGCCGAGCGCGACGACTTCATGCTCGCGCGCGCGGTCACGCGCTCGATGGTCCCGGGGGCGGTCGAGTACATCGTCACGACCTTCTACCGGCCGCCGATCGCCCGCAAGGGGACGACGCTCGTGCCACCGATCGTGCGGCCGGAGATCGCCGAGGCGCACAGCGAGCGCGGCGCCCACCTGGTGGTGTACTCGAGCGGTGAGAAGCGCGCGATAGAGGCGCTGCGCGCATCGGGTCTGCGCTGCTTCGTCTACGGCATGCGCGGCGGGCGGACGAAGACCGTCCGCGACGGGAACCTCGAGTTCCGCCCGCCCTCCAACGAGGGCTTCGTGGAGGCGCTGCGCACGGCGCGCGGAGTGGTCGCGGGCGGCGGCTTCTCGCTGCTCTCCGAAGCCGTGTACCTCGGCAAGCCGGTCCTGTCGGTGCCGCTCCGCGGCCAGTTCGAGCAGGTGATGAACGCCCGCTATCTCGACCGCATGGGCTACGGGAGGTACGCGCCGAGCGTGACGCGCAAGGCTCTGGCGGAGTTCAGCGACCGCATGCCCGAGTTCCAGCGCACGCTGGCCGGCTACGAGCAGGTCGGAAACTCGGTCGCGCTGCGCACGATCGAGGAGCGACTCGTCGCGGCAGCGGAGGCGGCGCCCGTCGACCACCGCCGCGCCCGCCGCGCGGCCAAGCGGCGCTCGCCGCGGTCGGCGGCGGAGAAGCAGGCGGCGCGGGGGGCGACGCGCCGGGTGGCGAAGAGGTCATCGCCGTGAAGCGGGCCGGGTTGGCTGTGGCGGGCGCGGGGGCGGGGCTCGCGTACTTCCACGCGCAGAGCCCGACCTCGCAGCTCTACGGCCCCACCATCCACCGCAACCGGGCGGCCGGCCGCAGCATCGCGCTCACCTACGACGACGGCCCCAACCCCCGGCACACCCCCGAGCTGATGGAGGTCCTGGACCGCCACGGGGCGCGTGCCACGTTCTTCCTCGTCGGCGAGTGGGCGCAGCGCGAGCCCGGCCTTGTGCGCGAGCTGCGCGCAGCGGGCCACGCGCTCGGCAACCACACCTGGTCGCATCCGACGCTCGCGCTGCGCTCGAGCGCGGGCGTGCGCGACGAGCTGGCGCGCTGCCGAGCCGCGATCGAGGCTGCCGGAGAGGGCTTCGATGAGGTCGACGGGCAGGCGCTGATGCGTCCGCCGTGGGGCCGGCGCCGGCCCGCGACGCTGCGCACCGTGCGGTCCGCCGGCTACGCGCCGGTGCTGTGGTCGATCACCTCGTGGGACTGGCTCGAGCGCACCGACGCGAACGCCATCGCGCGCCGCTGCGTCAGGGCGCGCGAGGGTGACGTAGTGCTCCTCCACGACGGCGCTCACACGGCGCCCGACGCGGACCGCTCGCGCTCGGTTGCCGCGACGGGCGAGATCCTGGAGCGGCTCGGCGCGGAGGGCTACCGCTTCGTCACCGTGCCCGAGCTGATGGGCGGCGCCCCGCGATGACCCCGGTGCTCGGATCGTTCATCTCGGACTTCTGGAACGACCAGCTCGTCGCCAACAGCGAGCAGGGGCTGTTCCTGGTGCTCGTCGGCTTCCTGGGCTCGTTCGGCTTCATCCGGATGAGCACGCGCATCATGCGCAGCCCGCGCATGTCGTGGTGGCCCGGCAGCGTCGTCTCGGACAGCGGCGTGCACGTGCATCACCTGGTCTTCGGGATCGTGCTGATGATCGGCGCGGGGACGCTCGGCTTCTGGTTCTTCGACACCAGCCCGGGGCTGGAGGTCTGCGCGGCTCTGTTCGGCATCGGGATCGGACTGACGATCGACGAGTTCGCGCTGTTCGTCCACCTAGACGACGTGTACTGGTCGGACCAGGGCCGCAGCTCGATCGACGCGACCGTGATCGCCGCCGCCGCGATGGGACTGATCCTGCTGGGCTTCCGGCCCTTCGACGTCAATACCGACTCGGCCGTCGATGTGATCGAGACCGTGATCGGCGCAGTGGTGCTGCTCGCGCTGGTGTTCGGCTGCTTCGCGAAGGGCCGGCTGTGGCACGGAGCGATCGGCTTCTTCGCCTTCCCGATCGCGATCTACGGCGTGTCCCGTATCGGCAAGCCCGACTCCCCCTGGGCCCGGTGGCGCTACGGGGAGCGCAACCCCGCCAAGCAGGCGAAGGCCGAGCAGCGCTTCAGGCCCGACAGGCGGACGGAGCGCTTCAAGGAGAGCTTCCGCGACGCCGTCGGCGGCTCGACCCAGGACGTCTACCAGGCGAAGCTCTCCCAGCGCGAGGCGACGCAGCAGGCGACCGCCGAGGTGCGGCGGCGGGCCGAGCAGGTCGCGGCGGCCGAGAACCGGCCGGAAGAGCGCTGAGCGCCCGCGATCCCGTCGCCCGCGAACGAGACCCGACCGGCCGCGCCTACACCCAGGCCACCCGCACCTCGACGTCGGCGAACTCGCGGTAGCGCTGCCGGTTGAAGTAGTGCGGGACGACCTCGTTGACGAGGTGCGCGAGCCGGCGGCCACAGCGCGACCCAGCCGACCAGCGTGATCCCCTGGGCGATCGCCCTCGGCCACGACGTTGTCCGTGACCCGCTCGATCGCGGCCGAGATCGCGATGCACGAGATCAGGAACACGATCCCGATCACCACGCCGATCCGCTCGCGGCGCGACAGCGGGCCGGCGCTGCGCAGCGGCCCGCACGACGCGCGCAGGTCGTTGCTGATCGCCTCGCGGATCGCCGCCTCGTCCGCTTCGAGCGCTCGGCCTCGGGGGCGTAGACGAACAGCGTCCTCGGATCGGAGTCGCGCACGCGCTCCCACTCGTCGAGCAGGTGGTCGTGCACGGCATCGACCAGCGGTCGCTCGGGCACCGGGCGCGCGTCGAACTCGTTGAACAGCTGGTCCAGCGACGAGACGCGGATCGCGAACTCAGGCATCCTGGAGAGCCTGCGACGGGGTGGGACGCACGGGGGCGCGTCCTATCAAGCCCAGCGCGATCACCGCGCCGGCGGCGACGAGCGCGGCGCCGATCGCCATCGTCGTGGTCAGCGCGTGCAGGAAAGCGTCGCCGAGGCCGGCGCGCCGCAGCGCTCCCGGCGCGACGCCGTGGCTCGACAGCGCGCGCTCGAGCTGCGGCGAGCCCAACAGCTGCACGCTGACCGTCGCCGCGGCGATCCCCAGCGCGGCACCGAGCTGATAGGTCAGGCCCAGGAAGCCCGAGACGAAGCCGGCCTGCGGCTCCCCCACGCTGCGCACCGCGTCGGTCTCGATCGGCGTCTGCAGCATCCCCCAGCCGATCCCGTTGAGCGCGTAGGCGACAAGCAGGTGGGGCCAGTAGTCCGTCGTCGCGTCGACGAGCGCCAGCAGCGCGAGTGACGCGGCGAGGAAGGCCATGCCGGCGACGATCAGTACGCGCGCGCCCACGCGGTCCGCGTAGTGACCGCTGACCGGCGCCGAGATGATCGCCGCCCCGGTGAGCGGCACGAGCGCGAATCCGGCTTCGAGCGGCGACAGCCCCCTGACGCTCTGCAGGTAGATGCCCTGCAGGATCAGCATCGCCAGCCAGGCGGCGGCCGCCACGAGCATGACGACGTTCACCCCCAGGTAACTGCGGATGCGCAGCAGGCCGAGGTTGAGCAGGGGCCGGGCGCTGCGCGCGTCGCGGACGGCCAGCGCCGCGAGCGCCGCGAGGCCGAGCACGAGCAGCACGAGGCCGCGCGGAACGAAGCGCCCGCCGTCGCCCTCCCCCAGCCCGAGCAGGACCAGCGCCAGGCCGGCTCCGAGCAGCGCGACGTCGAAGGGCGCCGGAACCGGTGCCGCGCCGCGGCGGCCGCGCGGCACCGCGACCACCACGATCGCGAGCCCGAGGGCCGCCACGGGAATGCCCATGACGAAGATCGCGCGCCATCCGAAGAGCTCGATCAGCAGCCCGCCTCCAAGCGGCCCGACGGCCGCGCCGGCCGCCACCGCCGCTGTCCACAGCCCGAGCGCGCGGCCGCGCTCTCCCGGCGCGAAGGCGGCGATGACGATCGCGAACGACGCCGGTGTGAGGATCGCCGCGCCCATCCCCTGCACCACGCGCGCGCCGATGAGCCAGCCCACCCCGGGCGCCAGGGCGCAGGCCGCCGAGCCCAGGGCGAACACGGCCGCGCCGGCCACGAACACGCGTCTCGCTCCGAGCGCGTCGGCCAGTCGGCCGGCGGGGATGAGCAGCACGGCGAACGCGAGCACGTACGCGGTCACCGACCATTGCAGGGCGGCCAGCGAGGCGTGGAAGGAGGCGTCGATGCTCGGCAGCGCCACCGCCATCACCGTCTCGTCGAACTCGGTCACGGCCGTGGCCAGGCACATCGCGACGAGGATCGTCCACCGTCGGTCGGCGGCGCTCGTCATCTTCGCTCGAAGCTACCAGGCCGGCCGGAGGCGCCCACGTGAGTTCCGACCGGCGCCGGCGCTAGCGTCGTTCGTCGTGACCACCGCCGAGCTCGCCGCGCTCGATCGCAAGCTCCTGTGGCACCCATTCACCCAGCAGCGGGGCTGGGAGAGCGAGGAGCTTCCGGTCGTCATCGAGCGGGCCGAAGGGACGACGCTGTGGGACACCGACGGCAACGCCTACATCGACGGCGTCTCATCCCTGTGGTGCAACGTCCACGGCCACGCCCACCCCACGCTCGACGCCGCGGTACGCACTCAGCTCGACCGGGTTGCACACTCGACCATGCTCGGGCTCACCCACCAGCCCGCGATCGAGCTCGCCCGGCGCCTGCTGGCCGTCGCGCCGCCCGGCCTCAGCCGCGTCTTCTACTCCGACAGCGGTTCGACCGCCGTCGAGGTCGCGCTGAAGATGGCCTTCCAGTGGTGGCAGCACCGCGGGGCGCACGGCCGCACCGGCTTCGTGTGCCTGCGCGACGCCTACCACGGCGACACCGTCGGCTCGGTCTCGGTCGGCGGCATCCCGCTGTTCCACGGCCTCTACCGCCCGCTGCTGTTCGACGCCTGGCAGGCGGAGCCCGGCGACGCCGACGACATGGCGCGCGTGCTCGAGCGTCACGGCGGCGGCGTGGCGGCGGTGATCCTTGAGCCGCTGGTCCAGGGCGCGGCCGGGATGCTGCTGCACCCGCCGGGTTATCTGCGTGCGGTGCGCGAGCTCTGCGACGAGCACGGCGTGCTGCTGATCTGCGACGAGGTCGCGACCGCCTTCGGGCGCACGGGCACGATGTTCGCGTGCGAGCAGGAAGGCGTGACGCCCGACCTGCTGTGCGTCGCCAAGGGGCTCACCGGCGGCTACCTGCCGCTCGCCGCCACGCTCGCCACCGAGCAGGTCTACGAGGGCTTCCTCGGGGAGTTCCACGAGTTCCGCACCTTCTTCCACGGCCACACCTACACCGGCAACCCGCTCGCCTGCGCGGCGGCCATCGCCTCGCTCGAGGTCTTCGAGCGCGAAGCCACTCTCACGCGTCTGCCCAGCAAGATCGCGCTGCTCCGCCGCTGGCTCGATCGCTTCGTCGCGCCGCTCGAGGGAGTGCGAGAGGTGCGCCGGCGCGGCTTCATGGTCGGCATCGAGCTCGAGGACTTCCCGGTCGACGCACGCATGGGCCACCGCGTCGCGCTCGCCGCGCGCCGCCGCGGCGCGATCGTCCGTCCGCTCGGCGACGTGGTCGTGCTGATGCCGCCGCTGTCGATCGCCGAGGCGCAGCTGCGCCGCTTGGTCGAGATCACCGCCGGGGCGATCGCCGAGGCGACGGGCGCTCGCGCCCCGGGCGCGCTTCGCACGGCGGCCTAGTGGCGCGGGCGGTGGAGCAGGCGCCGGCCGTCTGAGGCCGCGGCGTCGCGCTACTCCTCGTAGGGGGAGAAGTCGCGCTTGCGCGCCCCGCAGACGGGGCAGAACCATGTGTCGGGGATGTCGCCGAACGGAGTTCCCGGGGGAATCCCGCCGTCAGGGTCGCCCTCGGCGGGGTCGTAGATGAAGCCGCAGGACTCGCAGATCCATTTCTGCGCTGTGGTGGTGCTCATGGCGGGAGCTTAGCCCGATAGTGTCGGCGCGATGGAGGCGTCACGGCCCGCCACCGACGAGGAGCTCAACTTCGGAGCTCCGACCGTGCCGCGGCAGGCCGCGACGGTCATCGTGCTGCGCGGCGGGACCGAGCGGCTCGAGATCCTGCTGGTCAAGCGCAACCCCGCCACGCGCTTCATGGGCGGCGCGTGGGTGTTCCCCGGAGGCGCCGTGGAGGGGGCCGAGGGTGACGGCGACGCCGCACACCGCGCGGCGGCGGTGCGCGAGCTCGCCGAGGAGGCTGGCGTGGTCGTCGAGGACGCGGGCGCGCTCGTGAAGTTCTCGCGCTGGATAACCCCGCAGATGGTCAAGACGCGCTTCGACACCCACTTCTTCCTGGCCGAGTTGCCCGCGGGGGCGGAGGTCGCGGTCGACGGCGGCGAGGTGGTCGACGCGCGCTGGACGTCTCCCGAGCAGGCGCTCGAGCTGCACCGGCGCGGAGAGATCCTGCTCGTCTTCCCGACCATCAAGCACCTCGAGCAGCTCGCCGCCTTCCCGTCCGCGCACGAGCTTCTCGCGCACGCGCGCGGGCGCGAGGTGCGGCCGGTCGAGCCGCGCCTGATCGGCAGCGGCGAGACTGCGCGGATCGTGCTGCCCGGCGAGCCTGGCTACGAGGAGTCGGCGAGCCCGCGATGACCGCGTCGTTGCCACCCGAGGTCCAGGCGGTCTTCGAGCGCTTCATCACCACGGAGTACACGACCATCGACGCGCGCGGGCGGCCGATCACCTGGCCGGTGACTCCGTACTACGAGCGCGGCGGCCCGTGCATCGACGTGACCACCGGGATCGGCTATCCCAAGAAGGCCAACGACGCGCGCGCCAACCCGCGCGTCGGGCTGCTGTTCTCAGATCCGACGGGCAGCGGGCTCGACGACCCGCCGATGGTGCTCGTGCAGGGCGCGGCCGGCGTCGACGACCGCGACCTGGAGGCCAACTGGCGGCGCTACGAGCGCGAGTCGGTGGCCAAGCTGCCCGGCGGCCGGAAGCTCCTCCCGCCGGCGCCGGTGCGGCGCTTCTTCGCCTGGTATTTCGCGCGCGTCTACGTGCACGTCCGCCCCGAGCGGGTCTACGTGTGGCCCGGCCGCGACACCTCGCGCGAGCCGACGCTGTACGGCGCGCACATAGAGGAGGTGCGCTCGGGGCACTCCGAGGAGGCCGAGGAGGACCACCTCGGGCCCGAGGGCGGCGGCGAGGCCTGGGACCGGCGGCTCGACGAGCTCGGCTCGCGCTACCGGCACGCTGTGCTCTCGTTCGTATCGCCCGACGGGTTCCCGTTCTCGCTGCGGCTGCCGGTGGCCGTCGACCGCGGCGCCCGCCTCGTGCGCATCGAGGGCGAGCTGACCGGTGCTCCGCTGCAGCCCGGGCTCGCGTGCCTCACCGCCCACGACCACGCCCCCGACTTCACCTGGCAGCGCAACTTCCAGGTGCGCGGCGACCTGCAGCCCGAGGGCTCCGGGTGGGTGCTTCGCCCGCACCGCTTCGTGGGCGGCTTCGAGCTCCCCCCACCTCGGCGCTCGCGCGCTACCGGCTCAACTTCAGCAAGATGATGCGCTTCCGTCGCGTCGCCAAGCGCGAGCTGGCGGCGCGTGGCGGGATACGGTAGGAAGGCGCACATGCCGCAGGCCAAAGGCAGGAGCCGGGGCGGGGGCAGCGCCGCGGGCGCGCCGCTGACCGTCGCCGTGACCGGTCCGACCGGCGACATCGGGCGCGCCTTCATCCGCGCGCTGGAGCGCACGCGCGAGGTCGGCCGGATCGTCGGCATGGCGCGGCGGCCGTTCGATCCCGCAGCCGAGGGCTGGCGCAAGGCGGAGTACCGGCGCGGCGACGTGCTCGACCGCGCTTCGGTGGAGGCGCTCGTCGAGGATGCCGACGTCGTCGTCCATCTGGCCTTCATCATCCTCGGCAGCGCCGAGGAGAGCCACCGCGTGAACCTCGAGGGCTCGCGCAACGTGTTCGAGGCGGCGATCGCGGCCGGCGCGCGGCGGCTCGTCTACACCTCGTCGGTGTCGGCCTACGGCTTCCACCCCGACAACCCGCAGCCGCTCACCGAGGACGTCCCGCCGCGCGGCTCGGACAGCTTCTACTACTCGGCCCACAAGGCCGAGCTCGAGGCGCTGCTGTCCGACCTTCTGCGCGACGGCGACACGGACGCCTACGTGTTCCGGCCCAGCATCGTCGCCGGCCCGCAGGCGACGACGCTGATCGACGTGATGCCCTACGTGCAGCTCTCCGAGCGGATGCCCTCGCCGGTGCTGCGCCTGCTCGAGGCGATGCCGATGCTCAAGCCCGTGCTCCCCGACCCCGGCGTGCCGCTCCAGCTCGTCCACGCCGACGACGTCGCGAGCGCGCTGCGGGCGGGCGTCCTGGGCCGTGGTAAGCCCGGCGCCTACAACCTCGCCGGCACGGGCGAGATCACGTTCGGCGACATCGCCGACGCGCTGGGGTGGTACACGCTTCCCGTGCCGGAGCTGGCCGGGCAGGCCGCGGCGGAGGTCGTCGCCCGCGCGCCGTTCGTGCCACCCGCCCTGCAGTGGCTGCACGCCGTGCGCGTCCCGGTGATCATGAGCACGGCCAAGGCGCGCCGCGAGCTGCGCTGGCGCCCGCGGCACAGCACGCGCGAGACGCTGATCGAGACCGTGCGCGCAGCGCGCGCGGACCCGACGGGTCACTGAGCGCGTCTACGCGGCGACGGGTGCGCGGACGAACTCGGAGATCGCGCTCGCCAGCGCCTCGGGCTGGTCCTCCGGTACGAAGCTGTAGCTGTCCTCGATCGGCACGAGCCGCGAGTCGGGCAGGATCGCCGCGAGCCGCTCGGCGTGCGCGAACGGGAAGAAGCGGTCCTCGCGGGCCCAGGCCAGGAGCGCCGGCCGCTCGAAGCTCGCCAGCCGCGCGGCCGCGTCCAGCGTGTATCGGGGGTCGAGGCCCTTGAGCGCCTTGACGGCGTCGCGGCGCACCCCGGCGTCGCTCAGGAACGGGGCGACCCACGCGCGCATCACGTCGTCGGGGACGCGACGCTTGGTCAGCAACCCGAACGCGAGCGGACTGCGGGCCACGCCGGGGATGCGCATGGTGGTCATCAGCGCGCGCAGGCCGCCGGGCACCCTGGCCGCAGCGACCAGCCCCGCGAACATGCGCGGCGGGAAGTTGTCAAACGCGTCGCACGAGGTGAGCACGAGCCGCTCGACGCGCTCGGGGTGGTGCGCCGCGACGAGCTGGCAGATAGCGCCGCCGGTGTCGTTGCCGACCAGCGTGGCGCGCTCGAGGCCGAGCGCGTCCATGGTGTCGACGACGATCCGGGCGAGGCCGAGAGGGCTCAGGTCGGCGCCGCGGTCGAGCCCGTGCGGGTGGGACCCGAGCGGCCAGTGCGGCGTGACGCACCGCGCCTGGTCCGCGAGCTGGTCGACGACCTTGCGCCACAGCAGGCCGTTGACCAGCAGACCGTGGACGAAGAGCAGCGGCTCACCCTCGCCGCGCTCGTGGACCGAGAGGCTGCCCTGGGGGATGCGGACGTCGCGAGCGGGGCCGAGCTGGTGCATGATCATCTCCTATAATCCAGATACATACAGTCTGTATCTAACATACTACCTGTATGGAAAAGCGCAAACCCCGGAATCCGAATCCCGCCCGCAAGGGACCGGGTCGGCGGACCGTCGCCGGCCGGCACCCTCGCCGCTCGACGGAGGCCGCTCTCGTGAGCGGCCTTCAGGCGGAGCGCGCTCAGGCAACCCGCGACGCGCTGCTCGCGGCCGGGCGCGAGCTGTTCGCGGAGCGTGGGTACGCGGCCGTCGGGACGGAGGAGATCGTGCGGCGCGCGCGGGTCACGCGCGGGGCGCTCTACCACCACTTCGAGGGCAAGGACGAGCTCTTCCGCGCAGTGTTCGAGCAGGTGGAGCGCGAACTCACCGAGCGCATCGCCGCGCGCGCCGGCGCCTCGGCCGCCGACCCGTGGGATGCCATGCGCGCGGGGGCGGAGGCGTTCCTCGACGCGAGCCTCGAGCCGGCGGTGCAGCGGATCGTGCTCCTCGATGCGCCCGCGGTGCTCGGGTGGGATGCGTGGCGCGAGGTCGGCGCGCGTTACGGCCTCGGGCTGGTGCAGGCCGCCCTGGAGGCCGGGATGGACGCCGGCGTGATCGCTCGCCGGCCGGCCCGGCCGCTGGCCCACCTGCTCATGGGAGCGCTCGACGAGGCGGCAATGTACGTCGCGCGCGCCGAGGACGTGAAGGCGGCGCGCGCCGAGATGGGCGCGACCGTGACGAGCCTGCTCGAGGCGCTGCGCTAGACGGCGACCCGGTCGGCTCGTCCGAGCTCGTCGCGCTGCTCGCGGTAGTACTGGAAGACCGGGCCCAGCAGCGGCACCAGCCGCAGCACCTTCGCCACCGGCCCGTCGGCCCGGATCTGCCCGCGGGCCAGGGCCAGCGTGAGATTCAGCTCGCCGAGCCATAAATGGTGGGCGATGTCCGCGTCCATCGACAGCACCAGCTCGGGCTCGAGCCCGGAAGGGCCGAGGTCGACCTGCGGCGGCTCGCCCTCGCGCAGCAGGATCGTGATCTTCGCGGTCGGGCGCCGGAGGGCGAAGCGGACCACGGTGTTGGCCTCGAGGAACCGGGCCGTGAGGTCGGGCTCGGCGGAGAGGCGCTCGAAGAGCGCGCCGAAGGTCTCGTAGACCTCATCGGCATCCCTGAAGCACGCCACCGGCTCCCCCCTCTTTCGCGACACGTGGGAGGGAGCTTACGCCACGCCATCAGCCCTGGACGGTGATCTCGCCCTTCATGCCCATCTGCTTGTGGCTGTCGATCGAGCAGTACCACCGGCCTTCCCGGCCCCGCCGCCGGCCGCGGCGGTGCTCGTCCGCGGCGTGCTCGCGCTCGGGGTCGAGCTGCTCGACTTGTCGTTGTTGCTGGAGCTGCCGCACGCCGCCAGACCGAGCGCGAGCGCGCCGGGTCGGGCCGATGGCGAGCAGGCCGGTCGGCCGGGTCATGCTGAGCCTCCTGGTCGGATTTCCGGCACGTTGCGGACTTCGGCCTGGCCGGATGGCGGGTTCGAACAGCCGACCAAGCGGCCACGCGCCGGAACTTCCGGCCATCTGACCAGTTACGATCACCGAGGTAGCGCGTGGAAGCCTCCGCCCTCCAAGCACCGGCACGGCTGACCGGAATCTCGCTTTCGGCGCCGCTTCTACGTCTTCGCTCCGACGACCAGCTGGTGGCGCTTTTCCGCGCGGGCTCCGAGGAGGCCTTCCGGGTCATCCACGACCGCTACCAGCAGCGGCTCTTCGCCTACATGCGCCAGATGCTCTCGGGCTCGCGCCAGGACGCCGAGGACGCGCTCCAGGACGTTTTCCTGCGCGCCCACGCCGCCCTGCGCGCCGACGGGCGGCCGATCTCGCTGCGCGCGTGGCTCTACCGCGTCGCCCACAACCGCTGCATCGACCAGCTGCGCCGGCCGGTCCCGCTGCCGCTCGAGGGACTCGAGCTCGTCCGCCCGGCGGGCTCCGATCCGCTCGCGGAGGCCGAGCGTCGCGAGGACCTTCGCCGGCTCGTCGCCGACGTGCGCCGGCTCCCGGCACAGCAGCGGTCGGTGCTGCTCATGCGCGAGCTCGAGGGTGCCTCCTACGCCGACCTCGCCGATGCGCACAACGTCAGCATCGCCGCGGTCAAATCGCTCCTGGTCCGTGCGCGCATCGGGCTGGTGCGCGCGGCCGAGGCGCGCGACGTCGCCTGCGTCGAGATCCGCACCGACCTCGCCGCCGCCCACGACCGCGGCGTGCGCGCCACCGGCCGGGCGCGGCGGCACATGCGCGACTGCGCCGCTTGCCGGGACTACCGCAGCGCCCTGCGCACCACCAGCCGCGAGCTCGCGGGGATCGTGCCGGGAGGGCCGCTGGCCTCGCTCGCGCAGCTCCTCGGGCTCAGCGCGGGCTCGGGCGGCGCGGCGGCCGGCTCCTCGGCCGCCGCCGGTGGCGGCGCCGCCGCCTCGGGCGGAGCGGTGGCGGGGGGAGGAATGGCCGCGGCCACCGTCTGCAAGGTCGCCGCCGTCGTCTGCTCGACCGTGGTCGCGGCGGGCGGCGCGGTCGAGGTCAAGCAGCTCGCGGGCGGCTCGCAGGCTCCGGCTTCTCGTGGCGCGCCGGTGACGGCGACCGCCGCATCGGCGAGCAGCGGCGCCACGCCGGCGACCTCATCGCAGGGCGCGACGCGCGACCGCGCGGCCGGCCGCGGCGCCGTCTCCGGGGCCGCCGGCGCCCAGCCCGCGAGCAACTCGGCGCCGTCGTCGCCGGCGGCCGGAAACTCCGTGGTCGTGCCCGAGGACAACTTCCCCAACGGGATCGCGGAGACGCCACCGGCCGACAACCCCACCGACGAGAGCCCATCCGCGGGTGACGGCGTAACCGACCCGGCACCGGCCGGCGGCTCCGGTGACAGCGCCGGCGGGGACCCGGGCGCGTCCGGCGGCTCGAGCTCGGGAGAGGACGCGACTCCACCCTCCGGGACGGACGCGACGGCCACGGCCCCCGGAGAGATACAGGACGGCGGCGCGAGCGCCGGCGCGGGCTCCTCGACGCGCTCGGGCGCGCCGGGCTAGGCTTTGTCGAGCCGGCCCGCGCCACGCCGCTCCCGCCCCGCGCGCTAACCCTCCTCGAGCCGGCCCGCGCCACGCCGCTCCGCCGCGCGCTAACCCTCCTCGAGCCGGCCCTCGTCGCGCAGCTTGCGCAGGTGCGCGCGGAGCGTGACGGCGGCCGCTCCTCGCAGGGCGGGCGGCGCGTCCGACCACACGCGGTCGAGCAGCTCGTCCTCCTCGCACACCCCGTCGGCCAGCGCGTCGAGCAGGCGGCGCTCGCGGTCCAGCCGGTGCGCGACGTACTCATCGAGCTTGGCGGCCGGCTCCCAGACCGGCGGCCCGTGACCGGGACACAGCACGACCAGCTCGCGCACCCGTAGCGCCCGCAGGCCGTCGAGGTAGGCGCCGAGCCCGCCGCCGTCGGGGTCGATGAACACGCTGCCCCGGCCCAGGACGGCGTCGCCGGTGAAGGCCGCGCGCCCGCTCACATAGGCCAGGTGGTCGCGCGCGTGGCCGGGCGTCGCCACCGCCTCCAGCGGCCCGAAGCGGTCGCCGCCGGCCAGCGTGACGTCGCCGCCGCGCGCCGCGGCCACCGGCGCCCCGCCGCCGGACCGCTGGCGCACCGCGGCCACCCCCTCCGCGTGGTCGGCGTGGTCGTGGGTGAGCGCAATCCCGCCCAGGCCGCCTCGCGCGGTCACCTCCTCCAGCACGGCGTCGACGTGGCCGGCCAGCGCGGGGCCGGGATCGATCACGTACGCGGGGTCGCGGCCGACGACCCAGGTGTTGGTCCCGTCCAGCGTGAACGGCCCGGGGTTCGGCGCGCGCACGAGCGCGATCTCCAGCTCCGCGAGCGAGCCCATCCCTACTTCGCGGCGAAGCGGTAGACCGCCCCCTCGGACGAGGTCGCGTAGACGCGGCGCAGCGCATCCTCGCCGAACGAGCTGAGCCCGGGGACGGTGAGCCCGAGCGAGCGGTTGGAGCGAGCCTTGCCGGGCTTGAGGCGCACGCTCATCAGGCGCCCGCCGCAGTAGTCCCCGTATACGTAGCGACCGTAGAGGCCCGGGACACCGCGGTCGCGGACGACGTAGCCGCCGGTGATCGAGCAGCGCCCTGAGGAGTGGGGGTAGTCGAGCACCGGGCCGACCGCTCCCGGCGCGCGCTCGCCCGGGTAGGCGGGGTTCTGGATCTTGCCCTCGCGCACGCGCCAGCCGTAGTTCACGCCCCGCCCCGAGCCGCGCGAGCGCGGCGCGAAGTCGATCTCCTCGCGTGTCTCCTGGCCGACGTCTCCGATCACCAGGTCGCCCTTGCTGCGGTCGAACGAGAAGCGCCACGGGTTGCGCAGGCCATAGGCCCAGATCTCGGGGCGCAGGCCCGGACGCCCGACGAACGGGTTGGAGGCCGGGACGCTGTAGGGCCGGCTGCCGCTCCGCCTGGGGTCGATGCGCAGGATCTTGCCCAGCAGGACGCCGCGGTTCTGGCCGTTGCCGCGCGAACCGTGCTGGTCGTCGGCCCCGCCGCCGTCGCCCAGGCCCACGTACATGAGCTTGTCCGGCCCGAACACCAGCAGGCCGCCGTTGTGGTTGGGCTCGGGCTGGTCGACCGCGAGCACGACCCGCGCGGACGAGGGGTCGGCGCGATCGGCGCTCGCGGCGCGGTACTCGACCACGCGCGTGTCGCCCTGGCGATTCGTGTAGTCGACGTAGAAGAGCTTCGAGGTCGCGTAGTCGGGCGCGAACGCCATCGACAACAGGCCCCGCTCACCGCAGCACGAGACCTGCGACGACAGGTCGAGGAAGGGCCGCGACTTCAGCTTGCCGCGCTTGAGCAGGCGGATGCGGCCGGTCTGCTCGACCACGAACAGGCGGCGCTTGTCGCCGGGCGGGGCGGTCACGTAGAGCGGCTGGTCGAAGCGTCCGATGCGAACGAGCTTGACGCCCGTGCGCGCCGCGCGCGCTCGCCGGCGCGCTGTCGCCGGCGCTCGTGGGCGCGGCCTGCGTAGTGGTGGCGCGGCTGGTGTCGGCGCCCGAGCCACCGCACGCGGCGAGGCCGAGCGCGGCGGTCAGCGACAGCGCGAGCGTGCGGCGAACCATCGCGCTGAGGATGGCAGACGCCCGGCTCCGAGACGCCGGGCTGAAAGCGGCCGTCAGCAGGCGAACCGGCCTCGACCGCGAGGTGAGGCCCGTGGACGGGTTTGGGTAGCCCTTCAGGGGGCCACCCATTGGGGGCCACCCATTGATTGCTGCTCCCGCGACACTGCCGAAGCCGCTGGTTCAGGACGAGCGCACCCTGCTCCTGCGCTGGCAGCGAGATCACGACGAGACCGCGCGCGAGTCGCTCGTCCGCCGCTACCTCCCGGCGGCGCGCCAGCTCGCGCGCCGCTACGCGCGCGCGCACGAATCGATCGACGACCTCGCGCAGGCCGCCATGTGGGCCTGATCCAGGCGATCGACCGCTTCGACCTCTCGCGCGACACCGGGCTCGCGACCTATGCCTTCCCGACGATGACCGGGGAGCTCAAGCGCCACCTGCGCAACGCGCGCTGGATGGTCCACATGCCGCGCGGGATGCAGGAGCGCACGCTCCAGGTCCGCAAGACGAGCGAGCGCCTGTCCGCGGTCCTGGACCGCGCCCCGACCTCGGCGGAGATCGCCGAGGCGACCGGCCTGAAGGTCGAGGAGGTCCTGGGCGCGCTGCTGGCCGAGGGCGCGCGTGACCCGGCGTCGCTGGACGCGCCGCGCCACGACGACGTCGCCGCCTCGCTCTCGGACACCATCGGCGAGGGCGACGACGGCTACGAGCGGATCGAGGATCGCTCCGCCGTCGCCGCCGCGCTGAGCCGCTTGCCCGCGCGCGAGCGGCGGATCGTCGAGCTGCGCTTCGCCGGCGAGCTGACCCAAATCCGAGATCGCCGCGCGCGCGGGCGTCTCCCACATGCAGGTCTCGCGCCTCCTGCGCCGGGCGATCGGACGCATGCGGATCGTCGCCACCGGCCGCGAAGCCGCCTCGCTCGAGGAGGCGGGCGCCGCCTAGCCAGGCCGCCTGCCCCCGCGGCCGGCCGGCCGGCTCTGCGGCCGCGCGGCGTGATAGCGCCACCACTGCAGCGGGCGGTAGCGGATGAGCCAGTACACGCGCCGCCCGGCGCGCAGGAGCGCCCGCAGCTCGTCGGCGCCGCGGCGCTGCAGGAGCGCGTTCAGGTCCAGGTCGAGCTCGTCGAGCGCCCGCGCCTGCCGGGTGTGGACGCGAACGACCTCGTCGGTCCGCCGCGCGAGCGCGGCGTTCTCGGCCTCGAGCCGCGCGACCGCGCGGCGCAGATCGTCGACCTCGTCGGCGCTGGGCATCGACGCTTTGTAACAGAGCACGGCGCCGCTCCGCCGCGCGGACGTCACGCCGCTGCTGCGGGCGCGTGGCCGCGCTCGCCGAGGGTCAGCTCGAGCGCGCGGTCGAACGTCCCGGCCACGAGCTGCGCCGCCGCGAGCTCCTGCTCGAGGATGTGGTCGACGACCGCCACCGTCTCCGCGTCTCCGTCGCGGTCGGCCGACGCCGCGCAGTAGGCGGTAGGAGGCGATCTCGAAGTTCTCGAACGCGAAGGCGGCGATCGCGAGCCTGGCCGACGTGTCGGGAGCGATCCGGGCCAGCGCGCCGATCCCGGCCGCGCCCGGCTTCGAGCGCGGCGTCTCTCGCCTTCGACGGGCTCGAGCCGTGCGCCCCCAGGGCCTCGGACGAGGCAACGCGCGTGCTCCGAGGTCTGCAGGTGATGCGCCCGGTAGATCCGGCTGATCTCCTCGTCCCCCGCGATCTCGGCGGCCTTCTCGAGCAGCTCGAGCGCCTGCTCCTCCATCG
>CAWCNV010000011.1:0-189918 GCA_963797015.1 uncultured Actinomycetes bacterium | reverse complement strand
ACTGAGGTCGCGGGGTTGTATGCGGGGCGAGCCTCAGGGGGTGACCTCGCGTCGGGTGATCCGCCAGGTGCCGATCAGGAGCGGAAGCAGCATCCATAATGCGAGCGCCGTGCCCACGTGCGCCCATTGGGTGGGGCTCATGACCTCCACGGTCATCTGGCCGAGGGCGCTCGCGTAGTCCACCCACGGGGCGACGCCGGAGAACACGGGCAGCGAGAGCACCGCCAAGAACGACGTCGGCAGCGCGAAGAGGAGGACGATGGCGGGCGCGGGGGCGAGCAGGATCGCGCCGAGCGCGACGCCCACGACCATCCCGGCCGTCAGGTTGACGGCCGACTGGCCGATCAGCGGCGCGGCGTCGGACCAGGTCCCTTCGACGCCGGGCGACGAGACGAGCACCCCGGCGGCGACGACGGCCACGGACATCGCCAGCATCGCGACGGCGAGCAGGAGGCTGGCGATGAGCTTGGCGCCGAGGACCCGCGAGCGCACCGGGACCAGCGCGAAGGTGATCATCCCGGTGCGCTGGGACCACTCCGAGGTGACGAGCAGAATGCCGACGACCGGCAGCAGGACGGCCGCCGGCTGCAGCCCGGCATCGAGGACGGACTGGAACGTGTGGTCCGCCCGGCCGCCGACGAGCAGGCGCACGACCACGACGACCACGGTCAGCGCCACCATGGCGACCGGGAGCCAGAAGCCGGCCCGGGTGTCGACCATCTTGCGCAGCTCGACGGCGACCAGGCGGCCGAGGCCGGGGCGCGCGTGGACGCCGGCGGTGTCCGCCGGGATCGGTGCGGAGAGGGTGGTGGTGGTCATGCGGTTGCTCCTGTCAGCTCGGGGTGGATCGAATCAGTCTGCGGTGACGTTGCGCTTGCGCCCGGCGTGGTCAGCTCGAAGAAGAGGCGTTCGAGGCCCGCGCCCTCGGCCGGGGCGAGCCGGCGCAGCACGACGCCGTCGGCCATCGCCGCGCGGGCGACGACCTCGGGCTCGGCCTCGACCAGCCGCCGATCGCCGTCGGCCGGGTGGGTCGCCAGGCCGGCGCGGTGAAGCGCGGCGTCGAGGCCGGCGAGGTCGTCTGCCTCGACGATGGTCCCGGACTCGGTCAGCAGCTCGGCGCGGGTGCCCTGCGCCTGGATCCGTCCGCCGCCGATGATCATCATCCGGTCGGCGACGGCCTCGACCTCGGCCAGCAGGTGCGAGGACAGCAGCACGGTGCCGCCGCGGTCGGCGAAGTTGCGCAGCAGGCCCCGCATCCAGCGCATGCCCTCCGGATCGAGGCCGTTGGCGGGCTCGTCGAGGATCAGGACCTCGGGGTCGCCGAGCAGTGCGTGGGCGAAGCCCAGGCGCTGGCGCATCCCGAGCGAGTACTCGCCGACACGCCGCCGGGCCGCCGTCTCGTCGAGGCCGACGAGCTCCAGCAGCGCGTCGACGCGCTGCGCCGGCACGCCCATGGTGTGGGCGGAGACGGCGAGCGCCTCGCGGCCGCGGCGCCCGGCGTGCTGGGCGGACGCGTCGAGCAGGATGCCGACGCGCCGGCCCGGGTTCGGCAGGTCGCGGTAGCGCCCGCCGAGGATCTGGGCGTGGCCGCTGTCGGGCTCCGAGAGGCCGACGAGCATCCGCATCGTGGTGGTCTTGCCGGCGCCGTTGGGGCCGAGAAAGCCCGTGACGGTGCCCGGCTCGCAGCGGAATGTGACGTCCGAGACGACGGTGCGCCCGCCGAGCTGCTTGGTGAGTCCGATGGTTTGGATCATGCCGGCAGACTCGCGGCCCGCCGGGTTTGCAGCCGCGGTCCGCGGGCTACGTTCGCCGAGCCCTGCGGCGGTGGCAGACAATGACTTTGGTCGGGGGTCGCGGCCGTGGCGCTCGCGTAGCCTTGACCCTCGACCGATGGCACGCCAGGCGACAGCACGGTTTACCGATGGTCTGTCCGGCTGGTTGCGCTCCGCGCTGCCCGACGTCGTGATCGACGCCCCCGGCGAGGAGCGTGGCCGCCGCGACCGCCTCGTCGACGCGACGATCTACCTGGTTGCGTTCGCGATCAGCGCCGCCACCCTCGCGGGCACTTGGCAGACGCACCCGCCCTGGCTGCGCGTCGTGGACATCGTGATCGGAATCGCGACGCTCGTCGCGCTGCACTGGCGGCGCACCCATCCAGGCGCCGTCGGGATCGGCATCGGGGCGGTCTCGCTCGTGGTCCTCACGGCCTCCGGCGCGAACCTCGCCGCCACGTTCAACGCCGCGATCCGGGCTCGCGGCCGCGATCTGGCCATCATCGCCGGGCTCCTGATCGCCTGGGTCTTCGCGAGCCCGCTGCTCTACCCCTCCGCCGGTAGCTACTGGGTCAACGCGGGGGCCTGCCTGCTGCTGACGGGCGTCGTGCTCGGCTGGGGACTCTTCGTACGCGCGCGGCGAGAGCTCGTGCGATCGCTGCGCGCACAGGCCGATCGCGCCGCGGACGAGGCCCGCGCGGCCGAGCGGCGGCGGATCGCCCGCGAGATGCACGACGTGCTCGCCCACCGCCTCTCGCTGCTCTCCGTCCACGCCGGCGCGCTCGAGTTCCGTCCCGACGCCCCGGCCGAGGAGGTCGCCGAGGCGGCCGGCGTGATCCGCGAGAGCGCGCGGGCCGCGCTCGCCGAGCTGCGCGGCGTGATCGGCGTCCTGCGCGAGGACGGCAGCGAGAGCCTGACCCAACCGCCCCAGCCGACGCTCGCCGACGTCGCCGCCCTCGTCGAGGAGTCGCGCGCGGCCGGGATGCGGATCGCCGCACGGCTCGAACTAGGCGACGCAGCGCCGCCCGCCGCCGTCGGCCGCACCGCCTACCGGATCGTGCAGGAGGGTCTGACCAACGCGCGCAAGCACGCGCCGGCAGCCGCCGTGACGCTCACCGTCCACGCGCCCAACGGCGACCTTCAGGTCGAGGTCCGCAGCCTCGCGCCGGTGGCCGTCGCCGCGGCCGCGCCGCTGCCCGGGGCGGGGACCGGCCTGATCGGGCTCGCCGAGCGCGTCTCGCTCGCCGGCGGCACGCTCGAACACGGCGTCGACCCCGACGGCGCGTTCGTCCTGCGTGCGAGCCTGCCACGATGATCCGCGTCCTGCTCGTCGACGACGACGCGCTCGTGCGCTCCGGCCTGCGGATCATGCTCGCCGGCGCCGCGAACCTCGACGTGGTCGCAGAGGCCACGGACGGCCGCGAGGTGCTGGGGGCTGTCGACCTGCACCGGCCCGACGTGGTCCTGATGGACATCCGCATGCCGCAGCTCGACGGCATCGCGGCCACCCGCCTGCTGGCCGCGCAGCCCGACCCGCCCGCCGTCGTCGTCCTCACAACGTTCGACGCCGACGAGCTCGTCCTGCGCGCGCTGCAGGCCGGAGCAGCCGGCTTCCTGCTGAAGGACACCCCGCCGGCGGAGATCGTCCGCGCGATCGAGCTTGTCCACGCCGGCGACGGCATGCTTTCCCCCACGGTCACCCGCCGGCTCATCTCCCTCGTGGCCGGCGACTCCGACGCGGCAGCCCGCACCGACCGGGCCCGCGACCGCATGGCAACACTCAGCCCACGCGAGCACGACGTCGCCCTCGCCGTCGGCCGCGGCCTCGCCAACGCCGAGATCGCCGCAGCTCTGCACCTCTCCGTCCCGACGGTCAAGGCCCACGTCTCCCGCCTGCTCGACAAGCTAGACGTCGACAACCGCGTCCAGATCGCCCTGCTCGTGCAAGACGCGAGCGGGCACTACTAGTAGATCGACCAGATTCGTCTCGACCTCGCAGGGAAATAGCCTGTTCCCTGCGGAGTCGCGGGTCGCGATCGAGGTCTCGTCACTGCTCGTTGGGTGCGTCGGGGTCGCGTAGCGCCCTTCGCTCGCGGGCGAGGTTGGTGGGGGCGAACGAGTGGTGGCCGTGGAAGTTGATTGGCGCCCGCATGTACGGCGACAAGCGTGCGACGTCGGCGTCGAGCACGAGGTATCCGGTCGTGCGTAGCTGCGCGATCGCGTGGTCGTCGCGCGCTCCCACTCCTAGACGCGGCCTGCCGGAACACACGGCTGCACGGGCGCAGGCTGTCAGGACGACGCCGGACGGCCCGGCTCATGGAGCGAGCGCAGGAGTGTTCGGAAGCGTGAGTTCGAAAGCCGTCCAGTTAGGTCAATCCCGGCTGCAGGGAACTGCATCGCGTCCGCTCACTCGACGAAGAACCCGGATGGGCCGATCGGCGTGCCCGCCATCGTGCGCGGCGCGTAGTCGCGTTGCAGCAGCGACATCGCGAGCTCGCGGCGGCTGTGGGCGCCGGTCTTGTCGAAGATGGACTTGAGGTGGTCCTGGATCGTGTTGGGGGTGATGTGCAGGCGCTCGGCGATCTCTCGCGTCGACAGCCCGCGGCAGACGAGGCTCGTGACCGTTCGCTCCTGATTCGTCAGGCCGTAGGCCAGCATCAGGATCGGGGCGAGGTCCGCGGGCGTCGCCTCCTCGATGATCACGGCGACCGCCGCCGCCGCGTCCGTGGCCAGCTTGGAGGCGTGCAGCACCGCCCACCGGCCCGCCAGCGTCCGCATCCGGACCCGAGGCGGCTCGCGCTCGGCGTCGCCGGGCTCCTCGACTGCCGCCGCCAGCGCGCGCAGCTCCGCCGGCGCGACCCTCCCCTCGGACAGCGGCCAGCCGAGCTCCTCCAGCCACCGCTCTCCGGGGGTGGTCGTCGAGACGACGGCGGCATCCGGGCCGAGAACGACGAGCCCAGGCGCGTCGGCGATCTGCGGCAGCTCGAAGCTCGTGACGAGCAGGCTGGTCCGGATCGCCTCGGCGATGTGCGGCGCCAGGCGGCGCACGTACTCGCGCTCCTGGGTAGAGAACGGCGCGCCGATCTCACGGTGGAGGCACATGCACCCCCAGCACACGCCGCCCATGCGGAACACCGCCCGCAGCTCGTCGCCGAGACCGAGCGGCTCGAAGACGTCGCGGAAGCGCGGGCTGCGCTCCATGTCGCCGGCGGTCGCCTCGGCGAGCGTGCGGACGCCCGCTCGGTCGTGCGCGAGCTCCGTCCAGCGGTTCACGTCATCGTCGACGTACTCGTTGCGGACGAAGTACGGAATGGTGTCTGCCGGGATCTCCTCCTGGTGGCCGCGGGTGAACAGCAGCGTCGCCGGGTCGACCGTCGCCCAGAAGGCGGCGTCGAACGGCACCGCTCGGCGCAGCCGCGACAGCACGTCGTCCCGCAGGCGATCCGGCGGCAGCCCAGAGCGGCAGACGTCGACCAGCGCCGCGGTCAGGTTGTCGAGCGCCGGGCCGTGCTTCACGGGGTCGCTCTCCCGCACATCGAGCCGATCCTACGCCTGCGCGCTCAAGCCCGCGCGGTCTCGAGCTCGGGGATCACCCCCAACTGCTGGAGGAAGCCGAGCCAGTCGCGCACGACCCACACCTCGGCGATCCGGCCGTCTTCGATCCGCTCGATCGTGATGCCGCCCACGTCGAAGCTGCGCCCCGTCGCGGGAATCGGGCCGAGGTCGCCACGGTGCGTGCCGCGGGCGCGCCAGCGCGTGACGACTTTGTCACCCTCGGCGACCTGATCCTCAACGCTGCTGCGGGCGTCGGGGCACGCCGCGCGGTATTCCCTGGTGAACCCGACGGCAGCGTCGATACCTCGTAGCTCGCCGTCGCCCGACGTCCCGTGCACCACGACGTCGGGGCTGAGGATCTCGCGAGCATGCGACAGATCCTCGTCCCCGAACAGGGCAGTGAACCGGCGCGAGAGAGCCTTGTTGGCCGCGGACATGTCGTGCCTCCTTCGGTTCGAACTCCAGCGGTCGCTGGATGCGATCGACGACGCTACGTCGCGGCCCGGCCCGCCACCATCCCAGCAGTCTGGGAACTTTCGGGTGGAGGACGGCTTGCGCTTCACACGCGAGACCGTCGCTGGTTCGAAACCAGACGCGCCCATTTCGAGCGCCCTGTCGCCGGAGTTCGTACCGCGATCTCGACACTCGCAAGTTGAACCCCGTTCCGTGATGGCCGTCGCAGCGACCGCCCGAATCTCGGCCGATCGACGAACTGCTCACTTCCGGGCACGCTGAACACCTTGGACCGTCTCGAGCGATTCAGGGAGCTCGCGTCGGCAGCTCGGCCTTAACCACCTTCCCCGTCGGGTTGCGCGGCACCTCGCGCACGAACACGACCTCGCGCGGAACCTTGAAGCGGGCCAAGTTGTCCCTGACGTAGGTCTTCAGCTCCTCCTCGGAGACCTCCACGCCATCGGCCGTGACCACGAACGCGCGGAGGCGCTGCCCGAACTCCTCGTCATCGACCCCGATCACCGCCGCGTCCTCCACCGCGGGGTGCCGGCGGAGCAGGTCTTCGACCTCCGCCGGGAAGACGTTCTCGCCGCCAGACACGATCATGTCGTCCTCGCGGCCATCGATGAACAGGCGGCCCTCCTCGTCGAGGTGACCGAGGTCGCCGGTGTTCATCAGGCCGTCCACGGTCTCGCGTGAGCCGCCCCCCGAGTAGCCCTCGAAGATGAGCGGCCCGCCGACGAAGAGGTGGCCGCTCTTCCCGGGTGGGAGCTCGTGGCCCACGTCGTCGAGGATCCTGACCTCTGTACCGAATGGCGGCCGGCCGACCGTTCCGGGCGCAGCCCGTAGGTCATCCGGCCCGGCGATCGCGCCAAAACCGGTCTCCGTCGTGCCATAGATGTTGTAGACGACGTCGCCGAAGGCGTCCATCAGGCCCTCAGCCAACGCGGGAGCGAGTGGCGCGGCGGCGGAAATGAGGACGCGGAGCGATGAAGTGGCGTGCCGGCCGCCCGACCTCTCGAAGGCTCTGAGGATCCGCTGGTGCATGACCGGCACCGCGACAAGGGTCGTGACCCGGTGGCGTTCGAGATCGTCGAGGACCGCGGCGGGTTCGAAGCGCCGACGGATGACGACCGTCGCACCGAGCACGAGGCCGAGCGCGAGGTAGGCGAAGCCGAATCCGTGGAAGAGCGGAGGCGCGATGAGCATCGGCTCTCGCGCGCGCAGCGGGACTTGACTTACCAGCGCAGTCCACGGGCCGAGCAGAGCGCGTAACGACGGGGAGCGCGGGGCGCCTTTCGGGGTGCCGGTGGTCCCGGAGGTCAGAAGCACGAAGCGCGCCGCATGATGGTTCCACGGAGGACGCCCGCCCCGCTCGATAAGTGCCTCGAGCGTCGGCGCGCCGGGGTCGCGGTCGTGCCAGGCCACGACGCGCCGATCTGCGAAGCCAGCACGCTCGAACGCTGCGGAGTACTCCTCGTCGTGGATCACGGCGCCCGCTCCTTCGCGCCCCACCACCTCGGCGAGCTGGGGAGCCGAGAAGTCGGTGTTCAGGAGCAACACGTCGGCGCCGCAGCGTGAGCCGGCGAGCAGCGCGTCGAGGAAGCCGCGATGGTTTCGGCACATCACGGCGAGCGAGCGGTCTGGACCGACGCCGAACTCATCTCGCAGCCCGGCCGCCGCCGCGGCCGAGCGACGGTCGAGCTCGCCGTAGGTGAGCGTTCCCAGCTCGTCGATCAGCGCAGGATGATCTGGATGGCGCGCGGCGGCCGCCGCCACGATTGCGGCCGGACCGAGTCCGGCGCGCAGCGGAGCCAGGGCCATCCTCGCCAAGCGGTCTGGGCGCACCGGGCCGAGCAGGTGCGTCGTGGTGAGCGACCGGAGCGCTCGAACGCCGAGCCGGGCGTCAAAGAGGGGACCCGGCACGTCAGCGCGTGGGTAGCCCGGCTCTGCGGCCGGCGCTCGAGATGTAGCGACCCGCAATGGCAGGAAGCCGCGATCTTCGCTTCAGCCGACAGGCTCGCATCGAGGAAGGGCAGACCGCATCCGGTTGTGCGGAGTCTGGCCGCCTGGATGCATGATGCTATGAGACGTGGTCCAGCCGCAAGAGCGCTCCAGTCGTACGGCGGAGTTCGTCGCTCTCTTTCGAGCGCTCGAGTCACGGCTCGCCGCCGGGCAGCGCCTGTTCGAAGACCCCTACGCGCACGCGTTCCTCGGCGCGCGCCTACGCACCGTCCTTGCCCTAGCCGGGGTACCCGCCAGCGGGGCTCTCGTGACGCAGATCATCGATCGCGGCTGGCCGGGCGCACGCGTCTCGGTCGTCGTGCGGACCCGCTTCATCGACGACGCGCTCAACGCCGCGTTTGCTGACGGCATCGACCAGTTAGCGATCGTGGGCTCCGGCTTCGACACGCGCGCCTACCGCGTCGCCGGCGCGCAGCGCGCGCGCGTCTTCGAGATCGACGAGGCAAGGACGCTCGAGGCCAAGCGGCTACGAATCGAAGCGTTGTTCGGGCAGGTTCCGCCACATGTGTGCATGGTCGCCGTGAACTTCGAGCGCGAGGATCTGCAAACAGCGCTCTCCCGAAGCGCGTTCAGCTCGCGCGACCCGAGCCTCCTCATCTGGGAGGGTGTGACGAGCTACCTCAGCGCGCGCGCCGTGGACGCGACGCTGCGCTGCGTTTCGGCGCTTGCCGCGCCAGGCAGCCGACTCGTCTTCACTTACCTCGATCGCGACGCGTTGGAGGGGCGCGGCGAGTTCCCCGGAGCGCGGGCGGCGATGGCGACCGTCCGCCAGGCGGGGGAGCCGTTTCGCTTCGGCTTCGATCCGCGCGCGCTACCCAGATACCTCGAGCAGCGCGGGTTCGAGCTGATCGACGATCGCACGTCGGTCGAGCTCGCCGAGCGCTACCTGCATCCCCTCGGCCGAAGGCCACCCGCGACCCGCTTCTACCACGTGGCTGTCGCCACCTGCTAGATCGCGCGCAGGGACCGGCTCTGAGTGCCTGGTGCGTAGCCCGTCTGGGCGTCGGTGCTCGCCATTCCCGTCTCCTTTCATCGACCATCGACCGCCGGAGGCCGCCCAACGGCAACCCCGAGGGCGTCAACGGGACTTTACGGAACGTGTCGGTATCGAATCTGTGCTACGGTTCCGGAACCAATGAGTTCCGTATCGGCAGAAGCGTCGCGACGAGAGGGATCCGCGCGCACCATCGGGCGGCCACGGGAAGCGCGGGCCGACCGGGCGATCATCGAAGCCACGCTCGGCCTGATCGCCGAGCGCGGTGTTCACGAGTTCCGAACGGACGACGTCGCTGCTCGTGCCGGGGTCGGCAAGGGCGCCATCTATCGCCGCTACCGGTCGAAGGACGACCTGGTCACGGCGGCGGTCGGCGCACTCGTCGACGAGGAGATCGTGGTTCCGGACACCGGCTCCACCCGCACCGATCTGCTCGCACTGATGCGCGAGGCCGTCGAGCTCTACAGCGGCTCGCTGCCGGGGCGGCTGATGCCCAACCTCGTCAGCGCCATGGCCCAGCGGCCCGAGCTCGCGCGGGCGGTCCGCGAGGGGTTTCTGGCCAAGCGGCGGGGCGCATTGGCCGAGGTGATCGAGCGCGGCATCGAGCGTGGCGACCTGCGCCCCGATCTCGATCTCGAGCTCGCCCTTGACGTGCTCGGCGGGCCGCTGTTCTACCGGCTGCTCATCACCGGCGGCCCGGTCGACGACGAGCTCGCCGAGAACGTCGCCGAGCTGATCCTGCGCGGCTTCGCCCCGAATGAGGCCCGCCGCGCCGATTCCAAGCGAAAGAAGAAGAGGCCACGATGAAGATCCATGCGATACAGACAGGTACCGTCGAGATCACGACCGCCTGGCGCGAGGGTGTCGGCCACGGCCGGCGCCGCCTCGTCAACACCGTGCTCGACCGCGACTGGACCGAGCCGCTCCCGATCTACGCCTTCGCGATCGAGCACCCGGAAGGCGTCATCGTGGTCGACACGGGTGAGAGCGCCCGCGCGTCGCTTCCCGGCTACTTTCCGCGGTGGCATCCGGTCTTCCGCCTCGCCGTCCGCCTGGCGGTCGAACCCGAGCAGGAGATCGGCCCGCAGCTCGAGCAGCTCGGCATCCGGCCCGGCGACGTCCGCCGAGTCGTGATGACGCACCTGCACACCGACCACGCCGGCGGCCTGCACCACTTCCCCGGTGCGGAGATCCTCGTCGAGCGCGCCGAGATCGACTACGCAAGCGGCCGGCTTGGACGAGTGCGCGGTTACCCGAACAACCGCTGGCCCGTGTGGTTCGACCCCACCGCGCCAAACCTGAGCTCCGGGCCGTACGGACCGTTCCCGCAGAGCCTGCGCCTCACCGAGGCGGGTGACGTCGTCATCGTCCCCGTCCCCGGCCACAGTCCCGGCCAGCTCGGCGTCGTCGTCGAGGACGGCGATCACTCCGTGTTCCTCGCCGGCGACAGCTCCTACACGCAGCAGCAGCTGCTGCGCGGGATCGTGGACGGGGTCGGCCCCGACGAGCAAGCCCAGCGCGTCACGCACGAGCGAATCCTGGCCTACGCCGCCGCGAACCCCACCGTCTACCTGGTCGCGCACGACCCGGACACGGGGAGGCGGCTGACCGACCGCCGCGTCATCCAGCAGGTCCCGGCGCCCGCCGCTCACGCGCTGCCCGCCGGGTAGGGCACGCCGGGAGACGAACTAGGGCCGGATCGGCGCGGTGTGCTGGATCTTCAAGCGGGCGATCGGTACACCGTCGCTCCACCTGCCGTTGGAGCGATGCGCGGGCGTCTTGCCGAGCGCGTACCGGCAGTCGGTCCCGTAGTAGGCGCAGCTTCGCAGCGCGTCCCAGACCTTCCAGCAGAAGTTCCAGTCGTAGGCGTCGGCGGTGCCCGGCCTGCCCGCGCACACCCCGTGCGCGGACGACAGTGGTGGAGTGCCGTGGCGGTCTGTCTCCGTGAGCACGAGGTCCTTGTTGCGCTTCGGGATCTGCGCCAGCTTCGGGAACACCGCGTTGCAGCTGGAGTCCGCCTTGCCCGCCCCTGCGATGACCCCGTCGGCCCCGGAGTGGCACTGCAGCTTCACCGACGGCGGGATGCCCGCCAGCGAGTCGTCCAGCGCCGGCTCGCCGAAGCCGGCGAAGCCGCCGTCATGCGGGTCGTCGAGGAAGATCGCACGCGGCCGGGGCAGGTTCAGCGACCTGTACCGGTTCGCGAGGTTCGCGGTGATGATGCCGCCGAACGAGAACCCGAAGTAGCTCGTCCGCTTCAGCTGCGGCTGCACCCGCGTCGGGCTCGCGCGGAGATACGTCAGCGCGCCGCGGATGCCGTTCACCGCCGAGGTCATGCACGGCTCGATCTTGAACGGGCCCGGGCACGGCGCCGCGATGTCCGTCTGCCAGCGCGGGTAGATGACCACGTTGCCCTTCCGGACCGTGTGCCGGATGAGCGTGTACATCGTGTTGTAGCCCGCGAACTCGAAGTAGCCGTGCATGACGATCGCCAGCGGCGCGTTCGCCGGACGCGGCTTGATCGGCTCGAACACGTACCAGGCGTCACTGCCGGCGCCCCCGGAGGACACCCGCCAGTCGGCGTTGGAGTAGTCGCTGCCGCCGGGTCCCGACTTCGGCTGGGGCGGCTGCGTGATCGCCGCCGCGGCCTCCGACACGCCGAGGCCGGCCGCGAGCGCGAGGCTTGCGCCGAGCGCCGCCACAGCGCATCGCCAACGTCCCCGGCGATCCCGCGTCAAGCGCTTACCACCCGCGCCCCCGGCGCCGCAACCCGACGAGCACGCGCTGCCTGCCTCATCTCATCTCCTTCCGCGTGAGACCGGATCGAAACCTTGGCACCGGCGGCGGGCGATTGCAATGAAGCTCGGCGTCAGCCGCGCGCCTCCTCCACGAACGACGCGAGCTCGCGGTCGAAGCGCTCCGTGCTCTCGAGGAACGGCATGTGCCCGACGCCGTCGTACCACGACGCCACGGCGGTCGGGCAGCGCTCGAGCACGCGCTCGGCCATCGAGGGCAGGACGATCGCGTCCTCGCGGCCGTGGCTCACCAGGACCGGCACCGAGAGACGGCCGAGGACGTCTCCGGCGTCGAGGTCGCGTGCGATCAGCGCGGCCCTTACCTCCGGCGCCACGACCATGTTCCACGCGAGCGCCGTCGAGAGCACGTCGTCGTCGAGGTCACAAGCGGTGCACGCGCCCAGGAACCGCCGCATCGCGGGGATGCTGACCCGGAGATCCGGGTCGCACCCCGCGGGCGCGTTCTCGAGGAATCCGGGGCCTATGTGGTCGAACGACGGCGGCCGGAGGAGCACCGCGCCGCCGACCAGCTCGATGCCGCCGATCGCCGCCTCGCCGTAAGCGCGGAGGTAGTCGGCGAGCACGAAGCCTCCGTACGACCAGCCGACGAGCACGGGCCGCTTCAGACCGGTTGCGTCGACGACCGCCGCGAGGTCATCGGCCCAGGGCTGCGCGGCGGTGTACGCGCCGGCGTCGAGCGGGCGCTCCGAGGCCCCATGGCCGCGGAGATCGAACGTGACCATCCGAAAGCGCTCGGCGAGCGGGCCGCCGACCTGGGCGCGCCAGCACAGGTCGGACTGCGACCAGCCGTGGACGAAGAGGATCGGTGGTCCGGCCGCGTTCCCCCACTCGCGGGCTCTGAGCCTGACGCCACCGCCGCCACGCACGTCGTATTCGCGAACGGGCTCGATGGTCTCGGCGGGCGCGACGTCGAGCGTGGACTGCGGTGTCATGTGGCACCTCCGGGGTCCGGGATCGCTTGCCCGGCGACCCTACGGCGGCCTGCTTCAGGCCGCATCGGTGCCGGCACGAATGTCATCCGCGGCCCTCATGGGGGCGTGGACGGAGTCCGGCTCCGCTGCCCCTCGATGAAGGCGACCGCCGCGGCGGCGCGCGCAGCGGTGCCAGAGACGCCGAGCTTCGAGTAGACGCTCGAGAGGTGGTGCTCGATCGTGCGGATGCTCAGGACGAGCCGCTGCGCGATCGCCTCGTTGGTCAGTCCGGCGGCGACGAGCTCGAGGACCTGCAGCTCTCGCGGGCTCAGCTCGGCGAGTGCTGCGGAAGGGGCAATCGAATCGGTGGGTCCGAGGAAGTCGTCGAGCTCGGCCAGGAACGTCTCCCAGGCGGGCTCGTCCTCGAGCAGGATGTGGTTCTCGGAATCCAGAACCACCAGGCGTGCGCCGGGGACGCGGGAGGCGAGTAGCCGGCCCTCCTCCGACGGCACCACGCGATCTCCTCGTGCATGGAGCACGAGCGTCCGTACGTCCACCGTCGAAGCGGCGGCGACGACGTCGACCAGGCCGCGCGCGCGGAAGAGCCGGATCGCCGCCTCGGCGGAGGTCGTCTTGCGCAGCAGGTCGTCGTACCACGCCATCTGCTCCGGCGTGGCGTGCGGTAGGAACAGCATGCTGAACAGGTGACGGAAGGAGGGGTCCCGGCTCGTCCATCCGGCGCGGATCGCCGCCACCAGCGCCTCCTCCTCGGCGCGCTGGCCGCGTAGCTGCCGGCCGCGTGCATACCCGCCATAGAGCACGACGTCCGAGACGCGCTCGGGGTGCCGCGCGGCGTAGGAGACCGCGATCGCCGCGCCCTGCGAGATGCCGAGCAGAGCGAAGCGCTCGAGGCGGGCGGCGTCGACGACCGCCTCGAGATCGCCAACCCACGTCTCGACGGACGGCTCGCCCACCTCAGCGTCAGAGAGACCGCAGCCGCGCTCGTCGTAGCGCAGCACCGTGTGCCGCTCACCGAGGCGCTCGAGCCAGTGGCGCCAGACGGGACTGTGCCAATCGAGCTCGAGATGCGTGAGCCACGTCGCGACCCGGACGAGCGGCGCCCCGCGGCCGTGGAGCGAGTAGGCGAGACGTGCGCCGTCGCGCGCGGTGCAGAAGCGGATGTCAGCCAAGGACGATCGCCTCCCTCGCGGCGGACTCCCGCCGAGGCTACACCCGGGCGCGCATGGCGTGCGTTTCCACCGCACCGGCGTCAGACTCCGACAACCGACGACGGTCGCACCGCCCAGAGGAGAACGAGGAGACATGCAGATCACCCGCAACACGCTGGAGACCGCGAAGGGCCCCGACGATTGGTTCACCGGCGACGTCTACATCGACCCGGTCGCGGCAGCGCACCCGCCCGCGCGCGTGCAGGCGAACAACGTGCACTTCACCCCGGGCGCGCGCACCGCGTGGCACACGCACCCGCTCGGCCAGACCATCCACGTGACCGAGGGCGTCGGCCTGGCTCAGCGGCGCGGCGGTCCGATCGAGGTCATCCGCCCCGGGGACCGGGTCCTCTTCGAGCCCGACGAGGAGCACTGGCACGGCGCGGCGCCGAACCGCTTCATGGTCCACCTCGCCCTCAACGAGGTCGACGAGCACCACGTCGCGGCCGAGTGGGGCGAGAAGGTCACGGACGACGAGTACGCCGCCGCCCCCTCGATCGACGTCTGACGTGGAGGGGACGGCGATGCGAACCACGACACTCGGCAGCAAGGGCCCCGAGGTGGGCGTCGTCGGCCTGGGGTGCATGGGCATGACCTTCGCCTACGAGATGGAGGCCCCGCGTGACGACGCCACGTCGATCGCGGTGATCCGGCAGGCGCTCGACCTCGGCATGACGCTGATCGACACGGCCGACGCGTACGGACCGTTCACCAACGAGGAGCTGGTCGGGCGAGCGCTGGCGGGCGGCCACCGTGAGCGGGCGGTGCTGGCCACCAAGGTCGGCTTGGTGATCAGCGAGTCCGGCCCCGACGCCGACTCGGGCAACACCTCCCCCGGTGTCCTCAGGGATGGCCGCCCCGAGCACGTGCGCAAGTCGATCGACGACAGCCTGCGCCGGCTCGGCACCGACCACGTCGACCTCTACCAGCTCCACCGGGTGGACCCCGAGGTCCCGCTCGAGGAGACCTGGGCGGCGATGGCCGAGACGGTCGAGGCGGGGAAGGCGCGGCACATCGGCCTGTCCGAGGTCTCCGTGGACGAGATCAGGCGCGCCCAGGCGGTGCACCCGGTGACGTCGGTGCAATCCGAGCTGTCGCTCTGGACACGCGACGTGCTGGACGAGGTGCTGCCGTACTGCGAGCAACAGGGCATCGCCCTGCTGCCCTTCTCGCCCCTGGGACGCGGCTTCCTGACCGGGCGGTTCTCGTCGTTCGACGATTTGCCCAAGGACGACTTCCGCCGCGGGCTGCCGCGCTTCCAGCAGGACGCGCTGCGCGCGAACCTGGCCATCGTCGGCCGGGTGCGGGAGATCGCCGAGCGGGTGGGGGCAACCCCGGCACGGGTGGCGCTGGCGTGGGTGCTGGCGCATGGCGAGCACGTGGTGCCGATTCCCGGAACCAAGACGCCGAAGTACCTGGCCGACAACGCCGGCGCTGCCGACGTCGAGCTGGGCGCGGCGGACCTGGCCGAGCTCGACGACGCGCCCGCGCCGGAGGGTGGACGCTACTGATCCGCCGGGGCGGCGCAGCCTTCTCGGCCGGCCGCTGTGAAGGCAGCGTTAGTCTGAGCGCGTGGAGCGGGTCGGTCTCGTCACCGGGGCTGCGGGCGGCATCGGGCGCGCCATCGCGCAGCGCGCCGTCGACGACGGTTGGCGCGTGCCGGTCACCATGGATCACGGCTGGACCGCGAGCTGACCGCGAGGCGATGGCCGCATCCGAGGCCACGATCGTCGACGCCGGCGGGCGCGAGCTGCGCGTGTCCAGCTCCGATCGCGTGATCTTCCCGGAGACCGAGGGCTCGGCGGCGGTCACCAAGCTCGACGTCGTCAAGTACTACCTCGCCGTCGAGGACGGGATCATGCGCGCGCTGGACCGGAGGCCGACCACGCTCGAGCGATGGCCGAAGGGCGTGCATCCGGGCATCGTCCTCTCGACGCGCGAGAAGGGCGGCGGCGACGCCTTCTTCCAGAAGCGAATCCCACGCGGCGCTCCGGACTACGTGCAGACGGCGCGGATCGAGTTCCCCTCGGGTCGCCACGC
This sequence comes from uncultured Actinomycetes bacterium, assembly GCA_963797015.1. GTDB lineage: Bacteria > Actinomycetota > Thermoleophilia > Solirubrobacterales > Solirubrobacteraceae > JBBPZA01. The sequence goes on along the minus strand of CAWCNV010000011.1, from coordinate 174,126 downwards.
CGACGAGGTCTGTCCGACCGAGGTGGCCGTCGTCGGCTGGGCCGCCCAGATGGGCACGATCACGTTTCATCCGTGGCCGGTTCGCAGCGACGACGTCGACCATCCCGACGAGCTGCGCCTCGACCTCGACCCACAGCCGGGCACGGACTACGCCGATGCCGTGCGCGTCGCCGCCGAGGCCCGCACGCTCCTGGACGAGCTCGGCTACGCCGGCTTCCCGAAGACCTCGGGGGGCCGCGGCGTCCACATCTACGTCCGCATCGAGCCACGCTGGACGTTCACCGACGTCCGCCACGCGGCGATCGCCTTCGGGCGCGAGCTCGAGCGGCGCCTGCCGGATCAGGTGACGACCAAGTGGTGGAAGGAGGAGCGCGGCGAGCGCATCTTCATCGACTACAACCAGAACGCGCGCGACCGCACGATCGCCTCGGCCTACAGCGTGCGGCCCAAGGCGGGCGCGCCGGTCTCCGCACCGGTGACCTGGGACGAGCTTGGAGACGTCGCGCCCGAGGACTTCACGGTCGCGACGATGCCCGCGCGCTTCGCCGAGGTCGGCGACCGCCACGCCGCGATCGACGACGCCTCCCACTCGTTGCAGCCGTTGCTGGACCTGTACGAGAACGACGCCGCCGAGGGGCGCGGCGACATGCCCTACCCGCCGGACTACCCGAAGATGCCGGGAGAGCCCAAGCGCGTGCAGCCCTCGCGCGATCGCGACCGGCCGCGGTGACGACTACGGCGACTGCGGGAGCTTCGCCGAGCCGCGTTTGACCACCGGAGCGGAGGGCGGCGGCACGACCGGCCCGATGTCTCCGTCCGGCGCCTCGTCCAGGTCGACGATCACCGGCGCATGATCGCTCGGCCCGCTGCCCTTGCGGGCCTGCCGGTCCACCCACGCGGCGCGAACCCGGTCGGCGACGCGCGCGCCGGCCAGCACCAGGTCGATCCGCATCCCGAGGTCCTGGTGGAACATTCCCGCCCGGTAGTCCCAGTAGGTGAAGACGCGCTCGTCCGGCCAGCGATCGCGCATGACGTCGCGCAGGCCGGCTGCCTGCAGCTCGGTCAGCGCCTCGCGCTCGGGGGTGGTCACGTGGGTCTGGCCGACGTAGGCTTCCGGATCGAACACGTCGGCATCGGTCGGTGCGATGTTCATGTCGCCGCACACGACGGTCCCCTCCGGGTCGGAGGCGACCATCTCCCGCAGCGCCGCCAGCCACGCGAGCTTGTAGCGGTAGTGCTCAGAGCCGGGCACGCGCCCGTTCGGCACGTACACCGAGACCACCCGGATCCCGCCGCAAACAGCGGACACCGCGCGCGCCTCGGGATCCGGGAAGCCCGGCGCGCCGGCGACTCCCGGCACGACGTCGTCCAGCCCCACGCGCGAGAGGATCGCCACGCCGTTCCACGTGGGCTCGCCGTGGAGCGCGAGCGCGTAGCCGCGCTCGGCGAGCTCGCCGCCGAGCAGCTCGGTGAACGCGTCGTCCGCGAGCTTGGTCTCCTGCAGGCAGACCACGTCCGGCCGCCGCTCATCCAACCACGGCAGCAACCGCGGCACGCGCTGCTTGACGGAGTTGACGTTCCACGTCGCTATCCGCACCGGTCGCCACGGTACCGACACGGCGACCCGCTTCCCTGAGAGGATCCGACGATGTCGGAGGGAGCGAGAGCCCGGCGCTGCGGGGATCCACCGGTGCTGCCGCCGAGCGAGGTATGAGCATGGACATGCGACCGCGTCCCGGCGAGCTGGCGGATCCGGCGAGCCTCGTCGACGTCGACGCGCTGGTCGCGGCCTACTACGAGCGGCGACCCGATCCCTCGGTGGCCGCTCAGCAGGTCGCGTTCGGGACCTCCGGGCATCGCGGCAGCTCGCTCGACTCGACGTTCACCGAGAGCCATCTGCTGGCGATGGCCGAGGCCGTCCGGCGCTTCCGTGCCGCGCAGGGCATCGACGGGCCGCTGTACCTGGGGCGCGACACCCACGCGCTGTCCGAGCCGGCGTTCCGCACAACGCTCGAGGTGCTCGCCGCCCACGGCGTCGACGTCATGATCGACGCCGCCGGCGGCTACACGCCGACGCCGGTCATCTCGCACCAGATCGTCGCCCACAACCGCGGGGCCGGCGGTGGGACGGCCGACGGGATCGTCATCACCCCGTCGCACAACCCACCCGAGGACGGCGGCTTCAAGTACAACCCGCCGAGCGGCGGCCCGGCCGCCGGCGAGGTCACGAGCTGGATCCAGCGCGAGGCGAATGAGCTGCTCGAAGCCGGCCTCGATTCGATCCCCCGCGTGCCCTTCGACGAGGCGGTCCGGGCGCCGAAGTCCCATCGGCACGACTACGTCTCGGCCTACGTCGACGACCTCGAGGCGGTCATCGACCTCGACGTCATCCGCGACGCCGGGCTGCGGCTCGGTGTCGATCCGCTCGGCGGCTCCAGCCTGGCGTTCTGGACGGCGATCGCGGAGCGCCACCGGCTGGACTTGACGATCGTCAACGACGCGATCGACCCGACCTTCCGCTTCGTCCCCGTCGACTGGGACGGCAGGATCCGGATGGACTGCTCCTCGCCCTACGCGATGTCGCGGCTGACGGAGCTCAGAGACCAGTTCGACATCGCCTTCGGCAATGATCCCGACGCCGACCGGCACGGGATCGTCACCCCCTCCGAGGGACTGCTCAACCCCAACCACCACATCGCTGCGTGCGTGGCCTACCTGTTCGGCGATCGCGACTGGAGCCCGTCGGTCGGCGTCGGCAAGACCGTGGTGACCAGCAGCATCGTCGACCGCGTGGCCGAGGAGCTCGGTCGGCGCGTCGTCGAGGTCCCGGTCGGCTTCAAGTGGTTCGCCGACGGGCTGCTCGCGGGGGAGCTCGGGCTCGCGGGCGAGGAGAGCGCGGGCGCCTCGTTCCTGCGCCGCGACGGGTCGGCCTGGACCACGGACAAGGACGGGCTGATCGCGTGCCTGGCGGCCGCGGAGATGACCGCCCGCGGCGGCGCCGATCCCGGGCGGGTCTACCAGGCCCTCGCGGCGCGGCTCGGCGCTTCGGAGTTCCGGCGTGTCGACGTGACGGCAACGCCGGAGGAGAAGGCCGCGCTGGCGGCGCTGGCGCCGGACGACGTGTCCGCCGCCGAGCTGGCGGGCGAGCCGATCCGCGAGGTGCTGAGCGCCGCGCCGGGCAACGGCGCCCCGATCGGCGGCGTCAAGGTCGTCGCCGAGAACGGCTGGTTCGCGGCGCGACCATCGGGCACGGAGGACGTCTACAAGGTCTACGCCGAGAGCTTCCTCGGCGCCGAGCACCTCGAACGCATCCTCGACGAGGCGCAGACCATCGTGCAGGGCGCGCTGGCGGGGCACGGCCGAACGGCCGCCGGATAGGGGCCCAAGCATCGCTCAGCCGCGCTCGGTGGTCTCCTTCAGTGCCCTCGTGACAACTTCCTAGCGAGAAGGCGCTCCCTGATCTGCACTTAGATTGCGGGGCCGCCCAGGCGCGCCGCTTGCTCGCTACTTGATCGTCACGGTCTTGAGCAGGCCCTCCTCGAAGTGGGGCTTGCCGCCGTCGCGATCGGTGAACGGGCAGAACAGGACCCACTTCCCGGGCTTGGAGAACTGGAACGAGCTGACCTGCGACAGCCCTCCGTCGAGGACCGCCGTCGTCTCGAAGGTCGAGGAGTCGACGAACGCCGGCGGCTTCCCGTTGCTCTTGAGCGCCTTGATGAGCTGGGACTGGGACGGGTTGCCGGTGACCTTGAACGCGCCCATCAGGTGCAGCGCGTCCTTGCCCTTGCTCTGGAACTTGATCCTGTTGGCGCCGGGCTTGAGCGTGCCGGCGACGTCCCACTTGTACTTGTCCTTGCCGTTCGTGGCGGCGGTCACCGTCGTCGCGGTGCTCGGCAGCGTGCCGGGCGTTCCGGAGCCGACGGTCAGCTGGCTGTAGGCCGGTGGTCCGGACGACGGACCGCCGACGTCCGCCACGAAGTACTTGCCCGGGGCCAGGTTGATCGTGGCCGTCTGGGTCTGGCCGGGGCTCACTTCACCCAGCCCGCCCTGGCCGCGAATCCACGCCGGCGTCTTGTTGCTGTTCGAGGCGATGACCTTCAGCGCCTCCTGCGCCGTGTGGTTCACCGCGGATCAGGACGAGCTGCGCCGCATGCGGCTTCTTGCCCGCGTTCTTGAGCTGCACCTCCACCAGGCCGCCCTTGAGCGACGCCGGGACGCCGGAGTATTTCGCGGTCTTGCCGGTGTCGGAGATGGTGAGCGACAGCTTGGTCGCCTTGGAGCTCGAGCCGGAGCTGGAGCTGGAGCTGCCGCAGGCGGCGAGAGTTGCGGCGGCGGCGATCACTGCGGCTCCCGCGACGAGCGGTGCCCCTAGGCGAGACGGCATCTGATCCCCTCTCTTCGATCCGGAAAAGAGGGCTTCATAGCCGCGCCGGATTAGCGGACCGTGAGAGCGGATCGCGCTCGCGGGTTCGCCGGGTGTGGTAGGACTGGCCCATGCCGCGAGGCAGGCGCGTCTCCGTCTGTATTGGCGCGATCGCCGCGCTGGTCGCCCTGCTGGTCGCGCCGGCGGCGCCGGCGCGCACCACGTCGGCGGCCGCGGCACGCGACGGCCGTCCGAACATCCTCGTGATCATGACCGACGACGAGGCCCTCAGCGACGTGCGCCGGATGCCCAACGTCCGCAAGTTGCTCGAGCGCCGTGGCACCACGTTCTCCAACGCCGTCGACTCGTTCCCGCTCTGCTGCCCGTCGCGCGCGACGTTCATCACCGGCCAGTACGCCCACAACCACGGCGTCGCCGGCAACTTCTACCCCTACGGCTGGCAGGGGCTGAAGGGCAAGAAGAACACGCTGCCGGTATGGCTGCAGCGCGCGGGCTACAACACCGCGCTGATCGGGAAGTGGCTCAACGGCTACGGCGCCCTGCAACGGCGCGAGGTCCCGCCCGGGTTCAGCCAGTGGCGCGGGCTGCTCGACGTCTCGGCCTACGACTACTTCAACTTCATGATGAACGACAACGGCCGCCTGCGGACCTGGGGCGACGCCGACTACGCGAATGCGCTGGTGGAGTTCGCGCGCATAGAGGCGAGCCCCGGGGTGAAGTCGATCGCAGACGTCCTGAAAAAGGCCAACGAGGTCTTCCGCCCCGGGTGGTTCGGCACCCAGGAGACGCAGAACTACTCGCCCGACGTGACCGCCGGCGTCACCGAGGGGCTGGTGCGGGGCCAGGCCAAGGCCAAGCGGCCGTTCTTCATCTGGTGGGCACCGGCGGCGCCGCACCGAGAGGACGTCAACGGCGCCATCCGGATGTTCCCGGGCCGCGACCCGCGCCCCGCGCCGCGCTACGCGAGCGAGGTTTCCCGCTTCAAGCTTCCGCGCCCGCCGAACTTCAACGAGCCTGAGCTGCCCGGAAAGCCGCGGCTGATCCGCGAGCTGCCGCGCATCAACCAGGCGCAACTCGACAAGCTCCAGCTCGACTACGAGGGCCGCACGGGCTCGCTGCTGGCCGTCGACGATCACGTGGCCAAGCTCGTCCGGATCCTGAAGGAGACGAAGCAGCTCAAGAACACGCTGATCGTGTTCGTCTCCGACAACGGCTGGATCCAGGGGCAGCACCGCATCCAGGGCGACAAGTTCGTCCCCTACGAGGAGTCGATCCGGATCCCGTTCATCGTGCGCGGGCCCGGCGTGCGCGCCGGCTCGGTCGTGCGCCGCCAGGTGTCGAACGTCGACTTCGCGCCCACGCTCCTCAATGCGGCGCGCGCCCGGCCCGGGCGAACGATGGACGGCGTCTCGCTGCTGCCGGCCACCCGCAACCCGGATCATCTGCCGCGCCGCGTGCTGGAGCTCGAGGCGACCGGTCCGCTGTTCGCCGTCGAGGGCTTCCCGATGGCCTACGACAAGCCCTATACCGGCGTGCGCACCCAGCGCTACAAGTACGTGCGCTGGAGCTACGGCGACGAGGAGCTCTACGACCTGCGGAACGACCGCTACGAGCTGAAGAACGTCGTGAACGACCCGCGCTACGCGCAGGTGAAGAAGCGCCTGGCAGCAGACCTCAAGCGGCTGCGCCGCTGCAAGGGCTCGGGCTGCAGGGTCGCCCCCTGAGCGGCGGCCGTCAGCCGCACCGCAGCGAGCGGAACGTCTCGAACGTCGGCGTGCGCGCGTGGTTGGGGCCGAGCAGCATGCTGTTCCAGCGCGGGGTGGAGCTGCTCCAGCTGTACCACAGGAACTCCTTGGCGCCGATCGCGCACGCCTTCGCGTAGGCCTTGCGCAGCCAGTCGGGGCGCGTGACCTCTCCGTAACCCGGGCCGTAGCCCATCTCGGTGATGTAGATCGGCAGCGGGTTGCCCTGGGGAGTGCGCAACGTCCCCCTGGCCGCGCCGTCGTCGAGCATCTGGCGCAGCACGTCCAGGCGGCCGATCCCCAGGCGATTGGGGTCGGGGTAGTTGGGGTCTGACTCCTGGTAGGTGTGGTGGGCGTAGCCGTCGGCGACCAGAGTCGAGCCGCGCATGAGCTCGGAGATGAACACTGTCGACTCGGGGCGCGGGCTCGTCTCGCCGATCAGGACCTGCGCGCTCGGGTCCACGCGCTTGATCGCCGCGTATTCGGCCTGGTAGATCGCCGAGTAGGTGCGCGCGTACCTGATCATCGCGCAACCCCGCTCCGGCGAGACGCCCTTGCGCACGTTCGTCGTCGCGGTCATCGGGACCCAGCGCGTCTTCCTGCGCTTCTTGATCCTCACCCGGCGACGAACCTTCTTGTAGTACTTGACGCGGCGCTTGGTCTTGACCTTCACCTTGCGGCCGCCGTGGGTGGTCCGGTAGCGGTACGTGTAGTGATAGCGGTAGCGCTTCTTGCGCACCCACTTCTTCTTGTAGCGGATCTTGTAGGTGGTGATCCGCTTGAGCCCGGCGCGGCGGAGCGACTGGACTAGGACGCTCGAGTCACACGACCCCTCCTCGACGGTGAAGATGTCGGGCTCGTTCTGGATCGCGTAGCGCGAGACCTGGTCCTTGAAGCGCGTCGCGACCTTCGTCGCCCACGCCGCGGCCTCGGCGGGCGTCGGGTTTCGCTCGGGGTAGAAGGGATTCTCGCCCGGCGCCCCGGCCCACACCGTCAGCTGCGGCTTCATGCCGGCCTTCAGCACGCGGTCGACGCCCACCTGGACGAAGTCGAGGCTGCGGTTGGACATGGCGTTCATGCGCACCCAGCGCACGGCCGGTGCGTTCTCCTGGACCCACGGGATCAGCGTCCAGTCGGTGCTCGACAGCCCCATCACCGGCGGGTCGTCCTGCATCGCGAGCTCGGGATCGGCGTGCGCGGGCGCGACGAGCGCCGCCATCGCGAGGGCAAGCGCAGCAACCCACACTCCCGTTCGGGCGATCCAGCCGTCCTTCTTCAAGAGAGATCTTCCATGCCTCGCTCGGTCCGCGCGCACTAAACGGCGGTCCATCCGGCGCCCTTCCGCCCGCGCGGCTGAAGTGGGCGCCTCGCGGCACCCGCGGCCGCCCAGGCACAACCCTGACCCTCGAGCTGACCCTTATTGTCTTGCCGGGAGGCGCGCGTCGCGACGCGCGCGGACGGGACGCAGCTCCCACAGGACGCCCCCGCCGGAGAGGTAGTAGAAGCGCCCGCGGAATCCCGGCGTGACGATGTTGCCCGGCGCGGGGCCGGGAGCAAGCACGCGCGAGCGAGCCCGCTCGGCACCGGTCCGCTCGTCGAGCCACACGACCGAGTCGCCGCCGCTGGAGTCCGGGATCACGATCTCGCGGTCCGCTGCCGGGCCCACGAGCGCGGAGAAGCTGAGCGAGGTGAGCGCGCGACGCCAGCGGATCGAGAATCCGCGACGCGGATCGAAGCGCACGCCCGCCATCTGGCCCGCGGACGTGTCGTGGGTGATGACCATCCCGTTGGCGGCATCGAGCGCGGCCTTGGACACGATGAAGCTCGATCCGCTGCCGCTACCGGCGAACGGCCGGATGCGGAACACCCGGCGGCTGTCGCGCGCGCTCACAGCCGTCAGCGTCAGCGGGGCGGTCGAGGGCAGGAAGTTGGTCTGGACGACGACGTAGTCGCCGAGCAGCCCCGGCCCGGTGCCCGGACGCTGGGCGCCGGTGCGATACGCGACCGGCCCCCAACCGCGGTCGAGGCGCAGGCGGCCGGAGGCGTAGCGGAAGCGGAACAGGTCGTCGCGCCCCGCCGCGTACACGTAGACGCTGCGACCGAGGCGCCCGACGGTGATGCGGCCGGTGACCGGCTCGGGCGGGCGCACGCTGGAGAGCACCCTCAGCCGCCGCGGCTCGACGACGACGATGTCGGTGGGCAGCCCGTTCGCGACCGCGCACACGAGCCCCGCGATCGCACCGGCGGCGGCGTCGGTGACCGGGGTCCCACCGCCCGGGCAGGGCCCGCGCTCGATGCGCTTGGCGGCGATCCTCCCGTCGGGCAGGACGACCATCCCGTTGTAGGCGGCGCCGGTCTGCGCCGGATCCTCGGGCAGCTCGCGCCGGCGCAGCGTGCGTCCGGTCCTCGGGTCGAGCTTGACCAGCACGTTGCCGTAGATCGCGTACAGGTCTCCGTTCCCGTGCACGAGCATGACGCCCGGGTAGCTCCACTGGCCCGGCGGCCGCGTGTCGCGGATGCGCGTTCGCCACCGCTGCCGCAGCGTCACGGGGTCGACACCGGCCACGTAGCCGCCCTCGGTGGCCGCGTTCGCGCCGTAGCCGTAGACGTAGAGCTGGTCACGGTCGCGCGTGGCGGCGATGTAGGGCGTGCGGAAGTCGGCGCTCGACGCGCGTGCGCGGATGCGGACCTGTCCGCGGCCGGCGAGCTCGCGCAGCGAGCACGTCGCCGGGAACAGCTGCGTCCGGCGCACGGAGAAGTGCTCGAAGGGGGCGACGGTCGAGTACAGGCCGCCGGCCGCCGGCCCGGTCGCGAGCTCGCGCGATCGAAAGCAGGGGTCGGCGGGGTGCTCGCGTGGGAGCGCGGACGCCTGTGTCGCGGGACAGGCGATCGCCGCGGCGAGCACGGTCGCCGCCGTGCCCGCCCGGACGCGGCCGCGGCCCGCTACGGCCCGGTGTACCCGTTCGCGTAGCAGGGCTTGCCGGCGCACGGGTCGGACTCGATGCGCCCGCCGGGGCGCAGGAACTGGTCCTTGAGGTCGCGGGCGGCCTGGGTTCGGCGCGGGAACTCGTGCGGGTCCTGGCCCACGCTGGGCGGCACGTTGGCGTCGGGCGCCGGCGGCGTGCCCATTGGATTGGACGGCGTCAGGGGCCCCGCGTCGAACATGACCAGCGCCGAGCCTGAGAACGGATAGCGCGCGAAGCGCCGGATCCCGAAGAACGGCACGACGTCCGGGCTGCGGCCCGGGTCGAGCGCCGGCGCGCGTACGCGCGCCCCGATCGTCCGCGCCTCGACGTCGGCGGTGACGTTTGCGACCTGGTGGTCGCCGAAGGCCGCGATCAGGATCACCTTGTGGCGCGGCGTGTTGGGGTAGGGATCGCTCGTCATGTGCGCGGCGTAGCCGTCGGGGTCGCCACGATCCCAGACGTTGCCGAGCAGCGAGTAGATCAGCGGGCGCTCGAGCTCGTCGCTGTAGGTCGCGTTCAGAATCAGCAGGAAGGGCGCGAAGTCCTTCGAGCGCTGCACCAGCACCGGGTAGTTCATCCCCGGCACGCCGAGCGTGCTACGAGTGAGGTCGGGCGCTACGGCTGTCAGCAGGCCGCCCTCGATGCCGCCCTCGCTGTTTCCGTCGTAGAAGAGGCTGGGCCTGCCGGGGCCGAAGTCCTTGAACACCGATCGCCCGCCGATCCGGAAGGCGGGGTCGGTGCCCAGGCCGCTCGGATGGATCATCGCCCGCCCCAGGTAGAGGTAGTCGAGCACCCCCTGCTGGAGGCGGTCGACCACCGGCGGGAAGCTCGAGAAGTCCGTGGCCGCCTTCGCCGCCTGCTCGATGTCCTTGGGCGCCCCGGGCGCGGCGGGCGCGTCGGAGAGGCCGATCCAGTACGTGCCGCACACGACGAAGCCCTTGTCGCGGGCGAGCGTCTTGAGCTGTCCCTGGGCGCCGGTGTTGGAGTTGCCGCCGTCGAGCGGGTCGCCGAGCAGCCCGTGGCCGTAGATCAGCGCGCGGCCGCCGCCCGCCGGCAGGTTGCGCGGGATGATGCAGCGGAAGTACGCGTTGATGACGTTGCCCGGCTTCTGTGCCGGGAGGCCGTCGGCGCCGTAGTGGAACAGGGCGCCGGCCTCGCAGCCGCTCGACTCCAGGTAGCAGGGGACCCTGACCGTGCCCCACACCGCGCGCTGGACGTCGGGGTCGTCTGCGGCCGTGAAGTCCTGGAAGCCTGCGACCTTGAACTGCGGTGAGGCGCCCTTCACCTTCAGGTCGGCGAGGTTCCTGTCCCCCAGCTGGGCGAAGGCGTCGTTGCGGATCCGCAGCAGTCGCTCCGACAGGTTGCGCTCGCTGGCCACGGTGAAGTCCCAGGCGACGTACAGGTTCCTGCGCTTGATCTGCGCCCGGCGCAGCGACCTGAAGATCGACTCCATCGCCGGCCGGCGGCGCTCGACCGCCTTGGAGTCGGTCTTGATCCGGTCGCGGTAGGCGCGGAACACCGTCGACGGCGCGAGCCGGTTCCCCTCCTTGTCGCGCAGCCTGCGCAGCGCGACGATGTAGCGCGCGCCCTCGCGCAGATTGCGCGCCGGGTGGATCAGCAGCGCGCGCGTGCCGTCAGAGCTCGCCTGGGAGTCGAGCTCGGCCCAGATCGGCTGGCGGGCGCCGGTGGCGGCGTTGATCAGGACCACGGGCTGGCGGCGGTCGAAGCTGGCGCCGATGTCGGTCTCGGGCACGAGGCCGGTGCGGTCGAACGCGGCCTGGTTGTCGAGCCCGGGGATCCGGATCGTTATCTCCTGGCCGGGGCTGAAGCCGTCGTTGCGGTTCCACTCGGCAGGATCGACGTGGACGCCGCCGCGCGTGGCGGGCATCGAGTCGCGCTTCAGGTTGAGCCGCAGCCCGGTCGGCGAGCTCGGGTCGCGGCGCGTGTAGTAGTCGTTCGGATACGGGTAGAGGCAGCCGCCGGTGCCCAGCGGATCGCAGCGGTCGGCGTTCGAGACCTCGACGTGTAACCGCTTGGCGCCGCCGCGGCCGGGCTTCGCCGCCGCCGGCACCGCCTGCGCGGCACCGGTTGCGGCCAGCGCCGCCGCGACTGCGAGCCACCCGAGTCTCCTCATCCCGACCCGGAGGCTAACCGGTCGGCCGCCGGCGTGACGCGGTTCGGGCGCTGGCCCTCCATGCGTGCGACGGCCAGCGCGAACGCGTAGGGCACGGGCTCGCCGTTGCGCTCGCTCAGAGCGCCGAGCCAGTCGGCGGCCGCAAGGCCGAGCGGGTCCGAGCTCTCCGCGACGGGGGTCAGGTGCTTGCCGTGGAGCATGGCGCCACCGTACGGAAGTGCGCCGACGGGGTGCAAGCGCCCTTGCACTCAATCGCGGTTCGCCGCTTGCCGCCGGTCCTTGAGGCGCCGGCGCAGCGGCAGCGCGTACCAGCTCACCGCGAAGACGAGCCCCGTGCCGCCCGCGACCAGGACGATCAGCACGACGCTGGAGTAGAGGAAGTCGGTGACCAGCAGCACGGCTCCCGTCATCGCCAGCGAGAGCGCGACGATGCCCGCGATCGCGAAGCGGTTGGAGACCTCGACGATGTGCTCGCGGTCGCGCTGGTGGAAGCGCAGCCGGTGGTAGGCGGTCGGCGCCATCAGCATCGCCGCGGAGAAGGTGGTGAGCAGCAGGGTCACGATGAAGACCGCGCGCTGAAAGCGGTCCACGTCGGCGAAGCGCTGGCTGAACGGGATCGCCAGCAGGAAGGCGAACAGCACCTGCACGCCCGCCGTCAGCACGCGCAGCTCCTGGAGCAGCTCGATTATCTGGCGCTCAGTGCGCTCCCGCGGCGATTCCTCGCCGCTGTCCGGATCGCTTTCTGGGGCTGCGGCCATGGCTGAACGGCGGAGCATGCCGGGGCGAGTCGCCGCAGTCCAGGCCGGCGGCCGCGAGGCACCGCCCGGTAGACCCCGAGCAGCGAGAGCCCGAAGGGCAGCCGGAAGCCGGCCCGCACCACCGCCGCCTCGGCGCGCAGCGGCAACTCGAGCAGCCCGTTGAGCGCCGCGGGCGTGCGCTCGAGGTCCGACCCGCCGCCCTCGCGCCCGCGCCGCGCGAGGCGGACCAGTGCGGCGGGTGCGAGCAGGGCGCTGTTGAAGTGGCTCGTGCTCACGCCCTGCCAGCCGGCGGCGGTGGCCGCCCCGTCGAGCGACGCGCGGCGGTAGCGCCGGTGGTGGCCGTTGAGCACGTCGTGGGCCGACCACAGCGCGGGGTAGGCGGGCACGGTCACGACGAGCACGCCGCCGGGGCGGGTCACGCGCCGGAGCTCGCGCAGCACGCGGCGATCATCGGGCACGTGCTCGAGCACGTCGAGGCACGTCACCAGGTCGAAGCTTTGGTTGGCGAATGGGAGGCCCTCCACGCGACCGAGGCTCACGCGGGCATGCCCGCGCGCGCGTGCCTCCTCGACCGCTCGCTGGCTCAGATCGACGCCGAACGCGGTCCCGTAGTCGGCGAGCACGTCGAGGTTACGACCCGAGCCGCAGCCGGCGTCAAGCGCGACGAGCCCGCGCCGGTGGCCCAGCCCCAGGCGGTCGAGCTGGGCCCGGATCACCCGCCTGCGGCCGCGGTACCACCAGTGGCGCTCGTCGGCCGCGAGCATCGCCTCGAGCTCGTCGTGGACCATGCCGCCAAGCATGCGAGCGAGCGCATTGGCGCCGGCGCGGCCAATGTTGGGGTCCCATTAGGATCCTCTCGCGGGGCTGTGGGCGGCCGCTAGCTTGCCGCCGGTGCGAACCCGCCCGCTGCTATGGCGAGCGCTCGCGGGGGCGCTCGGGGTGGTCGCGGCGCTGGTGATCGGTGGGCTGAACGATGTCGGCCAGTCGCCCGCGAGGACCACCGCGTGCGCGGCCGTGCGCGCCGGCGACACCACGCTGCGCGTCACCAGCGGCGGCCGCCGCCGGAGCGCGCTGCTGCACGTCCCGCGCGGCGCCAACCGGCCGATTCCGCTGATCCTCGCCTTCCACGGCGCCGGCGGCAACGGCAGCTTCATGCAGAGCTACTCCGGCCTCTCGCGGGCGGCCGACCCGCGCGGGATGGCGGTCCTCTACCCCACCGCCGACCGCAGCCGCCGGCGCTGGACGCTGCAGGGGGACTCGTCCTCCTACCCCGACGACGTCGCGTTCGTGCGCGACCTGCTGGTGGTGGTCAAGCGGCGCCTGTGCGTGGACGCGCGGCGCGTCTACGCCACGGGGATCTCGAACGGCGCCGGCTTCGCCGCGTTCATGACCTGCCGGATCGGCGGCCTGCTCGCGGCCATCGCGCCGGTCGCGGGCGCCTACCGCGTCGACTCCTGCGACGCCGCGTCTCCCGTGTCGGTGCTCGAGATCCACGGGACCGCGGACGAGAGCGCCCCCTACCGCGGCCGCGTCCCGATCGTCGAGCCCGTGCGCACCTGGCTGCGGGAGTGGGCGGTGCGCGACGGCTGCGCGGCGACACCCGTGCGGCGCCGGATCGCCATCCGCACGGTGCGCTCGGACTGGCCCGGCTGTCGCCGCGGGATCGGGGTCACGCACATCGAGGTCTACGGCGGCACGCACTCCTGGCCGGGCTCGACGCCGCCCGGCGACGGCCCGCCGAGCACGATCTCGGCCGCCGATCAGATCGTGCGCTTCTTCGCGCGTCGCCGGCTGGTCGACGTGCCCCGGTAGGAGCGGGACGTGCGCCGGCCCCGGACCCGGGCACGCCGCGCACGCCGCGCCTCCGTTCGGCTTCGGGCCGAGCGGTTCGGCCGGAGGCGAAGCTCCACCAGCTCCAGCTTTCGGGGCAGGCCGGCGCGGCGGGCGACCGCGCGGCCGTGCCGGTGCGCCCACCCGACCGCGCCGACACAGGCGACCCGCTTCGACTTGCCCTTGCAGCGCGTCGTGCTGATCAGCGCGTAGCGGACGTCGCCGTTGCCGACGGCATCGCGCAGCGTGCGCACCGAGGTCAGGCGATGGCCCTTTACGGTGTCGAGGATCAGCACCGGGCGGGCGTCGCGGACGATCAACGGACCGGCGTACAGCGCCGAGGCCGAAGCGAACTCGTAGCGCGCCGTGCGCGTGCGTCGCGCGAGGTAGTCGCTGAGGCTGCTGACCGTCGCAGCCGGGAGCGCGCCGGGCCGTCCCGAGTCCGAGCGCATGCTGTTCACGACCGCGATCGAGGAGCTGAGCGGGCTCGCGAGCAGGGCGGCCACGAACACGGCGGTGGCGACGGCCACGGCCACGCGCGGCCCCGCCGCGCGCAGTGCGGTGGCGGCGCTCCAGCCGCGCCGCGCGAGCGCCGCGACCGCGAGCCCGAAGCAGCCCGCCACCGCCGGCGCGATCGCCTCGACGTAGCGCGGGTGGAGCTGGCGCATCGTGCTCAGCACCGCCACGCCGGTCAGCAGCCAGACAGCGAATGCGATCGCGCCGGCGCGGTGCGGCCGGTCGCCGCGCCTGGAGTCGCGGCCGTCGAGCGCGGCCAGCGCCGACGACAGGGCCGCCAACACGGCCAGCGCCCCGAGCACGAGCGCCGCTCCGAGCTCGATCCCGACCAGCGAGCGGTAGCGCCGCCCGCCCGCGCGGAACAACCTGTCGGCGCCCGGGAGGTCGTTGCGAGCGAGATGGAGATGCCTTCCGGCACGCGCGACGCCGTTGAACACGAACGAGGACTGCCAGGGGCTTCCGCTGGTCGAGCCGATGGCGAACGGCTTGGAGCCGGGCAGTACCGTCACGAGCACCAGCCACGAGAGCGCGACCGCCACGAACGCCCCGCCCGCGGCGGTCAGCGCGCCGAGGCGCGTCAGGCGCGGCACCGGGCTGTGCAGCCAGAAGAGCACGACCAACGCGGGCACGACGATCAGCGCCTCGAGCAGCTTGACGTTGAAGGCGAGGCCGAGGACCGCCCCGGCCGCGATCAGCGCTGCCGGGCGCTGCGAGCGGCTCGTGCGCACGACCAGCAGCACGGCGACGAGGTCGAGCGCGACCATCACCGAGTCCATCGTGTCGCTGCGGTCGGTGAGCACCGCGATCGGGAGCACGGCCAGCGCGAGCGCGCCGGTCAGGGCCGCGACGCGACCGTCGAGCGCGCGCAGGACGGCGTACAGCAGCGGCACCGCGGCGATCCCGGCGATCACGGCCGGAAGCCGAAGCTGCCAGGAGCCGAAGCCCAGCAGCTTCACGCTCGCCACCTGGAGCCACAGGTCGACCGGCGGCTTGTCGATGGACACCGAGCCGCCGGGCTCGAAGGCGCCGAACAGGAAGTTGTGCCACGACAGCGCCATGCTGCGCACGGCGGCGTCGTAGTAGGGGTTGGGCGGGATCCCCTTGAAGTGCGAGAGGCGCAGGGCGGCGGCGAGCGCGGTCGCGGCCACCACCGGTGCCCACGACAGCGCCCGCGCCGGTATGGCCGCCGGCCAGCGCCCCGGGACCCGCCGGGGCGCCGGCCGCCCGAGCGCTCCGCCGGCTCGGGTTGCGTCGCCGGCGCGCAGCTGGTCGACGGCCATGCTCGAGATGCTGGCCAGCGGCGCTAAAGCCGCGGTTGCCCGTTCGTTGGCGTCGCGTTAGCGGCCGCTCACTCCCGCCGCTCGCGCTCTGCGTCGCCCGGGCTTCGCTCGAGCGGGTGCATGTCCTGCGCCGGAGCGGGCCGCAGGCGCAGCGCGAAGACCGCGCCCCGCTCGGCTCGCTCGAGCACGAGCTCCCCCTGCATCCCCTCAGCCACCGCGCGGCCGATGGCCAGGCCGAGGCCGAAGCCGCCGTCGGCGTCGGTCTCCGTCCCGCGGGCGAAGCGCTCGAAGATGCGATTGCGCTCCTGCTCGGGCACGCCGGAACCGTGGTCCACCACCCGGAGGACGGGCCCCTCCCCGCGCGCCTGCACCGATACCCCGACCACGTCGTCGGGCGGCGAGAAGCGCAGCGCGTTGTCGATCAGGATGCGAACGATCCGCGCCACGCCACCCGGGTCGGCGACCGCCCACGCCGGCCCGCTGACGGAGCAGTCGATGCGCAGGCCTTCGGCGCTCGCGCGCTCCTCGAACTCGGCCACGACCGCGCGGCAGACCTCGCCGATCTCGACGAGGTCCTCGCGCAGCGGGAGGCCGGCATCGACGCGGCTCAACTCGAGCAGCTCCTCGGCCAGCCGCGCGAGCCGCCGCGACTGGTTCTGGGCCCGCAGCGCCTGGTGGCGGGCGCTCGTCACGTCCGGGCTGGCACCGTCCAGGTCCTCGGCCAGACCGTCGAGCATCAGACGCAGCGCGGCCAGCGGCGTGCGCAGCTCGTGCGAGGCGGTGGACACGAACGTGCGGCGCGCCTGCTCCTGGCGCTGGAGCTGGGACTGCATGGTGGCGAACGAGCGCGTGAGATCGCCGACCTCGTCGTGGGACGAGTCGGACAGCAGCGCCGCGCCCGGCCCCTGCTCGGCCACGCGCAGCGTCGTGTCCCGTAGCCGGCGCAGGCGCCGGACGAGCCCGAACGAGATCGCGAGCCCCAGCACCACCGCCACCGCGAGGCCGATGACCGCAGCGCGCGCGAAGGCGGGCTTGACCGCGCTCACCGCGGTCGTGGTGTCGCGCAGCGAGCGGCGCAGGATCACGACGATCCGGCGCCCGTCCACGTCGACCGGAACCGCGACCTCGGCCTGGTCGCCCTCCCCGACCGAGGTCGTGCCGGCATCGACGCGGTCGCGCCGCAGCGCGGTGGCCGCGAGCGGGAAGCGCTCACGCGGCTCGATGTCGGTCGCGGCCAGTAGCCGGCCGCGCCCGTCGAGGACCACGACGCGGGCGTCGGTGCGCCGGCCCAGCGCGCGCACGACCGCCGCCAGCTCAGCGCTGCCGCGCTTGACCTCGCCCGCGTCCAGGCGCCGGAACGAGACCTTCGTGGCCGCCGCCGAGGAGCGCAGCTGCTCGACGTCCTCGCGGCGCAGGCGGCGCTCGAGCGGCGAGAGCAGCGCGACCGCCGCGACGATCAGCGTGACCGCGCTGGTGGTGACGAGAGCGGCGACGATCCGCCCGCGCAGCCCGATCGGAGGCGACAGCCGCACGGCTAGACCGCGTGCTCCAGCGGCATCGCTCGGCGAGCGGCGGGCGGGTGGCCGATGGGGCGCTCCAGCCGCATCGCTCACGGAGCGGCGAGCCTGTACCCGATCCCGCGCACGGTGAGGATCAGCTGCGGCCGGTCCGGGCGCTCCTCGAGCTTCTCGCGCAGGTGGCGGACGTGCACGTCGATCCCGCGCGGGTCGCGGTAGGCGCTGTCGCCCCAGATCGCCCGCAGCAGCTCCTGGCGGTTGAACAGCCGCCCCGGGCTGGCCATGAGCGCCTCGAGCAGCTCGAACTCCGAGAAGGTGAGGTCGACCGGGCTCCGGTCGACCGTCACCTCGCGCCGCGTCCGGTCGAGCAGCAGCGGGCCGACGGCGAGCACGTCGCCGTCCATGCCGCGCGGCCCGGCGCGCCGCAGCACGGCACGAATCCGGCTCCGCAGCTCGGCCATCCCGAACGGCTTGGAGACGTAGTCGTCGGCCCCGGCCTCGAGCCCGAGCACGGCATCGGCCTCGCTGTCCCGCGCGGTGAGCATCACGATCGGCACGATGTTGCGCCGCTCGCGCAGCGCGCGGCACACCTCGTAGCCGTCCGGGCCCCCGCCGAGCGCCACGTCGAGCAGCACGATGTCGTACTGATCCGTGGTCGCACGATCGACCGCGGAGCGCCCGTCGGCCACCGCCGTCACGCGGTGACCGTCGCGGCGGAACGCGTCGGCGAGCGTGTTTCGAAGCTCGGACTCGTCGTCGACGACGAGTATTTCCAGCGTGCGCTCAGCCACGTTCCAACGGTACTCCAGCCCGATCCTGTGCCCGGGCGATCGGCACCGATGGTGGCCGCCGGAGCGTTCAAGGCCGTTGGGGCGCCGTTAGCGTCAGGTTGGGGTCACGTAGGCAGCCGCGAGGCCGCCGTCTACCAGGAACGTCGTGGCGTTCACGTACGAGGACTCGTCCGATGCCAGGAACAGCGCGGCCGACGCGATCTCGTCCGCCCGCGCGAAGCGCCCCATCGGCAGGTGGACCAGGCGGCGCGCGGCCTCCGCGGGATCCTTCGCGTAGAGCTCGCGCAGCAACGGCGTGTCGACCGGCCCCGGGCACAGCGCGTTGACCCGCACTCCGCGGCGCGCGAACTGCACCCCGAGCTCGCGCGTGGCCGCCAGCACGCCGCCCTTCGACGCGGTGTAGGCGATCTGCGAGGTCGCCGCACCCATCACCGCCACGAACGAGGCGGTGTTGACCACCGAGCCGCCGCCGTCCTCGAGCAGGTGCGGGATCCCGTGCTTGCAGCACAGCAGCACCGAGCGCAGGTTGACGTCGAGCACCCGCTGCCACAGGGCGGGGTCGCCGTCGAGGACCGACCCGTCGGCCGGCGGGGAGACGCCGGCGTTGTTGAACAGCACGTCGATGCGCCCGAGCGCCTCGCGCGCGCGCGCGAAAACGGCGCGCACCGCGGCCTCGTCGCTGACGTCGGCCTCCAGGGCGAGGTCCACGCCGTCGCTGTGCTCGAGGTCGACCCCCACCACCCGCGCCCCCTCGGCGCGGAAGCGCCGCGCGCTGGCCGCGCCGATGCCGCCGGCGGCACCGGTGATCACGCACGCCTTGCCCTCGAGCCTCCCGGCCACGGGTCAGCCGTCCGTGCCGAGGTACACGTTCTTGACCTCGGTGTAGTGCTCGAGCGCGTGGGGCCCGAGCTCACGCCCCATCCCCGACTGCTTGAAGCCGCCGAACGGCGTCGCCACGCGCACCGAGGTGTTGGAGTTGATCGAGAGCACGCCGGTATCCAGGGCGCGCGCGACACGCAGCGCCCGCGCTCCGTCGCGCGTCCAGATCGAGCCCGAAAGGCCGTAGATGGTGTCGTTGGCCAGCCGGATGGCCTCCTCCTCGTCCTCGAACGGGATCACGCACGCCACCGGGCCGAAGATCTCCTCGCGCGCGGCGCGATCGTGGTTGGAGACCGGGGCGAGGACCGTCGGCGGGTACCAGTAGCCGGCGCCGCCGGGCGCCTCGCCGCGGATCGCGACGGGCGCGCCCTCGGGAACGTAGGAGGCGACCGTCTCGCGCTGGCCCGCGGATATGAGCGGACCCATCTGGGTCGCCTCGTCGAGCGGGTCGCCCACGCGCAGCTCGGTCACACCGCGCTCCAGCGCCGCCATGAAGGTGTCCAGGGCCGAGCGCTGGACGAGGATGCGCGAGCGCGCGCAGCAGTCCTGGCCCGCGTTGCCGAACACCGCGAGCGGGGCGGCGGCCGCGGCCCGCTCGAGGTCGGCGTCGGCGAAGATCACGTTGGCCGACTTGCCGCCCAGCTCGAGCGTGACGCGCTTGATCGTGGCCGCGGCCCCGGCCGCGATCCCGCGCCCGACCGCGGTCGACCCGGTGAAGGCGATCTTGGCCACGTCTGGGTGTTCGACCAGGCGCCTTCCACAAATGCTGCCCGGACCCACGACGACGTTGATCACACCCTCGGGCAAGCCGGCGTCGAGCGCGATGCGCTCGAGCTCGAGCGCGGTCAGCGGCGTGAGCTCTGCGGGCTTGAGCACCACCGTGTTGCCGGCGGCCAGCGCGGGCCCGAGCTTCCAGGCGGCGATCGTGAGCGGGAAGTTCCACGGGACGATCAGACCGACGACGCCGAGCGGCTCGCGGAAGGTGAGGTCCACCCCGCCCGCAACCGGGATCGTGTCGCCGAGCAGGCGCTCGGGCGCGCCCGCGTAGTAGCGGAAGGTCTCGACCACCATCTCCATCTCGCCGCGCGCGTCGGCGATCGGCTTGCCCGCATTGCGCGCCTCGAGCGTGGCGAGTCGCTCGCGGGCGGCCTCGAGCCCGTCGGCCAGGCGCCGCAGGAGGCGCGCGCGGTCGGCCGGCGCAAGCGCGCGCCACGACGGGAAGGCGGCGCGGGCCCGGGCGACGGCGGCGTCCGTCTCCTCCTCGCCGGCCGTGGGCAGCTCGCGCAGCACCGCCTCGGTGGCCGGCTCGACGACGGTGGTCACCGCGCGAGCGATTCCATGCGCTCCCTCGCCTCCTGCACGAAGGCGCCGATCACGCGGCTGGCCTCGTCCTCCTCGGGGTGCCACAGGACCCCCAGCGCGAAGCGCCGCTCGGGCAGCTCGAGCGCCTCGACGCGGCCGTCGACGCCGTCCCATCCGGTCGCGACCACGCCCGCGCCCAGCCTGTCCGGCCCCTGGTGGTGGTGGGACTTGACCCGCGTGCGCCCGGCGCCGACCACGCGCGCGGCCAGCGACCCGTCCTGGAGGCGAACGTCGTGGTCGGCGTAGCTGCCGGGCTCGTGGCGGTGCCCGTCGTGGCCGACGACGTCGGGTAGGTGCTGGTGCAGGTTGCCGCCGGCCGCGACGTTGAGCATCTGCATGCCGCGGCAGATGCCCAGCACCGGCATGTCGCGCTCCATCGCGCGGCGTGCGAGCGCGAGCTCGAAGCGGTCGCGCGGCAGATGGGTGCCCTTGGTCTCGGTGTGCGGCTGCTCGCCGTAGGAGGACGGGTCGACGTCGGCGCCGCCGGCAAGCAGCAGCCCGTCGAGCAGCTCGAGCATGAGGTCGGGCTCCTCGGTCACGCCCGGATCGGGCGGCAGGACCAGGGCGATCCCGCCGGCGCGCTGCACGGCGACGCTGTAGGTGTGCGGAAGCATGTCCGCGACCTCCTCCCACGCGCCCCACAGTCCCTTCTCCACCGAGGCCGGCATGCCGATGATCGGGACTGCCCTCACAGCCGCTCGAACCCCCGCCGCAGCTCCCAATCGGTGACCGCCGCGTCGAAGGCCTCGAGCTCGACGCGCGCGTTGTTGAGGTAGTGCTCGACGACCTCGTCGCCTAGCGCCTCGCGGGCCACGCCGCTCGAGGCGAACAGCTCGCGCGCGTCGCGCAGCGTGTGCGGCACGCGCGGCTTGTCGGCCTCGTAGGCGTTTCCCTCGAGCACGGGCTCGAGCTCGAGCTCCGAGTCGATCCCGTGCAGGCCCGCGGCGATCATCGCGCTGAGCGCGAGATAGGGGTTGACGTCGGCGCCCGGCAACCGGTTCTCGACCCGCCGCCCCGCCCCGTCGCCGATCACGCGCAGCGCGCAGGTGCGGTTGTCGTTCCCCCACGCGACCGCCGTCGGGGCGAACGAGCCGGGCACGAAGCGCTTGTAGGAGTTGACGTTCGGAGCGAACAACAGCGTCAGCTCGCGCAGGCAGGCGAGCTGCCCGGCCAGGAAGCGGTCGAAGGTGTGCGGCTCGTCGGCGAACACCGCGCGGCCCTGCTCGTCGCGCAGCGAGAAGTGGATGTGGCACGAGTTGCCCTCGAGCTCGTTGAACTTCGCGATGAAGGTGAGCGCCATGCCCTCCTCGGCGGCGATCTCCTTGGCGCCGTTCTTGTAGATCACGTGCGCGTCGGCGGCGCCGAGCGCGTCCGTGTAGCGGAAGTTGATCTCGTGCTGGCCGAAGTTGCACTCGCCCTTGGAGTTCTCGACCGCGAGCCCGGCACCGGCCATGTCGTTGCGGATGCGGCGGATCAGCGGCTCCACGCGCGCGGTACCGAGCAGCGAGTAGTCGATGTTGTAGAGGTTGGCCGGCTCGAGCTCGCGGTAGTCCTTGTGCCAGGCCGCCTCGTAGCTGTCGCGGAACAGCATGAACTCGAGCTCGGTACCCGCGTACGCGGACCAGCCGCGCTCGGCAAGTCGCGCGATCTGGGCGCCGAGGATCTGGCGCGGCGAGGGCATTACGGGCCGGCCGCCTTCCCACTGCACGTCGGCCATGCACAACACGGTGCCCGGCTGCCAGGGCACCGGGCGCAACGTGGAGAGGTCGGGAGCGAGGAAGAAGTCGCCGTAGCCCTGCTCCCAGCTCGACATCGCGTAGCCCTCGACGGTCTCCATGTCGACATCCACGGCCAGCAGGTAATTGCAGGCGTGGGATCCGTGCGAGGCGACCTCCGCGAGGAAGTGGCCGGCCGTCAGCCGCTTTCCCTGCAGGCGGCCCTGCATGTCGCAGAGGGCGAGCAGGACGGTGTCGTACTCGCTGGCCGCGACCCCCTTCTCGAGCTCCTCGAGCGTCATCCCGGCGGGGCGAAAAGGTGTGTGCATCCGTCCATTCGGCGCCGCGAGCGTACGTCGCCCGCTCCCGGCAAGTCAACCAGGCGGGGCGCGGCGGCGGAATGACGTAAGGTCGGTCGCGCCAGCGCGAAACGAGGAGGTCCCCATGTCGACCGAACCCAAGCCCCTCGACGAAGTGCTCGTCACCGAGCGCGAGGAATGGCAGGACGGCCCTCCGCACGCGCTCTTCGCGCGGCTGCGCGCCGAGTGCCCCGTGCACTGGACCGAGCGCATCAGCGAGTACCCCGAGGAGGACGGGTTCTGGTCGGTCACGACCGCCGACGACGTGCACACCGTCAGCCGCGACTGGGAGACCTACTCCTCCGAGCGCGGCGGCATCACCGCGCTCACCAACGCCGTCATGCCGCTGGAGCTCATCCGCGCCATGTTCATCGGCATGGACCCGCCAAAGCACGATCGCCTCAAAGCGCTGTTCCAGCGCGGCTTCACGCCCAAGCGGATCGCCGAGCACGAGCCGGAGATCCGCGCGATCACCACCGGCGTGCTCGACCGGCTCGACGGGCGCGATACGTGCGACCTGGTGACCGACGTCGCGCAGCCGGTCGTGTCGCGGGTGATCGGCAGCTTCATGGGGATCCCGCCCGAGGACGACGAGATCTGGGCGCGGCTGATGAACACCACGCTCGGGGCCGGCGATCCCGACCTCAATCCCGAGGGCGTCGGGACGGTCATGGAGCGCGACGTCCCCGAGATCTTCGAGCGCTGCGGACGGCTGATCGCCGAGCGCCGCGAACGCCCCACCGAGGACCTCACCAGCGTGCTCGTCAACGCCGAGGTCGACGGCGAGCGGCTGGAGGAGCACGAGATCGTGATGGGCTTCTTCCTGCTCGTCGCGGCGGGGAACGACAGCACGAAGGCGACCTACTGCAGCGGCATGCGGGCGCTGATCGAGAACCCCGACCAGCGCGCGATGGTGCTCGCGGATCCCTCGCTCGTCCCCGGGGTCGTGGAGGAGTCGCTGCGCATGTTCCCCGCCTTCGCGCACTTCCGGCGCACGGCGACGCACGACACCGAGCTGAGCGGCCAGACGATCCGCGAGGGCGACAAGGTCGTCATGTGGTACGTCTCCTCCAACCGCGACGCGTCGCGCTTCGAGGACCCGGACCGCTTCGACGTGCACCGCAACGCCGAGCACCAGGCCTTCGGCGCGGGCGGTCGCCACTTCTGCCTTGGAACCGCGCTCGCGCGGCTCGAGCTCAATGTCCTGTTCGAGGAGACGCTCGCCCGCCACCCCGCCATGGACCTGGCCGGCGAGCCGCTCTACGCGGAATCGCCGTTCGTCAACCAGCTCAAGACGCTGCCGGTGCGCCTCTCGCCGTAGGCCGCGGCGCGCGGGTCGCGTAGGCCCGCGCCCTCGTCGATTACACGCGCCGGCGCGGCCGCCGGCCGCCCTCGACCTTCGGGTACTTCTTGCGCTCCGCGGCCGTCATGGGGCGGATGGTCAGGGTTCCGTCCTTGACGTGTTGCTCGATCTCCTCGAGCTTGCGACGGCGCGCCTCCTCGGCACGGTCGCGCTGGGTTGCCATCCAGGGTCGCCTTCCGGTTTCAGGTGATCGGAGCCGCCATCTACACTAGCGTTCGTTGCAGACGTTGCGAGCTGTTCCGGCGTGGCGGGGCGCCGGATTCTCTAGGGTTCGTACGGAAGAGGAGTGCAGGACTCGATTCGACGGGGAGGAGTAAGGATGATCGGCAAGCCTTCGCTCGGAGCTCGGATCGCGCTGGTGTTCGCGGTCGCGGCGCTGGCGGCCCTCGGCCTCGCGCCCGCCGCCTCGGCGGTCAAAGTCAGGTTCACCCGCATCGCGGGCGTCGAGTCCCCCGGGACCCCGGCCCAGTACAACCGCGTCGGGATCCTCAAGACCGGCTCGCCCTTCGCGCGTAACGTGCTCGTCCTGAATCCCGGCACCTCGGCCAGCGCGTCCTACTTCGAGCCGCTGGCCAAGACCATCGTGCGCCGGCTTCCCCGTTGGCAGGTGTGGTCGGTCGAGCGCCGCGAGAACCAGCTCGAGGACCAGTCGGTGTTCGACCAGGTGAAGGCGGGCACCAAGACCTCGCTCGATGCCTTCAACTACTACCTCGGCTGGCTCGCCGACTCCAGCATCACCAACCACTTCCAGCTCATCCCCGACTCGACCGTCGGCTACGCGCGCGACTGGGGCATGCGCACCGAGATCGGCGACCTGCGTCGCGTCGTCCGGCTCGCCGTGCAGCGCGGCGGCAAGGTCGTCGTCGGAGGGCACTCGCTCGGCGGGACGATCACCACCGCCTACGCGACGTGGGACTTCGGCGGCAAGCCCGGCGCGCGCGGCCTCTCCGGACTGGTCTACATCGACGGCGGGAGCAGCACGTCGGCGGTGAGCGCCGCCCAGGCGACCACCAGCCTCCAGAACCTGCAGACCTCCTCGCCGTGGCTGACCTTCGGCGGCATCCCGGCCCCGTTCACCGGGCTGTTCAACACGAGCGGAGCGCTCGGCACGCTGCTGGATCCCGACTCGCCCTCGGTCGGCCAGACCTTCCCGCTGCTCCCAGCCAACCTCAAGCCGCCCATCCGGGTGACCAACATCGGCCAGTACGGCTACGCGCTGGACAACGACACCTCACCTCCGAGTCTGATCGCCGCGCAGGCGCACCTCGGCCGCCTGGCGCCGAGCGGCGACCCGCGCGGGTGGGTCCGCGCCGGGGAGATCACCCCCATACGCCGCTACGCGAAGATGTTCGCCGGCTGGCGCCTGCCGGGGCTGGACGGCACCGCCTGGTACCACCCCCAGCGCCTGACGATCGACGCCGGCGCGGTGGGCAACGGGATCGCGAACCCGGCCCAGAGCGTGCTCGACGTGAACACCACGAAGGGCCGCGACCTGCCCAAGCGGCTTCGGATCTACGCCTTCGGCGCGGCGCTGGGCGGCCAGCGGGTGCTGGACGCTGCGACTGCGCTGGCGCAGCAGAGCGGGATCCCGTCGAGGAACCTGACGCTGGTCAACCGCTCGTCGACCTACTCCCACAACGACCCGAACAGCGCGAGCCCGAATCGCAACGACTTCATCAAGTACCTGATCCCGTTCCTCAGGAATCTGCCGCGGCGGTGGTAGGGCGGCTCGTCGCGGGCGCGCCGTCGCGCGCGATCGCCGCCCACAGCTGCGAGCTCACCGCTCCCGCGGCGAAGTACAGGCACGGAAGCCACGGCGCGACGCCGCCCAGGCCGTCGGCGTCGCGGGCGTAGCTCGCGGCCCCGAGCGCGACGATCCCGATCTCGATCAGCGGCCCGGCGACCGCGAAGCCGAGCGCGCCGGCCAGCGCGCGCGGCGACGGGTCCCACCAGCCCCAGATCGCCACGGCGAGCGCGCCGACGAGGACGACCGAGACCGTGGACGGCTGGTCGCGCAGCGTGGCGGTCAGGGCGTACAGGGCGAGCACGACCGCGGCCCCGGCGACCATGTCGGCGCGCCTGCGGACGCGTCTGACCGGCAGCGCGCCGCGCTCGGCCGACCACGCCCCGAGCAGCACACCGCCGGCCACCAGGAACGGGAACCACAGCGCGCTGCGCCACAGCTCCGGGACACCGGACCACTCGTAGCGGGTGGTGCCCGAGGCCACGTGGCACGCGTCGCCGGCGAGCCCGACCGCGAACCCGAGCGCCGCGATGACCGCGGCGGTGGCGACGCCGCCCAGCGGCCGTGGCGTCCCCGCGCCCGTCACCCCGACCGCGATCCGTCGCCCAGCAGCTGCGCGCCGAGGGTGTCCGCGAACCAGCGCTCCCACTGGTCTGGAGTCCAGCCGCGCTCGCCCACCAGCAGCAGCCACACGTCGGGGTGGTTGAGCGTCCACAGCAGGTCGGCGCCGCGGGCGACGCCGAGCCCCGGGCGCAGGGCCTTCTTGGCGTGGAGCGCCTTCACGATCGCGCGCTGGTTGCCGTAGAAGTCGGACTGGATCCGGTGCCATAGGGCGGCGATGTCGGGGTCGATCGGCGCGGCACTGCGGATCACGCCCATCAGCGCGCCGGCGCGCTCCTTGACCATGCGCGAGTTGCGAGCGACCAGGCGCAGCTGGCGCTCGGGGTCGGGCTCGTCGAGCACCACCCTGTACCACCGGCGCTCTCCCACCGGCACGTCGTCCTCGTCGCCGCGCAGGAGCAGGTGCCACAGCGCGCGCAGCAGCCCGCTCTTGGTATCGAAGGCCACGTACACGGTCTTGAGCGCGACGCCGGCCTCGGCGGCGACGGCCGCCATCGTGGTCGCCACGTAGCCCTGCTGCTCGAACAGCCGCTTGGCCGCTTCGAGGATCTCGCGGCGCGTCGCCGCCGCCTGCTCGCGCCGCCGGGGAGAGTTGTAGGCGCGGGTGCCCTTCACCGCGGCGCTCTGCGCTCGGCGCGGCCCCGCGCGCGAGGCGCGCATGGGTTCTTCGGCCGCCCCCCGCTCGCGGCGCGGCCGCCCTTTGCTCTTGACTGTTTGGGCCATTTCAGTATCCTAGCGCTGACTTCATTACCCGTTACGAGTAGTCAATATCGAAGGAGGATCCGATGGAAGCGCAGAGCATCGCCGGGGGGACGGACGGGAGCGCGGGGGAGCTCGATCCGCTGCGCGCGAACCTGCACGCCATGTGGGGCTCGGTCGCCGAGGGCTGGGGCGAGTACGCCGACTTCGTCGACGCGCGCGGCGCTCCGCTGACGGAGCGGCTGCTGGAGCTGTCCGCGCCCCAGCCCGGCGCGCGCGTGCTCGAGCTCGCCTGCGGTGCCGGGGGCCTCGGCCTGGCTGCCGCACGCCGCGTCGCCCCCGGTGGCGAGGTCGTGATCTCCGACGTCGCTCCGGAGATGACCGCGATCGCCGCGGCTCGGGCGCGCGAGCAGGGCGTCGACAACGTCAGCGCGCGGGAACTCGACCTCGAGCGCATCGCCGAGCCCGACACCTCCTACGACGTCGTCCTGTGCCGCGAGGGCCTGATGCTGGTACCCGACCCCGCGCGCGCGGCGCGCGAGATCCACCGCGTTCTGCGTCCGGGCGGCCGCGTCGCGCTCGCGGTGTGGGGACCGCGCGAGCGCAATCCGTGGCTGGGCGTCGTGTTCGACGCCGTCGGCGCGTACACCGGCGCGCCAGTGCCGCCGCCCGGGGTCCCGGGGCCGTTCTCGCTCGAGGACGCCGGCGAGCTCAGCGCGCTGCTGTCGGGCGCCGGGCTCGCCGACGTCGCGGTCAGCGAGCAGCCGGCACCCCTGCGCGCGCCCTCCTTCGAGGACTGGTGGACGCGCACCTCCGCGCTCGCCGGGCCGCTGGTGAAGCTGCTGGCCGCGCTCCCCGAGGAGGCGGCCGACCAGATCCGCGCGAACGCGCGCGAGGCGAGCGCCCGCTACGAGACCGCAGACGGACTCGAGTTCCCGGGCGTGACGCTGGTCGCAGCGGGCCGGCGCCCCTAAATGCGGTACGCCGAACTCTCAAGGTTCTGACTGAGGTGCCGATGCTGTCCGGAGGTGGGTTCAACCAGATCTCGCCACGAGCCGGCGGCGCTGGCCGTTCTCGGCATCCTCTCGGTCGGCTACGCAGCCGGCTCCGTCGTGCAACCCGCGCACTGGCGCGAGACTCTGTCTCCGGCTCTCCTGCACGTGCTGCTGGCCGGCGCCACGGCGCTCGTCGGCTGGCGCGCGTATACCCGCCGCGAGCATCGCGTGGCGTGGGCCCTGCTCGCGGGCGCGCTGGCGGTCTGGGAAGCCGGGGACCTGGCCCGCTTCCCGCTCGAGGGCCCGCGGGCGATCCCCGGAGTGGCGGACGCGATCTGGGTGGGCTTCTACCTGCTGGCCGGCGCTGCCCTGCTGCGGCTGGCCGAGGGCCGCCGGCGCCGCCGGCGCTCGGGCCTGTGGCTCGACGGCTTGACGGCGGCGCTGCTCGCCGTCTCGCTGGCCTGGACGCCGGTGGTCGCGCCCACGCTCGGCTCCACCCCCAGGCTCGACTTCGCCGCGATCGCGCTCCACGCCCAGCTGCTCGCCGCGCTCGTGATGCTCGCGGTCGTCGTCGGCGCCGCGGCGCAGGCCAACTGGCGCGCGGACCGGCGCACGCTGACGATCGTCCTGTCGCTCGGTTGCTTCGCGGCGGCCGACCTCGCCTTCTCCGCCGGCCACCTCGCCGGTGACTACCGGCCGGGCGGCCCGGCCGACCTCGGTTGGATCGTCGGCGCCTGCCTGATCGCGGCGGCGGCGTGGCAGGCCGAGCCGCGCGCCGCGCGGCGGCTGCCCGCGGCGCTGGCGCCGACAGTGATGAGCGCGCCGGCCCTGGCCGTCGTCGCGCTGGGCCTCGCGGGCGTGGTGGCGCCGGCGCCCGCCGCCCTGGCGCTGGCGGCGCTCGCCGTCGCCGTCGTTCGCGCCGCGCTCGTGCTCACCGAGAACCAGCAGCTCCTGCGCGATAGCCGTCGTCAGGCGCACACTGACCCGCTGACCGCGCTGGCCAACCGCCGCCAGCTGCTCCACGACCTCGCCTTCCGCGACGCCCCGCGGCTGCTGGTCCTGTTCGACCTCGACGGCTTCAAGCACTACAACGACACCTTCGGCCACCCGGCCGGCGACCAGCTCCTGCGGCTGGTGGCCTCGGACCTCAACGCGGCGCTCGAGAGCGGCCGCGCGTACCGGCTGGGAGGCGACGAGCTGTGCGCGCTGCTGCCGCTGACGTCGTCCGATCCCCGGGCCACCGCGGGCCGGCTCGCCGGCGCGCTGACCCAGCACGGCGACGGCTTCACGATCTCGGTCTCGTGCGGCTGGGCGGCGCTGCCAGACGAGACGCGCACCGCCTCAGAGGCCCTGCGCCTCGCCGACCGCCGGCTGTACGCGAGCAAGGCGCACGGCGCGGGACTGGCCGGAGCGGCGGGCCGCGTCGCGGGCCGCGTCGGCGACCGCGAAGCTGCCGCCGAGCCCGAGCAGAGCGCTCGCCGAGGGCACCTGCGCAGCGCCTGACCCCGCAAGGTCGCGCCATTGCCAGAGCGACCCGGACCGCGCTGAACGGCGTCGACGAGGGAAAGGGAGGGCTCCGCGAAGGCGTGCCGGTGGCCTCGGGGCTTTCTGACTCGAGTTGATGCCCTGGCGGCCCCCACGTTGACATGTGACTCGATAGTCACTTATTCTCCGGTCATGGACCAGGTGTTCAAGGCGCTGGCCGACCCGACCCGCCGGACGCTCCTCGACGAGCTCTTCGCCGACGACGGTCAATCGCTGAGCGCGCTCGAAGCGCGCCTTCCGATGACGCGCTTCGGCGTGATGAAGCATCTGAAGGTGCTCGAGGAGGCGGGCCTCGTCGTCACCCGGCGGCGGGGCCGGGAGAAGCTCCACTTCCTCAACCCGGTCCCGATCCGGCTCGTCCACGACCGCTGGGTGAGCAAGTACGCCGAGCCCTGGGCCACCGCGCTCAGCGGGCTCAAGACCACGATGGAGGCAACCATGGAGAAGGTCTTCGAGATCTACATCAAGACGACCCCGGAGCGCCTGTGGGAGGCGATCACCGACAGCGACCTGCGGCGGCGCTATAGCTTCGGCGTCGGCGTCGACTCCGACTGGAACCCTGGCTCGAGCTACCGGGCCGTTCATGCCCGGGCCGACGGGCCGATCTTCGAGGGCGAGAATCTCGAGGTCGATCCGCCGCGCCGGCTGGTGCAGAGCTTCAACGCCCTGTGGAGCGACGAGGTCAAGGCCGAGGGAACCTCGCGGGTCACGTGGGAGATCGAGCCGGTCGGCGACTCCTGCCGGCTCACGGTCATTCACGACCAGCTGCGCGAAGGCGCGAACGGAGAGCTCTACGGCGGCTGGCCGATGATCCTCTCGGGGCTCAAGACACTGCTCGAGACCGGCGAGGACCTCACCACACCCGGCTCGCTGCGCTACGCCCAGCCCGCCGCCTGAGGGGACCGGAACCTGGCGCGGCTCGGGACGGTCGCAGTAGGTTCCGTTCATGCCCTCCGTGCTCGTCACCGGCGCCGCGCGCGGCATCGGCCGCGTCGCGGCGCTGCGGCTGGCGTCAGCCGGCTGGGACGTCCTGGCCGGCGTGCGCCGGTCCGAGGACGGAGAGGCCCTGAGCGCGGAAGGCGGCATGTGGCGCGAGGCCGACAGCGCGCTGGAGGAGTCGGTCGCCACCCTCTCCCCCGGCCACCGCGAGCTCTACGACCGCCACATCGACGGCTTCCGCCAAACGATCCCGCGGTCCCAGCGCATGGCCTCGCCCGTCGACACGGTCGCGGCGACGATCGAGCGAGCGCTGACCGCCCGACGCCCCCGCGCGCGCTACGTCGTCGGCACGGGCCCGCGGATCCAGGGAATACTGGCCCAGCTCACCCCC
Source organism: uncultured Actinomycetes bacterium (assembly GCA_963797015.1). Classification (GTDB taxonomy): domain Bacteria; phylum Actinomycetota; class Thermoleophilia; order Solirubrobacterales; family Solirubrobacteraceae; genus JBBPZA01. Next base: position 143,596 of record CAWCNV010000011.1, on the reverse strand, counting down.
ACGCCCGCCCGTGACGCGCTGCTGCGCACGGCGACCGGCGTCCCGCGCCGGCGCTGATCCTCTTCGCCGCGGCGCGCGGCCATCGCCCGTTCATTGCGGCGGCAGCGAGAGCGCGTGCTCGGCAGCCGCGTCGATCCAGCGGGTCAGGTCGGCCTCGGCGGCGACCGCGTGGCCGGCGACTACGACGAACGCGCGCGCCGGGCGGCCAGTCGGGTCGAACGGCCGCGTGTAGTCCTCCTGCAGGGCACGCGCGGCGTCCACCAGGCTCAAGCGCACGGCGACGTCGCCGCCCAGCACGCAGCAGGCCATGTTGCCGCGCAGCATCCACGCGAGCCCGCCGAACATCTCGCGCTCGGCGGCGTCCTCGTGAACCCGCATTATCGATCGGACGCGCCCCGCCAGCGTCTCGTCGTACCCCATTTCTCCAAGTTGTTCCCAGATTGCGCGGGCGCGACTCGCGAGCGTCGCGACGTAGGCTCGGGGAGTGGAGCTTCCGCCCGGCCCGCGCGCACCCGCCGCCTGGCAGACCGTCGCGTGGACGGCGCGGCCGGCGGCCTTCCTGCGCGCGATCCACGAGCGCTACGGCGACCCGGTCACGATCCGCACCTTCTGGACCGACGAGCCGATGGTGCTGTTCTCCGACCCGGCCGCCGTCCGTGAGCTGTTCCGCCTCGATCCGGCGATCGCGCCGGCCGGCCAGAGCTGGGAGTTCCTGCGTCCGTTCGCCGGCCCGCACTCGATCCTCGTGCTCGACGGCGAGCAGCACCTGCGCGAGCGCCGCCTGATCCAGACGCCGTTCCACGGCGAGCGCATGCGCGCCTTGACGCCGGCCGTCGCTCAGCTCGCGAGAGAGGAGCTGAGCGGTTGGCGCGGTCCCGTCGTGACGCTCGAACGGATGAAGCACCTCACGCTCGAGACGATCGTGCGCGTGCTGCTCGGAGCGGGCGACGACGACGAGGCGGCGCGGCTGCGCGACGCCGTCCACGGCACGCTCGACAGCGTGCGCTCGTTCCCGCGCATGCTCGCGATGGTGCTCGTGCAGCGCGACCTCGGGCCGCGCAGCCCGTGGGGGCGCTTTCGCATCGCCGTCGAGCGCTTCGACGCGCTGCTGCTCGACCTCATCGCGCGCCGGCGCGTGCGGCGCGGCGGCGACTCGGTGCTCGACCTGCTGCTCGAGCAGCGCGACGAGGACGGCAACCCGCCCACGGATCGCCATCTCCGAGACCAGCTCGTCGCGCTGCTGGTGGCCGGGCACGACACCTCCGCGGCATCGCTGGCGTGGGCCTTCGAGCGGCTCGCGCGCAACCCGTCAGTCCACGCGCGCCTGCGCGAGGGCGAGCCCGCGTACCTCGAAGCGGTCGTCAAGGAGGTCCTGCGCGTGCGCCCCGCGCTCACCATCGCCCCGCGCCTGCTGCTGGCGCCGGCCCGCATCGCCGGCCGCACGCTGCCCGCCGGCGTGCACGTCGCCGCCTGCCTGTGGCTGTCGATGCGCCGCGAGGACCTGTGGCCGCAGGCCGGGGCGCTGCTGCCCGAGCGCTGGCTCGGCGAGCACCCGCCGCCGAACGCGGCGGCCTGGATCCCCTTCGGCGGCGGCGTGCGCCGCTGCGCCGGGGCGCCGTTCGCCGAGATGGAGATGCGCGAAGTGCTGCGCGTCGCGGCGGAGCTCAGGATCCGTCCGGTGCGCCCCGCTCCCGAGCGCGCGCGCCGCAGCGCGCTCGTCGTCACGCCGCACCGCGGCGGCGAGATCGTCGTCGATGGGCCGACGCCCTAACCGGCGGCCTGCGGCGGCGTCCCGGACGCGTAGCGGTGGTGGATGCCGAGCACGTTGCCGTCCGGATCCTGGAAGAACGCCTGGTAGCAGACGCCCGAATCGAGCGTCTCGCCGCGGAACACGATGCCGCGCGACTCGAGCTCGTCATGGGCGGCCTGGAAGTCGTCGACGTGCAGCGCGATCGGGTGGTTGTTGGCGCGCGCCTCCAGCCCGAACGCATCGGATTGCATGACGGCGATCGTCAGGTTGCCGGTCTCGAACTCGGCGGCCGGCAGCTTGCCCCAGCGCTTGGACTCGGGCAGGCCGAGCACGCCTCCATAGAACTCGACCGCCGCGTCGAAGTCCTTGGTGGCGACGGTGATGAAGTCGGTGCCGGTGATGAGCGGGGTTTCGGAAGTCATGTACGCAGACTCTCACAACGGGCCGGCATCTCGATGCCGTGACGCTCGGCGAGCGCGACGAGCTCCTCGTCCCCGGCCTCCCCGAGCGCTCCGGCGGCGCGCATGAAGCGCGGAGCTCGCCGAAGCGCTCTGACCGCCTACGGAAGCCGTATCCGGAACGTGAAGCGGTCGCCGGCCGGGCGCTGGCGGACGGTCACCGTTCCCGTCGCGCGTGCGTAGCGGCCGGTGCCGCCTGTGATCGCCTGCGTATAGGTGAGCGTCCCGCCGAGGCTGGGCTGCAGCAGCTGGACCATCACCTGGCCCCCGGGCAGGAAGTAGGTGCCGGTGCACAGTGAGCGCTGGTCGAAGAGCGCCGTGCACTGCGCGGCGTCGCTGCCGATCACGGTGCCGCTCGCGTCGAGCAGCTTCTCGGTGAAGATCAGGCCGTCGCCGGCCGACCGCCCCGTGGGCGCCGTGTCCACGATCTGCACGCGCTCGACCTGCGAGCGCGCCTGCAGCGTGACCTTCTGCCGGCGCCCCTTCCCGTCCGCCGCCCCCGCCAGCGCAACCGCCCCGAGCAGTGCGGGCACCGCGATCCAGATCGCGATCCTGCGTCGCATCTCTCCTCCTTCGCTGGGTAGCACCACATCGCCGACAGCCCATGATCGCCGCTCGGTGTACCTGGCTGCCCACTACAGTCGGCCGTCGAGTTCGGATAGCCGTACCCGTGTTGGCCGGAAAACCCCCTTGGGCCGGGCGGGCGTGTACACGCAAATGAAGTGGCGATGAATTCGGCTCCCCGGCACGGTCTAGAGGGAATCGGAACTTGATGACTATGGAAGAGGTGCCCCAACGATGACGCGTTTCCTAGCCCGCCTTGCCGACGTCGTCTACCGCCGCCGCGGCCGGGTCGTCCTGGCCTGGATCGCCGCAACCGTCGTGCTGATCGCGGTCGGGTCCTCACTCAAGGGCGACTACAACGCGAACTACGACACGCCGGGTTCGGAGTCCAAGGCGGCGAGCGACGTGACGAAGGAGCGCTTCGCGGGCTACTCCGGGCAGGAGATCTACGTCGTCTGGAAGAACCCGAACGGCGCGCTGAGCCCGCAGGCGCGGCAGCGCCTGAACGCGTTCTTCGCGAAGGCGGAGCAGGTCAAGCACATCGCTGCTCACACCCCGCTCCGCGTCTCGCGGAACCGGCAGATTGGCACGAGCACGCTTCCCATGACGGTCCCCGGGTGGGAGTTCACGAAGGACGAGGGCAAGAAGCTGATCGCCGCGGCCGACGACAACAGCGGAGGCGGGCTGCAGATCAAGCTCGGCGGCGATCCGATCTACGCAGCGCAGAGCCAGTCCAACCCCGAGGGCATCGGCTTCCTCGGCGCGGCGATCGTGCTCCTGATCGCCTTCGGCTCGATCGTCGCCGCGGGCCTGCCGCTCACGATCGCGCTCGTCGGCCTCGGCATCACCTCGGGAGGCCTGATCGCGCTGCTGGCCAACGTCGTCGACGTCCCGGACTGGACCACGGCGGTGTCGGGGCTGATCGGGATCGGCGTGGGGATCGACTACTCGCTGCTCGTGCTGACGCGCTTCCGCGCAGCGCTCAAGAACGGCAAAGACCGCCACGACGCCGTGATCGAAGCCGTCACCACCGCCGGGCGCAGCGCGATCATCGCGGGCGGCACGGTGGTGATCGCCGTCCTCGGGCTCTTCCTGACCGGGCTGACCTACATGTACGGAGTTGCCCTCTCGGCCTCGCTCGCAGTGCTCGTGGTGATGACCGCATCGGTCACGCTTCTGCCGGCGTTGCTCGGCTACCTCGGGCCCAAGGTGGACCGCCTGCGACTCCCGGTGCTGGGCCGCAGGCTCGGGAAGCCCGAGGGCAGCAGCGACTCGCCCGCGGGGCGCTGGAGCCACGCCGTGCAGCGGCGCCCGTGGGTCGCCGTGATCGTCTCGGTCGCGATCCTGCTCGCCCTGGCGGCGCCGGCGCTCGGCATGCGGCTCGGCTTCCCCGACGCAGGGAACGATCCGCCGGACACGATGACCCGGCAGGCCTACGACCTGAACACGGAGGGCTTCGGCCCCGGCACCAACGGACCGCTGGTGATCGCCGCCGAGCTGCCCGGCCCGGCCGCGAAGGCCAGGGTCGCCGCGTTCGCCCAGCGGCTGCGCAGCGAGCCCGGAGTGGCGTTCGTGCCGGCTCCGCGGATCAATCCCGCAAGTGACGCGGCGATCGTGACGGTGATCCCGACGACCTCGCCGCAGGACAAGGCCACCGAGGACCTCGTCAACCGTCTGCGCGACGACGTCATACCGCGGACGCTGAGCCCGGCGGGGATCACGGCCCACGTTGGAGGGGTGACGGCGGCCCTGGAGGACCAGAGCGAGTACATGAAGGACCGGCTGCCGCTGTTCATCGCCGGCGTCGTCGGATTGTCCTTCCTGCTGCTGCTGGTGGCGTTCCACTCACCGCTGATCTCGCTCAAGGCGGCGATCATGAACCTGCTCTCGGTGAGCGCCGCGTACGGCGTGATGACGCTGGTGGCGCAGGGCGGAGCGGTCGGCAAGCTGATCGGGATAGATCACGAGGTGCCGGTGGCCCCGTTCATGCCGGTGATGATGTTCGCGATCCTGTTCGGGCTCTCGATGGACTACGAGGTGTTCCTGATCTCGCGGATCCGCGAGGAGTACCTGAAGGACGGCAACACGCGCAGGGCGATCGCCGACGGGCTGGCCAAGACCGCACGCGTGATCACCGCGGCGGCGGCGATCATGGTCGTCGTGTTCCTCGCCTTCCTGGCCGCACCCGACGTGTTCCTGAAGCTGTTCGGGGTCGGCCTGGCCACGGCGATCTTCCTGGACGCGACGCTGGTTCGGATGGTGCTCGTGCCGGCCGTTATGCAGCTGCTCGGGAGCGCCAACTGGTGGATCCCGAACTGGCTCGAGCGGATCCTGCCGCGCCTGGACGTCGAGCACGTCGCGGCGGCAGAAGGCCGGCCGTAGAAGTGCTGTAGGACGAGGCGAGCCTGCCCGTCGGGTAGGCTCGCCTCGCGGTCGTCCCGCTCGGCATGGAGTGCTCTTCCTGCGGCCATGTGAATCGTGAGGGTGCGCGCTTCTGCGCGCACTGCGCGGCGCCGCTCGCCGAGTCGCTCACGTGTCCCTCGTGCGGCGCGCCCCAGCCGGCGGCGGCGAGGTACTGCGACAGCTGCGGTCATGCGCTGCGCGCCGCGGCCCACCCTCCGGAGCACCTCGCCGAGAAGATCCGGGCCGGCCGCGCCGCGCTGGAGGGCGAGCGCAAGCAGGTGACGGTCCTGTTCGCGGACCTCATGGGCTCGATGGAGCTGGCCGAGCAGGCCGACCCCGAGGAGTGGCGTGCCCTGATGGATCGCTTCTTCTCGATCCTGGCCGAGGGCGTGCACCGTTTCGAGGGCACGGTCGACAAGTTCACGGGCGACGGGATCATGGCGCTGTTCGGCGCACCGATCGCGCACGAGGACCACGCCCGGCGAGCGTGCCACGCGGCGCTGCACCTCCAGCGCGAGCTGGCGGGCCATGCGGAGGAGCTGCGCCGCACGGGGGGGCTGAACTTCGCGGTCCGGATGGGCCTGAACTCCGGTGAGGTCGTAGTCGGTGCGGTGGGCGACCGGGGGATGGCCTACACCGCCGTCGGCCACACCGTGGGCCTCGCGCAGCGGATGGAGCAGCTGGCCGAGCCGGGCAGGGTCTACGTGACCGACGGCACCGCATCGCTGGTGAAGGGCTACCTGGCGCTCACTGATCTCGGCGAGTTCAACGTCAAGGGCGCCAGCCGGCCGCTGCGCGTCCACGAGCTGACCGGCCTCGGCGAGGCGCGCGGCCGGCTCGACGTCTCCCGCACGCGCGGCTTCTCGCGCTTCGTCGGGCGCGACCAGGAGCTCCAGGCGCTCGAGGGTGCGCTCGAGCAGGCGTTCGCCGGCCTGGGGCAGGTGATCGGGATCGTCGGCGAGCCCGGCGTCGGCAAGAGCCGCCTGTGCCACGAGCTCGCCGACCGCGCGCGGGCGAACGGCACGCCCGTGTACCACGTCGCCGGCCAGGCCCACACCAGAGCGGTGCCGCTGCTGCCGGTGCTCCAGCTTCTGCGCGCGTACTTCGAGATCGGCGAGCGGGATTCGGATCGCACGTCACGCGAGCGGATCGCTGCCAAGCTGCGGCCGCTCGACGAGCGCTTCGACGACGACCTCGCTCTGGTCTTCGACTTCCTCGCCGTCGCCGATCCGGAGCGCCCGCTGCCGCGGATGGACCCCGACGCGCGCCAGCGCCGGCTCCTGGCTGTGACCAAGCGGCTGAGCCGCGCCTCGAGCGCGCGTGAGCCGGGGCTCACGGTGGTCGAGGACCTGCACTGGCTGGACCCGGCGAGCGAGGTGTTCCTCGCCAACCAGGTGGAGGCCGTCCAGGGCACGCGCAGCCTCGTCGTCGTCAACTTCCGGCCCGAGTACCAGGCCCCCTGGATGGCGCGCTCCTACTACCGCCAGATCGCGCTGGCTCCACTCGGCGCCGATTCGATCGAGCAGCTGCTCGCCGACCTGCTCGGCTCAGATCCCTCCCTGAACGGGCTCACCGAGCTGATTCGGGCCCGGACCGAGGGCAACCCGTTCTTCATCGAAGAGCTGGTCCAGGAGCTTGTGGAGAGCGGGAGTCTGGCCGGCGAACGCGGCGCGTACAGGGTCGTGAAGCCGGTGGCGGAGGCCGCGGTGCCGGCCAGCGTCCAGGCGGCGCTCGCCGCACGTATCGACCGGCTCGAGCAGCGCGAGAAGGCGGTGCTCGAGGCGGCGGCGGTGATCGGCCGGGAGTTTCCGGCCCCGATCCTCGAGCGGGTCGTGGAGCTGGACCCGGCTGAGCTCGAGGACGCGCTTCGCGCGTTGGTCGCCGCGGAGTTCGTGTACGAGCGCGAGCTGTATCCCGAAGCGCTGTACGCCTTCAAGCACCCGTTGACGCAGGAGGTCGCGTACCGGTCGCAGCTGGGCGGGCGGCGCGCGCTCGTACACGCCGAAGTCGCGCGAGCACTCGCAGAGCAGTACCCCGAGCGCCTGGACGAGCGCGCGGCGCTGCTCGCGCAGCACTGGGAGGCGGCCGGGGAGACCCTCGAGGCGGCACGCTGGCACGCGCGCGCGGCGGTCTGGGCGGGCACCGGGAAGGGGAACCCCGCCCAGACGCTGTGGCACTGGGGCAGGGTCGGCGAGCTCGCCGGCTCGCTTCCGGAATCGGCCGAGACGATCGCGCTCGGACTATCGGCGCGGATGCTCTCGCTGGCGCACGCCTGGCGCCTCGGCATCTCGCATGACGACGCCGAGGCCCTCTTCACGGAGGCCGAGCAGTTCGCCCTGCGAGCCGGGGACATACGCTCACGAGCGATCCTGCTCAACGGCTACGGCGCCGCGCTGGGCGTCGGAGAGGGCGACGTGCGCGAGTGCCTCAGGCTCACGCGGCGGTCGTTTGCGCTCGCCGAGGAGGCCGGTGACCCTGCCCTCTACCTGGCGATCTCGGGCGGCGCCTACGCCTTCTTCTGCGCCGGCGAGTATCGCGAGGCCGTGGCTGTCTGCGATCGCGCGATCGAGCTCGCGCACGGCGATCCCACCGTTGGCGGAGGGGTCAACTACGACTGCCCCTACGCGTGGTGCCACAGCTTCAAAGGCCTGGTCCTGGCGATCATGGGCGAGCTCGACCAGGGACGACGCCTGATCGACCAGGCCAGGGAGATCGCACGCGAGCAGGGCGACGCGGAGGTGGTCGGCTTCAGCCACATGCACGCGATGTACAACGCGTTCTTCGCCGGGGACTCCGACGCCGCGCTGCGCCACGCCCGGCAGGCGGTCGAGTTCGCGGAGCCGATCGGGAACTCTTACGCGCGTGCGTACGCGTGGTTCTGTCTCGGCCTGGCCGAGCGGATGCGAGACGGCTGGCGGGAGGCGATCGACGCCATCGAGCGCGCCATGGCGATCGCGACGGAGGGTCGAACGGCGATCGACGGCGCGGTCGTCGCCCTGCTCGCCGATTCCTACCTCGGCCTCGGCGACACGGAGCGGGCACGTGCGCTGGCACCGCAGGCGCTCGAGACCGCCCGCGCGCAGGGGAACCTCGGCAGCGAGACGCTCGCGAGCCTGATCCTGGCAAGGGTCCTGCTGGGCTCCGAGGGCCTGGGCGCGCGCGCGAGGATCGAGGAGGCGCTCGCGCGCGCGGGCCGGCTGGCGCGCGACACCGACGGACGCGGCATTGAGCCCATGATCCACGTCGAGCTCGCCGAGCTCGCGCGCCAGAGCGGCGATCGGGAAGCCCGCGAGCGCGAGCTGCGTGAGGCGCACCGCCTCTTCGTGCAGATCGGGGCGACCGGCTACGCGGCGCCCCTGGAGCTCGAGCTGGCCGGCGTCCGATGACATGAAAGAGCGGATGCTGCGCGGCGAGCTGTACCTCGCCGACGACCCGGTGCTCAACGCGGACCTCGCGCGCGCGCAGGAGCTGCTCGAGCGCTACAACCGCAGCGCCCGCGCCGAGCAGGAGGAGCGCGACCGGCTCCTGCGCAGCCTGCTGGGGGACGTCGGCGATGGCGTCGTCGTCATGCCGCCGTTCCGCTGCGACTACGGCACGCAGATCACCATCGGCGCCGCCACCTTCGTCAACTACGACTGCATCATGCTCGACGTCGCGCCGATCGCGATCGGCGCGGCCTGCCAGCTCGCCACCCGCGTCCAGCTCATCACCGCCGGCCACCCGATCGACCCCGAGCCCCGCCGGCGCGGCTGGGAGTACGGGAAGCCGATCACGATCGGCGACAACGTCTGGCTCGGCAGCGGCGTCATCGTCTGCCCCGGTGTGACGATCGGCGCCGACACCGTCCTGGGCGCGGGAGCCGTCGTCACGCGCGACCTGCCCGCCGGCGTGGTCGCCACCGGCACGCCGGCGAGGGTGCACCGCGAGATCACCGACCGCGACCGGGTAGACGTACCGGAGCGCTGACCTATCGTGATCTCGGCCGTGACGATGGCGTCTGGGTCCACGCCGTTCGCGGGCCGCTCGTCACCGGCCGCGGCGGGTCCGCTCGGCGACCTCCGCTGTGCCCGTGCGGCGGTTGAGCAGGCCGACGAGGTCGGGCGCCACCCCGCCCAGTAGCCCGGCCGCGCGGACCGGCAGCGGCGCCACGTCGACCTCGCCCTGGTCGTGCTCGATCGCGCGCACGGTGGCGCGGGCGACGTCCTCCGGCGTGCTCGTCCCCACGCCCCGCGGCAGCTCGTCGACGTGCGCGGCGAACATCCCGGCGCCGCGGACGAAGCCCGGGAACACGGTCGAGACGCCGACGCCCGTGCCGTGCAGGTCCTGGCGCAGGCTGCCGGCGAACCCGCGCAGTCCGAACTTGTTCGCCGAGTAGAGCGACGAGCCGGCGCGCGGGACCTTGCCGGCCATCGAGGAGATGAAGACGAGGTGACCGCGCCCGCGCTCGACCATGCCGCCCACGAGCAGCCGCGCGAGCATGATCGGCGCGGTGAGGTTGACCGTCGTGACGCGCTCGATCGTCTCGAGGTCGAAGCGCGACAGCGACCCGCGCGCCGGCAGACCGGCGTTGGCGACCAGCACGTCGAGCTCGCCTGCCTCCGCGACCAGCCGCTCGACGTCCGCGCGCACCGCGAGGTCAGCGGCGATCGTGCGCCCGCCGATCTCGGCCTCGAGCTCGGAGAGCACCTCGGCGCGGCGCCCGCTCGGGATCACCTCGGCGCCGCGGCCGTGCAGCTCGCGGACGATGGCCTGCCCGAGCCCGCCGGTCGCGCCGGTCACCAGTGCGCGTGCGCCGCCGAGCTCCATGCCGGCGAGCAGCCTACGCCGCCACGGCGGCGGCGTCGAGCAGGCGGGTAAGCTCGGCCGCAATGGAAGACGCAGAATCAAACCTGCCGCCCGCCTCGCGCGGGGAAGGCGCCGGTCGCGGTCGCCTCGAGGGGCGGCGGATCCTCGTCGTGGGCGGCGGCCAGCAGACGCACGGGCTCGAGGACCCGCCGATCGGCAACGGGCGCGCGATGTCAGCGCTGTTCGTCCGTGAGGGCGCCGCGGTGGCGGTGGCCGACGTCGACGCCGACTCGGCGCGGGAGACGGTCGAGCTGTGCGAGCGCGAAGGCGGCCGCGCGCTCGCGCTCGAGGCCGATGCGGCGCAGGAGGACGACGTGCGCCGCATGTTCGCGCAGGCGAGTGAGGGCCTCGACGGACTCGACGCAGTCGTCCTGAACGTCGGCATCGGCGCCGGCTTCGGGCTGGCGGGCACGAGCGTGGAGGATTGGGACCGCGTGCTGGCGGTGAACCTGCGGGCCCACTTCCTCGGCTGCAAGGAGGCGCTGACCACGCTCGGCGACGGGGGCGCGGTGGTGCTCGTCGGCTCGGTCGCCGCGCTCGAATACATCCCGATCCCGGCGTATGGCGCCTCCAAGGCGGCGCTCGAGAGCCTCACCAGGTCGGCGGCCGTCGAGGGCGCGCCGCGGCTGCGCGTGAACCTGCTCGTGCCCGGCCTGATCGACACCTCGCTGGGACGGCTCGCCACCCGGTTGGCGCCGGGCCGGGCCCAGGTGCGCATCCCGCTCCGCCGCCAGGGCACGGCCTGGGAGGTGGCCCATGCCGCGCTCTACCTGCTGTCCGACGAGGCCGCGTACGTGACCGGACAGTCGCTCGTGGTGGACGGCGGGCTGTCCCAGGCGCCACGGCGCTAGCGGCCCGCCGCCGCGAGCGCTTCCGACCACTCGGCGAAGTACTCCATGCGCACGATCGCCCCATCGCGGAAGGTGGCGAGCTGGTGGTACAGCTGCCCCTCGACCTCGACTCCGCTTCCCTTCCCCCGCATGAAGTAGCGAAGCCGCGTCGCCACGCGGTCGCCGGCGTCCACGAACTCCTGCGGCTCGAGCCTCAGCTCGTCGAAGTTCTCATCGAGGTCCGCCCAGAAGCGCCTGACCGCCTCCGGGCCACGGCCCGAGTCCGAGCTCTGGCGCGCGGGGAGCACCCACTCGATCTCGGGATCGAAGCACTCCATGGCGGCGTCGAAGTCGCGCCGGTTGTACGCCTCGATGAAGTTCCGGGCCTTGTCGACGTTCTCCTGCGACACGGCCCGTCAGTATCCCGGGATCGGCTCGCCCCGTACCCCTCACATGAAAGCGCTCGTCACCGGAGCCACCGGATTCGTCGGTGGCCGTCTCGTAGAGGCGCTGCTCTCCGACGGCGTCGAGGTGCGCTGCCTCGTCCGCGACCGTTCGCGCGCTCGGTCGCTCGAGCGCCGTGGATCCGAGCTGCACGAGGGCGACGCGCTGGACGCCCAGACCCTCGCGGGGGCGGGCGAGGGGATCGGTGTCGCCTACTACCTGATCCACTCGATGGGCCGCGGCGCGGACGCCGACTTCGGTGAGCGCGAGCGCACGGCGGCGCGCAACTTCGCGCGCATGGCCAGACGCGAGGGAGTCGCGCAGGTCGTGTACCTGGGCGGCCTGGGGGAACCTGGGTCCAAGCACCTGCGCTCGCGTCACGAGACCGCGCGCACCCTCGCCGCAGAAGGCCCGCCTCTCACCTACTTCCGCGCCGCCATGGTTGTCGGCGCCGGCAGCGAATCGTTCCGGACGCTCTATCACCTCGTGAAGCGGCTGCCGGTGATGATCGCGCCGGCGTGGCTGCGGACGCGGACCCAGCCGATCGGCATCGACGACGTCCTGGCCTATCTGACCGCGACGGTGCGGCTGCCGGCGACCCGGGGGCGTGAGGTCGAGATAGGCGGCCCCGACGTGCTGACCTACGGGGAGATGCTCCAGACGGTCGCACGCACGCTCGGCAAGCGCGAGCCCCCGATGCTTCCGGTTCCACTGCTGACGCCGGCGCTCTCGTCGCTGTGGATCCAGCTCGTCACGCCGGTGGACGCCGGGGTCGCGCGGCCGCTCGTCGAGGGATTGAGCACCGAGACCGTGGTGAGCGACCCCTCCGGGGCCGCCCTCTTCGACATCGACCCGGAGCCGTTCGTCGAGAGCATCCGCAAGGCGGTGGGCGAGGAGGGGCAGGAGCCCGAGTCCGGGTGAGCCGCCCCGAGAGCGCTCACGTCCAGGCGAGCTGCGGGAGGGCGCCCGTCAGGCGCTCCGCCTCGGTGACGGGATCGCCGGGAAGGTGCCGAGCGCCGACGCGATCCGCGAGGGTCGGCGTCGTGCCGGCGCCGGCGAGCACCAGCTCGGTGTCCTCAGCGATCCGGCTCAGCTCGTGCTCGTGTGGGGCCAGCCGCTCGGGGACGGTCGCGCTGACCGCGAGCAGCTGAGGGCGCAGCTCACGAACCGCATCCGCGGCGGTCGCGAGCGGCGTGTCCGCGCCGAGGTAGGTGACGCGCCATCCCCGGGCACGGAGCGCGAGCCCGAACGCGATCAACGGCAGGTCGTGGAGCTCCCCGGGCGCCGCCGCCAGGACCGCGCGCGGCCCCGCTCCCCGGTCCCACCCACGGGCCAGGCCCAACAGACGGCCGCGCAGGAGGTTCGACGCGAAGTGCTCGTGCGCGACCGACACCTGCCCGCGTTCCCAGCGCGCGCCGAGCTCCGCCAGGTAGGGCAGCACGAGCTCGGTCAGCACGGCGTCGGTCGTCAGGCTCGCCAGGGCGCGGTCGATCGCGGCATGAGCAGCCGCATCCTCGAAGCGGTCGAGCGCGACGCGCAGGTCTTCGGCCACGGTGGCCGCCCACTCGGGCCCACCCGCCTCCTCCTTGCGCGCGGGCGCCCCCGCCGGCGCCGTCCGCTCTGCGAGCGCCAGGGCGGCGGCCTCGGCGGCCGACAGACCGCTTGCAAGATGCGCCTGCATCGCGCGCAGCCGTTCGAGGTCGGCGTCGGAGTAGAGCCGGTAGCCGCCATCGGAGCGCGCCGGATCGAACAGGCCGTAGCGGCGCTCCCACGCGCGCAGCAGCTCCGGCGCCACTCCGGTTCGCCGACTGAGCTCTCCGATTCGCATCCTCCCGGGCACGGGATGATTCTACAAACAGTGGGCAAACTCTTGACAACACGGCGCGCGCCCGGTGGCCCCGAAGGCCGTCTGAGCCAGAACCGGCCCGGTCGCGCACCGCGCGCGGCCGGGCCAGGCCGCAGCTAGGCGTTCGCGACGACCTCGCGCACCTCGACGCCCTCGAGCGTCACCGAGTCCGGCATCCCGTTCGGGATCTGCTCGCTGGCTGCGTTCGCGGCCTGCTCGGACTCGAACACGACCATCGAAAGCCCACCGTTGTCCTTGCGCGTCCAGTATCCGGCCACGAACCCCGGCGCCCGCGAAACGGCCGGCACGACCTGCTCGCGCAGCGCGCTGGTTGCCGCGTCCTCGTCGTTGATCGTGACCCGGATGACTACTGCGTGCATGACTCCCCCCCTGCTCTCGCTGGATGTCGGTCGATCGTATCCGCGGGCGCCGGGATGAGCCAGTGGTGAGCTCAGTACCCGGGCGGGTTCGCCGCGTCGACGAACAGGTCGACGCCGAGCTCGGCGTCCGCGCCCGCGGCGCTGTATCCGCTGAGATCGGTGACGCCCGCCTCGACGAGCACGTCCTCGCACAGGAACGCATTGCCGGTGCACTCGCGGCTCGGCCGCGTGATGACCTCGTAGGCGGCGTCGGCGTAGATCGCCGGCGTTCGCGCGCGGCGCATCGCCTCCTCGCCGCCGAGCAGGTTCTGCACCGCGGCCGTGGCCACCAGCGTGCGCGGCCAGAGCGCGTTGGACGCGATGCCGGCCTCGCGCAGCTCCTCGGCCAGGCCGAGCGCGACGAGCGTCATCCCGTACTTGGCGATCGTGTAGGCGGTGTGCGGGGCGAGCCACCGCGGCTCCAGCGAGATCGGCGGCGACAACGTCAGGATGTGCGGGTTGGTCCCGCTGCGGAGGTGGGGCACGCACGCCTTGGAGACGACGAAGGCCCCGCGCGTGTTGATGTCCAGCATGAGGTCGTAGCGCTTCATCTCGATCGCCTCGACGCCCTGGAGGTTGATCGCGCTCGCGTTGTTCACGCAGACGTCGATGCCGCCGAAGCGCTCGACGGCCGCGGCGACCGCATCCCCCACCGCGTTCTCGTCGCGGATGTCTCCGACGATCGGCAGCGCATTTCCACCCGCCTCCTCGATCTGCTCGGCCGCGGTGTAGATCGTCCCCTCGAGCTTGGGGTGCGGCTCCGCGGTCTTGGCGATCAGGGCGACGTTGGCGCCGTCCCGCGCCGCGCGCAGCGCGATGGCCAGTCCGATCCCACGGCTCGCGCCGGAGATGAACATCGTCCTGCCTCGAAGATCGGTCATGCGCAGAACCTATCCCCTACCGCGAAGACGCAGCTCGCGCCGGTCGGACGATCCGATCCTGCAGCTCGTCCACCCAAGCGGCGACGACCGGGCCGCAGTCTTGACCGGAGGGATCGAGCTACCGGATCAAGTGCCCGAGCGCGGAAGGGTCCCCTCCGCGGACGGCACATCGAATCGGCGCGCGCCGCCGGCTGGTCTCAGCATCCGCGCTCGACCCAGCCGAGCCAGGCCTCGCGCGCCGCGACCTGGTCGTCGGCCGCACTCATGGACGAGGCCGCCGAGGCTTCGCCCGGCGTCGACCTCGATTCTTCGAAGGCCTCGGACGTGCGCGCACGCTCGGCACGCGCTTCCGCTAGTCGGCCCACGGCGACGCCGTGGGCATCACTGCCTTGGCGGGTTTGCTCAGGAAACATCAATCGTCCACCAGCCTTCTTCCCTCCGTGATGGGACGCCGTAGGAAGAGAGGGATGCCGCCCAGACGATCGCGTCCTGTCCAGGGTAGCGGGGGCAACCCGCACGTCACCGGGAAGCTGCCCGCTTCACCCCTCCCGGGACCGGCGCCAGTTCACGAACGTCGCCGTCGCCTCGCTTGCGAGCGCGAGTCCGATCAGCGCCCAGGCGCAGTAGAAGGCGACGCCGCGCACGTCGACGACCAGCAGCAGCGCGAGCCCGGCGATGACCAGGACGGCGCGGGAGGCGAACTGCCACGGCAGCCCGGGCGGCGGCCAGGTGGTCGGGCGACTGGCCCCGCGGGCCACGTCACGACCCTTGGGTGCCAGCCGGTTGGGCGAGCCTGCGCTGCTGGCGCTCCGGGCTCACCCGGACCACGTCCCAGGCCAGCCCGCAGGCCGCCAGCCCGCGGATGAACAGCGCCGACACGTCGAGCTCCCAGCGGCCGAGCCCATGTCGGGCCGAGGTGGGGAACGCGTGGTGGTTGTTGTGCCAGGACTCGCCGAACGAGAACAGCGAGAGCCAGAAGACGTTGCGTGACTCGTCCTCGGTCGCGAAGCGGCGGCGCCCGAACACGTGGCAGATCGAGTTGATGCTGTACGTGACGTGGTGCAGGACGAACAACCGGACACCTCCGCCCCAGAGCAGGCCGGTGAGGCCGGCCGCCAAGCTCCCGCCGATCAGGTAGCCCAGGCCGAAGGCCAGCGCGAGACCGCTCAGCGCCCAGAGCACGAACATCTTGTCGACGAAGCGCAGCACCGGGTCGGCCATCAGGTCGGGTGCGTACCGGTCGCGGGCGCCCCGCTGGTCGTGGCGGAACAACCAGCCGACGTGCGCGTGCAGCAACCCGCGCAATGCGCCGGTGAGGCCGACGCCGTGGTCGACGTGCGGGCTGTGCGGGTCGCCGGGGACGTCCGCGAACGCGTGGTGCTTGCGGTGATCGGCCACCCACGAGATCACGGGGCCCTCGATCGCGACCGAGCCGGCGATCGCAAGCGCCCCGCGCACGACGCGTCCGGTCTTGAAGCTGCGGTGTGTCAGCAGCCGGTGGAAGCCGACGGTCACGCCCAGCCCCGTCATCACGTAGAGGATCCCGAAGACCACCGCGTCGCTCGGATGCAGCGCCCCGTCCCACGAGCGCCAGACCGCCACGCCCAGCGCCAGCATCGGCAGCGCCGTGACCAGCCCCGTGATGGTGCGGTCGAGCGACTCGTGCGCGACCGGCTGGACATCGCTCGGACCAGGACCGGCCGGCGCCGGGACGGGTACTGCCTGGGCGTTAGCCATGCGGGCCTCCTTGGAGATCTTGACGCTGTCGTTCGGGGCTCACGCGCACGACGTCCCAGGCCAGGCCGAGCCGTTCGAGCGCGCGGATGAACTGACCGCCCAGATCCAGCTCGCGACGGCGCAGCCCGTGGAACGCGGAGGTCGGAAAGGCGTGGTGGTTGTTGTGCCACGACTCGCCGAAGGTCGCGACCGACAGCCAGCTCACGTTGGTGGACTCGTCGTCGGTGTCGAAGCGACGGCGCCCGAAGTAGTGACAGATCGAGTTGATGCTGAACGTCGCGTGATGAAGCAGGAAGATCCGCACCAGGCCGGCCCACACGAGCGTCATGAGCGCGCCGGTCAGCGTGCCCTTGATGAGCAGCCCGAGCAGGAACGGGAGCACGAGGCTGGCAGCGATCATGGGTTTCTCCGCGGCGTCGATCACGCGCATCCCGCGGTCCCTCAGAAGGTCGGCGCCATAGCGGCGCCGATCGGCTTGGCCGACGCTCGTGAACAGCCACCCGGCATGTGCGTGCCAGAGGCCCTTGAGCGCGCCCAGACCGCCCTCTCCGGCACCGTGAGGACTATGCGGGTCGCCTTCCTCGTCGGCGAAGGCGTGGTGCTTGCGGTGATCGGCTACCCACTTGATCGCCGACCCCTCCACCGCGAGCGTCCCGAGCACGGCGAGCAGGTAGCGCACGGCCGGATAGGTCTGGAAGGCGCGATGAGTGAGCAGGCGGTGAAAGCCCACCGTGATGCCGAGGCACGTGGCCGCGTATCCCACCCCGAGCAGGGCGAGGTCGACGGGCTGCACGAGGCGGTTCCACAGCAGGAACACCGCGAGCACGAAAGCCAGGAACGGCAGCGACAGGGCGAGCAGGTTGCTGATCTGACGCGCCCTCGCCACCCCGTGGCGGCGGCGCGTCCCGCGTGCGAGCTCGCCGCCCCGGGCGGCGAAGGCCCCCCCGTCCGCTCGCGCGGGGAGCGTGCTCATGCGAGGAGCCTCATGCGAAGGGCTCCAGCGGAACAGTGGGCACGGCCGGCTCCTGATGCTCGGGGAGGTGCCACCCCTGAGGGTTCGACACCGCTACGCCGGCCGAGTGTCAGAGCCGGAAGGCCGCTCGCCGTTTGCTAGGGCGAAGCGCCACCCAGGCTAGCACCGGAAGCCGGCGGTCGAGCGACGCCTCCGGCGAACTTTGTCAGGACTGCTCGCCCTGATCCCGCCGCAGGCGCTTTGCCGCCCCCCTGGCGATGCGTTCGAGCTCCGCCAAGCGTCGCGGGTCCCCGCGGCCTAGGTACAGCTTGCGGCGATAAAGGGAGACGCGCTCGGCCGCGTGACGGGCCGCTGCGCGCAAGTCGGCGGTCGCGGCGTCAGCTCTCACGGGGTGGCGGCAGCGCCACCGCCTCGGCGGCCAGGCTGCCGCCGTCATCGATCCAGCGCTCGGAGTCGAGGCGTGCTTGTGCCGTGACCGAACGGAAGCCGACGAGCTCAGCCAGATTGTCAGCCGGCTCCAGGAGCGATCCGCAATCCGGGCACAGATCGCCGACCTGTTCGGGGGGATTCGTCCGGCTGTACAGACGGGTCCTGCAGGAAACGCACTTGAAGTGGGGCATGAAGCCCGCTTTCGCTTGGTGTCCCGTCCATGATACCTGAACTTGAAGTCTAGAAATAGTAATCTCATGTCGGTGCCTGGGGACGCTACGCCCGCCTGGTCGTTTCTGACCAACCACGCGAAGGTGCTGCTCTGCATCGCCCACGACCCCGGCATCCGGCTGCGCGAGATCGGCGAGACGATCGGGATCACCGAACGCGCGGCGCACCGCATCGTCGGGGAGCTCGCGGCCGCCGGCTACGTCTCCCGCAAGCGCGCCGGCCGCCGCAACCACTACACGATCCGGCCCCACCTCCCGCTACCCGACCCGCTCGCCCGCGGCCAGCGAGTGGGCGACCTGCTTGCCATCCTCGCCGGACCGCCGTAGGGCGGGACGCACGGCGGTCGAGCGACGCCCCGACCGCCGGCGGTCGAGCGACGGCGCCACCGCCGGCCCTCGCGCGCACGGCCTAAACTCAAGGGGCAGGAGCGACACAGCTGGTGTACCTCGACACTGACCATCTGCGCGTGCTGATCGCAAACGAGCGCAAGGACCGCCTTGCGCTCGTCGCGCCGCTCGTCGCTGAACTGGGTCACGAGGTCATCGCACGCGAGATCGACGTCGAGGACGTCGGCGCGGTGACGACCCGAGAGCAACCCGACGTCGCACTCGTCGGTCTCGGCGAGAGCTCCGAGCATGCACTCGACCTCATCGACAGGATCGTCCAGGAGGCCGCCTGCCCGGTCATCGTCCTGATCCACGCCCCCGCCCCCGAGTTCGTGAGAGAAGCCTCCAAGCGCGGCGTCTTCGCCTACATCACCGACGCCCCGGGCGAGGACTGGCAGAGCGCGATCGACATCGTGCTGCGCCGCTTCGCCGAATACCACGACCTCGAGGGCGCGTTCGGCCGGCGCGCCGTCGCCGAACGGGCCAAGGGCATCCTCATGGAACGCCACTCCGTCGACGCCGTCACCGCCTTCGAGATGCTGCGCGACCACTCACGCGACGCCAACCGCAAGCTCGTCGACGTTGCGACCGCCGTCGTCGACGGCCACCGCCTGCTGCCCAAGCAGCCGCCCGGCGCCGACCGCCCGGGGCGGGGGACTCGGCGCTAGAGCGCCGGGGCGAGGGACTCGGCTCTAGCGCGGCGCGGCCGGTTACCCGTAGTGCAGTCCGGGGAAGTCAGACCCGCCGCCCCGCCCCTGCGGGGTCGTGTCGAGCACGTTCCAGAGCGGCCAGATCGCGTCGACGTGGCGCGGATCCTCGCCCTCCTCGCGAGGCGCGAACATGAGCTCGGTGGCCCACGAATGCCGTAGCCGGTCGCCGTCGCGGACGAACACGTTGAGGATCGGCACCTGGTCGCCCTCCGGCGTCTCCGCGTTGTAGTCGCGGTTGTAGGCGATGTTGCGCGAGGACAGCAGGCGCAGGTGCCGCCAGCCGCGCTCGGCGGCGAAGGTGCCGATCCGCTCGGGATCCGTCTTCGCGACCACGGCGAGGTTGACGCGCTGGGTCAGGTGGCGAGCCGCGCCGTCGAGCGAGTCGAGGATCGACGTGCACGACGGGCACGGGGTCTCGGCCCGCGGGAGGCGCGCCGTCTCCCCCTCCGCCGGCCCCGGCCTGGTGTCCCCCTTCCAGCGCGGGAACATGAAGCTGTAGACGACGAGCGTGTCCTTGCCCGGCTCGAACAGCTCCGAGAACCGGACCTCACCGCCGCCGCCGGCGACCTCCTCGAAGCCGTAGTCCTCCAGGACCTCGCCACCCGGCGGCAGCGCACGCCGTTGCGCGGCGACCCGCTCGATCGATCGCCGAAGCTCGACCTCGGCCTCGAGCAGGCGGTTGCGCTCGCGGCGGTAGTCGCCGGACTCGCCAGGGAAGCGGATGTCGGGATCTGGCGGCAGCGAGGCCAAGTCTATGCCCGCCCCGCCGCAAACCGCGATCCGTCGCGCCCTCCGCCCTCTCACCTCCGTGTCGAGGGATATTTGATAGATGGTCACGACTTGACGCGGATCCTCGAGATAGGAGGGCGGCGAGTTCCGCTGCTGCGCTGGTCGGTCCTGCGCATGCTCCTCGGCAGGCGCAACCTGGCGCGCAACTGGCAGGTCGGCGACGGGCGCGAGGAGGCGCTCGCGGACCACGTCCTCGCCACTGCCCGCGCCGGCGACCTCGACGACGCCATCCGTGTCATCGACGACTTCTGCATGACCCGCAGCGCGATGATCAACATCGGCGACGAGAAGGGCGAGATCCTCGACCGGGCGGTCCGGCGCGCGTCGCCGTCGGGGCTGCTCGAGCTGGGGACGTACTGCGGCTACAGCGGGCTGCGGATGGCCCGCGTCATGGCCCCGGATGCCCGTCTCTACTCACTCGAGTTCAGCCCGGCGAACGCCGACATCGCGCGCCGGATCTGGGATCACGCGGGCGTCGGCGACCGCCTCACCGTCATCGTGGGGACGCTGGGCGACGGCGGGACGACCATCGACCGCCTGCGGGACAAATTCGGGTTGGGCGACGGGGCAGTCGATTTCGCGTTCCTCGACCACGACAAGGACGCCTACCTCCCCGACCTCGAGCGCATCCTGGAGCAACGCTGGCTGCATCCCGGGTCGATCGTCGTCGCAGACAACGTCAAGTTCCCTGGTGCGCCGAAGTACAGGGCCTTCCTCGAGGCCGCGGAAGGCAAGACCTGGCGGACGATCGAGCACGATACGCACGTCGAGTACCAGTCGCTCCTCAAGGACCTCGTGCTCGAGTCGGAGTATCTGGGCGAAACCGGCTAGGAAGGAGCTCGACATGACCTCGATCACCCAGCGCGAAACCGACCACTAGGCTTCGCCGCCATGGCGGTTGGCTGCTTCGTCTCGGTGGGCCGCTCGCTCGACGACGCCGTCGGGCGCGTGAAGCTCGCCGAGGAGCTCGGTTACGAGGCGGCGTACGTGACCCACATCGCCGGGCGCGAGCCGTTCATCGTCCTGACCGCGTACGCGCTGGCGACGCAGCGCATGCGCCTGGGGACTGGCGTCACGCCGATCTACACGCGAACGCCCGCGAACATGGCGCAGACGGCGGCGACTCTCGACGAGCTCAGCGGCGGCCGGCTCAACCTCGGGATCGGCGTCTCGCACCGCCCGGTGGTCGAGGGCTGGTACGGCCAGACGATCGACAAGCCGGTCCGCGAGATGCGCGAGTACGTCGCGATCGTCCGCGCGATCCTGCTCGGCGAGGACCCGCCGCCCGGTGAGAAGTGGCGCACCGGCTTCCGCCTCGCCGGGCTCGACCCGCGCCCCGAGCTCCCGGTCTACGTCGCCGCGCTCTCGCCGGCGATGCTGCGCGCCGCGGGCGAGATCGCCGACGGCGCCGTGCTGTGGCTGTGCAATCCCGAGTACATCGAGCGCGTCGTCGTCCCCGAGCTGACGCGCGGCCGCGAGCGGGCGCAGCGGCCGCTCGACGGCTTCGACGTCGTCGCCGCGGTGCCTTCGGCGGCCACCGACGAGGTCGACTCCGCCTACGGCGCGATGCGCCGGGAGCTACTGACCTACTTCAGCCTGCCCTTCTACCGGGCGATGCTCGAGCGCTCGGGCTTCGAGGAGGACATCGCCGCCTTCGACCAGGCCGCCGGCAGAGGCGACGCCGACGCGATGCAGGCGGCGATCTCGGATCGCTTCCTGCGCTCGCTGACCGCGGTCGGCGACGAGAAGGCGGTGCGCGAGGGCGTCGAGCGCTACCGCGCCGCGGGCGCCACGTCGCCCTGCGTCGGGCCGATCGCGAGAACCGACTTCGAGGCGACGCTGCGCGCCGCCGCGCCGGGCTGATGGCCGACAAGGCCGACCTGCGCGAACGACGCCTCGCGATCGTGCGCGAGCACATGGAATCCGAGAACCGGCACGAGTTCGAGGTGACCATGGCCACCTTCGACCATCCGCGCTACGAGATCGTCCCCACCGGCGACGTCTACGACGGGCCCGAGGAGGTCGCCGCCTACTACGAGATCACCCGCAACGCGTTCCCCGACCAGCGCAACGAGAACACCACCCTGCACGTCGGCGACGACGCGGTGATCGCCGAGTTCGACCTCCTCGGCACGCACCTCGGCGAGCTGCGCGGCATCGCGCCGACGGGCCGCAGCTTCCGCGTGCGCTGCTGCGCGATCTTCGAGTTCCCACCGGGCAGCGACCACATCGTGTGCGAGCGCGTCTACTTCGATCAGGCGTCGATCCTGCAGCAGCTGATGGGCGACGGCGGCGCCTAAGGTCGCGCGGCGCGGTCGAGGCGCTCGGCCAGGGCTCGCAGATGCTCTACCAGCTCGGGCGGCTCGTGCACCTCGAAATCGACGCCCAGCATCGTCATGCGCACTGCGAGCCACCTGAGGTCGTCGTCGCCGGTGCGGTACTCGCAGCAATGCGCGTCGATCGGCTCGATCGTCCCCCAATGGGCGGGGATGCTGGCGGTGAGCTCGTCCGCGGAGGCGTGCAGCGTGACCCGCGCCTCGAAGCGGTTCGGGGCCGTCGTAATGCTCTGCCGGACGTATGCGGCCGCGTCCCTTGCCGGCAGCTTGCGAGGCGCGAAGCGAGCGCCGGTCGCCGCCGGACGCTCCAGCCTGTCGACGCGGAAGGTGCGCCAGTCCTCGCGGCGGCGGTCCCACGCGACGAGGTACCAGCGGCTCCCGCGGTTGACGAGCGCGTGTGGCTCGACCTCACGGCGGCTGTCGGTGGCATCGCGGCTGCGGTAGGCGAAACGCAGGCACTCCGAGTCGCGGCAGGCGGCGGCGACCACGGTCAGGTCCTGGGGGTCGACGGTCGGCCCGCCGGGTGGAGGCGCGATCGTCGCCGCTCCAACGGCGCCGACGCGCCGCCGCAGGTGCGCCGGCAGGACCTGCTCGAGCTTGACGAGCGCGCGCAGGGCTGTCTCCTCTATCCCCGTCACCGCGGCACGGGCGGCGGTGCGAAGGCCGACCGCGATCGCCACCGCCTCTTCGTCGTCGAGCAGCAACGGCGGCATCGCGGTCCCCGCGCGCAGCTGGTAGCCGCCCGCGGGGCCGGTCAGGGACTCCACCGGGTATCCGAGCCGGCGCAGCCGCTCGACGTCCCGGCGCAGCGTCCGGCCCGACACCGCGAGCCGCTCGGCAAGCTCGGGCCCGCGCCAGTCGCGGCGGGCCTGGAGCAGCGACAGCAGCTCCAGCAGGCGGCTCGAGGTCTCGGTCACGCGCTCTCCATGTTCGGGGAGATCTAGGACAGATCCTGACCTAAACCACGGGTACGGTGCCTACCGATCAGTCAACGACCCGAGGGGAGCAGCGTTGCCCGAGCGAGACGGATACATCCCCGGCGTCCCCTGCTGGGTGGACACGAGCCAGGCAGACCCCGAGGCCGCGGCCGCCTTCTACAGCGAGCTCTTCGGGTGGGAGCTCGAGGACGTGATGCCGCCGGACTCGGCGGGCAAGTACTTGATCGCCCGCATCAGGGGCGGCGACGTCGCGGCCGTCGGATCGATACCCGAGGGGGCGCCCCCCGCGGCGATGTGGAACACCTACGTCTGGGTCGAGAGCGCAGACGAGACCGCGGCCAGGGTCCGTGACTCCGGCGGCAGCGTCGTGATGGAGCCGTTCGACGTCATGGACGCCGGCCGGATGGCGGTGCTCGCCGACCCCGAGGGAGCGGTGTTCTGCGTCTGGCAGGCCAAGGAGCACAAGGGCGCGCGGATCGTCAACGAGCACGGCAGCCTGAACTTCAACGTGCTCAACACCCGGGACGCAGAGCGCGCGAAGTCGTTCTACGGCGCGGTGTTCGGGTGGCAGACGCTCGAGCTGGACGGCGGTTTCCAGGCGTGGACGCTGCCCGGCTACGGCGACCATCTCGAGCGCGACAACCCCGGCCTCCGCAAGGGGATCGCCGAGATGGGCGTCACGGAGGACTTCGCGGACGTCGTCGCGTCGATCGTCCCGATCGCGGACGATCAGCCGGCGGACGTTCCCGCGCACTGGGGCGTGACGTTCGCAGTCGACGACGCGGATGCCATCGCGGAGACGGCGACCAGGCTCGGCGGCAACGTGGTCGTCCCGCCGTTCGACGCCCCGTGGGTCCGGATGACCGTGATCGCCGACCCGCAGGGCGCGGTGTTCACGGCAAGCAAGTTCGTGCCCGAGAACCGCGACCTGGCGACCCAGGCCGACACGACCGCCGGCGCCACCTAGGTCGGTGGTCGGGACGCTTCGCGCGCGTGGCTGCGCAGCAGCGCGCGGAGCGTCGCGCCGTGGCGGTAGCCGACCATCGGAGCGATCTGGTCGTAGCTGAGGTTGGTGGTCCGTCGCAGGTGGCTGGCCCGCTCGACCCTCAGGCGCTTGACCAGGTCGTGAGGGCTCACCCCGGTGCGCGCCCGGCAACGTCGCTCGAGCGTCCTGCGGGCGACGCCGATCGCGGCGGCCGCATCGTCGATGGTGAGGTCGTCGTCGAGGTGGTCGCGCACCCAGTCCTCGAACTCGGTCACCAACGCGTCGGCTGTCGCGAGGTGACCGACCGCCGCTTCGACGCTGATCGCCGGCCGCTCGTCGATCAGCAGGAGCCGGGCGACCGCGTCGGTCAGCCGCGGGCTCGAGCGGGATACGAGGCTCATCGCGAGGTCGATATGGGCGAACGCCGCACCGGCGGTGGTCACCGGGCCGCTGTGGATGACCATGCGCGACATGTCGAGCTGCACGCTCGGGTAGCGTCGCCGGAACTCCCCGGCCAGCCACCAGCAGGTCGTCGCTGCACGGTCGTCGAGCAGGCCGGCGTCGGCGAGGACGAACGTCCCGGTGCAAGCGGCGGCAAGTGCGAGCTCCTCGCCGCTCGGTGCCAGCCAGCTACGCAGGCGGCGGACGTGCGTCGACGCGAGCGCGTGCGCGAGCGACGCCGGCGTTGCCACACCGAGACCGGGAACGACGAGCACGTCGAGCCCGGCGAGGGCAGCGTCGTCTCCGACCACGTGATCGACGGCCAGCGTGAAGCCGGCCCCGGTGGTGACGCGTGCCGCGCTGCCGACGGTCAGGACCTCGATCGGCTCGATCGAGCGATCGACCGTCGGACGCACGCGCTCCGCCGTGCGCAGGACGTCGAGCAGTGCGGTGAAGCCCGAATCGAAGCACCCGGGCGCCGCGATGAGTCCGACGCGCATGTCGCAAACCGTATTGGACGCGCCGCATCTCGTTCCGCCGCGGATCTAGCGTTGGGCGGCATGAAGGTCGAGCTGCTCAGCGTCGGATGGCTCACCGTGCCCGCGGGCATCTGCCGCCGCGACGACGACCTCGACCGGAAGATCCGCCTGCCGGTTCCGGCCTACCTGATCGAGACCGGGCGGGAGCGGATCCTGGTCGACACGGGCCTGCATCCCGCCGCCGTCGACGATCCTGCGGGGCGCTACGGCAGGCGCGGCGCGCTGGGCCCGTTCCAGGTCTCACTCGACGAGCCGATCAGCGAGCAGCTAGAAGTGGACACGATCACCACGGTCGTGCTGACGCACCTGCACTTCGATCACGCCGGAGGGCTGTCGCTGCTTCCACCCTCGGTGCGGGTCGTCGTGCAGCGCCGCGAATGGGAGGCGGGCCACGACCGCCGCGCTGTCGCCAGGAACTTCTACCTGCCGGCCGACTACGCGGCGGCCGGCGGCCAGGTCGTGCTCGTCGACGGCGATCACGACCTGCTCGGGGACGGATCTGTACGGCTGCTGCCAACGCCGGGGCACACGCCGGGGCACCAGTCGGTGTGCGTAGGCGAGCGGCTGGTCCTCGGCGGCGACGTCACGCATTTCGCATCGGGCCTCGACGATCACCGCTTCCCGGTCTTCGGTGACGACCTATCCGCGCAGGCAGCGTCGGCCGACCGCCTGCTGGCTCTGCGCGAGGCCGGCGGCATGGTTCTCCCCGGGCACGACCCGGCGGTGCTGACGCCCGGGCCGGTCGCGCTCGGTCCTTAGCGTGCGGCTAGCGCCAGGTGACCGCCCAGTCCGCCGCCCGGCCTGCGCGCGTCGCGAGCGAGAAGACGACGAGACCCTGCGAGATGCGGTGGGCGACCGCGCGCCCGTCGGCCCACGTCGTCACCCCGCGAGCGCCCGGCGGCACGCCGCCCACGCGCAGCACCACCCGGCCGCTCGCCTCGGTGCGGAAGTAGCCCCTCAGCCGCCGCGCCTCGCGCGCCACGCCGACGCGCGGCATCCGCAGCGAGAAGCGCCGCAGGTGGGGAACGATCCGGTAGCCCTCCTCGGTGGGCGTGACGCCGGCGAGGTTGATCGCGCCCATCACCATCCACGTCGGCTGCTCGGTGATCTGCCCGTCGTAGTCGTCGTAGAGCGGGATGCCGCACTCGGCGGGCCGGCTCCCGTAGAAGGCGTGGCACGTGTCGTCGACCGAGATCGTGCCGCCCCAGTGGAACGGGAACGCGGTCGCGTGCGCGGCCAGCGTGTTGCGGGTGTATTCGCTCCACGCGTAGCGCGCCGCGTTCGGGACGGCCCCGTCGAGGTTCGCCAGCGCCCACGTCAGCCAGCCGTTGATGTCGTACCAGACGCCGCCCACGAACTGCGAGGAGCCGTCGAGGGCCAGCGCGTTGGTGGGAGGCTCGGTCACGTCCGGGTCGCGCAGCGCGGGAGACTGCGCCGAGCCGATCCGCGCTGGGCCGTTGAGCGAGCGGGGTGCGCCGACACCGGTCAAGAAGCGGCGGATGTTGGCGACCAGCGTGGTGGCCTGCCGCGCGGTCGGCACGCCGTCGAGGATCGCCCACGGCTGGGGCTCGCCGAAGATCACGCCACGGCCGATCTGGGCGCCGCTCGTGTCGTAGCCGCGCGAGTACCAGCCGCGACCGGTCCATTCGCGCCGCACGACTGCGCGGAGCTCCTTCGCTCGCGCGCGCAGCGTCGCGGCGAAGCCCCGATCGCCGCGCAGGTCGGCGAGGCTCGCGAGCCGCGGGTAGGCGTAGGCGAGCTGGTTCGTGACCAGCATCGACTCGCGCATCCTCAGGAACGTGGTCGAGAAATCGGACCAGTCGCCGAGCGTGCCGGTCAGGTAGCCGCCGTGCGGACCGCGCAGCGACTCCTGGTGACGGAACGCGCTCTTGAGGTGCTCCCAAACGCTTGCTTTGGTGCTGCTGTCCTCGAACGGCAGGCGCTCCGAGAAGAAGGAGGTGTCGCGCGCGCCGAGCCCATACTCGGCGGCGGCCATCAGCAGCCAGAAGTCGAGGTCGTTGGAGGTGCCGAGCGCGTTGTAGGGCTTGCACAGCGGCACGCTCCCGTACGGGATCTCGCCCGTGGCGCGCGACTGCAGGGAGGCCGAGTAGCGCAGGATCTCGCGCGCGAGGGCGGGATTCGTGTAGACCGTCGGGAACAGGTAGTGCAGCCAGCTCCGCGAGCCCAGATTGGCGCCGCTCGAGTACTGGTAGTAGCCGCCCTGGGTGATCGTCTTGTGGCCGCAGGCCTCCTCGTACACGGTGGCCGCGCGCAGCAGGTAGGCGTCCCACTGCAGCTCGCGCCCGACCCAGGCTCTGCCTTGGCCGAAATCCGCTCTCGGCAACCACGCGGCCCATCGGCGTTCGCTGGCGCCGAGCGGGTCGCGAGCGCCCCGGTACTTCGCGACCAGGCCGCGGATCTGCTTGGGATGCGCCATGCCGTAGACGTAGCGGAGGGTGACCGCCTGCCCTGGGCGCAGCCGCAGCGGCGCCCGGAAGGCGAACAGCGTCGCCCCGCCCGCACCCGTGGCCGCGGGGGCGGCGATGGTGCCGCTGAGCCGGTCGGAGGTCACCTCGCTCGGCGCCGCCCGGCCGCCGGCGCCGAAGAACTTGTCGACTGAGGTCTCGTAGCCGGCGACGGGACCTCGAAGGGCGGCGGCGAAGATGCTCAGCGGCCGCGTGTCGCCCTGCTCGCCGGCCTGCTGGGCGACGCTCAGCGTCCGGCCGGACGCGTTCCACCGCGGCGCCGCCAGACCGCGCTGCGCGCGATTGGTCTGGTCGTAGGGATTGACGTCCCAGTACTCGAACCACGACACGCGTTTCGTGGCGCGTGTCGTGTTGCGGATGGTGACGTCGTGCAGCAGCAGGGGGTCGTCGCCGAACGGCGCGTAGACGTCCTCGCGCACGTCGACGCCCTCGGCTCGCACGCGCCGGGCGTAGTAGCCGACGCCGAAGCGGCGCTCGGTCTTCGCGCCGGAGGGCCGGTCGAGGTACAGCGTGCTGAGCGCACGGCCGCCGACGTTGAGGTAGCCGTAGCCGCCGGCGAAGTGCCGCGCGTCCGACTCGTACCGGTTGGCCCACTGCGCGAGCCGGTCCTGGCTCCACAGCTGCGTGTAGCCGTGGTTGTAGGCGTTGGCGACGATGCGGTCGTTGCCCAGCTCGTGCTGGGCGGCGGTGTCGCCTTTGAGCTCCGGCTGCCGCGCCCGGGGCACGCGCTGCTCGTCGACCGAGTAGCGGTACGCCGGCAGCCCGAAGCCGTCGACCGTCCAGCGGCCGAACGAGCCGCTGCCGAAGGTCGAGGCGATGTCGGGGCGCCCGCGATCGGCCGAGAGCGGGGCCGGGGGCCCGGCGGCGGCGGAGCCGGGCGCCCCAGCCGCGGCGAGCACCGACGCGGCCAGGGCCACTGCCGCGACTGTCCGCCGCAGCCACATTACGCCGGACACTACCGGTCGGGACCCGCGGAGTGGACCGGCTCAGGCCTCAGAGGCGAGTCGCTCGATCACCGCGATCGCCGCCGCGGGGTCCTCCAGCTGTTGCGAACGACACGACCCGACGATACACAGCGCGGTCGCCGACGGCTCGGCGTTCGCCATAGGGGGCCGCGGGTTACCCCGCCGCCCACCAGTCCGGCTCGCTCTCGCCGTCGCCTTCCGGGGGGCGCGGGCCCCCGATGGCGATCAGCTCGAGCCCCTCGTCGCCGGCCTCGATCGCGCGCATCACCTCGGGGGCGACCCGGACGACGTCCCACTGGCGCAGCTCGATGATGTCGCCGTCGAGTTTCATGCGGCCTGATCCGGCGACGACCACGTAGGCCTCCTCCTGCTGTCGGTGGTAGTGGCCGAACGGTGTCCGAAAGCCCGGGGCGTAGCGAAAGAAGCTGACCCCGAGGTGCTTGGAGCCCAGCGACGAACGACCGAGACGCGCCTCGACCGTTCCAGCGACGTCGCTTCCCTCCGACGCGTCGCGGATGTCCTCGCGCAGGTTCTTGTGCGTGAAGCCGGGGATCGCCGCGGACCTTATTCACAGACCAGGGAGCGCACCTGCGCCTCGCCCGCCGTCGTGGACCGCAGGGCTCACCGCCCGGGCAAGCTATCTCAGCATCCGCGCGGGGTCGGGCTCACGCGTGGCCGCTCGTCTTTCGCTGGCGGCGGACGCGGGCGAGCTCATTCAGCACTTCGTCGCGGTGGTGGAACTTCATTTCGTACTCGCGCACCAGCGTGAGCGTCTCGAGGTCAGCGCCTTCGAGCGCCGCGCAGATCTCCTTGGCGTCGAGTGCGTCGTACTCCGGGAGCGGCTCGCTCCCGCGCAGGTAGCGGAGCTTGTCGAGCACCTCCGGCCGGTCCTGGTGCGACCGCTCGTAGGCCTCGATGCTCGCCAGCTCTGTCTGTGAATGCCGATGCAGGTCCTCGGTCACACGATCCGCCGACAGGCGGTCGTAGCCGGCGACCGGCTGTCGCTCCTCGTCCGCCGCGAGCGGCTCGGAGCCCGCGTGGGCGGCGTGGCGGTCGCGGCGTCGTAGGGAATCGAGCAATCTCATGCGCTCGTCTCCGTTCTGGGTCCGATGGATGGACGGGTCGCGAGTAGGGCCAGCCGAGTGTCGGCCGGTTCCCGCGGGGTGATGGACATTTTGAGGGCTCCCTACTACTCGCTGGGGTGCCGACATCTGAGGTTGGCACCGCTAGCCGGCCAAGTGTCGGAGCCGGAGAGACAGCCCGCCGTTTTGCTGGGGCGAACCAACCTCCAAGGTACCACCGACCAGCCGGAAGTCGAGCGACCTTCCTAGATCTCACCGTCGGGAAGACACGCGGCGCTCTGCGATGGCGACCGGGACCAGCCCGCGGCGCTCGAGTCGTGTTCGTCCCGGCTCCGCCCCGCTTTCGCTGGATGCGCTCATCTAGCGGTCGGGCCCGGTCTCCTGCGCCCGCTCGGTCTGCTCCCGGGCGCTGTCGCGTTCGCGGTCAGCCGCATAGCGCGCTTCGTTGCCACGCCCGCTCGCGGCCCGTTCACGTTCCTGCTCAGCGCGGGCCTGTGTGCGTTCACGCTGGTGCGCTTCGTCCTTCTGCTCGTGCTCACGCCGCCTCTTGTACTGGGAGTAGCTGTCGGGGCGACGCGATTGCCACAGCTTTCGAGCGGAGTCGCTCATCTTCCTCAGCTTGTCTCCCAGACCCATTTTCCGCGCGCCTCCTAGGTCCCGTGCATCTATCGCTCTGGGCCCGCGTCCTCTCCCCGCTCCCGCGCAATATCGCGGTCGCGCTGCCGCTCTTGTCGCCCTCGGGCTTCATCCAATCCGTCACGCCGAGCCTCACCACGCCGCTGTACGCCACGCCGTTGACGGCCCCGCATCGACACCGCAACGATCAGAACCACGAGCACGACCGCGACGGCGACCACGATCACTACGACGCCGGTACCAACCGCGAGCACTACGAAGGCGCTGCTCATCTTGCGTCTCCTTCCGGGGGGGCGTGCGCCACTCGCAACATACCCTCTGCGACCGTCAAGCCTCGCACGGTCGCTCCACAGGGTCAGTCGGCGCGGCGTAGCCTGAGCCGGTGACCTTCGGGGTGCTCGCGTTGATCGTGCTCGCGGGTCTGGCTGGTCCGCTGCTGGGGGCGGGGGAAAGAGTGTTTGTCCCGGTGGTGATCGGTGAGATCCTGGCGGGCGTGATCGTCGGGCGGACCGGGCTCGGCCTGGTCGATCCCACCGACCCGACGGTGCAGTTCCTCGGCGACGTTGGCTTCGCGATGCTGATGTTCACCGTCGGGGCACACGTGCCGCTGCGCGACCCGCGGCTGCTCGCATCCCTGCGCGGCGGCGCCGTCGCCGCGCTCGCCGTCTTGCTGCTCGCCCCGCTCGGCGGTGTTGCCGCGGCGTGGTTCGCCGACACCGGCGACGCTGCGGTGTACGCCGTGATCCTCGCCTCGGGCTCGGTCGCCGCGGTCCTGGCCATGCTCGAGGAGGCGCGGCTGGCTGGTCCGGAGGTGCTGACCCTAATCGGTCAGGTGATCATCGCCGACGTCATCACGATCCTCGCCATTCCGCTGGTCATCAAGCCCGAGCGGGCGGGAAGTGCGGCGCTCGGCGGCGCGCTGGTCGCCGCCGGTGTAATGGCCGCCTACTTCGTCGCCCACTGGATGTTTGCAAGCGCTTCGGTGCAGCGCCTGCGCCGGCGATCCAAGCGGCGCCGCTGGGCGCTCGATCTCCGCCTGTCACTCCTCGTCCTCTTCACGCTGGCGTGGATCGCGCAGGAGAGCGGCACGAGCGTGCTCATCGCCGGGTTTGGCACGGGCCTGCTCGTCGCGGCGCTGCGAGGCCCGAAGCGGCTGTTCACACAGGTTCGTGGTCTCGCCGACGGGTTCTTCGTCCCGCTGTTCTTCGTGCTCGTCGGGGCTCGTCTGGACTTTGGTGCACTTCTCCACCATCCCTCGATCCTGCGCCTCACCGTTGCGCTGCTGGTGCTCACGGTCGCCATCCATGTCATGGCCGCGCTCGTGAGTCGACAGCGGATGCCGCCGGCCCTGATCTCGACCGCTCAGCTCGGCGTGCCGGCCGCCGTGGTCGCGCTCGGCCTTCGGGAGGAGGTCCTCACCCCGGCACAGGGCGCTGCGATCATCACCGCCGCGCTCGGTAGCCTCGGCATCGCGACTCTCGGCACCGCGATGCTCGCCCGCGAGGCGAGGAAGGCGGCCGGCAACGAAGCGGCTGCGGCGCCGGAGCATCCGGTGCCTGCGGCCGCGGACCGCTGACGAGCCCTCGAAGGCCGAGGACGGTCGCTTGCGTCGGGGAGCGTCATCAGCCGGCCTGTAGAAGCGAGTACAGTGGTGTCACAAGGCCATTTCACCGCTTCTGCGAAGCGACTTCGCGCAGAGCACCGCCGGCCGCACGCCGAACGGCGACCTCACGGACAGTTTCGTCCCCAGCGACGGAAGAGCCGTTTCCATAGGAGAGCAACCGGATCCCAGTGGGCTCCGGTGCTCGGGAAGGTCGCCATGCATGAGTACATGGTCGACGCCTACCCGCCGGACTGGCACAGCGCCGCCGCCACACGAGAAGAGGAACCCCATGCACGGTGATGACAAGAACCGTCTACGACGCCTGCAGAATGCCGGCGTCTCGATCTGGCTCGACACGCTCTCGCGTGAGCTCTTGGAGAGCGGCCGGTTCAGCGAGCTGATCCGCGACTTCGCGGTCAGCGGCGCGACCTCGAATCCGACGATATTCGCCAAGGCGATCACGGGCTCCGATCGCTACGACCGCCAGCTCCACGAGCTTGCCGCGGGCGGCCGGCACGACACGCAGGAGCTCTTCTTCGCGCTTGCGCTCGACGATGTTCGGGCCGCGGCCCGCGAGCTACGGGACACCTACGATCGCACCAGGGGGCGCGACGGCTACGTCTCGTTCGAGTGCACGCCCGAGCTCGCCGACGACACCGGGGCGACCGTCGCGCAGGCGCTCGATCTCTGGGAGCGTCTGGACGAGCCCAACGTGATGATCAAGGTCCCGGGGACCACGGCCGGGCTGGACGCGATCGAAGGGCTGACCCGTCTTGGCGTCAACGTCAACGTCACGCTCCTGTTCGCGGTCGAGCGTTATGAGGAGGTGATCGACGCGTACATGCGCGGACTCCGCCGCCGTGTCGACGCCGGCGAGCCTCTGAGCGGGATCGCGTCGGTCGCGTCGTTCTTCCTCTCGCGCATCGACACCAAGGTCGACGCCGAGCTGCCGGAAGATTCCGACCTGCGCGGTCAAGTCGCGGTCGCCAACGCTCGCGTCGCCTACCGACGCTATCTCGCCAAGTTCTCTGGCCCGGCCTGGGAGCAGCTCCTGCGCCACGGCGCCACGCCCCAGCGGCCACTGTGGGCGAGCACCGGGACCAAGGATCCGCGCTATTCGGACCTCCTCTATGTCAGCGAGCTCGTAGGCCCCGACGTGGTCAACACGATGCCCGAGAAGACCCTCCGGGCGTTCGCCGACCACGGGGAGGTGGCGCGCACGGTGGATGCCGACTCCCCGGCGGCTCATGACGTTCTGGCCGCCGCGGGCAAGGCCGGCGTCGACCTCGACCGCATCACCGCCGAGCTCGAGCGCGAGGGCGTGGCTTCCTTCTGCGACTCCTACCGCCAGC
This sequence comes from uncultured Actinomycetes bacterium, assembly GCA_963797015.1. Classification (GTDB taxonomy): domain Bacteria; phylum Actinomycetota; class Thermoleophilia; order Solirubrobacterales; family Solirubrobacteraceae; genus JBBPZA01. The sequence continues at coordinate 110,538 of CAWCNV010000011.1, read as the reverse complement.
TGCTCGACTGCATCGAAGGCAAGGTCGGCACTCTCACGCGAGCCTGAGGACGACCTCGGGCGCCAGCGGGAGAGCTGGCTCAGGCGGGGCTGCTGGTTGGGCTCTCAGGCTCCGCGGCTGATTCATCGAGGGATTTGCCGGCGCGCACGGGCGCGGGGATCAGCGCTGCGCCCACGAGGATCAGGGCGAACGCCGCGACGCGCACGCCGACCACGAGCGGGTTGTTGCCGAGCCGGTCTCCGAAGACCGCGAGGCCGGCGAGGATCGTGGACAGGTTCGCCGCGACCGAGGTGACGGCGATCACCGCGACGCCGTCGCCGAGCTGGAGGCTGCGAGCAGAGGCGAAGAACGAGAACACCGCCGCCGTCACGATGACCACGCTCCATGGGCTCAACAGGCCGACCGGGCCGCTGTCGAGGTCTCCCGAGAGTGCCTTGATCGCCACGTCCGAGATCCCGAAGCCGAGCCCGGCGGCGATGCCCAGGAGCACTCCGCGCTGCACCGGGATGCGCTCGATGAGGTGAGAGCCGACGAGGAGCAGGCCGACACAGACGGCGATGCCCTCGAAGATGATCATCCCCGCGAGGGAGTAGCCCGAGTTGGCCTTCCCTCCGCCGCCGCCGGTCAGCGTCAGCAGGCTCAACGAGACCGCGACCAGGCCGATCCCGATCCACTGGCGACGGCCCAGCTCAAAGCCGAAGAAGCGCTCGGCGAGCACTGCCAAGAAGACCAGGCCCCCCGCGAGCACCGCCTGGCCGATCGAGAGCGGGGCAAGCGACAGCGCGGCCACGTGCAGCGCGAACGCACCCGCCGCCACACCCCAGCCGATGCTCCACCACTTCGAGCGAAAGAGATCGATCGCGCTGCGCAGCGGATGGCGCACGTCGACGTCCGGTGCAGCGAGCGCCCCCCTGTACTTGAACAGGAACGCGAGATTCGTTCCCAGCGCCGAGAGCAACGCACACACCAGGCCCACGCCGACGGCCAGCGAGACGCTGGTCACCGCAAGACCGTCTTCCGAACGTTCACAGGGCGCAAGCGCGCTACCGCCGCCGTCGAGGGGTCCTCACGAAACAAGCTACGTCGCGCGCGAGGACGCGAGCTTCCGGCCGATGCGGACGCGGGTGAAGTTGGCTGATATTGTGAGGGTTGCTTCGCCCTAGCAAACGGCGGGCGGCCTTTCCGGCTCCGACACTCGGCCGGCGTCGCGGTGTCGACCCCAGCCTCGGCACGCAACCCCGAGTTGTAGGAGCTGCGTATGTCGATCTCCACGCCGGAACCTGCCGGCCTTCGGACGGGGTTTTCGCGGACCGTTGACGTGGCGGCCGCGTGGGACGCTGACTTGCGATCGGCGGGCGCGTATGGACTGATGCTCGCCCGGTATGACCGTCTCAAGCCGAGCCGGGTGACCGAACAGCTGCTTCAGCTCTCCCAGGCCGAGCTGGCGAGCATGGAGGACTACGAGCGATCGCACGAAGACCGCCGGGAGGTGCTCGACAAGCTGCGCTGGCTGCGGGGCCGTGAGCCGCTCCCCGAGTACGACGCGCTCGACCCCGCCGAGAGCTCGACCGCGCTGCAAATCGCCGACCTCTACATGCTCACGCTGGTGCGCGAGTACGAGCTGAAGCGCGGCGGGCGCGACGAGGTGCTCGACGAACTGGCCCGGATCCGTTGCGAACGGAAGACGAGCAGCGCGAGCAGTCGGCGATGAAGTCGGCGAAACCGATTCCCAAGCGCAACCGCAGCCAGCCGCGGGGACTCCGGGCCGGCAGGATCGAGCTACTGAACTTCCCCTGGCGCGGGCTCCGCGGCGGCCCGGGCCCGCGTTCCTGCCCTATCTGCGCCGCCAACATTTCTTCCGGTGATCACGCGGTTCACCGCGGCGGCGAGATCTATCACGCTGACTGCGCGCGCTCCCTGCCGGAGCGATCGTGAGCCCTGGTTCCGCAGAGCCACGGGCGTGGGCGCTCAGGCTTCTCGCGCTGCCGCTTCAGGTCGCTCTCTCCATCGACGACCTGTTGAACCGGCCGTCCCCGCGGACAGAGGTCCGGCCTGCCCAGCTGACCTACGTGGGCGGGGATGATCGACGACTGCGAAGGAGCTCGGGAGGCCCGACGTGAGCGTGTTGTCCCGATCGAGCACCCCCGAACGCCGGCAGGGCAAAGCTCGCCGCGGGGCGGATCGTCAGTCGCAACCGCAGGGTCAGCCTCGGGCGCCCCCGTTTGGAGCGGCTCCGGCGCCGGCGGCTATCGACCTAGGCCGCCTCATGCGTAGCGAACCGGTTGGCCTGTCGCCGCGACCCCGCCGCCTGAATCGCCCGGGCGAGCTGGCTGCCGCCCTGCGGGACTTTGGGCGTCGCCGACGGGTGCTCATCACGGTGGTGGGCTCGGTGGCCACCGCAGCGGTCCTGGTGTTCCTGCTCGCCGGGCGACGCCACCAGTTCACGGCTGCGCTCTCGGACGTGGCCACGTGGGTGCTCGCCGTGACCGTGCTGCTTCAGATCGTCGCGCTGCTCGCGCGCAGCGAGGCCTGGCATCTCACCATCCGGGCGGCGGGTGGAACGGTCGACCGGCGCGTCCTGTACCGCGCGTCCAGCATGCAGGTTCTGGGCGGTGTTATCAACGGGCAGCTCGGGATCGCCGCGAGGATCGCCGCGCTGCGGCGCTCCTCCCCGGTCGTCAGTCCGCAGGTGCCGACCTTGATCGCCGCCGAGTTTCCGATCCTGGCCGTCGAGGCAGCGCTGGCCGCGCTCACCTCGTTCACCCTGATCGGTCCGCTCGGCCTGCCGTGGTGGCTGCCGATCATCGCCATCGCGGTGATCGCACTGGCCAGCGCGGGCCTTCGACATCTCGCCCTGCGCAAGGGCCGCGACCTGTGGAGCGGCCTCACCGTGCTGCGCAGCGTGCGCGGCGGAAGCCGCGTGATCGGCTTCGTGCTGGTCGCCGTCTTCGCGCAGATCTTCCGCAACTGGATGCTGCTGCACGCCGTCGGCGTCGACGCCTCGTTCTTCGATGCGATCGCCGTGCTGATCGCCGTCGTCGCGCTCGGTCAGCTTCCGGTCGGTCCTAGCGTCGGCGCCGCCGCCGCGGTGCTGATCCTCGGCAGCGACGGGGTCGCGGCGGCGGCGGCCGCGGGGGTGCTGATGACCGTCACGGGCACGGTCGGCGGCCTGTGCTTCGCGGCGTGGGCGACCGCCGACCGGCTGTGGTCACGCAGCCGTCGCGGACTCCTGCTGCGTGCCCGAGCGCGACGGTCTCAGGCGGCATGACCGGCGCTGGCCGCCCGCCCCGCTGCCGCCCGCCCGGGCCAGTCCGGGGAAGCCGCGGCTCAACTTCGGGCGCCCGACGGGCCTGGCTCTAGTCGTGGGATTCGCGGAGGTGCTCAAAGCGAGGATTTGAGCCGCCCGCCTCGCGGCCGTTGATCCACGCACCCCCCATGCGGGTGGCCGGCGCGCCGTTCCCGGCATGGATCGCTCGCCCAACCCGCCGGTTGCCGTCTGCGCGGTGCAAGCCCCCGCGACGTCGGGCGGCCTGTACTGCGACCCGTCGTTCTGTGCTCGGCATGATCCTCAGATCTCCTTGCCCCTCTCTAGAGCAGGCGCGCGCGAGGAAGAGAGAAGAGAGACCTAACGAGCGATGAGGACACCAACTCTACTCCTCGCCCAACGGGCGCGTCTTAAGCGGAGAATCCCTCCCCTAGCCGACTTCTCGCTAGCTGGACCAGCCGACGATTGGCCTCAGCCTGAGCGGTGCGCGGCCTCCATGGCCGTGACAAGCCCGCTCCCTCAGTGCGTCACTTACCTGGGCCGAGTGTCCCATAGTGACTGCCACAAGGAGGACAATGCGCCGGGTTACACGCACTCACTTGGAATCTGCAGAGATTGGGATCACGGAGGGCGGAGCAGCCTTGAAACCCCGAGTCGCACGGTATCGTTGCGACATGCCGCGGACGGCGTCACCGGAGATCCATGAGCAGTTCAGGCAGGGTTTCGAGTGGGTGAACTGCCGCGAGCTCGACCTTATGCAGGAGCAATACGCCGAGGACGCGGAGTTCGATGTCTCCGCGGTGTTCACCGGCACTGGCCCGTACCGCGGCCACGAGAGCATGCGCCGGCAATGGGAGGCGATGCTGGAGACCTGGGAGGAGATCAGGTTCGATCCGCTCGAGGTCTTCGAGGTCGGCGAAGGGCGGTTCGTCGTGGATCTGCGGCTCTGGGGAACGGGGAGGCACAGCGGGGCAGCGGTCGACCAGCGTTTCGGCTGCCTGTACACGATCCGGCCGAACGACAACAAAGTGGTTCGGCTACAGCTCTTCCCCACGGTGCAGGCTGCGATGGACTTCGCAGCAACCCCGGCGTCACCTTAGCTCGACCCACGCGTGCTGCCACGGAGGGGCGGAGCCGTGCAGCCTCCGCGACGTCGGGCTCGGACGAGGACCCGTACCGGCCCGCAAAGGACTACGGTGGGGTACGTGGAGGAAGACGCGATTCGGTCTCTGGTCATTCGACTGGCTCGGGCTCATCCCTCGGGCGGAACCGTCATCGAGCGGGCGGCGCTCGTCGCCGAAGGGGCCGACTTCGAGGCAGTCATGACGTGGATCCTCGCCCACGGTGGGAAACCTGAGGCTTCGCCGCAGACATCGCCCCGACACGGTCTCCACGGATCGCGTATCAACGCGAGCGGCCGGCCCGAACCTAGGGCACCGTCTCGCTTCGTGCTCCCCAGCGGCGCGCTCGACTAATACGGCCTGACTGACTGCTTGGGCAAGGGTCAGCGGGGAGGTCGGGACAACGTGCGAACCCTCGAACGCGAACGTCAGTCGTGCTCGCGGAGGGTCGTCGACTGAACTCGATGCAGCTCAGGCGGGACGGGCGTACACTCGCGTCTCCATCGGCGTCGAGCGGGGGTGCCGAGATACCTCAGAGGAGGAGACAGTTGATCCTTGCAACGACCACGGTCGAGGACTTCGACCGCTTCCTGAACATCTTCTCAACCACAGGCGCTGAGAAGCGAAAGCAGCACGGGTCCAAGGGTTCGACCGTCTTTCGCGATCCCAATGAGGACGACCGGGTCTGGGTGCTCTTCGACTGGGATCAGGCGGGTTGGCAGAACTTCGTCTCCGACCCCGAGGTCCCGCCGATCCTTAAAGAAGCAGGGCACAAAGGTAGGCCCCAGGCGGCGGAGCTCGGCGGCCAGTACGACGCATAGGACGTCTTCCTTTTAGCGGCGGCGCCGAAGAGGGCGGCTCGAATGGGGCTTCGGAGGTCTTGACTAGCCGACCGCGAAGATCCGCCACGGTCCGGGAACGCCCTTGAGCTCGTGCTCACCGCGGTCGGTCAGTGTCTGGCCTGAGCCGACGATGAGGTCGCGGACTGTGCTGCTGACGAGCACCTCGCTTGGTCCGGCGAGGCTGCTGACGCGCGCGCCGATGTGAACCGCGAGCCCGCCGACGTCGTCGCCTGGGAGCAGTTCGCATTCGCCGGTGTGCAGGCCAGCGCGAATCTCCAGGTCGAGGTCGCGGACCCCGTCGCGGAGAGCGGTCGCGCTGCTGATCGCGCGGCTGGGACCGTCGAACACGGCAAGCGCCCCGTCGCCGAGTGACTTCACGAACCGCCCGCGGTGGCGCTCGACCTCCTCGCGTACCAGGCCGTCGTGGCGCTCGAGAAGGGACCGCCAAGCGCTATCGCCCAGCTCTGCGGCACGCTCGGTCGAGCCGACGATGTCGGTGAACAGCACCGTCGCGAGCACACGGTCGCTGACGACGGGTCGCCGTACGCCGGTCAGGAAATGCTGAATCTCGTTGGCGACGGCCTCCTCCTCGCCGAGCCAAAACGGCCCCTCCCCAGGAAGCTCCGCATAGCGGGCGTCTGGAATGTGCTCGGCGACATAGCGCGAGTGGCGCTCGTCGAGGTACGTCTCTTCCTCAGGGCGCAGCACCAGCGTCGGGCACTGCACGCTGGCCAGGACGTTACGCACATCCGTCTCGCCGATCATCGCCAGCGACGCGGCAGCGGCAGCAGGACTCATCGCCAGGCGCTGTATGCGCGCCATCAGACGTCGCAGCCGCTCGTCCTGACCGGCAACGAGGGCAGCCAACGGGTTTGCGGGCGAGTCCGTGCCCCAGAACTCAACTATGTCCTTCACGAATGCCGCGCGCTGCTCGATGCTCGGCGCCCACTCGTATCCCGGTCCTGCCACCAAGCGGGGCTGCGGCGACACCAGGACCAGCGCCCGCACCAGGTCCGGATGGGAGGCGGCGAACAGCGCCGTCAAGCCGCAACCCTCGAGATACGAGAACAGCACCGGCTGATCAGAGCCGACCGCGTCGGTCACTGCCTGGACGTCATCGATCTGCTCCTCCAACGGCGTCGCTCCCGCGATCCCGTCGGACATCCCGCTCCCGCGCCGTTCGAACAGGATCAGCCGAGAAAACGACGCGAGCCGCCCGAAGAAGCGCGCAAAGGACGGCAGCTCCCAGAAGAGCTCGACGTTCGACAGGTACGAGGAGATCAGCACGATGTCCGGCGGCCCCTCGCCAACGACCTGATAGGCGATCTGCAGATCACCGCTGCGTGCGTAACGAGTCTCCGGAACGTCCACCGGGCCACACTACCTCCGGTCCCGCATCCAGCGGTTCGGACCGTCGTGAGAGTTCTGCCTTCCGCGCGGAGCAGGTTCGTGGTCGGCAGTGCCCCGACGCTCGCGGCCTGCGCCACGACGGTGGTTCGTAATCGGTCAGTCGTGCAGCGAGGGCGCGAACGAGATCCCGATGATCGAGCCTTCGTGCGATTGAAGCCGAGCCACCGTTTGGCCCCACGGCTCCTTGCGCCGGTCGTGCAGCAGAGTAAATCCCCGCCGGCGTAATTCCTCGGCGGCGGACTGAACAGCGTCCGCGTCGTGCACCTCGAACTCAAGGCTCATCTGCGGGACGGTGCGATCCGCCGGCCAGTTCGGTGCTCCGAAGCACGCCTGAGCGGCCTCCGACAGCGGCCACACCCCGAAATGCTTGCTGCCCTCGACCAGCTCGCTGTGGAAGTAGTCGCTGCCGGGACTCGCCTCGAGCGGGAGACCCAACGCATCGATGAACAGCTCGCGGCTCTTCTGCGGATCCGGCGTGATCACCGCGATGCTGGCAATGAATTGAATATCCATGCCCGGAGCGTATTACCGCGCCGCACCGGTGCCTTCTGCCAGCTCGGCACGGTAAGCCGTCCCTTCGTTAGCCAGCGAGCGCAGCTCGCTCAGGCGCCACTGACGCCCAGCGCCGAGCCCGAGCCGAGCTGGGCTCGGCGCACGGGCCGACGCGGCGCTGATATGACCGGTGTTGCGGTCGCTACGGTCGCCCGACCGGCGGGACCGCAGATGGGTGCGGCGGCGAGGCGTGGGAGAGCGATTCGATTTCGGCCCGTCGGGCTGCGGAGAGGAGGGGCCAGTCGGATTCGTAGCCGAACACGTCGGCCACGCGCGTGGCGCTGTAGCGCTCGCCGACGATCTCGATGTGGTCCGGGGTCACGAGGGCCGGGTGAACGACGCCGCACGAGCGCGCGAGGGCTAGGAGCTCGGCGCGGAGAGTCGCGACGTAGTTGGCCACCCGATGGGACTTGACCTGCGGGTCGAGGCCGTGCATCAACCAGCGCGACTGGGTGGCGACACCGGTCGGACAGCGGCCGGTGTGGCAGCGCATCGCCTGGATGCAACCCGCCGCGAGCATCGCCTCACGGCCGACGCTGACCATGTCGCAGCCGAGTGCGAAGGCGAACAGCGCAGAGTCGGGGAACCCCAGGCGGCCGGCACCGATGAACACTATGTCGTCGGCCAGGGCGGCTCGGGCAAAGGTGGAGTACACGCGCGCGAACCCGACCTTGAACGGCAAGGCGACGTGATCCGAGAAGGCCAGGGGCCCGGCGCCGGTTCCCCCCTCGCCGCCGTCGACGCTGATGAAGTCCGGGCCGCCGCCCGTCGCCGACATGCGGTCAGCGAGCTCCTCCCAGAAGTCGCCCTCGCCGACGGCCGACTTGATGCCCACCGGCAGGCCTGTCTCGGCGGCGAGCATCTCCACGAACTCGATCAGCTCCTCCACGTTGCGGAAGGCAGAGTGGGCCGGGGGGCTGACACAATCCTCGTCGGGCGCGACGCCGCGGATGGCGGCGATCTCCCGGCTCACCTTACGCGCGGGCAAGAGCCCGCCGAGGCCCGGCTTGGCCCCCTGTGAGAGCTTGACCTCGAGGGCGCGCACAGGCGCCTCATCGAGTCGTTCGCTGAGTTTGCCGAGACTGAAACCGCCCCGCTCGTTGCGGCATCCGAAGTAGCCGGTCCCGATCTGGAAGACCAGATGTCCGCCGTGCCGGTGCGGCGGCGCGAGTCCGCCCTCACCCGTGTTGTGAAGGCACCCCGACGCTGCTGCACCGCGGTTCATGGCCTCGACGGCGGGCTCCGAGAGCGCCCCGTAGCTCATGCCCGAGATGTTCACCACCGACTCCGGCCGAAACGCGCGGGCGCGTCCGTGTGCGCCGCCCAGCACTTTCCCGGCGGGAAGCCCGTAGTCCGGTGGCCCGCCCGGCTCGCCTTCACCGGGTGCCGCGGCGGGAAACGGCGAGTGCTTGACGATCAGCAGGTTGTCGACGGCTTCGACCTCGTCATCGGTGCCAAAGCCGAACGTGTTGCGCTCGCGCCTTGAGGACGCCTCGACCCATCGGCGCTGGTCCCGCGAGAACGGGCGCTCATCGTTGTTGGACGTGACGATGTACTGTCGCAACTCGGGGCCAAGGGCCTCCAGCAGATAGCGGAAATGCCCCGCGATGGGGAAGTTGCGCAGAATCGCGTGGCGGCGCTGCGCAAGGTCATAGGCGACGATGCCGCCGAGCACCGCGCCGGCAAGACCCAGTCCCCGATGCCTTGTGCGACCGCCTGCCCTGGGCCCTCGCTGCTCCGTCATCACCTCAAGCGCTATCTCGATGCCGAAACCGACATGGTCGCTTGCATCCAACCCACGCGCCATCGGTGAAACCAGACACGCGGATTGCGGCAGACTACGGCTGGCCCCAGCCGGCGGTGCGGGGCGCGGGCCGCCGCAGTCGATGGTTTCTTGCGAATCACGATCCGCTTGCCAGCGAGTCAGCCATCCGGACGCTCGTCTTCGGAGCCGCCTACGACCTTGAGGACGCTGGCCAGGGGCGCAACGCGGGTCGTCTCTTGCGGGGCGAGCGTGCAGCGCGTGCGGGATCAGGAATGAGGATGTCAGCGGACAGCCCGGCGACCTGGCGGCGGTCGTCCTCGACCGTCAGATCGCCGCATCAGCCGACCCTATAGGCGCCGGTTCGAGTGAGGCTAGGCTCCACTCAATGGGCTCGAGCCCGGAACTCGTTCTGCTCTTCGACATCTACGACGCCTTCGTCGAGGGGCGCCTCGAGTGCATTCCTCAGTACTTCGATCCGCAGGGCTCGTACCGACCGAGCGGTGTGTTCCCCGGAATGCGCGACCGCTACGTCGGACACCGGGAGATCGTCGAGTTCTGGCAAGCTGCGACCGAGGCCTGGGAGTCCCTTCAGCTCGAGGTCGGGAAGAGCCACGTGCGCGGCGAGGACGTGGTCGCGCAGATCTGGCTCAGCGGGCGCGGGCGCGAGAGCGGGCTTGATGTGGAGGGAATTGAGGCCGGCCACCTCGTGCGCTTCCGGAACCTCAAGATCGTCGAGTTCCTGGCGTTCCCCACCTTCGATCTGGCTGTGAAGGAGCTCGAGGGCAGCCCGCAGGCCCCGGCCGCTTAGTGCCCCAAGAGTACGATTGACGCGTGGCTATCGGCATCCGCGGGTGTGCGCTGCTGGTGGCGCTCCTTGCCGTGGCGGGCTCGAACGCGCCGACCGCGCTGGCGAGAAAGCGTCCGAAGGGACTCGGCTGCGATCGGACGCGGCCCGCCGTAGCCCACTACAGCGGCGGCGTCCGCGCGCCCGGCGGCCGTCGCTCAGCGCCGGTTCCGTGCGAGACGTTCGTTGGTACGACGAGCGAGGCGGCGTCGGTCGCGGTGAGCCGCTTCGGCTCAGTCTTCTACGCGCCACTGCTCGAGAACAACTCGCCGCCGCCCCAGAACACGGTGCAGGGACCCGAGTGGGTCATGCGTTCGCGCGACCTCGGCGCGACATGGACCAAGCTCGGCTCCGGCGGACCGACGACGGGCGGCCTCGTACCGCCCTGGATGAGCATCGATCCGCGGATGTCTCGTATCTGGTTCGTCACGACGCCGCCGCGTCTGTGCGGCGCGCGGGTGTCCTGGAGCGATGACGACGGCGACCACTGGCGCACTGGCGCCGGCGTGCCCTGTCCTTCCCAAGGCGGCGAGAAGCTGATCGAGGGTCCGGCCCCGGCCGGCGGAGCGCGGCCCGTCGGCTATCCGCACGTCGTCTACTACTGCGCCAACGAGATCGATACCGCGCCCAGCAAGCTGTGGTGCTACAGGTCGCTCGACGGCGGCCAGACGTTTGCCTTCACCGGCGGCTTCTCAGACCCACCGCAGCCGCCGGGCTGCGCGGAACGCCACCCCTCGCGCCCGGGCGTTGTGGGCTCCGACGGCGTGCTCTACTTCCCGACCGTCCTGTGCGGCAGGCTCGGCCTCGCGGTCAGCCGCGACGAGGGCGCGACCTGGCGCTTTCGTCCCCGCATCGCCGACGGTCTCCAGGACATTTACACGACCGGGACCGTCGCCGGGCGCCACGGCGACCTGTACTTCGCCTATCGCGGCCCGGGCGGCCTGCCCTACCTCACGACTTCCAGCGACCGCGGCGCGAGCTGGAGTGCGCCGGCCATGGTCGCCGCGCCCGGCGTGCGGATGGTCCGCCGGGTGGCGGTCGCGGTGCGCAAGCGCGGAGAGGTCGCGTTGTCCTACCTGGGCACGACCGACGGCGCCCGCTTCAACGGCTACATCACCGTGACGCGCAACGCAATCGGCCGGCGGCCGCGCTTCTGGAGCGCCTCGGTGAACGATCCGTCGCAGCCGCTCGTGAACGGCGCCGACAGCGAGACGTTCGGGGACCGCTTCTTCTATGGCGGCGCGGCCATCGGATCCCATGGGACCGTCTGGGCCGGTTTCCACTGTGCCAAGACGAGCGCCTGCCCGGGCCGGCGGATCGGCGTGGTCGGCCGCTTGATCATCAGATAGACCGGATCGCGTGCGAGCGTGCGCGCCAGCCTCCGCGCGGACCGAGCCCACGATCCGCCGCGCGGGAGGCGTTCGCGCGGGCGTACCCCGGCCGCCAGGGGCTATCCGGCCAGGGCCGTCGCAAAAACGGGCCCGCCGCCCCACGGCGCCGTGGGCCGGGTCACGTGACGGTGAGCGTGCCAGTCATGCCGGCGGCCTTGTGGCCGGGCACGGGGCAGTAGAAGGTGTACTTGCCGGGCTTGAGCGTCGCTGTGACCGTCGCGGTGCCGCCCTGATTGACCGTGGTTCCGGTCTTGTCGACGCCGTTGCCCTCGACGGAGATGCCGTGCGGGATCGACGCGGGGTTTGACATGTCGATCGTGACCTTGCCGGCCTTCGCGCTGAGCGAGGTCGTGGTGAACTTGAGCTGCCCACTCGGGTCGGCGGAGACCTTCAGCGTGCTGCCACCACCCTTCGCGCCGGCTGGCTTCGCGGGGGTGCTCGCGGTGGTCGCCGGCGCGGTCGAGCTTGAGCTGCTGTTGTTGCTGCTGCCGCAGCCGGCGACGGCGAGCGCAGCCACCACGAGGACGACTAGGGGGACGAGGGCTGGGATCCGCTTCATTGCGTTGCCTCCATGTACCCGAGGGCACGCTCTCGGGCGGGTTCGGGTTGAGGCCGGGACCGTGTCGAGGGGGTCATACGCGGGTGGACGGCAAAGGGTTCGCTCGAGTGGGCGGGATCAGTACGCGATCGTACCGGTCGTGACCGCGCGGACCGCTCGACGTTCAGCCGGTACGTCCCAGGAGGCCTCAGGAGTCCCGCGCACCGTGAAGGGTGGCCCGGGGTCATCGCCCGCGTCCTTCATGCGCCAGTGATGCGCCAGTAGTACCAGCGGCCCAGCGGCGTTAGGCGGCTCTCAACGGCGGGAAGGCATCCCACTCTCCCAACCTACACCTCGTCGCGATGCCAGTAGCCAAGCGAAGTTTGGCTCAGCAAGTGGGGAGATCGGACAACGTGCGAACCCTCGAGCCGACCTCGAGGCGCTTATCGAGCTCCTATGGATCTCGTCATCGAAGCCGAATGCGTAGGGGGTGGTAGCCGGCCGCCGCGCTTAGCTGCCGTTGCCAGAGCCCCCTGGCGGGGCAAAGCCGCCGGGGGGCGCGCCGCCCTTGGGCAGGTAGCGGCGGCACCCCTGTAGAGCCTGCTGCATCCTGCCGTTCATCGATGGCGGGCGGCCACCCTGACCAGGTCGCGGCATCGCGATGCCGTTCTTACGTAGGCACGTGGCGAGCTTCTGGAACTGGGCCCGCTGGGCTTCGCCCGGCGGCTGGCCCGAAGGCTGGCCGGACGGGCTGCTTGTCGTGCTGTCGCCGCCGCAGGCCGGGAGCGCGAGTGCGAGCGCGCAGGCAGCGAGGCACGGGAGCGCCGTCCTCACGCGGTCGCCTCGTTGCGCGCGGCTGCCTCGAGGTGGCCATCGCGCATGCGCGCCAAGCGCGGCGCGCGCTCGGCGATGCCACTGTCGTGGGAGACGAGGATGATGGTCTGGTTGCGGTCTTCGGCCAAGCCGGTCAGCAGGTTCACGATCTCCTCGCCGGTACGCGTGTCGAGGTTGCCGGTGGGCTCGTCTGCCAGTAGCACGCGCGGTTCGTTCGCCAGGGCTCGTGCGATCGCCACCCGCTGCTGCTCTCCGCCTGACAGCATCGAAGGCAGGTGCTCGGCGCGGGCGGCCAGGCCGACGCTGTCGAGGAGCGACTCGCCGCGTCGACGGCGTTCCTCCTTGCGGATGCCCGTCGGAGCCATGGCCAATTCCACGTTCTGGCGCGCGGTGAGGGTGGGAATCAGGTTGAACTGCTGGAAGATGAACCCGAGCGTGCGCAGACGCAGCCGGGCGAGCTCGTCGTCGCCCAGCTTGGCCAGGTCACGCTCTTCGAACACGACGCGCCCGCCGCTTGGCCGATCGAGCCCTCCGAGCAGTTGCAACAGCGTGGTCTTGCCCGAACCGCTCGCGCCGGCGATCACGAGGAACTCGCCTTCGGCGACGGTGAGGTCCACTCCGTCCACCGCGCGCACGACGTGATCACCCTGCCCGTAGGTCTTGGTGACGTTCTCTAGCTCGTACATGTATTTCCTTGTCGTGACCATCGGTTTGGATTACTCCACACTGCGTAGTGCTGCGGCCGGCCGGAGACGTGCGACCCGCGCACCGCCAACGGCGCCGGACACGAGGCCGCCGACCAGCGCGAGCCCGACGGCCAACAGGATCAGCGCGATGTCGATCGGAGCGCTCAGCGTCACGGTGCTGGAGCCGGACTGCACTTGCCCCTGCCCGAAGGGACCGCCGAAGCCGCCGCCGGGCCCTGGCCCACCGCCTCCACCAGTGGCACCGGCGACCGTCGCGTGCAGGTGGGGCGCGAAGGCCGTAATCAGTGCGGCGCCGGCGATGCCGATCAAGGCGCCGAGCACGCCGCCAAGCGCGCCTTGGGCGAGCGACTCGCCCGTCACCTGACGGACGACCAGCCGCTGCGTCCAGCCGATCGCCTTCAAGGTGCCGAGCTCGCGAGTCCGCTTGTTGATGCTCGAGAGTGTCAGCAGCGCGGCGATCAAGAACGCCGCTACCAGCGCCACGATCGCGAGCGCGGTGCCGAGCTTGTTGGAGAGGTTCTTGGCGTCGACCAGCGAGCCGGAGACCTTGTCGGCAAGGTCCTTCGCCGTCGTCACCTGCGAGCCGGCGAACGACGCCTCGATCCGCTTCTGGACCGCGTCGACCGCATCGGCGGAGTCGGCGCGCACGCGCAGCACGTTGACCCGTCCGTTGCGACCTGAAAGCGCCTGCAGTTCCCCGAGCCTGATGTAGATGTCGGAGCTCTGCCCCCCGAGCGGCAGCTTGGCGAGACCGATGATCTTGTAGGTCTTCTTCTTGATGTCGAGCGTGTCGCCGACTTTCAGCTTCTTGCGCTGCGCGTAGGTGGTCGAGAGGATCGCGTCGCGTTTGCCGCCCGCTTTGAAGTAGGTGCCGGACGTGATCTGCGACGGCGTCACGAGCGCCAGGTCGGGCTGGCTCGTCGCGACGCCCGAGATCGTCGACTGATCGAAGGTGATCGAGTTCGGCCCGCCGGCACCCGGCGCGCCACCGCCCGGCGCGCCGCCCGGGCCGCCGGCGAAGCCGCCTTGCTGGTTCCCGGCGTTTTTCGGGACCTTCCCGGAGACGTGCAGCCGGTTGAGCGTCAGGGCCGGTGCAGCTGCCTCGACACCCGCGAGTTGGCTGACCTTGTCCGCCTGCGACTCCGGGAAGGAGAGGTCGGTGGTGACGAAGTTGTCGGTCTCGAACGTCTGGCCGGGCTTGGCGCGGTTACGCAGGCCAAAGCGGGTGCCGCCGTTCTCCCTGCGCAGCTCCTCCTGCTCGCTCGCCGACAGGCCCCCGCCGCCCGGCCCCGGCCGGAAGGTCTGGTTGCTGCCCGAGCCGCTGACCCTCAGCGGTCGCTGGACCGACATGTCGGTACCAACGCCGGTGAGAGGCTTTAGCACCTCGTCCTGCGCGTTGTTGAGGCCCTTCGACAGCGCGGTGACAGTGGCCACCAGTCCGACTCCCACCGCCAGGCCGAGGGCCGTCAACAGCGTCCGGCCCTTACGGCGACGCAGCTCGGCGAAGATGTAGCTGAGGTAGAACAGACGATCCTCTCTAATCGATGCGTGCAGGAAGTACTGCCGGCGGGGGATCGTCGACCGCAACGCTTAGACGAATGTGAGACGTCCTAAGGCTCTGTCTTATGTCGTCCCAGGATCGTCCAAGATCCTGTCCTCGGTGAGTTTCCGCGCACGTGTTACCTTGCTGGCCGCGGGGGCTGTTGCAGCCGCCATCCTGGTGCTCTCTGGCCTCGCCTACGTCATCGTGCGTTCCGAGCTGCGCGGCGAGGTGGACAGGTCGCTTCGCGCCTTGGCGGCGCGGGTGGCCGCGGCGCCGCTGCCTCCACCGAATGCCGTCCGCGATCTTCACTTGCCGCCACCTCGGTTCGGTGCCGCCGGCGGCTATCTGCAGGTGGTTCTGCCTAGCGGCCAGACGGTGCGCCCCGGTGGAGGCACAACCCCTCTGCCCGTCCCGGCGTCAGCCCGAGATCTACCCGAGGGCGGCCGGCTGCTGCAGGACGCTCACGTCGACAGAGTCCATGTGCGCATTCTCACCACGCGGCCCCAGGGCTCCGTCGGTGCGCTCCAGGTCGCGCGGTCGTTGACCGAGGTCGACCGCGTGCTGCGGCGGCTGGCAGTGCTGCTGGTTCTGGTCGCGGCGGGCGGTGTGGCAATCGCGGCCGCTGCCGGGTTCGTGGTGGCGCGGTCGGCGATAGGGCCCGTCGGGCGCCTGACAGCCGCGGCCGAATACGTGGCCCACACGCAAGACCTCTCCGCTCACATCGATGACGGCCGCCGCGACGAGCTCGGTCGGCTGGCCGCGGCCTTCAACCGCATGCTGGAAGCCTTGCGCCGCTCGCGCACCGCACAGCGCCAGCTCGTCGCCGACGCCTCGCACGAGCTGCGGACGCCGCTGACCAGCCTGCGCACCAACCTCGAGCTGCTCGACGAGGCGGATAGGCTCGAGCCGGGGGAACGCGAACAGATGCTCGGCGATCTCCGCGGCCAAGCCCAGGAGCTGTCGGTGCTCGTCGGCGACCTGATCCACCTGGCGCGCGACGGAACCAGCCTGGCGACTCGGGAGCGGGTCCACTTCGACGAGGTAGTCGGCGCGGCGATCGAGCGGGCCGCAACCCGTGGCGCAGACGTCCACTTCGAGATCCGGCTCGAGCCGACGGTGGTCGTCGGCGACCGTGACGCCCTAGAGCGGGCGGTCGTCAACCTGCTCGAGAACGCGGCGAAGTGGAGCCCGCCCGGCGGTCCCGTCGAGGTATCTCTGCATGCGGGAAGACTCACGGTGCGCGATCACGGTCCCGGCATCAGCGACGCCGACTTGCCGCACGTCTTCGAGCGCTTCTATCGAAGTCCCGCCGCCCGCAGCCGACCGGGGTCGGGACTTGGGCTGGCGATCGTCCGTCAGGTGGCGGAATCACATGGCGGCAGCGCCTTTGCCCAGCGCGCGCCGTACGGCGGCGCCCAGCTCGTGATGCACATCCCGACCCAGCCAGAGCCCGTGTCGCTGCCGTCTGGCTGAGTCGAGCGCGGACCGAGATGGTGTCCTTAGCGTTTTCTGAGGTTCCGGCCGCAGGATGTCGCGGATGACGATCCTCGTAGTCGAGGACGAGCGCGCCGTCCGCGACGCCCTCGCGCGCGCGCTCCGCTTGAACGGCTATCAGGTCGCCATCGCCGCGTCCGGAGGAGAGGCGTTGCAGACGGTGCCCGTCCTGCAGCCCGAGGCGATTCTCCTCGATGTCGCCATGCCCGGACCAGACGGCATCGAGGTGTGCAGCAGGTTGCGCGCGGCGGGATCGAAGGTCCCGATCCTCATGCTTACGGCCCGCGACGGGATCGATGATCGCGTCGTCGGACTCGACGCGGGCGCCGACGACTACCTGGTCAAGCCATTCGCGCTCGAAGAGCTACTCGCGCGCGTGCGTGCTCTGCTGCGGCGCAGCGGCCAGGAGTTGAGGGAAGAGCCGCTCGAGTTTGCCGATATCCGACTCCATGCCGGTAACGCCGCCCGGGCGGAGCGCGACCTCGCGCTCACCCGAACCGAGTACCGGCTGCTCGAGCTCTTGATGCTGCATCCGCGGCAGGTCATGACGCGCGACCTCATCTTCGCGCGCGTTTGGGGATATGACTTGGAAGCCTCGTCAAACACGGTGGAGGTCTACGTCTCATACCTGCGACGCAAGCTCGAGGCCAGCGGAGAGCCTCGGGTGCTCCACACCGTGAGAGGCATGGGCTACGTCCTGCGAGCGCCTTGACGCTCGACTGACACGCTCGGGCTGACGCTGCTCCTTTGCGCAACGGAGAGGTCATCAACTTCTCGCCGAACGGCAAGCTGACTTGTCTATGCGCACACCCAACGAGACGTTGGTCCCGGGACTGGAACCTTTGCGGAGCGATCTTGCACTGCAAACCGCTGATTTCCAGGTCAGCCGTGAGAATAAGGGCGATTACGGAGAGATCGGGACAACGTGCGAACCCTCAAGCCGACCTCGAGACCTTGATCCAGCTTCTCAGCAGCTAAGCATGGCCGCACCTGAGGTGTGCCTGCTGAGACGGCCCCAAGGAGGATCGTGTACGACCAGCAAAGGCCCTCGGCGAGAAGGTCGGACGTGATGTGGATCACTTTCCGTGCTGGTCTGTTGTGGAGACACCGAACGATCGCTCAATCTCGGCTGCCAGCTTCCGACCTCAAGTAGGCGGTCTCCCTGCCGCAACGGCGAGCACCCCGGTCCTCGAAGCTGGAACACCTCATCCCGCATCGTCGCGGGCGTCGCCCCTCTTTGCCCAGCCGGCTGGACCCGGTTGAAACGCATTACGCGCATATCGAGGCACTCCATCTCGCACACGCTCGAGAGTCGAGCAGGTCTGCATGTCCCTGGCCCAGTAGTGGCCTAACGTCCGCGGGATCGAGGCCATGAATGCCGAGATGGGGGCCTGGTTTCGAATGGAGGGCGAGGACATGACGTACCTCGCGAGAATTGTTGGGCGACGACAAGCAACAAGCAGCTCAACCTTCTCCAGTCGTCCGGTCACTGCTTGAGATCAAACGCGGTCGGGCCGCGATCGTCGTTCCCGACAACGTCCTCTTCGAAGGCGGGGCCGGGGAGACGGTCAGGCGGCGCCTCTTGGAGAACCGCGACGTCAGCCCGGCCATCTGGCGCGCGTCCAGACGGCGCTCGGGATCCGGTCGGCAAAAGGATGGGTCGCGAGCCAGCGATCGGCGTACTTGATCGGCGAGGCCACGATGCCGGTGACGTTTCTCGCGATGCGATACCCGAGCGCGCTACGTCCAGAGATCAGCAGGGCGAGAAACTCGGAAGCGATCCACGCCATCGCAGACGCCGGACCGATGGCGACTCCTGAATCTTCGACGAGGAATCCGAGTTGCTGGAGTTCGGTGCGAAGTCCTTGCTCGGTGTAGCGCCGATAGTCGCCCGGAGCTGCGTGGTAGCCCTGGATGAACGGGACATCTACGTGCAGGAGTCCTCCCGGCCGGAGGACGCGCCGCACCTCGGACAGCGTCTTGGCTGCGCTCTGCACGTGTTCGAGGACTGCCATCAGGATGACCCCGTCGACGGAGGCGGCTTGGATGGGCAGGAACTCTGCGACGCCGACGATGTCGACCTCTATGCCGGGCGCGATCTCGACGTTGAGAATGTCCGAGCCATACCGCGTGCTGCCGGAGCCCACGTTCAGTACGACCGATCCGACCGCAAACGAGTCGGCGAATTGCCTCACCAGAGCACGGGCCGCTTCGGTCTTATACACCGGCTCGACGGCTATCCGGCCGCGGACTCGGTCGAGGGCGGCGCGGAGGCGAGGATAGGACCGAATCGCCCGCTCCGGCACCCAGCGTGTATCTGGCTGGAGGAACCCCACGCCTGGAGGAATCAGGATCGGCAGATCGTCCTTCACCGTGTACACCGCAGCGCAGGAGCGGCACCGTAGTCCGGTGCCTTCCCCATCGAGAGCACCATGACAGCCGGGGCACACGGTGATGGACGAAGCTAGCTCGCGCCGTCGCCTGCAGTCTGTGTTCCCCATCGCGGGAATACTGCCGAGAACGGCTGATCTATGGGCCGAATAACGCACCTTGGCCGAAGGCGATCGGGGGAGGCCCGCTTCTCAGACACGACAGGACTCGCGCCGCTCCCCCCACGGCCGTCAAACACCTCTACTACCTAGCGCAGTGGATCGCCGCCGACCTCGCACTACCCGCTCCGAACTGGGAGCGGACCGCATGCGACGCGCGGCTGCTCGCTGACCACGCTGAACAGCGCGAGGGGCAGTTGCCAGCGCACCACATCCTGAACGAAGAAGGGACGAACACATGAGCGACACAGCGAAAGCGACCAACCCGCGACTACGTCGAGGAAGAGGCCAAGACCGCTGTGCGTGAGTCTCAACGTCCCGCCGTCGTGTCCGCGAGCTCACCGAGCAGCAGCAGAGGCTCGTCCAGCTCTACCGCGATGCGGTCTCCGAAGAGGTCCTGCGCGCCGACACCGAACGCATCAACGAGGAACGGCTCAAGGCCCAACGCTGGTCCGCGGCCGCCGCCCATGAAGTCGAGGAGGTCATGGAGGCCTCGATGAGGCGCTCGCTCTCGTCGACCGCGAGCACATCCCTTATGCGAGCGCCACACCAAACCAGCGGCGCTGCTCCACCAAACGCTCTGAGCCACATCTTCGTGATCGATCGGGATCAGATCGACTGCGAGCTCACCGACCTCTACAAGACCCTCATCGCCCTGGCCAGGGACCGGAAACCGGCCGAGAGACCGCCCAGAACGGCCTCTACGGCCCCTCCCGAGACCAAAAGAACCCCCGGCCCCCATTCTCGGGCCGAAGTTCGCACGTTGGTCGAACACGGGAAGGTCGGGACAACGTGCGAACCCTCGACCCGACATCGAGGGCTTGATTTGGCTGCTTATGGCGTCGCGCGGTCGACAAGGCTAACGCCAGATGCCCGCCAGAGGTGATAGAGCCCCGCCGGTTGCCCGCCGGGGGGCTCACATTCGTCGCTGGATGGCACCTTTGACGGACAAGCAGCTCAGGGGCGAGCTATCACGGGCGCGGCCCGCGCATCACTCTCGAGCCAAGCTGATCCCTCAGCGCTCCTTTCGGACCGCGGTCGCCTTGAACCCGCAGCAGTCGATCTCACGGACCGGCGCGACGCTGGTCCCCCGGATGCGGTCGTCGCGCAGCACGGCCGTCGTGTCCACCGCATCGGCCACCACACCGACGCCCACCTGGCCGCCGCTGATCGCGTTCTCGCTGGTCGCGCCGTCGCCGTCCTGGATCAGGATCCCAAACCAGCGGTTGGCGAGCAGAGTGTTGTCGCTGATCCGGCAGCAGTTCGGGCTCATTACCTGGTAGAAGCCCACGTCGTTGCGCGCGACCCGGTTCTCGCTGATGCGGGTGCCGGCCGGAGCCGCCAGGGCGATGATGCCCGCCCCCTGAGCCTGGTTGATCGGGTCGGGGCCGCAGATGTCGCCGCCGCAGACGTTGCCCTCGACCCTGTTGCCGCTCACGCGGGCCACGACGCCCTCGGTGACCTCGATGCCGTACTGGAAGCTCGGGATCGTCCAGCCACCAGTCACCGAGTTGTCGGTCACCGTCACCCGGGACAGCTCGCCGTCGTCCGGCCCGGTGACCCCGATGCCGTTGTGCTGGTAGCGGTCGACGGTCACGCGGCTGATGCGCCCGTAGGCAGTGCTTCCGCTCTCGCCGTCGACGTCGATGTGCGCCGGGAGGCCGTACACGATCGCGCGCCCGGCCGCGTCCTCCGGCGCGCATGAGGAGGGATCCGCCTGGATGCCCGTGACGTGGGAATCGGAGAGGTCGAGCGTCGCGCCCTGGAGCACCTGGACGCCCGTGACCTCGATGCCGCAGGGGATCGGGCCCTTCACGGTGAACCCCGACATGCGCACGTGCGCGCCCTTGCCCACCCGCACGATCGCTGTCAGGCGGCGTTCGTCGGGGTGGTGCACGCCGAAGGGCGTGAGCGTCGCCGGCGACTTGATCGACGTGTCTCTCGCGCCGGCTCCGCGCAGGTTGAGGTCCTTGCCGACCACCACCTCCTCGGTGTAGGTCCCAGGCCTGACGCTGACCGTGTCGCCCGGCGCGGCGCCGGCGACCGCCGCCTGGATGGATGGGAAGTCGCGCGGCACGCTGATCGTCTTCGCCCCCGCCGGTGCCGCCGCCAGCAGCAGGGCTCCCACTACCACTCCCACTATGAATGCTGTTCGTCTCATGCCGGCATCCTCCGCCGGACTTGACGTGACGGCGTCATCCCGAGGAGTGATCTTTACGCGCTGCGCTCCCCCGCGAGGACGAGACGCGGAAAGTGGCACTGAGACGTCTCGCCGGGGGACCGTCGGGGACCGAAACCGTGCGACAGCGGCTATGAGCCGCCACGCCGCTCCAGCTCTGAAGCGGGGAGGTCGGGACGACGTGCGAACCCTCATGCCTGCCTCGAGCTCCTCGACCACCTTGTGATGGACGTAGCTGGGCGGCAAGCACGACGTCGAGCGACAACCCATCCTGCCGAGCGCGCCGTGAACTCGTTCAGTTCATCGACACCAGCGCGTAAAAGGACCAAGCCACTTGGACCTCCGTCCCGCCAGGCTCAAGGCGCCGAAACGCGCGTCCAGGGCGTTAGGCGGGATCCGGCGCGGGCTCCGCGGGCGCGTGGGGACGGCGCTCCGCCTCGATCGCCAACCGAGGAAGCCGGCGGTCCAGCCAGGAAGGCAGCCACCACGCGCGGCGACCGAAGATCTCCATCAGCGCCGGAACGAGCAGGCAACGGATGATCACCGCGTCGAAGAGCACCGCACTGGCCAGGCCCAGCCCGAACAACTTGATCACCCGATCGTCGCCGAGGGCGAAGGAAGCGAACACCAGGATCATGATCGACGCGGCGGCGGTGATCACACTTCCAGTGGTCTGCAGGCCGCGGGCAACCGCGCCCGATGCGTCTCGCGTCCTCTCCCACTCCTCGTGTACGCGCGAGATCAGGAACACCTCGTAGTCCATGCTCAGGCCGAACACGATGGCGAACATGAGCACCGGGACGAAGGACTCGATGGGACCGGTTCCGATGCCGAGCAACCCCGCTCCACGGCCTTCCTGGAAGACCAGCGTCACGAAGCCGAGCGCGGCCCCGATCGACAGCAGGTTCATCACGGCCGCCTTGATCGGGATGATCACCGAGCGGAACACGGCGAGCAGCAGCAGCGCGCTGAACAGCACCACCACCCCGACGAAGAGCGGGAGCTTGCCGGCCACCACGTTCGAGAAGTCCTCGTTGGACGCGGTGAACCCGCCGACCTCCACGCGCGACCCCGTCTGGCGCTCGATCGGGGGAAGGACGCGCTCGCGCAGGCGCGTGAGCGTGTCCGTGGTGGCCTTCTCCTGCGGGCCGGTCCTCGGATAGGCGGTGACGGTCGCCACCTTTCCGTCGGGCGAGACGGCGGGCGGCGCGACGAACGTGAAGTCCCTGTCGGCGCGCACCGCGGCGACGATCCGGGCGACCGCCGGCTTGTCGCCCCTGTCGGCGAGCTGAGCGACGAGCAGGAAGGAGCCGTTCGTCCCGGCGCCGAAGCCGTCGGCGATCAGGCGGTAGGCGTTGCGCGTCGTCGAACCGGGCGGATCGACGCCCGCGTCGCTGGATCCCAGCCTCAGGTTCGTCGCCGGCAGCGCGAGACCGATGAGGACCACGAGCGCTACGCCGGCAGCGATCCACGGATGGCGTTGAACGGCATGCGACCACCGCTCCCAGCCGGCACCATCGGCTCGCTTGCGCTCACGGCGGGCCCCGCGGGCGGCACGCCACCGGCGTCCGGGAATCGGCACGCGTCGCTTGGTGCGCCAGAAGCGGAAGCCGCCGCGGGCATCGAACTCGCGCAGGACACCGTCGAGGAAGTTCCCCGATCCGCCGATCAGCGCGGGGATGATCGTCAGGGCGGCGAACATCGTGGCCAGGACGGCGGTCGCCGCTCCGAGGGCCACTCCCTGCATGAAGCTCAGGCCTAGGAGCAGCAGCCCGAGCAGTGCGATCACGACGGTGATCGCGGCGAACATGACCGTCCGCCCCGCCGTGTCGACGGCCATCTCGATGGCCTCCTCGCGATCACGGCCGCCCCGCACCTCCGCGCGGAACCTCGTCACGACGAACAGCGAGTAGTCGATGCCGACGCCGAGACCGATCAGCGACGCGAGCTGGCTGGCGAAGTCCGGCGTGTCGACCAGGTGGCTGATGAGCGTGATGACACCGAGCGTCGTGCCCAGCGCCAGCAGGGTCGCCACCAGCGGCAGCCCTGCCGCTATCAGCGAGCCGAAGGTGATCAACAGGACGATCGCGGCGGCGAGGATCCCGATGAACTCCGACGGGCCCTGACTGTTTTCGGACCGCACCACCTCCGCCCCTGGTCCACCGTGCTCGACCTGTAGTTCCGCGCTGCGCGCGGTGAAGGCAGCTTTCTCGATCTTCTCCAAGGTCTTCGGCTTGATGTCGTTGGTGCTCTTCGTGTAGGTCACCGAGGCGACGCCGATGCGCCTATCCCTGGTCAGCTGACCCCCGGATGAGAACGGGCTCTCGACCCTGGCGACCGCGCCGGCCGCGGCGACCTTCTTCAGCGCGGCGTCGATGCCCGCTCTCAAAGGCCTGTCGTTCAGCGTGCCGCTGCGCGCTCGAAAGACCAGCTGGTCGGTATCGCCCTTGGCGGCCGGAAAGTGCTTGGCCAGCAGATCGTACGCACGCTGGCTCTCCGTGCCGGGCAGGCGGAAGCTCGAGATCTGCTTCGCCCCGACATTGGAGGCTATGAGCTGGACGACGACCAGCGCGAGCAGCCATACCCCGAACGTCCGCCACCGGTGCCGGTTGCAGAGCCGGGCGAGGCGAACGAAGCGAGAGGCAGGAAGCGACGTTGAGGGCATGGGCAGATCCGAGAGGGTCTTCGAAGGGACATCCACATGTAGCGCACTGACCCGACCGCGATTCGAGACTCATCGGTGAACTGGGCAAGCCCTCTTCTCGGGACCGGAGTTCGTGCGTCCGTCAAACACGGAGAGGGAGGGATTCGAACCCTCGAACGAGGTTGACCCCCGTTACGCGATTTCCAGTCGCGCCCGTTCAACCACTCCGGCACCTCTCCGGGGGAGGGCTCAGCGTAGCGACGGGGCTCCGGCGAGCGGACTCGGGCGCCGAGGGCGGGCGCCCGACGGCGAGAGCTAGATCTGCCAGCGCCCCTCGACGAGCACTGGCCGCTCCTCGCCGTCCGCCGTCACACCGGTCACCTCGACGTCCTCGCCTCCGATCATGAAGTCGATGTGGATCGCCGAGTCGTTGGCGCGGGCCTGGTCGCTCTCGTCGACCGTGAAGCTGTAGGCGCGTCCCAGGGCGATGTGGCTGGCCGCGTTCTCGTCCAGGAGCGTGTCGTAGAAGACTGTGTCGAGCGGGCCGATGCGGCCGTCGCGGTCGACCAGGGCGACCTCGCCCAGGCGCGCGGCCCCCTCGTCGCGCTCGGTGCGCGCGCGCAACGCCTCGCCGCCTGACTCGGCGCGCAGGTCCACCGCGCGGCCTGCCTCGAAGCGCACCTCGAGGCCGCGCACGGTCGTGCCTCCGAGGTCCAGCGGCTTGGTGGCGCGCACGACGCCTTCGACCTGCTCGGGGTCGGGCGTGGTGAAGACCTCCTCGGAGGGGAGGTTGGGGAGGTGGGCGATCCCGTCGACGGTCTCCAGCCGCGCCGCGATCCAGGTCGAGGACGGCAGCAGCCCGACGCGCAGGTCGGTCCCCGGGCCGGAGAAGTGAAGCGCAGCGAAGCGATGCTCGGTGAGCCGCCCCGCCACGCGCTCGAGCACGCCGAAGCGCTCCGCCCAGGCGGCGACCGGGTCGTCCTCGTCCAGCCGGCAGACATGGGCGATCTGCTCCCACAACCGGGTCAGGGCGGCCTCGCCCTCGAGCTCCGGGTGCACGAGCTGCGCCCAGGGCACTGTCGGCGCGGGGACGATCGACCAGTTGGTCGTGCGCTCGGACACGACCTTCCCCGACTCCTTGACCATCGGGAGCATGTCTCGCCCGGCGCGCGTCGGGTCGACGTCATCGAGCAATCCCGGAGCCGCGTTGCCGCTCAGGGCGATGCGCGCGCAGCGCTGGTCGCCGAGCTCCAGCACGCGCTTCCCGTACCAGGAGGGGACGAACTCGAGCGTGTCCTCCGCCGCGTACAGCAGCCGCGCGCGCTTGACCCATGGGTCGAAGTAGGTGACGTCCACGAAGCGCGCCCCGTGGCGGTAGGCGCTTTCGGCCACCGCGCGGGTGAGCGACTCCTTCCCCGGCTCTGAGCCGACGGCGACGATCTGGCCCGGTTGCACATTTGCGCCCGACGCGACGACCAGGTCGGCCATCCGGCGCTCTAGATCTTCGAACACGACACTCAGACTAACTGTCCGCCGTGCGGAGTCTGGACGTGCGGACGACCGCGGGGCGGTGCGGCATCTCGACGTGCGGACGAGCGCGGGGCCGTGCACGATCTGGATGAGCGGTCGAGCAAGGGGCCTGGTCGGGCCGGCACCCTTGCGGCGACGAGTCCCGTGCGAGTAGCGTCGTGCCATGAACCCAGAAGATGCGACTCGCAACATGGCCATGCTCCGGTTCGGCGTAGGGGCCGGCGCCTGGCTCGCTCCCCGGCTGGCGGGCAAGGCCTTCCTCCTGAGCCCGGACGAGAACCCGCAGTCCCCTTACCTCGGGCGCCTGTTCGGCGCGCGCGACGTGGCGCTCGCCTACGGCTCGATGACCTCCAGCGGCGGCGCCCGGCGAACCTGGCTCGTGGCCGGGCTCGCCGTCGACGCCGCCGACGCGATGGCCGCGGTGGCGGGCGGCCGCGCCGGCTACCTGTCCCGGCTGCAGGCGGTGCTGCTCACCGCGCCCGCGCTGGCCGGCGTGGCCATGGGGCTCGTCGCTCTGCGGGGCACGGGCGGCGCCGGCCCCCAGGTCTAGCGGTGGAGCTCGTCAACCACCAGTTCAGGCTCGCCGCACGGCCGACCGGCCTGCCCGACCGCAGTAGCTGGGATCAGACCGAGGAGCCGGTCCCGGACCCGGGCGACGGCGAGGCCGTCGTCAAGGTCCTCTACCTCTCGCTCGACCCGGCGATGCGTGGCTGGATGAACGACGTCCCCTCCTATGTGCCGCCCGTCGGCATCGGCGAAGTGATGCGGGCGATCGGCGTTGGCGAGGTCATCGCCTCCAACGACCCCGCGCTGTCCGAGGGCGACAAGGTGACCGGCCTGTTCGGGATCCAGGAGTACGCGGTCCTTCCCGGCGCCGCGCTGACGAAGCTCGACCCGGAGCTCGCGCCTCTGCCCGTGTACCTCAACACGCTGGGGATGCCGGGCATGACCGCGTACTTCGGGCTGCTCGACGTCGGCAAGGTCGAGGAGGGCGACACGGTCGTCGTGTCGGGTGCGGCGGGCGCGGTCGGGGCGACCGTCGGACAGATCGCCAAGATCAAGGGCGCCCGCGCCGTCGGCATCGCGGGCGGGCCCGAGAAGTGCGCGCTCCTACTCGAGGAGTTCGGCTTCGACGCCGCCATCGACTACAAGTCCGAGGACGTTCCGGCGGCTTTGAAGAAGCACTGCCCCCAGCGCGTGGACGTGTACTTCGACAACGTCGGCGGGGAGATCCTCGACGCGGTGCTGGCGCGGCTCGCACGGGGCGCGCGCGTCGCCATCTGCGGCGCGGTGTCGCAGTACAACAACGAGGTGATGAGGGGACCGAGCAACTACATGTCGCTGCTGGTCAACCGCGCGAAGATGGAGGGCTTCCTCGTGTTCGACTACGCCGACCGCTACGGAGAGGCGGCTCGCGAGATGGGCGGCTGGATGGCCGAGGGCCGGCTCAAGTCACGCGAGGACGTCGTCGAGGGCCTCGACACCTTCCCCGAGACGCTGCTCAAGCTGTTCAAGGGCGAGAACACCGGCAAGCTGGTACTGAAGGTCGCTTAGGAAGCCCGAGCCTGGTCGACGTCCTGGACCAGGCCCTTGACCGTCTGCGGGCCGGCCAGCCGCTTGACGATCCGCCCGCGCGCGTCGAGCACGAAGGTCGCTGGCAAACCGCGGATCTCCCAGGCCGTGCCCGCGTGCCCGGCGTCGTCGATCATCACTGGGAAGGTCCAGCCGTGCTTGCGGACGAACGCCGTCGCGCCCGAGCGGCTGTCGGACCAGTCCACGCCCACGAGCGTCGCGCGCCCGCGCAGCACCGAGGGCAGCTTCGCGAGCTCGGGCGCCTCCTTGGTACAGGGCCCGCACCAGCTCGCCCAGAAGTGCACGATCGCCGGCTTGCCACGGAGGTCCGCGATCGAGACGCGCGGGGGCACGAGCACCTCGGAGGGCAGCGCGGGCGCCGCGCGCGCCGAGCTCGTGTCGCTCTTGCCGCTCAGAACCTCGGCCAGCACCAGCGCGATCGCCGCCGCGGCCACCACGGCCAGGGGGACCCAGCGCCGGCGCATGACTTACGCGTTCGCCAGCAGGGGCGCGTCGTGCGCGACCATCTTGGGCTGGAAGTTCGACGGGTAGAGCGCCAGCACCGCGCCGCTGCCCGTGATCCCGTAGACGAAGGCCGAGTGGTTGACCTCGCGCTGGTCCGGACTGCCCTGGACCTGCACGCCGTAGTTCTTCCACACCGGGGTCAGCTCGCGCTCGGAGCCGACCAGGAACTGCATACGCCCGGTCATGTCGTGCTGAGCGATGAACTTATTGACGAAGGCGGGCGTGTCGCCCTTGGGATCGACGGACACCGCCACGACCTGCATCTTGCTCGCGGCCGGGCCCATCTGCCTGATCGCCGCGCGCAGGTTGCCGACGATCAGCGGGCAGACGTCGGGGCAGTGGGAGTAGATGAAGGTCAGCAGCACGGCCTTGCCGCGGTACTGGGACAGCCGCACCATCTGGCCGTTGGAGTTGCGCAGCGCGAAATCGGGCGCCTGCTTGATCGGGTCGGCCGACGCGGGAGCGTCCAGGTCCTTGGCCAGGGCCGCAGGTGACGTCTTGGCGGCGTTGGTGGTCGTGGAGCTCGAGGTCGACTTCGGCTTCGGCGAGGAGCTTCCGCAGCCCACTGCGACGGCCACCACGGCGGCCAGCGCAAGCGCGGCCAACCCGATCCGAGCGCGCACCAAGGTCATCCTCATCGAATCCTCCTGCAGGGACGTGAACTTTGAATAAAGCTTGGTTGGGTCAGGTCCCTCGCCCGCCGGCTCGCGGAGGAAGGAGCACTAACCTGACCGTAGCGTCCGCTTAGCCGGAGCGCTCCACCAGCCGGCGGCCTCAGGCGACGTCCGCTCAGTCGAAGCGTTCCAGCGGCGCGCGTTCTCAGGCGCGCGGCTCCCGGGCCATGAGCCCGATGATCGAACCCACGCCGAGCGCAACCAGGATCCAGGCCACCGCGACAACCAATGCGATGCTCAGCATCGTGCCCAAAGATAAGGTCGCCACCTCATCCCCAGCTAAGGAGGCGTCCCCGTGCCAGCCTGTCTGGGAGTCACGCGACCACTTCGATCGCTTTGCCGGCAGCCGGCTGATGCCCGCCGTGCAGGAGCTCGGTGACCGGGCGCCCGCGGGGCAGCCCGACATCACCGAGTTCCCGGTCCACCACTTCACGAAGCCCTGACCCGCCGGCACTAACCGAAGCGCTCCACCAGCGTCTGGTAGGGGGCGGCGGTGTTGAGGTGGAAGCCGACGCCCCACGCGCCCGCCGAGCCTGGGATGCGCGCCGCGCGCTGGAAGCGGGCGAACGCGCGGCGCCCGCCCCGGCCCCTTAGGATCGGTGCGATGCCCGTGAGCGAGCTCAGCCCCGAGCTCGGGCGCACGCTCGAGCTGCTCGATCCCGCCCACCGATCGTCGGGAGCGCCGCGCGCCGAGCGCGGCTACCTCGACCTGCTCGGCGACGACGACCCCACCGGCGAGCACCCGGGGCAGCGGCTGATGGCGAGCGACGTGCTGCCGCTCGTCTATGAGCGCGTGTGGCGGCCGCTCGGGGGCCGGCTGTTCATGGGGCTGATGGGTCCGGGCATGGGCGGCGAGCACCGGATCGCGCTCGAGATGCTCGACCTCTCCCCCGGCGACCGGGTGCTGGACGTGGCCTGCGGCCCGGGGAACTTCTCGCGCGAGTTCGCCGCGGTGACCGGTCCGGAGGGCCTGGTGGTGGGGCTCGACGCTTCCCGGACGATGCTCGATCGCGCCGTGCGGGAGCGAAACCCGGCCGGCGTCGCCTACGTGCGCGGCGACGCCTCGGCGCTCCCGTTCCGCGACGGTGCCTTCGACGCCGTGTGCTGCTTCGCCGCGCTCTACCTCATCGAGCGACCGTTCCGCACGATCGCCGAGATCGCGCGCGTGCTGGCCCCGGGTGGTCGGGTGGCGCTGCTCGCGAGCGTGAACCGCGGGCTGCTGCCCACCGCTGCGACCAACGCCGTCGTCCGGGGCTTCAGCGGGGTTAGGGTGTTCGGCCGCCGCGACCTGACCGAGGCGCTCGAGTACCAGGGCCTGACCGACGTCGAGCAGCGGCTGGCGGGCTTCGCGCAGTTCGTGTCGGCGCGGAAGCCGGCGGCCTGACGCGGCCGCCTCGGTCAGGCGATCGCGCGCAGCTGCGCGCCGACGTCGCCGGTGAGCGGGCCGAAGTGCCCAGGCCAGCACGTCGCGGGCTCGAGCGCGGCGAGCTTGCGCAGCGACTCGCGACAGCGCTCGGTCGACCAGTTGAACGCGGGGTGCGGGATGCGCGGCTTGCCGGGCCGCGGCAGCGCCGGGTCGAACAGCGCGAAGCAGTCGTTGCTGAGCGCGAGCCGGTCGCCCGCCCGCCACAGCCCGATGCAGCCGGGACCGTGCCCGGGGAGGTGCACGACCTCGAAGTCCCCGACGCGGTCGCCCTCGGCGACGGTCGCGGCAACGGTGAGTGGACCGCCGTCCCACGCGGCCATCATGCGCGGCGTCAGCCTGCGCGCCAGCAGCGGCAGCTTGCCGTAGTCGAAGTAGTGAGCGCCGCCGTCGCCCTCGACGTCGGCGCGCTCGTCGGCGTGGCACTGGACCGGAGCCCCGATCGCGCCGGCGCCGCCGCGGTGGTCGGGGTGGGCGTTGCCGAGCACGACGCGGACCGCGCCACCGAGCGCGGTTCCCGCCTCGCTCAGGAGCCGGCCCATCGGCCGGTGACCGGCGTCGAAGATCGCCACCCCGTCGGCCTCACGGATCAGGAAGGCGTTCATACGCAGGGGAAAGCCGCGCGTGACGCGCCAGACGCCGTCGGCGACGGGAACGGCCTTGTTGGTCTCGCGCGCGCTTATAACTCGACCCTAACGCTCGCGGGTCAGAACGCCGTTGACATCGACACCGGAAAGGGATCTAGTAATCGCATCAGCAGGCGCGACAGGCCGCTGGCACAGGACCGCGAGGCCGCGCGCCGCTCCAACACCAGGGGGCTCCAATGAGCGCAGCGGGGATCGACGAGGCCAAGCTCGAGGCCTTCATGGGCCAGGCCGTCACCGACATGGGCGCGATCATCAGCGCGCCGCTGTTCGTGATCGGCGAGAAGCTGGGCCTCTACAAGGCGATGGCGGGTGCGGGGCCGCTCACGTCCGCCGAGCTGGCCGAGCGCACCGGAGTCGCTGAGCGCTCGGTGCGCGAGTGGCTGGCAAACCAGGCCGCCGGCGGTTATGTCAGCTACGACGCGGCCACGGGACGTTACGAGCTTCCCGCCGAGCAGGCGATGGCTCTCGCCAACGAGGACAGCCCGTTCTACATCCTCGGCGTCTATGACTCGATCGCGTCGATCTACGCCGACGAGGACCGCATCCTCGAGGCGTTCCGCAGCGGCGAGGGAATGGGCTGGCACGAGCACGACCCGCGGCTGTTCCGCGGGACCGAGCGGTTCTTCCGCCCCGGGTATAGGCAGTACCTCGTCGGGGAGTGGATCCCGGCGCTGGAGGGCGTCGAGGAGAAGCTCACGCGTGGCGCCAAGGTCGCGGACGTCGGGTGCGGCCACGGGGCCTCGACGATCATCATGGCCCAGGCGTTCCCCGAGTCCGAGTTCCACGGCTTCGACTACCACGAGGCGTCGATCGAGCGTTCGCGCGAGGCGGCGAAGGAGGGGGGAGTCGACGACCGGATCGAGTTCGAGGTCGCCTCGGCCAAGGACTTCCCGGGCGACGGCTACGACCTCGTGACCGTCTTCGACTGCCTACATGACATGGGCGACCCCGCGGGCGCCTCCGCGCACATCCATGACAGCCTCGCCCCTGACGGCACGTGGATGATCGTCGAGCCCAACTCCAACGATCAGCTCGAGGACAACCTCAACCCGGTCGGGCGCGTCTTCTACGGCGCGTCGACGGTGATCTGCACGCCGGCCTCGCTCGCGCAGGAGGTCGGGCTCGCCCTCGGGGCACAGGCAGGCGAGGCGCGCCTCGCCGATGTCATCCGCGAGGGAGGGTTCACGCACGTGCGCCGCGCGACCGAGACCCCGTTCAACATGATTCTCGAGGCGCGCCCCTGACGGAAGGGGCGGGCGGGCGCTCTACCCGGCGCCCGCCGCCCGGGGCGCCGTGGGGTCGGGCTGCTGCGGCGCGGCCTCCTCGCGGGCGACGAAGTCCTCGATGTCCGCGACGTCGTCGCGGGAGCGCTCGGCGACGCGCAGCAGGGTCGTCATCGTGGCGACCTCCTCGATCTGCTCCTTGATGAACCACTGCACGAACTGCTCCGAGGTGTAGTCGCCGGCGTCACGGGCGGTGGCCGCGAGCGCGTTGATCTGCTCGGAGACGCGTTGCTCCTGCTCGAGCGCGAGCGCGATCGGCTCGACCACGTCGTCGAACTGCGAGCGCGGCTCGGCCACGCCCGGCGTCGTGACGTCGGCGTCCGTGTCGAGCAGGAACTGCACCATCATCAGCGCGTGCTCGCGCTCCTCGAGCGCCTGCCGGTAGAAGAAGCTCGCGAGCTGGGGGAGCGCCTCGGCGTCGTAGTAGATCGCGCACGCGACGTACTGCTGGTGGGCGGCGAACTCGTTGCCGATCTGCTCGTTGAGACTGGCGACGAAGGCGTCGGCGGGCGGCACGGGTGCGAAGCCTACAAGTGCCTAGCATCCGAGCATGGCGAAGGCGGTCAAGGCCAAACGCTCGTGCTGCCAGAGCCGGCCGCGCTGCAAGCGCTGCCCGGTGGTGCTGAAGCGCCTGGCAAAGGAGGGAGCGGCGGAGCGCACGGGCAAGCGCACCTACCGCCTGAGCAAGGTGACCAGGCGCAAGCTGCGCGCGGCGCGGGCGCGCTGAGGGCGCGGCTCAGCGCCGCTCGTCGCGGTACATGGCCAGCGCGTGGGCTCCCGCGGGGTGCGCTCGCAGCTCCCGGACCACCGCGGCCATGGTCGCCGGCAGCTCGTCGGGCGTGGGGAGCGGTACGCCGTACTCGGGCGGCAGGACCACCGGCGCCGTCAGCGCCGCGAAGGTCAGGTCGGCGGCGGTGAAGCGCTCGCCGGCGAGGTAGGGCCGGCCGTCGCCGAGGCGCGTGGCGACTTCGTCGAAGACCGCGCGGACCTCGCGCTCTGACTCGGCCACGGTGGCCGGCGAGATGTCGAAGTGGCGGTCGATCACGCGCGTCATGAGCGGAAGCGCGAGCGGCAGCGCGCGCCGCTCCCATGCCGGCACGCCGGTGCAGTTGTAGGCCAGCACCACCGAGCGAGCCCCGCGCATGCTGTCGTACATCCAGCGTCGCCCGTGCGGCCCCAGGCGCGTGTCGAACTCGCGCTCGAGCGTCCGGACCTCGTCCGCCTCCGCCGCGCCGTCGGGGTAGAGCCGCTTCGCCGGCTCGGCGCGCGTGTCGGCGAACGCGACGATCTCCGCTGACTCGGACAGCACCCGATCGCCGCACACGAGCACCGGCGCGGTCTCCCCTCCCCCGGCCCGCCGAACCGCGAACCTGTGGATCCCCTGCACGTGCGCGCGCTCCCGGTACGGAATCCGCGCGCGCTCGAGCGCCCAGCGCGCCTTCTCGCAGTAGTGGCTGATCGGGATCGTGATCAGCACGCACTCGGAGGTCGCGCTCGAAGGCATCCTCCAAATCATCCCCCAACCGTGGAGCGAGTTCGAGCCCCACTCGCGGCTCGCGTGGAGCGGCCCGCCCGTCAAAGCCGGGCCCGGCACGATGGCGCCGGCCGGATGGTGGGAGCTCTCCGACGAGGGCACCGAAACGCGCGTCAAGCTCGTGATGACACCGTCGCCGGGCGGGCTGTTCAAGCTGCTCGCGCCGTTGATGTCGGCGAGCATGCGCAAGGGAAACGCCCGTGCTCTGGGGCGCCTCAAGGAGCGCCTGGAGGGCGGCGCCGGCTGACGGGCAGGGAGTCGGCGGTCGCGCGCGAACCTGTGGCAAATGTCACCTGTCAAATCGCGTCCCGCCGCGAAGTTCGCTACCTTGCCGCGTTGACATAAGCCTTTGCCTAACCGCGATGGGCACTCCGGTGCCCGTCTTGCGGCCGGGGGACCCAACCGGATGCGTGAAGCATTCGAGGGGCGAATCGTCGCATTGACGCGACGTAGCGCAGCTCTTTCAGCGCGAGCCCGACAGCTAACCCCGGAGGCGCCCGAAAGAGAGGTAATGCCTTGCGGGGACCCAAGCTGCGCGTGCGCCCGAGGCCGATCGCCGTCACGGTGGTTGCGATCCTGGCCTGTCTCAGCCTGCCCGGCGTCGCGTCGGCTGCGTCCGGCGGCACCGGCGGCGCCTCGTCGGGTGCGTCCGGCGGCACCGGTATCGCCGTGCGCGCGGTCATCAGCCGCCTCGGGTGCAAGACGCAGTGTCCGGCCCGCGCGTCGAGCGCCGCGAGCGGCGCCTCGGCCAAGGTCGGCAGCATCGTCCGCTTCCGCGGCCGCAACTTCCTCGACGCACTCCGCGTGCGCTTCAGCGGCGGGACCGAGGTCCGCCCGAAGGCCAAGGCCGCGCGCTGGCTCGACGTGCGCGTCCCCTCCACCGCGCGCACCGGCCGCCCGGTGATCATCGGGCGCTACGGGATGCGCTCGCGGCCGAGCCCGACGATCCTCAGGGTCGCCGTCCCGCCGGGCCAGAACCAGACTTCCTCCGGGTCCACGGGCTCTGGCACCTACGGCATGCCTCTGCCGCGCGGGTGGATCATGACCTCGCAGTTCTGGGAGGCCCGCTCCTACGAACGCCACCCCGGCGTCGACCTCGCCATCTCCAGCGGCACGCCCATCAAGGCGATCGGCGCGGGCACCGTCACCACCGCCGGCTGGACCGGCGGCTACGGCAACTACACCTGCATCCGCCACACCTCCACCGTGAGCTCATGCTACGCGCACCAGAGCGCGATCGGCGTCTCGGTCGGCGACCGCGTCTCGCGCGGCCAGGTCATCGGCCGCGTCGGCTGCACCGGCAGCTGCACCGGCCCCCACCTGCACTTCGAGATCCGCGTCAACGGCTCCGTGGTCTGCCCCGCTCCATGGGTCGGCCAGAGCTCGGCCAAGTGGTGCACGCGCGACGCGCCCGGCTACGGCACCCGCGCAGTCAGCGCCTCCGCCCAGGCGCGCAGCGCATCCGTCTTCCCGCGCTCCGTGACCGCGGCCGCCGTCACAACCAGCGCGCCCGAACCAAGAGACCTGCTCGACTGACGCGCGCCGGGCCCGGACGGCGGCGACGTCCGCCGCCGTCGTGGTCGCACCTGGCTCGCCGCCGGTCCGCCCTGGCGGCCGGTGCCGTTCGGGCGAAGGCCGACGAGCGTGGCGAGCGCGAGCGGCGGTCACGCCCGCGATCACGCGGCCGAGGCGCGAGCGCAGGAGCATGCGCAGACCGGTCACCGCTTCCCGGGCGACGGGAACGCGACGGCTGCGCTAGCGCTGCTGCTGCTGAGCGTGCTGGACGGCGCTCGCGTGGGCCGGCTTCGCCGGCGCCGAGCCGCCGACGAGCGTCGCCGAGGCGACCAGGCCCGCGACCAGCAGCGAAACCGTGATGGCGCGCAGCCGGCGCGGTGTCAGCCACGAGAAGTGCTTGTGCGCGATGTACGCGCGCGTCCCGGACACACCGGCGCCCACGGTCATCGCGGTCGCCATGCACTGCATGCACATGCCGATCAGAGTACTTCCTCGCCGATCATCCGCCGGTCAGGTTCGGGGGTGGACCCTGGCTGCGGGGCGGCGGGTCGTCCAGGAGCAGCTGCGGGACCGTCACCAGGCGGTAGCCTCGGGCGCGCAGGCCGCGCACGATCGCGGGCACGGCCGCGACCGTTTGCGAGCGGTCGCCGCCGCCGTCGTGCATGAGGACGATCGCGCCCGGCTCCGCACCGCCGAGCACTGTGCGAACGATCGCGCCGGTCCCCGGTCGGGTGTAGTCCTCGCTGTCGACCGTCCACAGCACCATCAGGGCGCGGCGCACCTTCAGGAGCCCGAGCGTCGTGGCGTCGTAGGACCCGTACGGCGGGCGGTAGAGACGCTCCGGCGCGGCGCCGGCGGTTCGGGTCACGATGTCCTGGTCGGACATCTCGCGCGCCTGGCCGGCCCTGGAGAGCTGGGCCATCATCGGGTGCGTCTGGGTGTGGTTGCCGATCGGGTAGCGCGAGCGCACGAGCGCGGAGAAGGCAGTGCCGAAGTCCTTCAACTGCTCGCCGATCACGAAGAACGTCGCCGGCGCGCGGGCGCGGGTCAGAGCGGCGAGGACCTGCGTTGTGTACGGACTCGGCCCGTCGTCGAAGGTCAACGCCACCTCGCGCTTGTTCGGACTGCCCCGGGAGATGAACGGCGTATAGGCGAGAACGCCGTCCAGCGCGGCGGCCTCGCGCTCGCGCTCGCGCTCGGCCGGCGTCGGCGGCCGCGCGCGCAGGCGGGCGGCTTCGAGCGCCGCGACCGCGAGGCGTCGCTGTTCGGCGGGCGTGGAGTGCCTCGCCGAGCCGCCGCGCCCACCGAGCGCGAGGATCAACGAGATCGGGACGAGCGCCACGCACGACAGCGCAACGAGACGCCGGCGCCAGATCACGGCGGCGCTGGGCCTGCGTGAGCGCGCAGGTCCTCGAGTTGTCGGTCCTGGCTTGGGGGACGCGCGGAGCGCTCCGCGCGGGATGTCGACGGGCATCGGGCTCCGAGATCGAGCGGCGCGCGAGGGCGCGCACCGCAGAGGTGCGGACTAGGCCCGGAGCGGGGGCGCGCGGCTGGCGAGCTTGCGCGCCAGCGGGGACGCGACGGGAGCGCGCTCCGTGGTGGCCGGACGCCACCGGCCCGAGGCGGCGCGCTGCCGCGTCGACTCGAGGACGGCGCGGCCGGCGATCAGCCGCTCGGCGCCGCGCAGCAGGAGGGACAGGACGAGCCCGACAACCACCGCACAGGCAACGGCGACCAGGGTCGCAGGCGCAAGCGCCTGCGGGACTCCGCCCTCGATCAGCTCCTGAAGGACGTGAGTCGCCACGAGCGCTGCGGTTGCGAGCAGCCACAGGCGTCGCAGGCCCGGAACGGCGCCCCGGCTGGCGTGGCCGCGATGAAGCGTCGCGACGAAGCGCGCGCACGCGATCGCGAGGAGTACGGCCGCGCAGGAGACGAGGAGCGGGACCGCCGCATGCGGCCGCGTCGCAAGGCCGTCGTGGCCCTCGGCGAGCACACGCCCCTCATGGACGGCCGCCGCGCCCGCCAGGAGCAGCGCCCCCGCACGCAGTCGATTGACGCCGCGCAGCACGGACGCGAGTGTACGCAACGTATCGGTAGATGCTCGGCAGCCGACGCCGCGTCAAACGGCGCGGCTCCTGGATCCGCCACCGCGCCGCCGTCACGCCCGTCCGCTTGCCGGTGATGTCGGCCGCCTGAGCCGCTCGACAACCGAAGCCAATACGAGTCAACGTTCTCCTGTCGCCGAGCTTACTTCCGCAGCGCGGCTGATAAGCAAGAGGTCCCTGGTTCGAGTCCAGGATCGCCCATGGGTCGAACGCCCCACCACGGCACGGTTTTCCGCCTCTTTCGACCCAGTAGTGGTGAGCCGCACCCTCGGCGCTTGGAAACCCATTTTGGAAAGTCAATTCGGCGGCGGCCGCTTTCCGCCCCCCCCACTCTTCCTCCCAGGGCCCCTCTGGGACGAAGCGAGCTGGGACGGCGCCGTCTAAGCCGAGCGGCGATTTGAGGACCCGCCGACCGGGGACCAGGGCCAGCCGCCGAGTCTGAGCGGAGGCTGAGGCGCGATCTCGACCGGGCAGGGCACGGCGGCGGGCCGTCGAAGCTGCCGGGGTGCCCGTCGACGTCGACACTGACCTCTCCGATCTTCATGACGAGCTGGATCGGCGGGCGCGCGAGCGTCGGCGGCGGCGGGGCGGCCGCCTGCCGGGGCCCGGTCGCCGGGTCGTGTACGGCGCCTTCTCGGAGGTTCGCCACCTGTCGGTCGCTCCGGCGGGCCGGCTGCTGATCGGCGTCTGCGCCGGGATCGCGCTGGTCACGGTGGCTGGGTTAATCCTGCTATGGCCGCATGGCGGGGGCCATGGCGGTCCCACGGATGCGCTCGGCGGCAAGACCGTGGCCGCCGACGTGCAGGTGGTGCGCACGACTCGCTGTCCTGGCCCGATTGGGCAGGCCTGCCGCCAGATCGTGGTGCGCGTAAACGGGCGCGACGAGCCGATCACACTGGGACCGCTCACCGCGTCGCCGAGCGTCCACATCGGCGAGTCGGTGCGGGTGAGCCGTGTCCAGATCCCGCCAGGCGGCCATCCGATCGGCGGCCAGCAGAACTACACGTTCGTCGACGTCGATCGCCACCACGGGCTGTGGCTGATCGGGATCGTGCTGATCGCGTTCGCGCTGATCGTGCTGCGCCTGCGCGGCTTCTTCGCCGCCCTGGGCGTGGGACTCTCGCTGTTCCTGATGACAACGTTTCTGGTGCCGGCGATTCTCGACGGTCGCCCGGCGCTGCTGGTGGCGCTGGTGAGCGCGCTGGCGGTGATGTTCGTGACCCTGGTGCTGACCAACGGGATCGGCGCGCAGACGCTCGCGGCGACCGTAGGGATCACTGCGACGCTGGCGCTGGCCTGCGGCCTGGCCTCCGGAGGGATCGCGCTGGCCCACCTCGACGGCCAGTCCAACGAGCTGTCGCTGTTCCTCGGCCAGCAGAACCACAAGCTGTCGTTGCGCGGCGTGGTCCTGGCCGGAATGATCGTCGGCGCGCTCGGCGTGCTGGCCGACACGGCCGTGACCCAGGCCTCGGCCGTGATGGCGCTGCGCCGCGCCGACCCGACCCTGACCGCGCGCAAGCTCTACCGCGGAGCGTTCGTCGTCGGTCGCGACCACCTCTCGGCCACGATCCACACGCTCGTGCTGGCCTACGCGGGCGTGGCGCTACCGCTGCTGCTCGTCCTGCGCTCGAGCCACGTTGCGGTCGCCGACGCCGTCAACGCGCAGGACGTCGCCGAGCCGATCGTCGCCACCGCGGTGGGCTGCTTCGCACTGATCGCCGCCGTCCCGCTGACCACCGGACTGGCCTCGCTGCTTGTCTCCCGGCTGCCAGCAGAGCTGGTCCCCGAAGCGCACGGCCACCACCACTGAAGCTGACATCCTGACTTGGGTGCTGGCCTCGATCCCGAGTCCACCTGGCAACGGCCTGCATCTCGGGCCCGTTTTCGTCCACGCCTACGGGCTGGCCTACATCGTCGGCTTGTTCGCGGCAGTCGCGCTCACAGCCCGCCGCTGGGAGGCAGCGCGGCGGCTCACGCCAGTTGGTCTACGAGGTCGCGCTGTGGGGGTTTCCCGCGGGCGTGCTCGGCGGCCGGCTCTACTTCCTGGCGACCAGCTGGGACCAGGTCCCGCCCCACTGGTGGGGGCCGCTGGCGATCTGGCAGGGAGGTCTGGGGATCTGGGGCGGCATCGCGTTAGGGACGGTCGCGGGGCTATCGGTCCTTCGGCGCCGCGGCGCAGACATCGCGGCCTTCCTGGACGTCGCGGCGCCGGGCCTGCTCGTCGCCCAGGCGATCGGACGCCTGGGCAACTACTTCAACCAGGAGCTGTTCGGCGGGCCCACCAGCCTGCCTTGGGCGCTGCAGATCGACCCCGCGCACCGCCCAGCCGGATACGCCAGCCACGCAACCTTTCATCCCACGTTCCTCTACGAGCTGATCTGGAACCTCGCACTCGCCGGGCTCCTGATCTGGCTGGGACGCCACCAGCGCGTCCGGCCTCCGGGCCTGTTCGCGCTGTACGTCGCCGGCTACGGCGCCTTCCGCATCCTCGAGGAACTGCTGCGCGTCGATCCTGCCCACCACCTCCTGGGTCTGCGAGTCAACTTCTATGTCGCGACGCTTACCTCCGTCGCCGGGCTTACCTGGTTCGTCCGCACCCAACGGGGCGCGCCACCGCGGCGCCGGCTGGGCTCGCGCAGCGGTGGCGCCGCAATGGGGTTCGTCGGCCTCGTCTGCACACTCTCAGGATGCGGCGCCAGCGCACGGCCACCCAACACCCATCACTCCGCCGCCACCGCCCGGCCCGCATTCTCTGTTGCCTCGACTCGGCTACCCATGTCTCCGTCCGAGGCACGCTTCATCGCCGGAGAAGACACCCGAAAGCCCAGCGCGCCTTCTCGCAGAAGTGGCTGATGGGGATCGTGATCAGCTCGCACTCGCTCAAGCTCGTGATGACACCGTCGCCGGGCGGGCTGTTCAAGCTGCTCGCGCCGTTGATGTCGGCGCAGCATGCGCAGGGGAAACGCCCGCGCTCTGGGGCGCCTCAAGGAGCGCCTGGAGGGCGGCGCCGGCTGACGGGCAGGGAGTCGGCGGTCGCGCGCGAACCTGTGGCAAATGTCACCTGTCAAATCGCGTCCCGCCGCGAAGTTCGCTACCTTGCCGCGTTGACATAAGCCTTTGCCTAACCGCGATGGGCACTCCGGTGCCCGTCTTGCGGCCGGGGGACCCAACCGGATGCGTGAAGCATTCGAGGGGCGAATCGTCGCATTGACGCGACGTAGCGCAGCTCTTTCAGCGCGAGCCCGACAGCTAACCCCGGAGGCGCCCGAAAGAGAGGTAATGCCTTGCGGGGACCCAAGCTGCGCGTGCGCCCGAGGCCGATCGCCGTCACGGTGGTTGCGATCCTGGCCTGTCTCAGCCTGCCCGGCGTCGCGTCGGCTGCGTCCGGCGGCACCGGCGGCGCCTCGTCGGGTGCGTCCGGCGGCACCGGTATCGCCGTGCGCGCGGTCATCAGCCGCCTCGGGTGCAAGACGCAGTGTCCGGCCCGCGCGTCGAGCGCCGCGAGCGGCGCCTCGGCCAAGGTCGGCAGCATCGTCCGCTTCCGCGGCCGCAACTTCCTCGACGCACTCCGCGTGCGCTTCAGCGGCGGGACCGAGGTCCGCCCGAAGGCCAAGGCCGCGCGCTGGCTCGACGTGCGCGTCCCCTCCACCGCGCGCACCGGCCGCCCGGTGATCATCGGGCGCTACGGGATGCGCTCGCGGCCGAGCCCGACGATCCTCAGGGTCGCCGTCCCGCCGGGCCAGAACCAGACTTCCTCCGGGTCCACGGGCTCTGGCACCTACGGCATGCCTCTGCCGCGCGGGTGGATCATGACCTCGCAGTTCTGGGAGGCCCGCTCCTACGAACGCCACCCCGGCGTCGACCTCGCCATCTCCAGCGGCACGCCCATCAAGGCGATCGGCGCGGGCACCGTCACCACCGCCGGCTGGACCGGCGGCTACGGCAACTACACCTGCATCCGCCACACCTCCACCGTGAGCTCATGCTACGCGCACCAGAGCGCGATCGGCGTCTCGGTCGGCGACCGCGTCTCGCGCGGCCAGGTCATCGGCCGCGTCGGCTGCACCGGCAGCTGCACCGGCCCCCACCTGCACTTCGAGATCCGCGTCAACGGCTCCGTGGTCTGCCCCGCTCCATGGGTCGGCCAGAGCTCGGCCAAGTGGTGCACGCGCGACGCGCCCGGCTACGGCACCCGCGCAGTCAGCGCCTCCGCCCAGGCGCGCAGCGCATCCGTCTTCCCGCGCTCCGTGACCGCGGCCGCCGTCACAACCAGCGCGCCCGAACCAAGAGACCTGCTCGACTGACGCCGTCGCGGCCCGCTAAGCCGCGCGAGTAGGAGCGCGCGAGCGACGCGCTCCGGCGCGCCGGGTGGCCGGTGCGTCGCCGCCCAGCCGGCCGCCGCGACCGCGAGCGACGCGCTTTGGCGCTCAGCCGCGCGCCCGTGTCGGGATCAGGTCGGACGGCCACTCCGACGGCGGGCCCTCGGGCCGCCGGATCCTCGACCGGTCGCCCGCGGAGAGGTCGTCGAGAAGCTCGCGCTCGGGCAGCTGCCGGAGTTGCTCCGTGACGGTCCGCGTGGCCGTCTCGATCACCAGGTTGCGGTTGCGCCGGCTCATCAGGTTGTCGCCCATGACCGCGTTGTCCTCGGGCGTGGGCTGGATCAGCACGACGTGCGTGCCCGCGTCGCGCAGCCGCGCCGCTTCACGCCCGAGGCGCCGGCCCGACTGGCGGCGCATGCCCTGCGTCAGGCGCCCGCCCGGCGCCGGCGGGCCCGTCGCCGAGCTCATCGTGGTCGCCGAGGAGGTCGGGTTCAGGCAGATGACCAGGTCCAGGCCGGCGCTGCGCAGGATGTCGAGGTTGGAAGGCGACCACACGCCGCCGTCGACATAGCGGCTACCGCCGATGTCGACCGGGCGGTAGAAGCCCGGGATCGCGCACGACGAGGCGACGGCGTCGGCCAGGTCGGCGGACGGGGCGTCGTGGCGACCGAAGGCGACGCGGCGGCCTGTCGCGTAGTCGCAGGCCACGATCCAGAGGTTGTCGTGGTCCGCCCACCCGGAGGGCACCACGCGCCGGATCGTCCTCTTCAGCGGCTCGGTCGAGATCACCCCGCGCGGCAGCCACGCGGCGCCGGCCGCGGCGGGCCGGTGCAGGCGCGGCGCCAGCAGGCTGCGGCCGATCAGCCGCCACGAGCCCGGACCGATCGGCGGCGGGCCGCGATGAAGGCGAAAGGCCGAGCCGGCGCTGCGGTCGGCTTCCGCGCTCGGCCTCCCGTTCGCGTCGTTCACGCCCTCGAATCTCTCGCCCGCCGAGTGGGCGACCATGAACCACGGCGGCACGCCCGCCGCGAGCAGCCCGCCCATCATCGCGCCCGCGGAGGTGCCGACGATGTTCTCCGCGCTCGCCGGGTCCCAGCCCGTCTCGAGGGCGAGCGCGTACAGCCCGCCGGTCAGCCACGCGCCGCCGACGGTGCCGCCCGCACCGAGGACCAGGCCGACCTTCACCGGCGAACGCCCTCCATGACCTCGAGTCTATGGAAACGCGAGCCGGCTACGGGCCAGCACCGCGCGGTTCAGCGCGCGTACGTCGAGGCGCTCGGAGACCTCGGCGACCGCCAGCCGGAAGTCCACGGCCGTTCCGTCGCGGCGCGCCTCGACCACCGAGAGGCCGCGGCTCACCGGCGGCAGCCGGTGATGCCGGGTGAAGCGCGGGTGGCCGGGAAGCGGCAGGTGCAGGCCGCGCCACGCCAGCCCGCGAAGCTCGATGGTGAGCACGTCCCCCGTGACCGTCGGCTCGACCACCGCGATGATCGAGCGTCGCTCGTGGCGGGCGAGCACGCGGCCCTCCGCGTCGACTTCGAGCGACCACTCCCTGCTGTAGCGGTCGAGCCATGACACCAGCGGCGCGAGCGCCGAGCGCCCGCTGAGCTCGATGTTCGTCGCGACGAAGCGCGACGCGGGAAAGGGCTCCAGGCGCACCGATCGAGCCACGGCCGACACCGTCTCGAGCTCATAGCCGTCGACGTCGACCTCGCGGAGCTCGAGCTCGGCTCGCTGGCCGCGGCCCCGGCCTTGGAGCCCGAAGCGCTCGAGCACCGCGCCCACGGCGAGCCCGCGAACCACGAGCTCGACACGCTCGCCCTGATAGCGCCGCGCGATCCCCGCAACCAGCTCGCCGAGCAGCAGCTCCTGGGGCCAGGTCGGGATCCAGGCGCGGGGGTCGAGCGGCCAGCTCATCCGCGGACAGGAGTAGCAGCCCCGGGGCCGTGCCGCCTCGCGCCGACCCGACCCCCGCCGCATGCCACCTGCCGGCCGCCTGCCTTGCGGCGTTCGCCGGCGCGACCTAGGCTCTCGGCGATCGACGGCGCGGGATGCAGGGAGTGGCGCCGCTGGTGGTGGCCGCCGGGCGCTAACCGGCGTCCGGGCGGGCGGCCTCGGTCGCCTGGCGCTCGTCGAGGAACACGCGGATCTTCGTGATCGCGCCGTCCCGGACGGCGACGAGGTGCACGACGGTGCCGAGCGTCGTGGCGCCGCCCTCGCGCGGCACGTTCCAGCGCATGGCCACGAACACGTCGTCGTCGAGCGCGCGGATGCACTCGAACTCGACCGAGCCGCCGCCGACGGCCTCGGCGACCTCATCCAGCCGAGCGAGCGCTGCCTCCCGCCCCCGCCAGACGGAAGCGTCGGGCATCTCCGGCGCGTCGTGCAGCTCGCACGCCTCGGCCAGGCTCGGCGCGAGCGCACCCAGCCCGTCCTCGTTCCACGCCTCGTACGCCGCGCGCACGAGCTCGACCTGGTCCGGGCTCACCGCCGCAGTATCGCGCGGCGGCGGTACCTAGCTCGTGGGAAGCCCGTGGCGCTCTACGGCGCGGTCGTAGTTCAGGCGCAGCAGCGCGATCACGTCGCGGACGTCCTCCTCCCCCTCGATCCTGCGCGCGGCCGGCCCCTGCCGGTCGGGGAAGACCGGGTGGTGCGTCACGCGGCCCTGCTCGAAGAGCTCGGTCCACGTCTCCTTCGGGAACGAGAAGTGCGCCGAGCGGTCGCCGTGCAGGTGACCGAGCTCGCGGCGCCCGAGCCTGAACGCGAACTCCCCGCGGCGGCCCGGGCCCGCCTGCACTCCCGGCCACGACGTGACCTCCGCGGTGATCTGCTGGCTCGCTGTCGGGGTGTTTGTCATCGCGGTCATTGTGCGCGCTCGGCGGTCCCGGTTACCAGCGGCAATTCGGCCTAGGTCGCAGGGCCGAGCGTGGCGGGCGGGCGGCGCGAGGAGCCGAGCGCCGGCGCGGGGCGGATCGCTACGACGCTTCGGAGTACGCGGGTCGAGAGGGGGCGTGCTCGTGCTCGACGCCGCCGTGCGCGGACGCCGGTCCGCGACCCGGCTCGAGCACCGTCACGGCGATGACGATCGCGGCCACCACCAGAAGGGCGCCGAGCAGGAAGGCCAGGTGATAGCCGCTCGTCAGGGCCGCAGGAGTGGGCGACCCGCCGTGCGTGAGGCCGCTGGTATGGGTCGCCGACAGCGTCGCCAGGACGGCGAGCCCCAGCGCGCCCCCGACCTGGACGGTCGTGTTCACCAGGCCCGAGGCCAGCCCCGCATCCTCGTTGGTGGCGCCCGACATCGCGAGCGTCATCAGCGACGGGAACGCCGTGCCGATCCCCAACCCGAGCACGACCATG
Organism: uncultured Actinomycetes bacterium; assembly: GCA_963797015.1. Classification (GTDB taxonomy): domain Bacteria; phylum Actinomycetota; class Thermoleophilia; order Solirubrobacterales; family Solirubrobacteraceae; genus JBBPZA01. The sequence continues at coordinate 66,376 of CAWCNV010000011.1, read as the reverse complement.
ACCGGCAGCACGTCGGTCAGGTAGATCGCGTCCACCGGCGCGCGCGTGAACAGCGCGAGCCCGGCGGCGATCAGGGTTAGGCCGGGTAGCAGCGTGCGGCGAGCCCCGAACCGCATCACGAGCGTCTCGGTGTACCGCAGCGACAGGATCCCCATCACGATCGTCGCGGGCAGGAAGGCGAGCCCGATCTGGAGCGCGTCGTAGCCGAGCACGCGCTGCATGTACAGGGCCCCCATGAAGAACATCCCGAACATCCCGGCCACCGTCAGCGCCTGGATGGCGTTCGCGCCCGACACGTTGCGCGAGCGGAAGATCCGCAGCGGCATCAGCGGGTTGCGTGCGCGTGCCTCGCGCACGACGAAAGCCGACGAGCAGCGCAGTCGCCACGGCACCCGAGCGCAAGCGTGCGCGGCGCGCCCCAGCCCTCGTCGGCCGCCGGCTTGACGATCGTGTAGACGCCGAGCATCAGGCTGGCGGTGATGAGCACGGCGCCCGGGACGTCGGCGCCGGCGCGCAGGCCGATGCCGGAATCGCGGTCGAGCAGGCGCGCGGCGAGGAACGCGGTCGCGATCCCCACAGGCACGTTGACGAAGAAGATCCAGTGCCAGTTGATCGCCTGGGTCAGGACCCCGCCCGCGAGCAGCCCGATCGAGCCGCCGGCCGACGCGACGAAGCCGTAGACCCCGATCGCCTTGGCCCGATGGCGGGGCTCGGGGAACATCGTGACGATCATCCCGAGGATGACCGCCGAGGTCATCGCCCCGCCGACGCCCTGGACGAAGCGCGCGATGACCAGCATCGCCTGGCTCTCGGCCAGCCCGCAGGCCAGCGAGGCGGTGGTGAACACGGCCAGGCCGATCAGGAAGACCCTGCGGCGCCCGACCAGGTCGCCGAGGCGCCCGGCGAGCAGGAGCAGCCCGCCGAAGGCGATCAGGTAGCCGTTGACGACCCAGGCCAGGCTCGACTGCGAGAAGCCGAGGTCGTCCTGGATCGAGGGCAGCGCGACGTTCACGACGGTCGCGTCGAGCACGATCATGAGCATGCCCGCGCAGAGCACGTAGAGGGCGATCCAGCGCTGGCGGTCTGATCTCGATTCGGCGGTCACCTTGGCCTCCATTGCAGTCGGTCTCGGTTCACAGGTAGAGACCGGCGGGGGCGCGCAAACTAATCGGCGCCGCGGTCGCCGCGCCCGTGACGGGCGGCGCCCGCGTCCGGCCCGTGATCGCCGCCGCTCGTCCCCGGCCACGGCTCCACAGGCAGCCTTTCGGTCCGCCAGGCCTGGAAGCCGCCGGCGAGGTCGCTCACCCGCTCTGGGCCCAGGATCTGGGCGAGGTTGGCGGCGGCGAGGCTCGACTGGTAGCCCTCGTCGCACATGACGATCACCTCGCCGTCATGGCCGTCCATCGCGGGGTGGCGGTGCGGCGAAGCCGGGTCCAGCCGCCACTCGAGCACGTTGCGCGCGATGAACAGCGCGCCTGGCACGAGCCCGTCGCGCGCCCGCTGGGACTCGGAGCGGATGTCGACCAGCAGGGCGCCGCGGCCTTGCGCCTCGCTCGCCTCACGCGGCTCGCACCGCCGGAGCCCGCGCCGTGCGGCGGCGAGCAGGTCGTCGACGCCTACGCGTGGCGTCACGCTCAGGCCGCCAGCTCCGTGACGCTCGCCTTATGCGCGCGCGGCCTCGCGCTCTCGCGGCTGTCGCTCGCGCGCCGCCACCGGCGCGACGCGGACCGGGATCCCGTTCAGGAAGGCCATGCCGGCGAGTCGCTCGAGGTCTTCGGGCTCCGCGCTCGCGAGCAGGTTCACGTTGACACCGGGGTGCGCGTTGGCGAGCTGCCAGCCGCCCTTGTGCCCCCAGCCGTGGGGCAGCGCGACCGCGCCGGGGGTCATCTCGTCGGTGACCTTCACCGGCACGACGACCGCGCCCGCGCGCGACTCGAGCCGCGCCTCGCCTCCGTCCTCGAGCCCGTGCGCGGCGGCGTCGTCGGGATGCACGCGCAGCGCCTGCTCGCGCCCGCCGCGCATCAGCAGCGGCGCGTTGTGCATCCACGAGTTGTGCGAGCGCAGCTCGCGCAGACCGATCAGGCGCAGCGGGAAGTCGGCGTCGTGACCGTTGGCCGCCGCCGCCCGCGCGAGCTCGTCGACGATCGCCGGCGGCGCCAGGTGCACGCGCCGCGGCCGGTGGCGGATCTTGCCCGGCAGCACCCCGGTCGCGACGTGCTCGGACAGCACGAGCCCGTGCGGGTGGCGCTTGCGCAGCCGGTCGAGCGACAGACCACCGCGCCGCAGGCCGAACAGATCGCCGTCGGGCCCGGTGCGCAGCAGCACGTCGGCGAGGCGCTGGGGCGTCATGCGGATCCCGGCCCGGGCCAGCGCGCGCAGCGCCGGCAGGCTGTAGGGAGCGACCCCGATCCGGCGCGAGATCGCGTCGACGACCTCCCACTCCTGGCGCGCCTCGCCGGCGGGCTCGAGGACCGCGTCGGAGTAGTGGACGAAGGGCGGCACGTGGAAGCCGAGGAACGCGATCGGAAGGTCCTCGCGCTCGAGGTACGTGGTGCTCGGGAGCACGTAGCGCGCGTGGCGGTTGGTCTCGTTGACGTAGAAGTCGAGCGAGACCATCAGGTCGAGCTTGCCCAGCGCGCGTTCCAGCGCGTCGCCGTCGGGCACCGACAGGACGGGGTTGCCGGCGGACACGAACAGGGCCCGGATCTGGCGCTCGCCGGGCGTCTCGATCTCGCGCGGCAGCAGCGATGCCGGCAGGTTGCCGAGCACGTCGGGGAAGTCTCCGAAGCGCGACCGCGTCCTGCCGTAGGAGGCCAGCCCGGCGCGCTCGCCGATGTCGTCGAGCGCGATCGGCGGCTTCCCGAACACGGCGCCGCCGGGCCGGTCGAGGTTGCCGGTCACGGCGTTGAGCGCGTCGAGCAGGAAGGCGACGAGCGTGCCGAAGCGGCCGAGGCACGATCCGGTCCGTCCGTAAGCGACGGCGCCGGGTGCGGCGGCGAAGTCGCGCGCCAGCGCGCGCACGCGCTCGGCGGACACGCCCGTGCGCCCCTCGGTCGCCTCGGGCGGGTGGGCGCTCGCGAGGCGCTCGAGCTCCGCCGCGCCCTCGGTCGCGCTGGCGATGAACGCGCGGTCCGCGAGGCCCTCCTCGAACACGGTCGCGAGCAGCGAGAGCAGCAGCCAGGCGTCCGCGTCGGGCGTGATCGGGACGTGCTCGAAGCGCCGCGCGGTCTCCGACCGACGCGGGTCGACCACGACGATCCGGCCGCCGCGACCGGTTATCGCCAGCAGTTGCTCGCGGACGCGCGGCGCACTCAGCACGGAGCCGTGCGACACCAGCGGGTTGGCTCCGACCACGAGCAGGAACTGTGTCCTGGTCAGGTCGGGGACCGGCACCACGAGCGGCGACCCGTAGAGCAGCGCGGAAGCGGCGAAGCGGTTGTTCACGTCCTGCGAGCCGGCCGAGTAGTAGTGCGGTGAGCCGATCGCGTCGAGGAAGCCCTTGACCCACAGCGTGTGCGAGTAGGAGAACGCGCCCGGGTTGCCCATGTACCAGCCGACGGCCTGCGGCCCGTGCTCGCCGAGGACGTCGCGCAGCCGCTCGCCGATGTCGTCGAGCGCCTCGTCCCAGGAGACCTCCTCGAAGTCGCGGCCCGTGCGCCGCAGAGGGTGCAGCACGCGATCGGGGTCATTCTGGACCTCGGTCATCGCGATCCCCTTCGGGCACGCGTAACCGCGCGAGAGCGGGTTGTCGGCGTCGGGCCGAAGCTGCTTCAGGCGCCCGTCCTCGACCTCGGCCACCATCCCGCACAGCGGCTCACAGATACGGCAGAAGGTCGGCTTGTACTCGACGGCCACGGCCCGGCGGATGATGCTACTTGGCCGGCTGGCCAAAAGCGAAACACGGGCGTATGCTCAGGGAGCGGGCAGACAGGTCGGTTTCGCCCGGGAGGGAGCTGACGAGATGAGGCGTGTCGTTGCCGTTCCAGCGTTCGTGGCGCTCGCCTTGATCCTCGCTTCGTGCGCGGCGGTTACCGATCCGGCGACCAACGTGACGCCGAACCGCGCGCGTCTCAACGCCCACGGCCACACCGATTCGACGCCCGCCAGCTACTACTTCGCCTACGCCACCGATCCCGCCGACCTGGGAACGGATGCGGAGTTCGACACGCAGATCGTGGTTGTGCCACCCGGCGCCCACGGGCCCAACGGCGAGGACATCCCGTTCGCGGCCCCGACCGCGACGCTGCGTCCGGACACCACCTACTACTTCCGCGTCTGCGGAGGCGACGACGTCCTCAACCGCCTCGTGTGCGCAAACACGCGCTCGTTCACCACCCCGCCGAACCCCGACGTGACGCTCAAGTCCACGCAGTACGGCACGAGCGGGTCCTGCTGCGTCGGGACCGCCGACTTCAACCGCGACGGGATCCTCGACATCGTGACCTCCGGCAACGCGAACCCGGGCTTCACGCGGCCCGTGAGCTTGATGTTCGGCGACGGCAACGGAGGCTTCGGCGCCGAGCAGGAGTTCGGGCCGCAGGAAGGGACCGACGCGATCGCGGTAGGCGACTTCAACCGTGACGGCAAGAAGGACATCGCCTACAGCGCGTCGGGCGTGAAGGTCCTGCTCGGCGACGGGACCGGCGGCTTCTCGGCAGGGCCGCAGTCGGGGATCGGCTGCCGCTTCACCGAGGCACGCGACGTCAACCGCGACGGCAAGCTGGACCTCGTGGGCACTTCCGGGCTGCACCTCTCGTTCTGGGCCTGCGTGGCCTTCGGGGACGGAGCGGGCGGGTTCTCCGCCTCGGATCCGATCGACCCGGACGAGCGACCGCTGATCGCCACCGTGGCCGACGTCACCCGCGACGGGCGGCCCGACCTGGTGGTGGGCACCGCGGGTGCCCAGCTGGGAGGTCCCACGGGCGTCTCGGTGCTTCCGGGCACGAGCAGCGGTACGTTCGGAGCGCCGCTGCACACCGCGCTCCCGAGCGGCAGCGGCGCCCCGCTCGGCCTCGTCGTCGCCGACTTCAACCGCGACGGGATCCCCGACGCGGTCGTCGCCACGCAGGCGCGGGACTCCGCCCAAGGCTCGGGCCCCAGCTTCCTTCTCGCCGGTACTTCGAGCGGCGGGCTGGCGGCGCCGATCCCGGTGCCCAACCTGCCCTACTCCGTGCTCGCCGCGGGCGACCTCGACGGCAACGGCACGCCCGACCTGGTCTCAGAGCGGGCCGAGGCCCTGCCCCCGTCCGTCGTGACTGGGTCCACCCTGCGGCAGCAGCTCATCTTCCGCGTGCTGCCCGGGAAGGGGGACGGCACGTTCAAGGCGCCCAACGACTCCCCGGCCGGCCCCGGCGGCTTCATCAGCGCGTTCTCCCCCCCAAACAACTCGCTGCTGGTCGCCGACTTCGACCGCGACGGCCGGCCCGACGTGGCGACCGCGGCCGTCTATGACAGCCGCATCTCGACCCTCGGCGTCGTTGACGTGGGCCTGAACACGACGGCGCGCTGACCGAACCCCCTCCCGCGCGACCGCGCCACCGATACTTCGCGGCCGATGACCCGCGACCGCTGGATGGCGCTGTTCTTCGCCGCGGGCTCGCTGTGCTTCCTCGTCGCCCCGTTCCCCGGCTACCAGGGCCTGGTGGGAACGCAAGCGACCGGGATCACGTTCTTCGTCGGCTCGGTCCTGTTCACGACGGGCGGAGCGCTCCAGAGCTGGATCGCCTTGCGCGCACGGCGTTCCGCACCGAGCGGCCGGGCGGCGTGGTGGGCGGCGGCGATCCAGTCGCTCGGGACGCTGTTCTTCAACCGGACCACCTACCGAGGCATGACCACGGCGCTGTCGGATCCCGTCTACAACAAGTTCGTGTGGCGCCCCGACGCGCTCGGGTCGATCTGCTTCCTGATCTCGGGGGCGATCGCCTACCGGGCGTCGCCGCGGCGCGGCTGGCTCCCGGCGCGCGGCGGTCGCGGGTGGTGGCAGCCGGCGGTCAACCTGCTCGGCTGCGTGTTCTTCGGCGTCTCCGCGATCGCGGGCTACGTGCTCCCGTCGACCGGCTCGACGATCGACCTGGCGGCCTCGAACTGGAACACGTCCCTCGGGGCCGCCTGCTTCCTCGCCTGCGCGCTGGACACGCTGATTGCAGCGCCTAGCCCGCGCCCGCCTGGGCCATGATGCGCCCCGCGTTCTCGGGGCCGAAGAACTCCGGCGCCGGGAGCGTGCCGGCCATGACGCTGACGAAGCCGTCCATCGCCTCCTGGTTGCCCTGCATCGCTCCCATGAGCTGTTGCATCTCCGGCGGCGGCGGCTCGATCTTCGCGAAGTCGTTGGTGAACTCGTAGATCGGCATCGCCTCCTGGTCGCGGGCGCGCTGGTAGCCGGCCATCGCCTCCTCGTAGGAGCGCCGGCCGGCGAACGTGTCGTCGAGCGCCGTCGCCACCGCCTCGGCGTCGCGGAACGCGTCGGTGATCCCGAACGCCGTGATCGGGTGCTTGTGGTACCCGGCGTCGCCGACGAGCGCCCAGCCCGGGCCGTAGGGCTTCAGGAAGTAGCCCGCCATATCGCTCATCCCCACGAAGCGCGTCTCGCGCGTGGCGCGACCGATCCGCTCGTTGAACTCCGGCGCGAGCTCGAACGACTTCATGTAGTTGCCCTCGATGTCCTTGCGGTTGGTCTCGAACTCGGATCGCGGCCAGCCCTGGACCACGCACGTGAGCTCGTCGTGCGTCGGTATGGCCGCCCAGCCGCGGCCGTCCTCCGCCCGGATGTAGGTGTCGAAGGCGTCCGCCGGCAGGTCGCTCCAGTACGCGTAGTAGGCCGGCGTCAGGACTTGGCTCTCGTTGTAGCGCTCGGGTTGCACTGCCTTGGCCACGAGCGAGTGCTTGCCGTCCGCCCCCACCACCACGCGGGCGCGTTCGGTGACCGTCGCGCCGCCCTTGGCGTGACCGCGGATGCCGGTCACGAGGCCGTCCTCGACCATCGCCTCCTCGACCGTGAACCCCTCGCGGACCTCAGCGCCGGCTTCGGCCGCCGCGTCCACCAACAGCTTGTCGAGCACCGTGCGCCGCGGGCCGTACGCCACCTCCGCGCCGTCCGCGGGCGCAGGAGTGCCGGCGATCGTCAGCGGGCCGAAGTCGAACGAGTACCGCGGGACGGGTGGACAGCCGGTCGCCTTCAGCTGCTCGAGGAGTCCCCACCGGTCCAGCGCGGCCACCCCCGGCGGGTGCACGAGGTGCGTCGAGATCGTGTCGCTCGGGAACGTGGCCTTGTCCGCCAGCAACACCTTGTAGCCCTGGCGCGCCAGCAGCATCGCCGTGGGCGATCCCCCACAGCGCGCGCCGATGACGATCGCATCCCAGTCCTCACTCACGTGCACCTCTCCCCTGTTCTCGACGACGCGCTGACCGTGCCACTGCGGCGGGCGCGCGTCAAGCGTGGACGACGGCGGATCCTCGATCTGCTGCGCGACGATCGGCCCACCGGCCGGCGCGCTCGATTGACCGAGTGCTGGCACTGAGCCGCGCCAGTGCCAGCACCGTTGCCGACCGGAGCCCGCGCTGGGACCATGACCGCGGGAAGATGAGAGGCTCGCGGTCAAGATGGCCTCGGTGCTGAAGGCCCGCCGCGTCGCCGCGCTGGCCTTGGCGCTGTGCGTCCTGATCGTCATCCCGAGCCTGGTGCTCCTGGCGCTCGGCCCCGGCCGTCCCGTGAAGGACGACCTCTTCGGCGGTTTCGGCGGGCTCTCGTTCATGGTGCTCTCGCTCGCCTTCGTGACCGTCGGGGCGATCGTCTCCTCGCGGGTGCCGGACAACCGGATCGGCTGGGTCTTCTGCATCACCGGCCTCCTCACGGCAGCCTCGATTCTGTTCTACGAGTACGCGAACTACGGCCTGCACGCCACGGCCGAACGGCTGCCCGGCGCGACCGTCGCGGCGTGGTTCCCATCCGAGGCGATCGCCGCCATGTTGGGCGTCTCGATACTGCTGTTCCCGGACGGGCGCCTCCCCTCCCGGCGCTGGCGACCGGTGGCGGCCGCGCTCGGGCTGGGGCTCGTACTGCTCGTGCTCGGCGACGGCCTGCGTCCCGGCCGGTTCGACGAGCCGTTCGCGGTTGCCTCGAACCCGTTCGGGATCTCGGGAACGCGCTCGGCCATGTTCGCCATCAACCAGGCCGGCTGGTACCTGGTTGTGATCGGCATCGGACTGGGCGCGGTCTCGCTCGCGGTCCGGCTGCGCCGCGCGCGAGGCATCCAGCGCCAGCAGCTCAAGCTCGTGCTTACGGTCGGCACGCTGGTCTCGACCGCCGTCCTGCTCGACATGTGCAGCTGGTTCATCTGGCCGGAGGGGCACCTACAGATCCGCATCGGCTTGCTCGGCCTCACCTTCGCCGCGTTCCCCGTGGCGGCCGGCGTCGCGATCCGGCGCTACCGGCTGTACGACATCGACGTCGTCATCAACCGCACGCTCGTCTACGGCGCGCTGACGGTCCTGCTGGCCGCCGCCTATGCCATCACCGCGCTGCTACTGGGCACGGCGCTCGGGCGAGGCTCGGCGTGGACGACGGCCGGCGCGACGCTCGCCGCGGCGATCGCCTTCCGCCCCCTGCGCGCGCGCGTCCAGGACGCGGTCGACCGGCGCTTCAACCGCGCGCGCTACGACGCGCTGCAGCGGATACACGGCTTCCTCGAGGACCTGCGCGCGGGTCGCGCGGTCCCTGAGTCGATCGAGGACCTGCTTCGCGAGCTGGTCTCGGACCCGCGGTTGGAGCTGCGCTTCTTCCTCCCCGAGTCAGAGCTCTATGTGGACGCGCGCGGCATGCCCGCCGGCGACGCTCCCGACGACGGGCGCCGGCGAACGGAGATCCGCCGCGCGGGCGCGCCGCTCGGGATCGTCCTCCACCAGCCGGCCAGCCCCGAGCACGAGGATCTCCTCCCCAAGCTCGTCGAGGCGGGCGGGCTCGCGATCGAGATCGCCCGCCTGCGAGTGGCTCTTCGCCGGCAGCTCGCGGAGGTCGAGGCCTCGCGCGCGCGGATCGTCGCCGCCGGATACGAGGAGCGGCGGCGGATCGAACGCGACCTGCACGACGGGGCGCAGCAGCGACTCGTCACGATCGGGCTCGCGGTGCGCCACGCCCAGCACGAGCTCGGAGACCGCGCGCCCGGCCGCGTCGATCAGACGCTCGACGGGGCCGTTGCCGAGCTCGGGCTGGCCATCGACGAGCTGCGCGAGCTTGCGCGCGGCCTGCCTCCGGCGCAGCTCGACGCGGGGCTGGCCCCCGCCCTGCGCGAGCTCGCCGATCGCGCGCCGCTGCCCGTCGAGGTCCGAGCAACCTCCGTCCGGCTTCCGGACGGCGTCGAGGCCGCCGCCTACTTCATCGCCTGCGAGGGGCTCACCAACGCGGTCAAGCACGCGCAGGCCTCGAAGGTGGTTCTCAGCGCCGCTCAGCGCAATGGAACGCTCGTCGTGTCGGTCGCCGACGACGGCGTCGGCGGCGCCGCGGAGGGTGAGGGGTCGGGACTGAGCGGCCTCTCCGACCGCGTCGTCGCACAGGGTGGGACGCTCAGCCTCGAGAGCCCCCGGGGGCGCGGGACCACTCTCACCGCGGAGCTGCCGTGCGCGTCCTGATCGCGGAGGACCAGGTCCTGCTGCGCGAAGGGCTGGCGCGGCTGTTCGCGGACGGCGGCCACGAGGTGGTCGCGTCGATGGGCGACGCCGAGCGACTGCTGCCCGCGGTCGCGGGCCACCGTCCCGACCTGGTGGTGGCCGATATCCGCATGCCGCCGAGCTTCACCGACGAGGGGACACGGGCGGCACGGGAGGTGAAGCAGGCCCATCCCGAGGTCGGCGTGCTCGTTCTCTCCCAGCACATCGAGACGGCGCACGCGGTCGAGCTGGTCACGCTGGGCGGCTTCGGCTACCTCCTGAAGGACCGCGTGCTCGACGTCGGCGAGTTCCTCGCGGCGGCGGAGCGCGTCGCGTCGGGCGGATCGGCGCTCGATCCGAAGGTGGTGGCGAGGCTGCTCGCGCCGCAGGATCGCGACGGTCCGCTCGCCGAGCTCTCCGATCGCGAGCGCGAGGTGTTGGAGCTGATGGCCGAGGGCCTGACCAATACCGGCATCGCCAAGCGCCTGTTCCTGAGCGAGCGCACGGTCGAGGCCCACGTCCGCCACGTGCTGATGAAGCTCGACCTGCCCGAGCGCGAGGACGGCCACCGCCGCGTGCTGGCCGTGCTCGCGCACCTCGGCGCCACCCAGGATCAGCGCTAGCGCTTAGCCGCTTCGAGCGGCAGCGCCGATGCCCGGCGGCGCGGGCGCCCATAGCGTCGGATGGGTCAAGCGATCCAAAGGAGGAGCCATGTCAAGCCAGGTCTATGCCGCTCCGAGCACGGCCCCGAAGCGGCGCAGGGCACGCGCGCGCTTCGGCGGCGGAGCCCTCGGAGCGGTGCTCGGAGCCTTTTCGGTGCTGGGCCTCTTCGTCGCCTTCCCGCTCAGCGCCGATCAGCCCGGCGCCGACGCGTCGGCCGCCAAGGCGGTCGCCTACTGGTCGAGCCACTCCGACAAGCAGATGGTGGCCGCGGCGATCTTCGCCGTCGCCACCGGGGCGCTGGTCGGGTTCGGCACGGTCCTGCGCGATGCGCTGCGCGCCGCCGATGGGGGCCGCGAGCCCCTCGCGCGGCTCGCCTTCGCGGGGATCGTCATCGCCGCAACGGGGACCCTGACCAACGTCGGCATCACGTTCACCGCCGCCGACACCGCGGGCCACGTCGCCCCGCAGGTCACGCAGACGCTGTCGAGCCTGAGCATCGACTTCGGCACCCCGATGGCCGTCGGATTCGGGCTCATGATGATCTCGTCGGGCGCCGTGGTGGTCCGCACCTCCCTCGTCCCCCGGGCGCTGGGGTGGCTGGCGATCCTCGTCGGGGTGGCCGGGTTCACGCCGCTCTGGGTCGTCGAGTTCTGGGGCCTGCCCGTCTGGGTCCTGATCCTGAGCGCCGCGCTCTACCTGCGCGGCGGCGAAGCGTCCACGGCCCGGTAGGGGACCGGCGCGGCGGGTCAGCGCGGCGCGAGCGGTGAAACGCCGACGGCCGCGCTGACCGCCGCGCCGGCGGCGGCGAGCTCCTCGCTCGTCGTCCCCGGCGCGGCGAGCAGGCGCTGAGCCGCCTCGAGCCCGGCGCGCCGGACGAGGCCCTTCTCGTTGAGGACCCATTCGCGGCGCGCCGCCAGCCGTGCGTGGGCGGCGCACAGGACGGCGTGGACGAGCATCCCAGCGCAGCAAACGGTGTCGGCTGCGCGGGCATGGATCTGCGCGAACATCAGCGCGACCGCGGCGCGCCCGTTCCAGCGCTCGGGCGCCGCCGCCGCAAGGGCATCTGGGAAGCTCGGGCGCGGAAGCTCGCCGGAGAGCGGCCGGCAGAGCGCCAGCTCGCCGACGAGCGAGTAGGTCGGCGCGCCGACGATGCAGCCGTTCTGCGACACGACCTCGAACCGGCCTCGCTGCGCTTCGTCGATCTCGCGCTCGACGGTATCGAGGTCGCGAAACAGGACGTCGATCGGCGTGCCGTCGATCTGGAGCCACGCGCCGCCGTTGACGATCGGTCCCCACTCGCCCAGCTCGGAGACGTGGCCCTCGTGCCCGAGCCGGCGCACGTCCTCGGGGTCGAGCGGCCGCCGTGAGCCCCGGTAGTAGACGCCGAGGTCCCAGTCGCTGTCGGGGCGATGGGTCGCGGTGGCGCGCGAGCCACCGAGGACCACCGCGAGCGCGCCGGGCAGGCTGGTGAGCTCGCCGGCGAGGGCCGCGACGTGGGGAGGCAGGCGCGGCGCGGACATGCGCGCCAGCCTAGGTCACGGTGCGCCGCCGGATTGGGCCGCGGCTTGGGGCGGTCACGGTGCGCCGCCGGCTACGGCCGCGGCTTGGGGCGGGCCCGGCGCCAAAGCTTCTGAAGCCCGCGCAGCGGCGCCGTCAGCTTCCAGCCGACCGAGGTCTTGATCACCGCGAGATCGCGGTGGTAGCGGGCGGTGTGGGCAGCGGTCTTCAGCTGCCAGCCGATCGCGTCTGCGCGCAGGGCGGCCGCCTGGGCCTCGGCGCGCCGTGTCCGCTCCTCCCAGCCTCCGGGCGCGTCTCCGACCCCGGGCATCCTGCCGTGCCACTTCTCCGCGACCGTCACGTGGGCGCGCGCCCACTGCTCGAGGTCGCTCCCGAAGATCGGATGGTGGTGGACGACCTTGAGGTCCGCGGTCGCGACCTTGCGGCCCGCCGCGCGCACCTGCAGGCAGAAGTCGAAGTCGTAGCCGTGCAGCAGCTGGCCGAGCGACTCGTCGAAGCGCACGTTGCGCACCACCCACGGCGAGAGCGCCAGCAGGAAGCCGTCGACCGTGTCGACCTCCCCCACGTGCGCCCAGGGTGGAGCATTCCCCTCGCCCCACGTGTACGAGGGAGACTCCCCGCCGCGGAACTCCTCGTAGCGATGGTTGAACGAGGCCCACGTGATCGACCCCTCCCACCACGCCATGCTCCGCACCCCGACCGCGCCGGCGCAGCCGACGACCCCGACGTCCGGGTCCGCGAGCGCCTCGCGCAGCTTGGAGCAGAAGCGCGGATCGACGATCTCCGCGTCCTGGTGCAGCAGCACGAGCGCCTCCAGCTCATCGAGCTTCGCCGCCTCGTCGAGCAGCCGGTTGTAGCTGGCGAAGATCGATCCGGCGGCGGGTAGCGAGAGGACCGCGCTTCCAGGCTCGGCCGCCAGCCGGATGCCCGGCTCGGCGCAGCGCTCGTAGACGTCCTGCTTGGTGATCGACGACGCGAACGCGATCACTGCTCGGGCTCGGTCGGCCTCGGGCGCCGGAGCCTGCGCCCGATGACCGTGCCCGACGCGTCCCCGCCGGAGTCGCGCGCGGGAGCCGGCGCCGCGCGCCGCGTGCGACGAAGCGCCTGGACCCGGCGCAGCGGCGCGGTCAGCCGCCAGCCGATCGAGGTCGTCATCAGCGATTGCTCGTTCTGGTGGCGAACGCCGAGCGCGGCCACTTTGAGCCGCCAGCTCTTCTCCTGCGCCCGCCACATCGCAGCGTCGGCCTCGGCGCGACGGGCACGCTGCTTCCAGTCGCCGGGCGCGACCCCGACGTCCGGCATCCTCCCGTCCCACTTCTCCGCGACGGACACGTGCGCGCGCGCCCACTGGTCGAGGTCGCTCCCGAGCACGAGCGAGTGATGGTGGATCAGCTTGAAGTCCGCGGTCGCGATCTTGCGGCCCGCCGCCCGGACCTGCAGGCAGAAGTCGAAGTCGTAGCCGTGCAGCGAATGCCCCAGCGACTCGTCGAAGCGCACGTTGCGCACGACCCACGGCGACAGCGCGAGCACGAAGCCGTCGACGGTGTCGACCTCGCCCAGCTGACCGAAGGGCGGAAGGTCGTCGTCGTCCCAGGTCAGCGATGGGAGCTCCCCGCCGCCGAGCTCCGGGTAGCGGTGGCTGAACGACGCCCAGGTGATCGAGCCGTCCCACCAGTCGATGTTCCGCACCCCGATCGCGCCGACGCAGCCGACGACGCCGACGTCCGGGTCCGCGAGCGCCTCGCGCAGCTTGGAGCAGAAGCGCGGATCGACGATCTCGGCGTCCTGGTGCAGCAGCACGAGCGCCTCCAGGTCGTCGAGCTCGGCCGCCTCGTCGAGCACGTGGTTGTAGCTCGCGAAGATGGTCCCGCTGGCCGGCCGGGCCAGAACAGCGCTGTCAGGCTCGGACGCCCGCCGGATCCCGGGCTCGGCGCACCGCGCGTAGACGTCCTCTGAGGTGATCGAAGACCCGAAAGCGATCATTTGGGGCGTGCGAGTGTAGTCAGGCACGTCCGTCGCCGATCGCGGTCCCCGAGCCGCGTCACGCCGACTCGCCTAACATCGCCGACCGCCCATGATCGCCTTCGGCTCATCGATCGACGACCAGGACGCGTACCGGCGTTGCGCCCAGGTGGGCGTCGAGCGCGCGTCCGAGCGCGACTCGCGCGTGTTCGCCTTCTCGCTGGCGGGCACCGTGCCGCGGACCTACAACCTGATCCTCGATCGCGCCGCGGAGCTGCCCGAGCTCGAGGCGCTGATACTGGTCCACGAGGACGCCGAGATCGTCGACGACGAACTGTGCGCGAAGCTGCGGCGGGAGCTCGATGATCCCGAGGTCGCGATCGTCGGCTGCGTCGGCGCGACCGGCGTGCGCAGCATCGCGTGGTGGGACGGGACCGTCACCCGGAACTCGGTCACGTACCGCTACGAGGAGCTCGGCGGCGGCGAGGTTCCGTGGCCGGACGACGGCGCCGAGCGCGCGCCCGGCCCGGTCGACAGCGTCTACGGCGTGCTGCTGGCGCTGTCGCCGTGGGCGGTCCGCAACCTGCGCTTCGACGAGTCGCTCGGCCCGATCTACGGTCACGACTTCGACCTCTGCGCGCAGGCGCGGGCGGCGGGGCGCAAGGTCGTCGCGGCCGATCTGAAGATCGCCCACCACCACTCGCTCGACGTGCTCGAGGAGGAGGAGTCGTTCATGGCCGCCCACATCGCCGCGGCCGAGAAGTGGGACCGGGCCGAGCTGACCGAGGACCAGTGGCGCGCCCGGGCCCGCGCCGCCGAGGCGGACGCCGGCGCGGCAAGGCTGCTCGCGTCGTCGATGCGCCTTCAGGCCGACGCGACGGCGGTGTTCCACGAAGAGCGACTGGCCGAGCTGCGCGGGACGCCGAGCTGGCGCCTGACCGAGCCGCTGCGGCAGGGCAACAAGCTCGGGAGCAGGGTTCGCGGGCGGCTGCGGGGCGCGAAGGGCGGGGACGGCTGACTTCGCGATCGCGTACGGGCGCTGGGGCGCTCGCCGGGGTGCTCCTCGCCGCGCTGCTGCTCCCGGCGGGCGCGCCGGCGGCGACGACGAGGCTGACCGTCGCGGCGAGCGGCGACCTCCTCATCCACTCACCGCTCTACCAGCGCGCGAAGCGGCTGGGCGGCGGGCGGCGCTACGAGTTCCGCCCGTTCCTGCGCTACGTGCGGCCCTGGATCGAGCAGGCCGACCTCGCGCTGTGCCACGTCGAGACGCCGATGACCTCGGCTCGGCCAGCGAGCTACCCGCTGTTCAACACCCCGCCCTCGCTCGCCAAGGCGATCGCTGCAACCGGCTGGGACGCCTGCTCGACGGCTTCCAACCACTCGCTCGACCGCGGCATCGCGGGGATCGCCGGCACCCGGCGGGCGCTGGCCCGCGCCGGGGTGAAGTACACGGGGTCCTTCCTCACCGCCCGCCAGCGCGCGACCACGACGTTTCTGGAGGCGAAGGGGCTGCGGATCGCGTTCCTCTCCTACACCGAGATGACGAACGGGATCCCGCTCCCGCGCCCGTGGTCGGTCAACCTCGCGAGGGCGGCCCGCATCCGCGCCGACGCGCGCCTCGCCCGGCGCCGCGGCGCCGACGTGGTGATCGTCAACCTCCACTGGGGCGAGGAGTTCCAATCGGCGCCGAGCGCATTCCAGCGCCGGCTCGCCCGCCGGCTCGCCGCCTCGCCCGACATCACCGCGATCGTCGGCCAGCACGTGCACGTCGTCCAGCCGATCCGCTTCATCGGCGACACCCCGGTCGTCTTCGGCGAGGGCAACCTGCTCTCGAACCAGTCCTCGGCGTGCTGCCCGGCCGCCGCCCAGGATGGCCTCATCGCGCTGCTCGACCTCGTCGTGCCCGAAGCCGGCCGCGCGCGCGTGGAGCGCGTGCGCTACGTGCCGACCTGGGTCCGCCGCTCCGACTACGCCGTCCTACCGGTCGGCGACGCGGCCACCCGCGGTCTCGCCTCGAGGAGCACGCTGCGGACCTCGTGGCGGCGGACGGTGGCGCGGGCGGGGCGCTCGAAGCGGATCGTGCCGGTTCCCGCGGCGTCACCCTGAGCGTCCTCTAGGCTCATCCACACCCCATTCGGCTTGTCGAGGATCAGGAGGTCGAGTCGTGCACCCGTTTCGCGCCGCGATCGAAGCAGGGGACATGGACGCAGCGGTCGGACTGCTCTCGGAGGACGTCGTCTTCCGCAGCCCGGTCGTCTTCAAGCCGTATCAGGGCCGCGACGCTGTCGGGTTCATCCTGCACGCGGTCTCGCGAGTCTTCGAGGACTTCCGCTACGTGCGCGAGATCGGCGCGCCGGACGCCGCCGACCACGCGCTCGTGTTCCACGCCCGCGTCGGCGATCGGGAGCTCGAGGGGTGCGACTTCCTGCACCTGGACGACGACGGCTCGATCGCCGAGCTCACGGTCATGGTCCGGCCGCTCACCGCTGCGCATGCCCTGGCTGACGCGATGAAGGCTCAGCTCGCCTCCGCGACGGGCTGACGCCCGGCAAGGCGCGGGTCAGGCCGCGCCCGCGGCCCCGTCCTCGACCGGGGCCGTTCGCGCTTACGCTGTGGCGGTGCGCCGCGTCTCGCTCGCAGCTCGCCTCGCGGCCGCCGGCGCCGCCTACGTACTGGTCGTCCGCGGTGCGCTCACTTTGGATCTTGGCGTTGGGCGCCGCGTGCGGCCGTTGGGACCGATCGCGCGCACGATCGCTGCACCGCCGGACGTCGTCTTCGACGTCATCGCCGCTCCATACCTCGACCGCACCCCCCGTGCGATGACCGACAAGCTCCGGGTCTGGGAGCGCAGCAGCGACATGGTCCTCGCCGAGCACCTGACCAAAGCCGGGCGCTTCACGACGAGCACGCTTGAGACGGTCCGCTTCGAGCGTCCGCATCGCATCGATTTCCGTCTCGTGCGCGGCCCGGTGCCTCACGTAGCCGAGACGTATGAGCTGCGCGAGGCGCCCGAAGGGACCGCCTTCGTCTACTCGGGCGAAATGGGAACCGACCTCTGGCAGCTGGGGCAGTGGTGGGCCGACCGCGTCGCCGAGCCCTGGGAGCGCACCGTCGCCCAGTCCCTCGACGAGATCCAGACCGAGGCCGAGCGACGTGCGACACGGCGGCCGTGAGCGCGCGATCCGGGGTCGCACAGGCGCTCGCACGGATCGACGCGGACCGGTCCGGTGCCGTGGTGACGGTCTCGCGGCACGGTCTGAAGGAAGCAGAGGAGCTCGACCGAGTGCGATCCCCGGGAGCTTTGGCCGCCGGGCCGTTCACTGTCAAGGACGTGATCGCCACCGCGGGGTTGCGGACGACGGCGGCCAGCCGAGCGCTCGGCGACCACGTTCCCCAGCGCGACGCGCCGGCCGTCGCGCGCCTGCGCGACGCGGGCGCGATCGTGGTCGGCAAGACCAACTGCTCCGAGCTCGCGCTCTCGGCCTGGACCGGCAACCCGCTGTTCGGCGAAACCCGCAACCCGCTACACGAGGGCCGCTCTCCGGGCGGCTCGAGCGGCGGCTGCGCCGCCGCGATCGCCGCCGGGCTCGTGCCGCTCAGCCTCGGGACGGACTACGGCGGCTCGATCCGCTTCCCGGCTGCGTGCTGCGGCGTCGCCGGACTGCGCCCGACGCCGGGGCGCATACCCAGCGCCGGCCAGGTGCCTGCGCCCGACCCCGACTCGCCGCGCGCAGAGTTCTCGCTGATCGGGCCGCTCGGGCGAACCGTCCACGACATCAGCGCCGCGTTCCAGGTGCTCGCCGCCGATTCGCGGCCCGCCAGTTCACCGTCGCGTGCCGTTGCGCTGGCGGGCGGACCCTCGACTCCCGCCGTCCGCCTTGCCGCCGACGCGCTCCGTGCCACCGGCCTGGAGGTGCTCGTCGCCCGCATGCCGTGGCTGCGCGAGGCCGCGAGCACCTTCTCCGGCCTGCGGGCGCTCGACACCTACGACGACCTGCGCCCCGTCGCGAGCAGGCTCGGCCCGGCGTTGCAGCAGCTCATCGCAGCGGCGCCCGTGAACGCGGACGCCGCCCGGCGCGAGATGCTCGCGCAACAGCGAGCTCGGCTCGCCGAAGCGGCGCTGGCCGACCTCGCTCCCGACGCGGTGCTGATCCTTCCGATCGCCGACTGCGAGATCCCGCCACCCGCCGGCCGCGCTGTGGATCCCGAGACGCTCTGGCCCGCGCGCGCGATCTCGCTGCTCGGGCTCCCAGCCGTCGCGGTCGCCGGCATCCAGGTCGTCGGCCCCCCGCACGGCGACGAGACGGCCCTCGCCGCGGCCGAGCTCATCGAGCGCTCGCTCGGTCCGGCACGCCGGACCGTTCGATCAGCCTAACTCGCGCGCCAGCGCCTCCACCCGGCGCGAGATCTCGTCGCGTATCTCCCGGACCTCGTCGAGCGGGCGGCCCTTGGGGTCGGGCAGCTCCCAGTCGATGTAGCGCTTGCCGGGGACGTAGGGGCAGGCGTCGCCGCAGCCCATGGTCACGACGACGTCGGCCTGCTCGGCGGCGCGCGGAGCTTCGTTAGCTTCGGTTGGAGACGTCGATCCCGACCTCTTCCTTGGCGGCTACGCCCTCGAGGTTGACGCGCCCGGACGGGGTGTCCCTCGCCGAGTCGGCGCGTGCCGCCGGTGAGCGGACATCTCGAGGAGCGCTCGTCGGGGGTCGAACGGGAGCCCCGGGTCCGCGGACAAGCTGGTACGCGCCTGCTCCGAGGCAGGCTCCCGCGACCGGGCCGATGACGTAGACCCAGAAGTCGCGCCACTGGCCGGACGCCAGGGCCGGGCCGAAGGACCTCGCGGGATTCATCGACGCACCGGTGACTGGGCCGCCGAACAGGGCGTCGAGGCCGACCGTTCCGCCGATCGCGATCGCAGCGGCGGCGCCGACCGCGCGGGTGTCTGTGGCGACGGCGATGATCACGAACATCAGGAAGGCCGTCAGCAGCAGCTCGTAGACGAATGCGCTGCCGACACCGACGCTTGGGGTGGTTGCTCCCAGGTCTGCCGGTTTGTCGGTCCAGACGGCGAGCAGTGCGAGGGCGCCGGCGGTAGCGCCGACCAGTTGCGCGGCGATGTAGGCGAGCGCCTCGCGTGCCGGGAAGTGGCGGGTGAGGGTGAACGCGATCGTGACCGCGGGGTTGATGTGGGCGCCCGATAGGTGGCCGGTGGCGTAGACCATGACCATGATGATCAGGCCGAAGACGAGCGCGACGCCTACCGTTCCCAGCGTGCCGTCGTAGCGCGCGTCGGTGACGATCGCTCCACATCCTGCGAAGACGAGGGCGAATGCTGCGAGCGCCTCTGCGGCGGCGCGCCGCCAGAGGCTCAGCGAGGTGTCCATGGGCGACCAGCCTAAAGATTGACAGTCATCGACTCAATCGGTATGTGTATATCGATGGCGATCGATCTGGAGCTGTCGCCCAAGCAGAAGCGCGCGCCGGGCGAGCGGTGCTGCGAGCCGGTTGTCTATCCAGACGTGGAGCGGCGGCAGGCCGACCGCATGGCGACCGTCGCCAAGGCGCTCGGGGACCCCGTCCGCCTGCAGCTCGTCGACGTTCTCCGCAGGCACGCGGGGAAAGTGTGCGTCTGCGAGCTCGTGCCGCTGTTCGACATCAGCCAGCCCACCCTGTCGCACCACCTCAAGAAGCTTCGCGACGCCGGGATAGTGGACTCCGAGCGCCGCGGCCTGTGGGCCTACTACTACGTCCGGCCCGACGCGTTGGACGAGTTCGCGTCATGGCTGAGCTGACCGCCGACATCCAGCTCAACGATCCCCAGACCCTCTACCGCCGCTGGGAGGACTCGCAGTGGAGCCCTTCGACATCTCCCTCGACCGACCAGCGCCAGTGGGGCAACATGACCGGCGAGGACAAGGCTCTCGTGTACTGGGTCCTGTCCTCGCTGATGGTCGCCGAGGAGCGCATCACGACCAAGTTCTCGGGCCTGGTGGGTGCTTACGCGACCGAGGAGGAGGCGACGTTCCTCGCCACGCAGCAGGTCGACGAGGCGCGCCACATGCAGTTCTACGCCCGTTTCCAGGACGAGGTCGTTGACGAGCCCGCCGCGATCGCGGGGCATGTGGCGCGGGCGCGCGAGCAGCTCTCCCCCGCCTTCCGCCGGATCTTCGACGAGGCGCTTGTCGAGGCGCACGAGCGCCTGCTCATGCACCCGACCGATCTGGCCGCCAAGGTCCGGTTCATCACCATCTACCACCTCATCCTCGAGGCACGCTGGGGCTGACCTCCTTCCGCTTCGTCACCGCCTACCTGGAGCGAGAGCGGCTCCTGCCCGGCTTCGTCGACGGTTACTCGCGCATCCACCACGACGAGACCCGGCACATCGGCTACGGCGTCTGGTTCCTCCGCGAGACCGTCCGCGACCGCCCCGAGGCGGCGGACGTAGTGCGCCAGACGCTGCGCGATCTTCTGCCCTCGGTCGCCGAGGCGCTGAAGCCGCCGGACGGCGGCGAGGAAACCGACCGGGACGCCCTCGGCGCGAACGCAGACGACATCCGCTCCTTCGCACTCGACGGCCTGGCCCGCCGGCTCGACATCATCGGCGTGCCGCTAGCGACTCTCTGAGGCGCCGCAGCAATCGTCGGCGCACCCCTCGCCGGCCCGCACGCCGGCCCTCGTCGTTGCAGTGCCGGCGACTCTCATGGGACGCACGTCCGGTGTCAAGCGGACCACATCCCGGACCGCCGGCGTCGGCCGTCACAGGATCGGTCCACATGAACTCCGTGATCGCTTGGACTCCTCTCGTCGAACTGACCGTCATCTCACCGCCTTTGTTCCCCACTGGTTTGGTGCTCTGTCTCGCCCGGGACGGTTCGGCTGACGGGTCGGCGAGGCGTTCTCGACTCGACTCCCGCCCCCCCGTGCGCGGCGCGTCGCGGCGGCGTTTTCGGGGCATCTCGGCTACACGGGATGGCCCGTGCCGGGGTTCTGAAACGCCCGGTCCCGGACCGAGGCTCCCTCTCGACGTAGGCCTCGGTCGGGGTGCGAGCCTCGCGTCGGCGTCCACGGGGTCGTACCCGGGATCCGTGGGCCAGGCGGTCACGAGCGCGGAGCGCGGTGGGTACGGCCATGGGTACGGGATGGGTACCTGACGGCCGCTGCGTTGACCGCGAGCGACGCTCACTGACGCGACGGCGAGTAGCGCGATTACCGCCCGAATCCCGCTTCCCACGCGGAATCTGGTTCTGCTAGCGGAGGGGGAGGGATTCGAACCCTCGAGGGACGAAACCGCCCCTAACGGTTTTCGAGACACGCACAAAAGCGGCGATTAGCAGGCGCTTTCTTCGGCGTGGGCACGGCTATGGGCACGCGCTCGCTAGGTAGGCGTCCATCAGCGTGGCCGCCTCGGCCTCTGAGCCCGGCAGCAGGTGGCCGTAGCGATCGAGGGTGATCGTGATCGTGGATTGCCCCATGAACGTGGACACGGCCTTGATGTTGACCCCGGCCGCGATCATGAACGAAGCCGCGCGGTGCCGGGCCTCGTGGAGCCCGACAGGCTCGAGCTTGGCCGCCTCCCACGCGCGCTCGGCGCGTTCGTTCGCGGTGCTCGGCAGGAACGGCGTGCCGTCGGTGCGGCCGAACACGCGCCCGTCGCCGACACAGCGCAGCCGGTGCTCGGCAAGGTGCGCTCGCAGGGGCGCGTAGATCGGTGCGTCACGTCGGCCGGCTCGAGACTTGGGCGTGGAGATTGAGCGCCTTGATGGCGCGGTCTGGACCATGCGCAACGGCAAGGGGATTCGACTCGATTACTACAGCAGCAAGGCCGAGGCCCTCGAAGCCGTGGGGCTGTCGGAGTAGGCGATGTCGCAGGAGAACGTGGAGATCGCGCGGGCCGCCATCCACGCGTTGAACCACGGGGATCTGGATGCCGCGGTCAAAGACGCAACTGCTGACTTCGAGCTCGACCTCTCGCGCGGGATGGGTCCGGTGTATCGGGGCGACAACGGCATCGAGCAATTCTTCGCGGACTGGCTGGCGATCTGGGACGACTACGCCGTGGACACCGACGAGTTCATCGACGCTGGAGATTCGGTCGTCGTCGTGGTCCGCCAGCGGGGTCGCGGCAAGGGCAGCGGAGCACATGCGGAACAAACATTCTTCGGCGTCTACGACCTCGAGGCCGGCAAGGTGACCGCGTTTCGCATGTACGAGTCGCGGGAGGGGCGCTCGAAGCCGTGGGGCTCTCGGAGTAGGAATAGCGACAGCGTTTCCGCTTCGGAATCTCGATCGAACCGGGGAGCCGTCCGCGTCCGGCCGCCATGCCGCCATGCCTCCGTCTATTTCAAACGCTCTCGGAGGGGTCATGGGGCCCCTCCCGACCCCCCTCCCGTCGCATAGGCTCCAGCAGGTGGACGCGGCACTCTTGGCGATGGCCTACGACGCCGAGCACGGGCGGAGCTACAGCTTGCCGGTCCGACTCGCGCTCACGGGCGGAGCGGTGATCACCGGCACGCCTACTTCGAGCGCCCACTACTTCGATGAGATGGAGGAGATGGCCCGGCAGGAAGCCAAGGTCCGCTTGCAGAGTGGGCAGAAGTGGCGGGAGGAGGACAAGGCGATGCTCGACGAGTGGACGACCAGCATGCGCGAGGTCTGGGCGGTGATGCGCTCAGCGGCGCAGGGCGATGGTGCGGGCGGCGTCATGACGCTGGCGCCCGTGACGATGTGGTTTCCGGATGGCTCGACGCTGGCCGTGCCCGCTGTGCGCGTGCCCTTGGGTCAGGTCTCGGCGTGGTGGGTCGCCGGGTCACGCGCCGCGCCGCCCGAGAGCGAGGGCACCTTCGCTTTCGGGGCGATCTTCCCGCTGCCGTCATCGTGACCTGCGCTCGCCGGCGAGCGCACGAAGCCCTCGATGCCGACGACCTGCTGACCGTGCCGGCGCGGACACCGAGCCCTCGATGGCTTAGGGCGTCGTCGTGGTCCTGCCGTGCCGAAGCTGCCCCAAATCGACGAGCCCTGATTGAGGCGACTTTGGCGGCGTCGCCCGATGCGGGTGCCGGACGGGGGTGGTCAGCAGCGCGACGAAGCCGGAGAAGGTCAGCACGACAATCACGACCGCGTAGAACTTCCTCGCGCGCATGCTAGACGCAGCGCTTCCTTCAGCGGCCTCCACTTAGCCCAGCCCGCCAGGTCAAGGCGCTCCCGGCGCGGGGACACCACTAGCCGCCGCCCCCTTTTTTCTAGCCGTAACCAGGCATATGCCCCCGCATTGTCGTCGGCCGGGAACATCTGCCACTCGTCGGGCCGCGCGTCCAACGCGCACACCATCTCGCGCACGAACTCGGGCGAACGCCTGAACCATATGCCGCACGGCCACGAGATGTACACGTCGCCCCCCGGCAGCACCTCGACGAAGCCCTCGCCCGGCTCAAGCCCGCCCCAGCCGCGCGCCGGGAACACGTACCGCTCGGGGTTTGGGTACACGTCAAGCGGCCCGTCGGCGTAGTTCCAGTCGCTAATGCTCATGTCCCACCCCCGACCGTGCCGTCCGGGTGGGTCGTGAACTCCGGGTAGCACCGCTCGTCGCAGCGACTTCACGACGTTCCAGTTGATGCCCGGCGGCCGGCTCGCGGTAGATGGTCCCGTGTAGGCGGGCTGCCTGCCCTTGTCCTCGAAGCTGAAGTACCTCACGGCCGGGAGTGTCCCATCCCCGGCGTCGCGCCGCACGTCTCGGGACACGGCGCCAGGGACAGGCCCGCCCACGCGAGGCGAGCGAGCGCGAGGTCGTGCGCCGCTCGAGCGCGGCGCAACGAGCCAAGCTGTCGCCGGGTGTCGGCCCTGATCTTCTCCACCTGCGCGGGCTATACCCGGAGGTCGCTCGAAGGTCTGTGCGTCTGGTCCCATCGCCGGCCTCGCCCATGGGCACGGTGGGTACGGCTGTGGGTACGGGAAGCACCCTGGAGTGACGTTGACTGACGCCGACTGAGGCAACCGCGCCCCTGGGCCGATCGCTTGCGATGCCGCTCCCTGAGCCGGATTTGGCTCTGTAAACGGAGGGGGAGGGATTCGAACCCTCGAGGGACGAAACCGCCCCTAACGGTTTTCGAGACCGCCCCGTTCAACCACTCCGGCACCCCTCCGGGGTCGAGGCGTCGATCAGGCTAGACGATCAGCGGCGGTCGTCGAAGAAGGCGCGCAGCAGCTCCGCGGCGTCGTCGGCCAGGAGGCCGCCGGCGACTTCGGGGCTGTGGTTGAGCCGCGGCTCGGCCAGCACGTCGAGGACCGAGCCGGCGGCGCCGGCCTTCGGGTCGGTCGCGCCGTAGACCACGCGCGGGACGCGCGCCAGCACGATCGCGCCGGCGCACATCGCGCAGGGCTCTAAGGTCACGTAGAGAACGGTGTCCAGGAGGCGCCAGCTGGCCAGGCGGCTCGCTGCCTCGCGCAGGGCGATGATCTCAGCGTGGGCGGTGGGGTCGGCCCGCAGCTCGCGCTCGTTGTGCCCCACTCCGATGACCTCGCCCTCGTGAACCGTAACCGCCCCGATGGGCACGTCGTCGTGCTCGAGCGCGCGCTCGGCCTCGCGGAGCGCGAGACGCATGAAGTACTCGTCGCGCGGGAAGAAATGAGGGCGAATTGGACCGATATCTCGTAAATCAGCCGGACGACCGCGACAGGCCAGTCCGGGAAACTTCCGTGTGCGAGCGATGTTCTCATCAAGTGTGCGCCTAGCGCCCAGCCATCCTCTCCTTGCCGCGGCGGCCTTGTCCGCCGCGGCGGCTTCCGTGGCCGTAGCGGCCTCGCTGGTCGTCGCGCGCCCCGCGGCAGCGCAGGACATCGTCCCCGGCGAGGTAGTCGTCAAGTACGACGCGGGCACGTCGCGGACCCAGCGCACGGCCGTCCAGGCCGCCACCGGCACGGGTAGGCCCGAGCCGGTCGGCGGCGGGACGCGGGTCCTGAAGGTCAAGGACGGCGAAACGGTCGGCCGCACCGTGCAGGAGCTGCGTGCGCAGCCCGGCGTCGAGTACGCCGCTCCCAACGTGATCGCCCGCGCGGCCGGCTTCGTGCCCGACGATCCCGGTCGCAGCGGCAAGCGCGGCGGCTGGCAGCAGGACCAGT
This sequence comes from uncultured Actinomycetes bacterium, assembly GCA_963797015.1. Classification (GTDB taxonomy): domain Bacteria; phylum Actinomycetota; class Thermoleophilia; order Solirubrobacterales; family Solirubrobacteraceae; genus JBBPZA01. The sequence goes on along the minus strand of CAWCNV010000011.1, from coordinate 41,479 downwards.
GGAACTTCCTCGCCGGGGCCGGCGTCGATGCCCCGACCGCTTGGGCCAACGCGCGAGCTGCCGGCGCCCCCGGGGGGCGCGGCGTGACGATCGCAGTGCTCGATACCGGCGTCGCCTACGAGAACCGCGGCGGCTATCGCCGCTCGCCCGACTTCGCGCGCTCGCGCTTCACCTCGGGCTATGACTTCGTGGACCGCGACCGCCGCCCCGACGACGAGGACGGCCACGGCACGATCGTGACCGGGGTCATCGCCGAGGCGACGAACAACGGCATCGCCGTCACCGGGCTCGCCTACGGCGCCCGCATCCTGCCGGTGCGCGTGCTCGACGCCAACGGCGAGGGACAGGCGTCGGTGATCGAGCAGGGAATCCGCTACGCGGTGCGGCGTGGGGCGAAGGTGATCAACCTCAGCCTCGAGTTCAGCACGCGCGTGCGGGCGGTGGAGATCCCCGGGATCATCGACGCGATCCGCGACGCGCGGCGCGCGGGAGTTATCGTCGTCGCCGCCTCGGGCAACGAGGGCGAGCGCAGGGTGGCCTACCCGGCGCGCGCCTCGCAGGTGCTGTCCGTGGGCGCGACCACCGAGGACGCCTGCCTCGCCGACTATTCCAACGGCGGCACCAGCCTCGACCTCGTCGCGCCCGGCGGCGGGCCCGACGCGACCATGCCCGGCGAGGCCAACTGCAAGGAGTTCGATACCGGCGGACGCGACATCGTGCAGCTCGGCTTCAAGGGCGAGAGCGTGAGGCGCTTCGGGCTGCGCAAGGAGGAGGGCACGTCTGTCGCCGCGCCGCACGTCTCTGCAGCCGCCGCGCTGGTCATCGCCACGGGCGTGGTGGGCGCCGACCCGAGCCCGTCGGCCGTCGAGCGCCGGCTCAAGCAGACGGCTAGCGACCTCGGCCCGGCCGGCTATGACCGCCGCTACGGCTGGGGCCTGGTGAACGCGGGTGCGGCCACGGCGCCGGTCGCCGCGCGCCGCTGACGCTCAGGGTCTGGCTATGGCGAGCATCTCGGGTGGCGGACCAACGGCTTCGCCGTCGGTGCCCGCGCCGCGGATGGCCGGCGATGGGCGTGCCGGACCGTTTCCGGACAGGCTCAGGTCGTCCGGATGATCATCACCGAGCAGGGCGCGTGGTGGGAGACCTTGTTCGGCACGGAGCCGAGCAGGAACCGCTTTGCGCCGGTCATGCCCTTGTTGCCGACGATGATCAGGTCGGAGTTGCGCTCCTCGGCGACGTCGAGGATCGCGTCGGCCGGATCGCCCTGACGAGCGAAGATCTCGACGGGAACGCCCGCGGCCCGGATCTCCTCGGCCGCCTTGTTGAGCGTCGCGTCGACGTCCTCGCGCGGATTGACCGCCCACGCGACGTCCTCGGGGATCTCGCGCCGCTCGGAGCGCAGGCGCTGATCGGACACCGGCTCGTAGGCGCTCACGAGATCGATCCGGGCGCCGATGCCCGCGGCGAGCTCGGTCGCCTGGCTCACCGCCTGCCGCGCTGTGTCAGAGCCGTCGGTCCCCACCACGATCGAACCGAACATCTGTCGTCTCCTCTCGGATCCCCTGGAAGCCGGGCGCATCATAACCGCGGCAAAACAGGGCGCCGCAGCGCGTGGTTACTAGGGTTCCCGCGGTGATCGACCTTCACGCTCATCCCCTTCCGGGAATCGACGACGGGCCGGCCGACGTCGACAAGGCGCTCGCCCTGGCCGCCGCGGCGTCAGCCACCGGCACGCGCGTGATGGCGGCCACGCCGCACATCGATTTCAGCTGGTCGATCGACCCGGCGACGGTCCCCCGGCTCGTCCACGACCAGAACGAGCGCATCGCCGCGGCCGGGATCGAGCTGCAGCTCGTCACGGGCGGCGAGGTCGCGGCCTCGCGGCTCGAGGAGCTCGACGCGGCGGCACGTGACGCCGTCCGCCTCGGTGGCGGGCCCTACCTGCTCGTCGAGTGCCCCCACTTCGAGGTCGGGGCGGCCTTCGGGATGATGATCTTCGAGGCGCTCGCCCACGGCGAGCAGATCCTGCTCGCGCACCCCGAGCGCAGCCCGGCCTTCGCCAACGACCTCGAGACGCTCGCGCGCCTGGTGGAGTCGGGTGTGCTGTGCTCGATCACCGCGTCTTCGCTGATCGGTCGCTTCGGAGGCACGGCGCGGAAGCTGGCGTTCGAGATGGTGGGCTACGGGCTGGTGCACAGCATCGATTCCGACGCCCACGACACCGAGGGCCGGCCCCCCGGCCTGCTGCGGGCCGTTCAGGAAGCCGACCGCGACCTGCCCGGTCTGGCCGACCAGGCGCAGTGGTACCTCCAGGACGCGCCGGCGGCGATCCTCGCCGGCGCTCCGCTGCCGCCCCGCCCCGAGCCGCCGGCGCCACCGCCGAGGCGCGGCATGCTTTCGCGCCTGGGCCTCAGGCGAGCTTGACTATCGCGATCACCATGCCCGCGAGGGTGAAGACGAAGATCGCCGCGAGCACCCAGTTCCAGGTGGGGGACATCTCGGGCAGAGGGTAGGCGCCCGCGCGCGGGCCGGACGGCCGCCGAGCGGCGGACCCGGTGCTACTCGAGCGGGCGCCCGGCGCGCCGCCAGGCGGGGATCCCTCCGCCCGTCACGTGGAGCACGTCGCGGACGCCCAGGCGGCGGAGCAGGCTCGCCGCCACCGCCGCGCGCTGACCCGAGGAGCACAGCGCGGCGACGGGTCGCGCGGGGTCGAGCTCCTCGGGGAGCCGGTGGAGGTCGTGGTAGGCGCGGTGCAGCGAGCCCGGGATGTGGCCGTCGTCGTACTCGGCGCGCTCGCGTACGTCGAGCAGTTGCAGCTCGGGCTGTGACCGCGAGCGCTCCCACAGCCCGTCGACGTCGATGCGCTCGAGGCGCTCGACGGACCGGTGCTCCTGGCGCCAGGTGGTCATCCCGCCGTGCAGGAAGCCGGCCAGCCGGCGCACGCCGACCGCGGCGGCGAGGCCGGCCGCGCGCCGCGCGTCCTCCTCGTGGCGGCCGACCAGCACGATCTCGTCGTCTCTGTCGATCACCCACGCGAGCTTGGTCCCGAAGCCCGCCATCAGCGCGGAGAGGCACACGGCGCCGGGGATGTGGGCGTCGTCGAACTGCTCGTCGGTGCGCACGTCGACCAGCACCGCGCCCTGGCCGCGGCGCAGCTCCACCTGCCGCGGCGTGAGCGGCAGGGCGGACACCCCGTCGGTCACGAGCGGCCCGCGATTGAGCTCGACGATCGCCTTGAAGTTCGGCGGCTGCGGGCCGAGCCGCGCCAGCGAGCGCTCGACGAAGGCGGCCTCGTCGTCCTCGTCGAGCAGCGCGTTGTGGCGGCGCTCGAAGCCGATCGTCGAGGAGACCTTCATGTCCATGCCCGGGCCGCCGCACATCGAGCCGCCGAGGTGCCCGGGCCACACCTCGGTCTCGGGCCGCAGCGAGAGCAGGCGCTCGTGCAGGCTGCGGAAGATGTCGCGCGCGCCCTCGGCCTTCTCGATCGCGAGGTCGGGCCGCGCCACGTCTCCCACGAACAGCGAGTCGCCGGTCAGCACCGCCCACGGCTCCTCGCCGCGCTCGGTGTCGATGACCAGGAACGCCGTGTGCTCGGGGCGGTGGCCCGGCGTGTGCAGGGCGCGCACGCGCACGGCGCCGAGCTCGAGCGTCCAGCCGTCATCGAAGGGCTCGTGTGGATACTCGACCGCGGCGAGGCGGTTGACGTGGATCGTCGCGCCGGTCGCCGACGCGAGCCGGCCGTGGCCCGACACGTGATCGGCGTGGTTGTGGGTCTCGAGCACGTGCTCGATGTCGACCCCCATGTAGCGCGCGAGCTCGAGGTAGACGCCGATCTCGAAGCGCGGATCCACGACCGCCGCCACGCCCGCGTGCTCGTCGCCGATCAGGTACGAGGCGCACCCGAGGTCGTCGTGCGTGATCTGACGGAAGATCACCCGGCCATGCTAAGGGGCGCGCAGCCGCGGCGGCCGGTTGTTCCGCCGATCAGCGCGGGGCGGGCAGCCCCATGCGTCGCTTGAGCGCGAGCACGCGGGCGGCCGCGTCGCGCACCCGGGCGCGGAATGCGGGCGATCGGATGGCGGCGGCGAGCAGTGCGTCGTAGACGTCGCGGTAGGAGCCCGACCCGGTGCTGAGCACGATGTCGGCGCCCGCGCGGATGCTGCGCACGGCAGCGGTCGCGACGCCGGAGCGCTGCAGGACCGCCTGGGCTTCGATGCTGTCGGTGACGATCGCCCCGGTGAAGCCGAGCTGCCGGCGCAGCAGATCCCCGAGCACGCGCCGCGACTGCGAGGCGATCCGGCGGCCGTCGAGCGCCGGGTAGAGCGCGTGCGAGGCCATGACCAGCGGCACGCCGGCGTCGATCGCGGCGCGGAACGGCGGCAGGTCCTGCGCCTGGAGCGCGGCGCGGCTGCGCGTGACCGTGACCGGGCCGCGATCGGTGTTCTCGTCCGCGGCGCCCAGGCCCGGGAAGTGCTTGGCCGTGGCTGCCACCGGTCCGCGCGAGCCGTAGCCGCGCACCGCGGCGGCGGCCAGCGCAGCGACCGCGGCCGGGGCGCCGGGAAAGCTGCGCCCGGCCAGCGAACTGCCGGCGGCGGCGACGTCCACCACCGGCGCCAGGTTCACGTTGACGCCGAGGCGGGCGAGGTCGCGCGAGGCGCCGGCGGCAGCAGCGCGCGCCGCCGCGGGATCGGCCTGGTCGCGCTCCGCGGCCTCGGGACCGGCGAAGGGGATGATCCGGACGGGCCCTCCCTCCTGGTCGGTGGCGATCAGGGCGCTGCCTCTCGCCGCCCGCTGCAGCGCAGTGGTCAGCCGCCGCAGCGGGCCGCGGCCGCCGACGTTGTCGCCGAACAGGATCACCCCGCTCCCGCGCCCCTCGCGCAGGATGCGGCGCACGTACGCCGGCGCGACGGGTCCCTCGAAGCTGAACACGATCGTCTGGCCGACCTGCTCGCTGAGCGACAGCCGGTCGACGGCCGCGCGCGCCGACCGCACTCGTGGGCGGTCGCGGCCGGGCTCCGGGCGCGCCGGCTTGCCGCCACCGTCGCCGGCGCCCACCATCGCGCCGGCGACGGCGGCAAGGCTCGCGGTGGCGATGAGCAAAGCGAGGCGGCGCTGCGCGACGGTCAAGGCGGCGAACCGTAGGCGACGGCGCGCCGGACGCGGCGCTTCCCGACCGCGTAACGCCGGCCCCGGAGCGCCCGGGTCGCGAGCGAGGGGGCGGGGTGACATCGAGCAATCCTTAGGCTCGTCACACAATCGAGGTGGATGCTGGTTCAACTCGACCAAGGAGTGCTCATGCATCCCGCTCTTCGCAAGACGCTGGTGAGCCTGTGCGTGCTCGGCGCGGTCGCCGCCGGAGGCGCCGCGATCGCCGGCGCCGCCACCAGCGGCAGCGGCAGCTCGAGTAGCGGCAGCTCCAGCAGCGACGGCTCGGCCACGCGACCGAACGGGCCCCCGGGCCTCCCGCCGCGGCGGTCGGACGAGAAGGCGCTGACCGGCGCAACAGCCGACAAGGTCAAGGCGGCGGCGCTGGCCAAGGTCCCGGGCGCGACCGTGGAGCGCCTCGAGACCGATGCCGACCAGGGCGCCGCGTACGAAGCGCACGTGCGCAAGTCCGACGGCACGCAGCTGACCGTGCTGGTCGACAAGAGCTTCAAGGTCGTGGCCGTGCGCCGCGGCTGCGGCGGTCCGGGAGGCCCCGGGCGTCCCGGCGCGGCGAACGGCGCCGGCTACGGCGGCCCTCCCCCGCCTCCCCCCGGAGCGGACCAGCAGGGCTACGGCGGCCCGGCGCCCTACGGCGGGGCAGTGCCCAACTGAGGCTTTGATCGCCGCGACGAGCGGCGACCGAAGGAAGGCCACGCCGCGGCGGCGGGCGACCGAGCGCCCGCCGCCGCGCAGGCCCGGTTAGGCTGCCGCCGACATGGCGGGCGACCTCAAGCTGGGTTACAACACCGGCTACTGGAGCGCGGGGCCGCCGCCCGGCGCACAGGAAGCGGTGCTCGAGGCCGACCGGCTCGGCTTCGACTCGATCTGGACCGCCGAGGCGTATGGGTCTGATGCCCTGACCCCGCTGGCCTGGTGGGGCGCGCGGACCGAGCGCGTGCGCCTTGGCACGGCGATCATGCAGCTCTCGGCGCGCCAGCCCGCCGCGGCGGCGATGGCCGCTTTGACCATGGACCACATGTCGGGCGGCCGCTTCATCCTCGGCCTCGGCGTATCCGGGCCGCAGGTTGTCGAGGGCTGGTACGGGATGCCGTTCGCCAAGCCGCTCGCGCGAACGCGTGAGTACATCGGGATCGTCCGCGATGTCTTCGCGCGCGAGGGGCCCGTCACCAGCGAGGGGCCCCACTACGAGCTGCCGTATCGCGGGGATGCCGGCGAAGGGGGCGGCTCGGGGCCGGCCCGCGGGCGGCCTGCGCCCACCGGGCTGGGCAAGCCGCTCAAGCCGACCGTGCACCCGCTCCGCAACGACATCCCGATCTTCCTCGGGGCCGAGGGGCCCAAGAACGTCGCGCTCGCCGGCGAGCTGTGCGACGGCTGGCTGGCGCTGTTCTTCTCACCGCACCAGCAGGACTTCTACCGCGACGCCCTCCAGGAGGGCCTCGCGCGCGAGGGAGCGCGCCACTCCTCGCTCGACGACTTCGAGGTCGTCGCCACCGTGCCGGTGATCCCCGGCGACGACGTCGAGCGCTGCGCCGACATGCTGCGGCCGATGTACGCGCTCTACTTCGGCGGCATGGGCGCGCGCGAGCGCAACTTCCACCGCGATGTCGCGGTGCGCCTGGGCTACGAGGAGGAGGCCATGCGCATCACCGACCTCTACCTCGACGGCAAGAAGGACGAGGCGGCGGCGGCCGTCCCCACCGAGCTGATCGAGCAGCTGACGCTGATCGGGCCGCCCGACAAGATCCGCCACGACCTCGAGGCCTGGCGCGAGTCGATCGTCACGACGATCCTGATCGGCGGCGACGCGGCGATGGTGCGCAACGCCGCGGAGCTGGTGCTGGGCTGAGCCCGCTCAGGCCGCGTCGGACAGCGCGGCGAGCTCGCGGCGCATCGCCAGCTCGGACAGCGCCTTGCGCTCGATCTGGCGGACGCGCTCGGCGCTGATCCCCAGGCGCCGGCCGACCTGGGACATCGGCAGCGGCTCCTTGTCGCCGTCGAGGCCGAAGCGCAGCTGGATGACCTCGCGCTCGCGCTCGGGGAGCTGGCCGACCGAGCGGCGCACGGCCTCCTCGGTCAACGACACGTTGACCTGCTCCTCGACCGCCGGCCCCTGCGAGGGCAGGAGCTCGCCGAGCCCGGTCTCCTCGCCGTCCCCCACCGGGCGGTCGAGGCTCGTGACCGTGCGCGCCACGTCCTGCAGCTCGGCCACCTGGGCGAGCGGCAGCTCGGCGCCCTTGGCGACCTCCTCGAGCGTCGGCTCGCGGCCGAGCTGGCTGGCCAGGCGCCGCGCGGCGGTGGCGATCCGCCGCTCGCGCTGGGCGATGTTGGTCGGGAGCCGGATCGAGCGGCCGCGGTCGGCGAGCCCGCGCTGGATCGCCTGGCGGATCCACAGCGTGGCGTAGGTCGAGAAGCGAAAGCCGCGGCGCCAGTCGAACTTCTCGACGGCCCGGATCAGCCCGAGCACGCCCTCCTGGATGAGGTCGAGCAGGCAGAGCTCGCCCACGCCCTGGTAACGGCGCGCTATGGACACCACGAGGCGGAGATTGGAGTTGATCAGCTTGTCCTTGGCCGCCAGGTCGCCGCGCTCGATGGCCTTGGCCAGCTCGAGCTCCTCCTCGGGCTGGAGCAGCGGGTAGCGGCCGGCCTCGTTGAGGAACAGCTGCAGCGCATCGGTGGTGTGGGTGGCCAGCTCGGCGTTGGTGAAGTGGGCTTCCGGGGCGTCGGCGCGCCCGCAGTCGTCGGTGATCTCCAGGCCCCGGCTCTCGACCAGGTCGCGGAGCGAGCCCAGGTCGTCGTCGGACAGGTCGAGGTCGCGCGCCACGGCTTCGAGCTGTGACTCGGTGAGGGAGCCCTTCTCCTCGCCGCGCGCCAGCAGGCCGGCGACCTCGGCGTGCTCGATCAACGTTTCAGTGGCCATCTGGGTTGGGTTTCCCGTCGCGGGAAAGGCTCAATCGTCGCTCGGGCGACGGGCTCGCTGCCTGCTCGAAGCGTACGGGCAGCGCGTCGAGGCCGTAGATGCCCGTGATCGACCCGTACTCGGGCTCGCCGTCGAGCGTCAGGCCCGGCATGCGCGGCGCCAGGAACGCGAGCGCCTCCTGCAGCTCCGCGCGTGCCAGATTCGCGCCCAGGCAGTAGTGGATGCCGGCGCCGAAGGTCAGCGGCTTCTCCGCCCCCCGGTCGGCGGTGATGTCGAACGTGCCGGGATCGGCGATGCTCTCGGGATCGCGGTTGGCCGTGAAGGCGCAGACCATCACGACCGCGTCGCGCGGGAAGGTCACCTCCCGGTATTCGACGTCCTCGAGCATGATCCGCGCCGTGAACGGGGTGATCGGCTCGAAGCGCAGCACCTCCTCGACCGCCTGAGGCACGAGCTCGGGGCGCTCGGCCAGCAGCGCCCACTGGTCGGGATGGCGGGCGAACAGCGCGAGCGCGTGCGCGAGCTGGCTCTGGGTGGTGTCCACCCCGCCGACCAGCACGTTGAGCACGAGGTTGACCAGCTCGACGTCCGACAGGCGGTCGCCCTCCTGCTCGGCCGCGATCAGCGTCGATACGAGGTCGTCGGCGGGCTCCTCGCGGCGGCGCGCGAGCAGCTCGCCGGCCCATTCGTAGAACTCCTCCACCGCTCGCTCGATCCGCGCGCGGTCGTTGACCAGGCTCGGACCGTCGAACTGGCGCTGGATCCAGTTCGACCACTCGGCCAGCCGGCCGGCGTCCGAGCGCGGCGCGCCCATCACTGTGGCGATCGTGAGCGCCGGGTAGGGCTTGGCCAGCTGCTCGACGACCTCGCACCGTCCCGTCGCCGCCAGCGGCTCCCACAGCTCGGCCAGAAAGCCGCGCATGGCCGGGCGCCAGCGGTCGGCGGCGCGCGGGGTGAACGCGGGGTTGACGAGGTTGCGCAGCCGGCGGTGGTCGGCGCCGTTGATGTGCAGGATGTTGCGGTCGATCTCCTCGCGCAGCGGGCCGTCCTCGATCCCGAACAGCTCGGCGATCTTCTTCCCCGGGAACGTCGCGCTGCGCGTGCGCAGGAAGAACGCGGCCGCCTCGCGATCGAGCACGAGCGTCGCCAGCGGCGAGTCGGCGAGCCAGCCACGCTCGCGCAGGGCGAGGACCGTGTCGTGGAAGCGCTCGCCGCGCAGCTCGGGGTCGGTGTAGTCGAGGAACGGAAGCTCGAGCTCTGTGACGAGCGACATCGAGACCGACACTACCGGCAGCGCGTCGCGCGGGTGGGGGAATACGAGGGCGGCGCTTCGGTGGGGCCGCTTCCCCACGCGCGGTCGGGGCGTGTCGAGAGCGCGAAGCGCAGACGCGCTCCGCGGGCGAGGCGGCGGAAGCGCAGCCACGGCCGCTCGGTCGCGCGGCCGTCGACCGTCAGGCCGCGGACGTAGGGCGCGCGGCGGGCGGCGCGCGGCGCGGAGATCCTCAGGACGCCGCCACCGCCAAGGCGCACGGCCGCCTCGCGGAACAGCGGGCTGCCGACGGCGAGCACGTCCTCGCCTGGGATCTGCGGGTAGAGCCCGAGCGCCCCGAAGACCCACCACGAGGACATCTCGCCGATGTCGTCGTTGCCCGGATAGCCCGTCGGCGAGGGGTCGTAGAGCTCGAGCAGCGCGCGGCGCACGACCTCCTGCGTGCGGTACGGGCGCCCGAGCCAGTCGTACTCCCAAGGCGTCTCGAGCGTCGGCTCGTTGCCCAGGAAGGCGTAGGGCGAGAACGGGCCCTCGTTGAGGCGCGTGAAGAAGCGGTCGAGGATTCGTGCGGCGACGGCACGACCGCCCATGCGCGCGAACAGGCCCGCCAGGTCGTAGGGGACCATCCACGTGTACTGGGCGGCGTTGCCCTCCACGAACGAGGAGCCGCTCGTCGGGTCGTAGCCGGGCACCCGGCGGCCGTCGGCGAAGCGCGGCTCCACGTAGCCCGTGGCGGGGTTGAAGAGCGTGCGCCAGTTGCCCGAGCGGCGCATGAACGTCCCGTACACGGACGTGTCGCACAGCGAGCCGGCCAGGCGCGCGATCGCGAAGTCCGCGGTCGTGTACTCGAGCGTCGTGGCCGCCGCGCCCCAGACGTTGTCCGTGTCCACGACGGTCGTCGCGCCGCCGGTCAGCGCGTCGCCGGCGTTGAGATCCTGGGGCACGTAGCCGAGGCGCAGATAGGCGGCGAGTCCCTGGCGCTCGACATACTCGGCGTTCGGGCTCTTGCCCGACTTCGTGGCGCCCTTGACCATCGCCCGCAGCGCCGCACGAGCGTCGAAGCGGCGCGCGCCGAAGGCGTAGGCCGAGGCGATCACCGCGTCGGCGGGATCGCCGACCTGCACGTCGTTCTGGACGTTGGCGTAGGACCACTTCGGCAGCCAGCCGCTCTGGCGCGCGTCGGCGAGGAACGAGCGGACGACGTCGCTCATGCGACGCGGGAACAGGATCGCCAGCAGCTGCATCTGGCTGCGGTAGACGTCCCAGCCCGAGAAGTCGGCGTACTTCGTGAAGCCGCGCGCGCGTTGCACACGGCCGTCCATGCCGCGGTAGCGGCCCGAGGCGTCGCTGAACGTGCGCGGCCCCAGCAGCGCGTGGTAGAGCATCGTGTAGAAGGTGCGCACGTCCTCGCCGCGCCCGCCGGCGACCCGCGCGCGTCCGAGCGCGCTTTCCCACGCGGCCCGCGCCCGGGCGCGGGCCGCCGCGAGGTCCCATCCCGGCCGCTCGGCGCGCAGGTTCCGGCGCGCGTCGGCGACGCTCACGAACGAGAGCGCGACCTGGACGTGCACGTCGCGCGCGCGGCGGGCGTCGAACGTCGCGTAGGCGCCGGCCTGCGAGGTCGTGCTCGGGTTGCCGGGCTGGGCCGGCACGCCGGGCAGGCCGCGCACCGAGGCCGCGTTGGGCGACACGTCGCTGGTCGTGGTGGAGCGGGGCGAGACGGCCTGGCGCCGCCACGTCCCGTAGGCACGCAACGGGCGGTCGAAGCGGGCGACGAAGTAGACCGTGTACCGGCCGCGCTGGAGGCAGAAGCGCCCGCTCGTCGAGGAACCCGAGATCTCGCGGCGGGCCGGGTCGACGCGGGCGGTCGAGGCGAAGTCGGCCGTGGCGCTGCCGCCGGTGTTGAAGAGCAGCGTCGCGCGGCGCGTCGCGGGGAAGCGGAAGCGGCCCAGGCCGGCGCGCGTACCCGCGGTCAGCGCGACGTCGATCGGCCGCGCGGTCCCAGGATTCAGGCGCACCGCGTAGGACCCGGGCGCCCCGCTCTCCTCGCGATGGGTGTAGGACGCGAGGTAATAGGGGTCGACGTCATAGGAGCCGCGCAGCGCCGGCGACCGTGTGACGGCTTGCGTCGTGGGCAGGATCGGGACGTCCTGGTAGATCGGGCAGCCGACGCCCTCGGCGTGGGTGAGGCTGAAGCCGCGCGTGCGCCGGTCGCGGTAGGCGTAGCCGCCGGGAACGTTGGTCTTGGCCGGAACCGAGTCGGGGCTCCACTGGAGCATCCCGAAGGGAGCCGAGGCGCCGGGGAAGGCGTTGGCGGCGCCGCCGCCGGTGCCGACGTCGGGAAGCGTCGTGTCGGTGCCGCTGAAGACGTTGACCGCGCGCACGGGGTCGGGAGCCCGAGCGGCCGCGCCGGGGGCGGGGCCTGCGACGAAGAGCGCGACGACGATGGCAAGCGCGAGTTGGCCGGCGGCGGGCCGCTCGCCGAGCGATGCCGGGCGGCTTCCCCTCACACCAACCCCTCCTCGCGCAGCCAGCGCTCGGTGCGCGCCATGCCCTCCTCCAGCGAGACGCGCGGCTCGTAGCCGAGCAGGCGGCGGGCCTTGGCGATCGAGTAGGTGCCCCGTCGCGCGATGTAGTCGACCGCGCGGGGGTTGACCTCGACCTCCACGCCGCGGACGCGGCCGGCGAGCGCGATCGTCCCCGCAAGCGCCTTCACCACCCGCGTAGGCGCGGTGGGCGCCCGCTGTTTCCCCAGCAGGCGCGCGTAATAACCGAAGAACTCGCGCGTCTGGACCGCGCGCCCGTCGGTGATCGTGATCACCTGGCCGGCGGCCTCGGGCGACGCCGCGGCGAGCGCCACGCCGTCGACGAGGTTGTCCACGTAGGCCGGGCTGATCTCGCCGCGACCGCCCGCCGGCAGCATCAGCCGACCGCGGCGCAGCTCCTCGACGGGCAGCCGCGTCCACGGCTGCGATCCTGGCCCGTAGACGTCCCCCGGGCGCACGATCGTGCATTCGAGCTCGCCCGCGGCCTGGGCCTGGAGCACGACCTGCTCGCTGGCGATCTTCGTGTCGACGTAGGGGACGCCGGTGAGCCTGACCGGGTGGCTCTCCTCGACGCCGTCCGGGTATTGAAAGCCGAAGACCGTGATCGAGGAGAAGTGCACGAAGCGCCGCGCGCCGGCGGCCATCGCGGCGTCGAGCGCCCGACGCGTGCCAAGCGTGTTGACGCGCCAGAAGCGGTCGAGCGCGGGCGCGAAGGTGATCAGCGCCGCGGTGTGGAAGAACACCTCGCAACCCTCGGCGTGGCGCTGCCAGTCGCCCGGCTCCGAGACGTCGCCCGCGACCACGCCGCGCCCGGGGTCGGCCGCGACGTCGACTCCCCGTACCTCGACTCCCTCGCCGCGGTAGCGCTCGGCCAGCGTCGCGCCGATGAAGCCGCGCGCGCCGGTGATAAAGACCGAGCGCGGCGTCTGCGCGGAGGCCCCGCCTGCCCCTGCGCTCACGCTGCCGGGGGCAGGTCCGGCTCGGGGTCGCCGGCCGGCGGCTGCTCGCGCTCCACCGCGGACCCGGTCCGGCCCCCGTCCGCCGGGCCGCTTCCCGGCGCGTCCGCCGGAGCCACCGGGCCGCTCCCCCGCCCGTCCACCGGCCCCTTGACCGCGCGCTGCTCGTACGCCTCGCGCGCGTCCTGGTCGGTCTCTGAGACCTGGTCGGGCATCATCGTGCGGTAGAGCAGGTCGCGGCCGGGCTGGGGCAGGACCTCCATCACGCGCGACCAGCCGGCGATCGAGCGCGGGACGAAGACGTCGAAGCGCGGGCGCTCGAGCGCGCCGACCACCGCCTCGGCGACCTCCTCCGGCTGCAGCCGCTTCGCCCGACCCTGGCTGGTCCCGGCGGCGAGCTCCGTCTCGACCACCACCGGCATCACGACGCTGAGCTCGACGCCGGTCCCCCGCAGCTCCTGGCGCACGGCCTTGGAATAGCCGTAGACCGCGTGCTTGGTCGCCGCGTAGGACGCCTCGCCCGCGGGCGGGAGCTTGCTGGCCGCCGACGCGACGTTGACCACGTGCCCGCCCCCGCGCCGGCGCATGCCCGGGATCGCGAGCTTCATGCCGCGGACGACCCCGTGGAAGTTCACGTCGAACTGGCGCAGCGCCGCGTCCTCGGGCTCCTGCTCGAAGGCACCCACCCACATCACGCCGGCGTTGTTGACCAGCACGTCGAGAGGCCCGAGCCGCCGCTGCAGCTCCTCGAGGAAGGCCCCGAACGAGGCGCTGTCGGTGACGTCGACGCCGAGCCCGACGGCGTCGTGGCCGATGCGCGCCGCCGTCCGCTCGGCGAGCTCGGCCTCGAGGTCGCCGAGCGCCACGCGCGCACCCTTCTCCGCCAGCGCCTGCGCGATCGCCGCGCCGATCCCGCGCGCCGCGCCTGTCACGGCGACCACGCGGCCTGCGACCGGCCTGACGGGCGAGCGGGCCATGGCCGCGACCATACTCCGCGCGCGCGGCACGGGCAAGGCTGCTTGCTCGACGGACCGGGTACGCTCGCGCTCGTGACCGACGGCCCGCGCATCCCGCCCGTCGAGCCGCCCTATGAGCCCGAGCTCGAGGCGATGCTGCAGAAGTGGATGCCGCCCGGGAGCGGGATGGAGCCGCTCAAGCTGTTCCGCACGCTCGGCGTCCACGACGAGCTGGCGTCACGGATGCGACCGCTGGGCGCGGGCATCCTCGGCCACGGCCGCGTCGAGCCGCGTCTGCGCGAGGTGATGATCCACCGGACGTGCGCGCTGTGCGGCGCCGAGTACGAGTGGGGCGTGCACGCGGTCGCCTTCGGCAAGCCGCTCGGCTTCAGCGACGAGCAGCTGGCCTCGACGGCCGCCGGGTCGGCCGAGGACCCGGTGTGGTCCGAGGAGGAGGCGCTGGTCTTCCGACTCGCCGACGAGCTGCACGCGACCAGCCGCGTCTCCGACGAGCTCTTCGCGGCGCTGACCGATCACTTCGCGCCCGACCAGATCCTCGAGCTCGTGATCACCGCCGGCTGGTACCACACGATCGCCTTCGTGATCGGCGCCGCCGGCGTGCAGCGCGAGGACTGGGCGGCGCGCTTCCCAGCCGCCTGACCGCGTCCCGGCGCGTGCTTACACCGACGCCGGCGCCGGCGCTCCCCGAACGCCCACGCTGGCCCGCAGCAGGCCGCCGCCGCGGTCGCCGTGCCCGGCGCCGACCGTGCAGAGCAGATCCTCGCCGTCGAAGGCGACGCTCGACGCGAACGCGGCCGGGACATCGAACACGCCGCCGGCCAGGTCGCTGAACCACGCGCCCCCGGCCCCATCGGGCCGCGGCGCCTCTGCCACTCCGAAGCCGCCGGCCAGCCACGTCCAGCCGCCGCTGTCGGCGAAGGCCGTCATCGCCCCGCGAGGGCCGAGAGGCTCAGGCCTGCGCCCGCTGCGGGCGTGCCAGCCGCAGCTCGTGCGAGCGGTTCGCCAGCGGCCCAGTGAGGACGGCCAGCCGGCCGCGCCGGCGTTCGCGCTCGATGGTGCGCAGGTAGGGATAGAAGTCGACCTGGATCGTGTGGCGCTTGGAGGCGACGTAGCGCTCGGCCATGCGCTCGTCCTCGCGCTCGACGACCTCGCGCATCTTCGCGGGCGAGGGCAGGCGCGCTTTGCCCTCGAGCACGTCGCCGATCCACTCCGACTGCGCCTCGGCCAGCGGCATGATCGCCCCCAGCGGCTGCACGAGGCCGATGAAGAACAGGTTGGGATGGTCGAGGTGGACCACTCGGCGATAGAGCCTCACGCGGTTGTCGTGCGCGGCGGCGATCGACTCGTCGAAGAACGGGAAGGTGATCTTGTAGCCCGTGCAGTAGACGACGAGGTCGATCTGCTCGCGGCTGCCGTCGGCGAACACGACCTCGCGGCCTTCGAAGCGCTCGATGTTCGGCTTGACCGTGATGTCGCCGTGGCCCAGGCGCGGAAGCAGGTCGGAGGAGATCGTCGGGTGCGCCTCGAGCATCTTGTGGTCGGGCTCGGGCAGTCCGTAGGCGGTCATCGGCCCCTGCGCCGTCCGCAGCGAGAGCTTGAAGAAGAAGCGCTGGACCGAGAGCGGCAGGCGCGTGAGCCCGGGCGTGTTGGTCTCGTCGGTCGGCTTGCCGAACAGGTACTTGGGAAACACGTGGGCGCCGCGGCGCATGGCCATGAACGTCGCGTCGGCGATCCGCGAGGACTCCACCGCGATGTCGCAGGCCGAGTTGCCGATGCCCAGGACGAGCACGCGCTTGCCTTCGACCACGTCGGGGGTGTCGTAAGCGTGCGCGTGCATCTGCTCGCCCTCGAAGCTGTCGGAGCCCGGGTAGGGCGGCTCGGGCCAGCGCGGGTTCCAGTGATGGCCGTTGGCGACCATCACGGCGTGGTAGCGCTCGGTCCGCTCGTCGCCCTGCCCGTCGCGCACCGTCACGCTCCAGCCGCCGTCGCCCGACGGCTCGACGCGCTGGACCTCGGTCTGGAACTGGATCCGGTCGCGGAAGCCGAAGTGGTCGACGTAGTCGTCGAAGTACTTGGCGATCTGGAAGTGGTTGGGGTAGTCCGGGTAGTCGGGCGGCATCGGGAAGGTCCGGTAGGCCATGAGGTCGCGCGACGTGTTGATGTGCAGCGAGCGGTAGGCCGCCGACATCTGGTTGTCGTTGCGATAGCGCCAGTTGCCCCCGACCGTCGATCCCTTCTCGAAGCAGTCGAACGGGATGCCCCGTGCGTGCAGGACCTGACAGCTCGAGATGCCGGACGACCCGGCGCCTATGACGCACACGGGACCGGCTTGGGGAGCGCGGGCAGACACGATTCAGACCTCCTCTTGTCGCGCGTGTACCGCTGAGGGGAACCTACCCGCAACCGGATGGACGGCTACGCTCCCGGCCCGTGAGCGCCTCTCCCGCGATCGCCCACCGCTCGACCCGGCGAGGACCATCCGAGGAGCGCGGAGCTGCGCGCCGCGCGCGGCTGCTCGACACGGGTCTCGAGGTCTTCGGCACCGTCGGCTACACGCGCAGCGCGATCGAGTCGATCTGCGCCGACGCAGGCGTGGGCACGCACTCCTTCTACCGCCACTTCGATGGCAAGGAGGACCTCTTCCGGGCGGTCTACGACGGCGTGGTCCAGCGCCTCGCGGGCAGCATCATGACCGCCGTGCGCCGCGAGCCGCGCGACCTCGAGTCGCACGTGGGCGGTGCGGTCAAGGCATCGGTCCAGCACGTAACCTCCGACGAGCGCGCGGCGCGCGTGCAGCTCGTCGAGGTGGTCGGCATCTCGAGCGAGCTGGAACGCCATCGGCGCGAGGTGATGCGCGCCTTCGCGCGCGTCACCGCGAGCGAGACCGCGCGCCTGCACGACCTCGGCCTGGCGCGGCGCCCAATGTCCGAGCTGCTGGCCATGGGCCTGGTCGGGGCCACCAACGAGCTCCTGATCGACTGGCTCGCAGCTTCCAAGCGCCCGCCGCGCCAGCTCCTGATCGCCGAGCTGACGCACCTCTACGTGGCCGCGGTGCGCTGAGACTCAGGCCTTCTCCGCCCGGTAGAGGCGCCAGACCTCGCCCGGGCTGAGCGCGCGTCCGTAGACGCGCACCTGATCGATCCGGCCGGCGAAGGAGTCGGGCCCATCGGCGCCCAGCGTGCCCGTGCCGAGCGTGAACGGCGCGGCGGCCGCGACCGCCCGGAGCGCGATGCGGCTGTCGATCGGCAGCCCGTCGACGTAGACCCCCGCGGTGCGCTGGGAGCGGTCGTACACGCCGACCACCTGGTACCAGCGACCCGCGCGGGGGTCGATGCGCGCGTCGCCGTAGCCCTGGTTGGCGCGCACGGCGCATGCCGGCTCCCCACAGCTCGCCGTGGCGGGCACGGCGAAGCTCCATTTCGGCTGGGGGAAGGGCCCCGGAATCCCCTCGACGGTGTAGGCCGGGTCGAGATCGGGACGGTCGTTCGCCACCCGCAACCCCAGCGAGAAGCCGTTGCCCTGGCTCACGGCGGAGGCCGAGCGCGCCGGCGCGGCGAAGCGCAGCCAGGCCGAGACGGTGTAGCTGCGGCGGGTGTCCACGACCGGCTGGCCCGCGACCGCGCGCTGGCCGGAGCCCGCAAGGGCAAGCCCGCTGCCGCGGTTGCCGCGGGCCCACGCGGCGCCGCCCTGCAGGGCCAGGTCAGGGCCGCTGCTGACGGCGTCGCGCGCCACCGTGCCGCGGCCCTCGTCGAAGGTCCACAGCGCGCGCGTGCCGGCAGGGACCGCGCCCGTCTGCGGACGCAGGTCGGCGACGCGGCGGGAGGCGGCGATCAGAGCACGATTGAGCTTAGGCAGGAGCTCCGCGCCGCACTTCAGGTGGCGCCGATCGTAGGAGAGCAGTCCGACCCCGACTTCGTGCTCGAGGTTGGCGTACTGGGTGTAGACGGCGCCCGACAGGCCCGGCGCGCGCATCTGTTGCCGCAGCGCGTCCCAGTCGCGCCGCAGGACGCCCCGGTTCGCGCGCGAGCCCGCCGTGCCGAAGCTGCCACCGAACGGCGGCGCCTGCTCACCCGCGGCGCGGCGATCGTTGCAGCCCGAGAACTCGCCGATCACCGACGCCCGGCGGTCGGGCGGCGGCGCGAGCGGGCCGGCGTAGATGTGACCGTCGCGGACGTCGCTGTCGGCGGGCTCGCGGGCCAGGCAGCAGTTGGCGCCGCCGCTCTGCCCGTTGACCAGCCGCGAGCGATCGAGCCGCTTGGCCAAGCGCGTGATGCGCGGCACCGAGAACTGGCCCCAGCCCTCGTTGAACGGGGTCCATGCCACGATCGCCGGACTCGAGCGGTGCTGCTCGATCATCGCCCGCAGCTCGCGCTCGAACTCGACCTCGTCCGGCGGCGCCACCCGGCGGAAGATCGGCATGTTGGGCATGTCCTGCCACACCAGCAGCCCGAGACGGTCGGCCCAGTAGTACCAGCGCTGGGGCTCGACCTTGACGTGCTTGCGCGTCATGTTGAAGCCCAGGCGCTTGGTCTCGGCGATGTCGAAGCGCAGGGCGGCGTCGGTCGGCGCGGTGTAGAGCCCGTCGGGCCAGTAGCCCTGGTCGAGCGGCCCGATCTGGAACACGAAGCGCCCGTTGAGCACGATCCGTGCCACGCCGCCGACCCGCCTGACCGCGATCGAGCGCATGCCGAAGTACGACTTCGCGCGGTCGACGATCTTCCCGGCGCGGAGCAGCTCGGCGTCGAGGCGGTACAGGAACGGGCGCTCGGGCGACCACAGCTTCGGCCGCGGGACGGGCAGCGCGATCGGCCTGCCCGGGCGGCCCGTCGCCCGCCCGACGACGCGCCTGCCGTCGCGCGCGCGCAGCATGACCGTGACGTCCCTGCCGCCGCTCACGCGGGGAGTCACGAGCAGGCGGGCGCGGCGCAGATCCGGGGTCTGGTCCAGTCGCGTCAGGTGCGCGGCGCCGACCGGCTCGAGCCACACCGTCTGCCAGATCCCGCTCGAAGCCGTGTGCAGCACCGACACCTCGTTGACGAACTGCTTGCCGACCGGCTGGCCGCCGCCGGTGGCGAGCGGGTCGTGGACGCCGACGATCAGCTCGTTCGGGCCCGACGGGCGCAGCGCGCTCGTGATGTCGAACGAGAACGCGTCGTAGGAGCCGCGGTGCGCCCCGACCAGCCGCCCGTTCACGTACACGGTGGCCTCGAACGTGACCGCGCCGAAGTTGAGCAGCACGCGTTTTCCGCGCCACGACTTCGGCACCCTGAACGTGCGCCGGTACCACGAGCGCTGCACCTGGCGCTTGATCCCCGACAGCGCGGACTGCATCGGGTAGGGCACGAGGATCGTCTCGTCCAGCGCACGCCCGAACGGCGGCGCCTCGCCCTCGGACGCCGCCGAGAACTCCCACTGCCCGTTCAGGCTCTTCCATTCGCGCCGCCGCAGCTGCGGCCGCGGGTACTCGGGCAGGGGCGCCGTCCGCGAGACCTTCGCCGTCCAGGGCGTCGGAACGGGAGGCGCCTTGGGCTGGTAGGAGCCCAGGGCCGGCGCCGAAGCGCACGACGCCGCGAGCCCGATCGCAAGCGCCGCGCAGGCCGGGTGGAGGCGCGCTCGGCTCAGCCGTCCGCCGGCTGCCTGAGCGCGAAGTAGCCGATGTTCGCGAAGCGGTTGCCTTCCTGGCGCCAGAGGATGCGGCCCAGGTAGGTGTCGGGCACGATCTCGACGAGCTCGTCGAGGATCGAGCGGATGATCAGGCCGGGGTTGTCGGGCACGGGGCCGTAGTCGATCTTGAGCACGTCGACCGAGGGCTCGATCGCGCCCGGGGCGACACGGGTCTGGAAGTCGAACGCCTCGAGCGAGTCGCCCCTGGGACGCGTCTCGTAGCGCGGCCAAAGCGCGCGCGCCGGCCAGCGAGCCGAGCCGGCGAGCAGGTTCGTCCCTCGCTCCCGGGCGGCGTCGAAGCTCTTGCCCAGCCACGGCATCCAGCCGCTGGTGATCAGGCTGAAAGCGCGGTCGACCGCGCCCTGGATCATCGGCGCGACGAGGATCCCGTCCGTCGGGCCGTCCAGTCCCCTGGGCGCGGTGCCCGACGCGAACAGCTTCTCGAGCGCTTCGAAGTCGCGCCTGCGGCCCAGCTCCTTGAAGCGCTCCCAGGTCTCCTCCTGCGAGGGCGTGCGGGTCGTGGTGGATCCGGCTGTCGTGGTGCTCATGTCTGCCTCCCGGTCTGAGATTTCGTGGTTGCGGCCTGGCGGCCGAGGCGCTCGGCGTAGCCCGCGCGCGCTTCGGTGTCGAGGCGGGTGAGGATGCGGTCGTCGCCGACCGTGCGCCGCACGAGCCGCTCGAGCTGGCCCGGCAGCAGCGGCGCGCCGCGCGACACCGGGTCGAGCAGCCGCGGGAGCACGACCGTGCCGCCGCGGCCGTCCAGCGCGCGGACGACGCCCGCGGCCACCGCCGCGGGCTCTATCGCGCTCACGCCCCGCCCCTCGGGCGCGCCGCTCGAGAGCTCGGTGCGCACCATCCCCGGCAGCACGCACGTCAGCGCGACGCCGGTGCCGGCCAGCTCGCGCCGGACCGCGTCGGTCATCGCCACCACCGCCGCCTTGGTGCCCGAGTAGACGGCGGCGCCGGGGACCGGCAGGCGGGCCGCCAGCGAGGCGACGTTGACGACGTGCCCGCGTCCGCGCTCGACCATCTCTGAGAGCGCGAGCTTCATGCCCAGGATCACGCCGCGCAGGTTGACGTCCAGGGCCAGCTCGGTGGTCTCGTCGGGCTGGTCGAGGAACGCGCCGAAGGGCATCACGCCGGCGTTGTTAACCAGCGCGTCGAGCGGGCCGTGCTCGCTGCGGGCCGCGTCTAGGAAGGCGGCGAACGAGGCGCGGTCGGTGACGTCGAGCCGCGCGCCGTGCGCGCCCAACGCGGCTGCCTCGCGCTCGGCCAGCTCGCCGTCGAGGTCCCCGATCCACACGCGCGCGCCACGCTCCGCCAGGGCGCGGGCTGTCGCGAGCCCGATGCCACGGGCTCCGCCCGTGACCGCGACGACCGCTCCGTCGGAAAGGCTCACCGCTAGGCCACAGCGGGCACGCGGCCGGCTTCGCGCGCGTGCTCGGTGATCGCTTCGATCAGTTGCGGCCACGCCGCCTCGGGGAGGTCGTGGCCCATGCCCTCGATCATCATCAGCCGCGCGCCCGGGATGGCGCGCGCCGTCGCGACGCCGCCGGAGGGACGCACGAGGCGGTCGCTGGTCCCGTGCACGACCAGCGTCGGGGCGACGATCCCGCGCAGCTCCGCCGTGCGGTCGCCCGAGGCGATGATCGCCCCGAGCTGGCGGCCGGTCCCCGCCTCGTCGTGGTCGCGGTCGTAGCTGCGCGCGGCGAGCTCGCGCACGCGCTCGGTGTCCTGGGGCAGGCCGGTCGAGCCGATCGCCGCGAACACGCGCGTCATGTGCTCGATATAGGCCTCGCGCTCGCCCGGTGCCTGGCGCAGCAGGAAGCGCATCAGCCCGAGCGCCGGCTGGCCCTTCCAGCGGTTCCCCGTGGTGGACATGATCGAGACCAGCGAGCGAACCAGCTCCGGATGTCGGACCGCGAGCGTCTGGGCGATCATCCCGCCCATCGACACGCCGACGACGTGCACCGGGCCCAGCTCGAGAGCGCGGATGAGCCCCGCGGCGTCGCCCGCCATGTCGGACAGCGCGTAGTGGACCGGCCGGATCCGTCGCCGCGCGAGCTGGCCGACGGTCGGCGGCCGCCCGTCGATGTGGGTGGAGCGGCCGGCGTCGCGGTTGTCGAAGCGCACGACGTGGAAGCCGCGGTCCGCGAGCCGCTCGCAGAACTGATCCGCCCAGCCGATCATCTGCATGCCCAGCCCCATGACCAGCAGCACAGGCGGGTCGGACGGGTCGCCGAAGGTCTCGTAGCAGAGCGTGATCCCGCCGCCGACGTCGCGGAGCTGCTCAGCCATCGCGTCCGGCCGTTGTCCTGCCCGAGGCGGCCTTGCCGTCGGTCCTGCCGTCGGCCTTGCCGTTCCCCGGCGACTGCGCCTTCGCCGCGCGCGCCGGCCGCAGCTCCTCGACCTCGTCTCGCAGCCAGTCGATGAGCGACCACAGGTCGGGCACCTGCTCGCGGTCGGCGACGATCCCGAAGTCCAGGTGGCCGCAATAGCTCATTGCCGTGATGTTGAGCCCGAGGCCGTCGGTCACCACGGACACGGGGTAGTTGGCCTCGAGCTTGGCGCCTGCCAAATAGAGCGGGAGCTGCGGACCCGGCACGTTCGAGATCACGAGGTTCCAGGCGGGCCGGCCGCGTCCGCTGGACGCGAGCGTGAAGCTGAGCCGCGCGGCGCGCGAGAAGACCGCGGGCGGGACGAACTGGTTGGCGTCCTGGAGCAGCTCGGCCGGAAGCGCCTTGTGGCGCTCCTTCATCTCGAGCAGCGCCTCGTGGTGGAGCTCGAGGCGCTTCACCGGATCGGCCTCGTTCGTGAACAACGGCGCCGACATGATCAGGATCCGGTTGCCGTAGGTGCCCTGCTGGTCCTCCTTGCGCACAGAGACCGGGATCTGGGCCACCAGCGGCTCGGCCGGCAGCTCGCGATGCTCGATCAGCCAGCGCCGGACCGCGCCCGCGCAGATCGAGACGATGACGTCGTTGACCGTCGCGCCGTACTCGTTCTTGATCGCCTTGACCTCGTCGAGCGAGAGCTGCCCGAAGGCGAAGCGCCGGTGCGGCGAGACGCGCCCGTTGAACGACGTGCGCGGCGGGACGAGGTCGTTGCGGCCCACCACCCGGCGACCGCCGCCGAGCGCCCGCTGCGCGGTCTCGGCCACCCGTCCCGCAGCCTTCAGGCCCGGGATCCCGGCCAGCGACGGGACCTCGTCGATGTTGGGCAGCGCCCTGGGCACCGAACGCAGCAGCCGCAGCGGGTAGCGCGGCAGGCCCACCAGCCCGCGCGCGAGCATCTCGAGGTCACCGGGATGCGTGTCGCCCGCGTCCCTGAGCGGCGGCGGAGGCTCGCGCCCCTCCGGGGAGAGGTCGAGCAGCGCGCCCATGATCTCGGCGCCCGACAGGCCGTCGACGACCGCGTGATGGATCTTGGTCATCACCACGACCTTGTCGTCCTGGTAGTTGTGGATCAGGTAGATCTCCCACAGCGGCCGCGCGCGGTCGAGCGGTCGCGCGAAGATGCGCGCGACCTGCTCGCCGAGCTGCTGATCGTCGCCCGGCGCGGGCAGGGCGAGTTCCCGCACGTGGAAATCCAGGTCGAAGTCGGGGTCGTCGATCCAGTAGCCGTAGTCGAGGTCGAAGGGCACCTCGACCAGCCGCCACCGGAACGGCGGCACCAGCGGCAGCCGCTCGGCGATCACGTACTGCAGGTCGGCGAGGTCGAGCTTGCCGCCGGGCGCGGTCGACGGATCGAGCACCGCCACGCCGCCCACGTGCCCGTACTGCCGCGGCCCCTCGAGAGCCAGGAACTGCTCGTCCAGCGCGGTGAGCTGGCGCACGTCTCTGCCTCCTCCGTTCTGACCGGTGCCGTGACGATATAGGAGTATTCGCGCGTGCCGCGCTCACCGCTCGACCTCGACGGCCGCGTCGTGTTCGTCACCGGCGCGGCACGCGGGCTCGGCGCCGAGGTCGCGCGCCAGGCCCACGCGAGGGGCGCCAACGTCAGCCTGGTGGGCCGGCGGCTGGAGACGGTGGAAGAGCTCGCCAGCACGCTGGGCGACCGCACCGGCGCGTTCGAGGCCGACGTCACCGATCTCGCCGCATTGCAGAGCGCCGCCGACGGGACTGCGGAGCGCTTCGGCGGCATCGACGTGGTCGTGGCCAACGCCGGGATCGCGCCGCCGTCGGACACGATCCTCAGCATCGACCCCACCGCCTTCGAGCACACGGTCGACGTCGACCTGCTGGGCCAGTGGCGCACCATGCGGGCCACGCTCCCGTTCGTGGTCCAGCGCCGCGGCCACCTGCTCGTCGTGGCCTCGATCTACGCATTCTTCAACGGCGTGCTGAGCGCGTCGTACGCCGCGAGCAAGGCGGGGATCGAGCAGCTGACGCGCGCGCTGCGGGTCGAGCTCGCCTACCACGGCGCGACCGCAGGCGTTGCCTACCTCGGCTTCATCGAGACCGACCTCGCGCGCGAGGTCTTCAGCCAGGAGGTGGCCCACCAGGCGCGTGCCGCGCTGCCTTCGTGGGTGACGAAGCCGATCACGGTCGAGCGCGCGGCGGAGGTCGTGCTTGCCGGCATCGAGCGGCGCTCGGCGCGCGTGGGCGCCCCGGCGTGGGTGATGCCGATGATCCGGATCCGCGGCGCCTTGCAGCCGGCGATGGACGCGGTCCTGATGCGCAACCGAAAGCTGGCGACGGTGATCCGCAACGCCGAGGCGGGCAAGATCGAGCAGTAGGCCACTCGAGGAGGAGGGAGACGGCATGGCGCAGATCGAGACGGTCACCGGTCCGGTCGACTCGGGCTCGCTGGAGCTGACGCTGGTGCACGAGCACCTGCGCACGACGTCCGAGGCGGTCCGCGCGCAGTTCCCGCATCTCTACGACGAGCAGCGCGAGCATGAGCTCGCGGTGCAGCAGGTGCGCCACGCGATGGACAAGGGCGTCAAGACGATCGTCGACCCCGCGTGCATGGACCTCGGCCGCAGCGTCGAGCTCTCGCGCCGCGTGGTGGACGAGACCGGCATCCAGCTCGTGATGTGCACCGGCATCTACGGCTCGCACTACACGTTCCTCCCCCAGCACTTCCAGAACCGCGAGGTCGACTACCTCGCCGACGCGTTCGCCCACGACATCGAGCAGGGCATCCAGGGCACCGATGTGAAGGCGGCGTTCCTCAAGTGCGCGGTCGACGAGCCCGGGATCACGCCGGACGTGGACAAGGTCCTTCGCGCTTGCGCGCGCGCGAGCAAGCGGACGGGCCGGCCGATCATGGCTCATTCCCACCCCGCCACTCGCCGCGGCCTGGAGATCATGGACGTGTTCGACGAGGAGGGCGTAGTCCCGGGGAAGGTGCAGATCGCCCACACCGGCGACACCGACGACCTCGGCTACATCGAGGAGCTGCTGGGCCGCGGACCGTCGATCGGCATGGACCGCTACGGCCTCGACATCATCCTCCCCAACGACAAGCGCAACGCGACCGTGATCGAGCTGTGCCGGCGCGGCCACGCCGAGCGCATGATGCTCTCCCAGGACGCGTGCGCGACGATCGACTGGTACCCCGAGGAGCTGCGCTCGATGGTGCCCAACTGGCACTTCACCTACCTGTGGGAGGGCGTGCTGCCCGCGCTGCGCGAGGGCGGGGTCGGCGACGACCAGATCGACACGATGCTCGTCGCGAACCCGGCGCGCTGGCTGGCAGGGTGAGGGGTGCAGGACAGGTCATCCGGCCTCGATGAACGCGGTGATCAAGTCGTTGACTGCCGCCGGTCGTTCCAAGTGCAGGAAGTGCCCGGCGCCCATCACCATCTCGAATCGGCTCGGCGGCCGGAGGAAGTCACCGGCGCCGCTCGCGATCGCGGGGAGCTGACATCCGTCGCGCTCGCCGTGGAGGTACAGAAGCGGGACCGAGGGCATGTCCAGCAGGTGTGACTGCTCGGCTGCGTACTCCTTACTGCGCATCCAGGGAAGGAAGAACGCCCGGTAGTAGCGCACGGCGGCGGTGGCATGTGGGCCCTGGAGCGACTCGAGCACCTCCGGGACGTCGTCGCCCGCGTCGTAGCCGGGTGACCAGTCGCTCCAGAGCCTTGGAATCAACCGGGGCAAGGCCCGCTCCGAGATCCCGGGGAGCAGCTGGAAGAACATGTACCAGCTGAGCCGCAACTGCCGGGCGAACAGCGAAAGGTCCCTCACGCGTCGCGCCGGCGAGCGCAGCGGCGAGAGCAGGACCGGAGCTGGAGCGACAGCGATCGTCACGATGCGGCGAAACAGCTCGGGCCGGCTCGCGCCCAGCAGGTATGACGTTTCCGCGCCCCAGTCGTGCCCGATCAGGACGGAACGTTCATCGCCGGCGAGCGCCTCGTGAAGCTCCGCGCCGTCGCGGGCCAGCGCCCCGAGCTGGTAGATCCCGTCCGGAGCGAGGTCGGTCGGCCAGTAGCCGCGCGTGTAGGGGGCGACCACGCGCCACCCGCGCTCCGCCAGGTGAGGCCCGAGGTGGCGCCACGTCCGCGCCGTGTCCGGATAGCCGTGCAGGCATAGCGCCAACGGACCGTCGGACGGCCCCCAGGCAAGCGCGGCGAACGTCAGCGCGCCGGCCCGGATCCGGAGCGTCTCGGCTGCGGCAGAGCTCATCCGGGAGCCGACCTTATCGGCGGATGTGCCCGATTCCATGGGCGCCGCTGTGTCGCTTCGAGCGGTACGGGCCGGGGTTGTTCACCCCCGGCCCGCGCTTGTCGCTCGGTGCCTTGTGGCCGCGCGCGCCGTGACGTACCTTCATTAGGTCTCGCAAGCGCCGACCCTACGTCGGGCTGAGGAGGAGGAGCAGAGATGAGCACCAGCACCGAGCAGGATCTGGGCAGCATCGACCTGGCCGATCCCGCGCTGTGGGATGCGGGCGTCCCGTACGAAGTGTTCGCCAGGTTGCAGCGCGAAGCGCCCGTGCACTTCAGTCCCCAGCGCGTCGCGCCGGACGAGGGCGGCTTCTGGTCGATCACGCGCCACGAGGACGTGAGGGCCGTGAGCCGCGACTTCAAGACGTTCTCCTCCGAGCGGCGGGGCATCCAGATCGTCGATGACGTCGGGGTGCCGCTGGACGTGCAGCGGATGCAGATGATCTCGATGGACCCGCCGCGTCATGACCGGCTCAAGGCGCTGGTCACCAAGGCCTTCACCCCGAACCGCGTCGCCGAGCACGAGGATCACGTCAACCAGATCATCACCGGAGTCCTGGATCGCGTGGCCGATCGCGAGCGCTTCGACCTCGTCGCCGACGTGGCACGCCCGATCCCGGCGCGCGTGATCGGCTCGGTGCTCGGCACGCCGGAAGAAGACGACCCAACGCTCGTGCACTGGACCAATGTGTTCACCGCGCACGAGGATCCGGCGATCCGCGCGCAGTTCGACGACCCCCAGGCGATCTTCACCGAGATCATCGAGTACGTGAACGAGCAGATCGCGCAGCGCGGCGAGTCGCCCCGCGACGATCTCATCAGCGCCTTGATGAACGCGGAGGTCGATGGCGAGAAGCTCAACGAGATCGAGATCGCCACGTTCTTCGTCTTGCTGATGGCCGCGGGCAACGATTCAACGCGCGCGACCTACAGCTCGACGATCCTCGCCCTGCTGCAGAACCCAGAGCAGCTTGCACTGCTTCGCGAGCGCCCGGAGCTGATCGACGCGGCGGTGGAGGAGGGGCTTCGCTGCTTCCCCGCGTTCGCGTTCATGGGGCGCGGGGCGACGTCCGACGTCGAGCTCCACGGTCAGACGATCAAGGAGAACGACCGGGTCCTGCTCTGGTACCTGGCTTCCAACCGCGACGAGGGCGTGTTCCCGAATCCGCACGCGTTCGACATCGAGCGCGAGGGACTCGAACAGCACCAGGCCTTCGGCGGCCGCGGCCGCCACTTCTGCCTTGGCGCGAACCTCGCGCGCCTCGAGCTCAAGCTCTGGATCCAGCAGACGATCGAGCGCTTCCCGGACCTCGCGCTGGACGGCGAGCCCACGCGGGTAAGAGCGCTGTTCCTCAACCAGTACAACTCGATCCCGGTCCGTCGCGCGTCATGACCGCGACGGAACCGGCAACGGGCGGGAGATCCGCCTATCGCGAGATCGAGGTCGATCTCGCGGTCGTCGGTTACGAGCTGGTCGCCGACGGCGTCGTCGTGCTGACGCTGGCCGACCCGGATGGCGCGGAGCTGCCCGAATGGACCCCGGGTGCCCACATCGACCTGCTGCTCACGCCGTCGCTCGTACGCCAGTACTCGCTGTGCGGCAGCACCGCTAACCGCAGCGAGTGGCGGGTCGGCGTGCTGCTCGACCCGCAGAGCCGCGGTGGCTCGCGGTTCGTCCACGAGGAGCTTCGCGAGAGCTCCACGGTGCGCGTGCGCGGCCCGCGCAACCACTTCCCTTTGGTCAGCTCCCCGCGCTACCAGTTCATCGCCGGCGGGATCGGCATCACCCCGATCCTCACGATGATCGAAGCCGCGGAAGCACGCGGCGCCGAGTGGCAGCTGCTGTACGGCGGCAGGGAGCGGTCTTCGATGGGGTTCCTCGACGAGCTGGAAGGCCACGGCGAGCGCGTCAGCGTCTGCCCGCAGGACGAGCAGGGCATGCTCGACCTCGGTTCGGTTCTGGCGGAGCCGCTTGACGCCACGCTGGTCTACTGCTGCGGGCCCGAAGGGCTGCTCTCCGCGGTCGAGGACGCGTGCCGGCCCTGGCCGCAGGACAGCCTGCACGTCGAGCGATTCTCCGCGAAGCCGGTCGACGAGCCGGCGCCCGACGCGCTCGCCGCATTCGAGGTGGAGTGCCAACGATCGGGCGTCACCGTGACCGTTCCCGCCGAGCGATCGATCTACGAGGTGGTCGAGGAAGCCGGCGTCGACGTGCTCGGCTCGTGCATGGAGGGCGTCTGCGGCACATGCGAATGCGACGTGATCGAGGGCGAGCCCGACCATCGCGACTCCGTGCTGTCGGAGGCAGAGCGCGAACGCGGCGACCTGATCATGACCTGCGTCTCGCGCTCGCGCTCGGAAAGGCTGGTGCTCGACCTATGAGGCCCAACTATCCCTTCAACTGCTGGTACGTGGCCGCCACCAGCGACGAGCTCGCCGACGGGCTGATCGGGCGCCGGCTACTCGGTACGCCCGTCGTGCTCTACCGCCGTAGCTCGGGTGACGTCGTGGCGATGGAGGACCGCTGCGTCCATCGCGCCTATCCGCTCTCGGCCGGCCGGCTCGAAGGCGATCGACTGGTCTGCGGCTATCACGGGTTCACCTACGATCCCGACGGCTGCTGCGTCGAGGTGCCCTCGCAGGAGAACGTCCCGCGGGGCGCGTGCGTGCGCACCTTCCCCGTGCAGGAGGAGTCCCCGTTCGTCTGGATCTGGCTCGGCGAGCCGGGAGCGGCCGGCCTGCGCCCGCCGCCGCGGACTCCGTGGCTCGCGGATCCTGAGTGGGCGAGCACGAGCGCCAGGATGAACGTCGAGGCCAACTACATGCTGCTGCACGAGCACTATCTCGACCTCACGCACGTCTTTGCCATGCATCCGGATGCAGTCCCGCCGGGCCTCGAGAAGCTGCCGCCCCTGGACGAGGTGGAGATCTCCGAGATGTCCGTCTCCTACTCCCGCGACATCCCGCGTGCGCGGCTGGCGGACTGGGAGGCCGAGGCGACCGGCCTGCCCCGCGAGACCGAGTGCCTTCGCCGTGAGCACGGCCGGTTCGTCTCACCCGCCATGCACGTGCAGGGATACGCCATCGACGCCGACGGCGCCCGCTCGCACGAGCACATCAGGGTTCAAGGGTTCACGCCCGAGAGTCCGGCGGCGACCCACGTCTTCGTTCAGATCGCGCGCAACTACGCGACCGATCGTGCCGTGGTCGCGGAACACCTCCGTACGATGTTCGGCGAGATGGCGATGCGCGACGCGGCCGTGCTGGAAGCCGTCCAGCGTCGCTTGGGCGAAGACGTCGAGCCGCGGCGCGACATCAACGTCAAAGCCGACCGCGCCGCGCTGCGTGCCCGACGTGTCGCCCAGGCGATGGTCGCCGAGGAGGCGGGCCGCGCGGCTGTGCGGCCGGCCCTCACCGCGGCCGCCGGGGCTGACGTCACACCGTAATGGCGTGACGCGCGCCCCCTACTTCTTCGCGTACAGCTCCTCGAACACGTCGTCGTAGCGCTCGTAGACCACGTTCCGCTTGACCTTCATCGTCGGGGTCAGCTCGCCGGCCTCGAGCGACAGGTCGTGATCGAGGATCTTGAACTTCTTGATCTGCTCGACCTGCGCGTACTTGGCGTTGACGTCGTCGAGCACGGTCTGGATGAGCTCGTTGACCTTGGGCTCCTCGGCGAGCGCCGACGGGTCGTCGCCCAGGCCCTGCTCCTTGGCCCAGGGTCCGATCTCCTCGTGGTCGAGCGTCACGATCGCCACGGGGAACGGCCGCCGGTCGCCGTACATCACGGCCTGCGAGATCCAGCGCGACTGCTTGAGGTCGTTCTCGAGGTTGGCCGGGGCGAGGTTCTTGCCGCCGGCGGTGATGATGATGTCCTTCTTGCGGCCGGTGATGTGGAGATAGTTGTCCTCGTCGAGCTGGCCGAGGTCGCCGCTGTGCAGCCAGCCCTCATCGTCGATCAGCTCCTTCGTGGCGTCCTCGTTGCGCCAGTAGCCCTTGAACACCTGGCCGCCCCGGGTGAGGATCTCGCCGTCCTCGGCGATCTTGACCTCGACGCCGGGCATCGGGCGGCCGACGGTGCCGAACTTGTGGTTCTCGCGCGTAGAGGTGGTCATGACGCCCATCGTCTCGGTCATGCCGTAACCCTCGAGCACCGGGCAGCCCGCGGCGTAGAAGAACTCGAGGATCTCCTTGGCGATCGGCGCCGCGCCGGTCGTCGCCTCGCGCATGCGCCCGCCGAACAGCGCGCGCACGCCCTTGAAGATCGCCTCGTCGGCCTGCTCGAACGGCTTGCGCAGCTCCTCGGGGATCGGCTTTCCGTGGTTCTCGAGGTCGCGGACCTTGACGCCGAGCTCGATCGCCTGCTTGAACTGCTTCTGCTGCTCGGGCGACGCCTTCGCGAGCTGCGCCGTGGCCAGGCCGTAGAGCTTCTCGAAGATGCGCGGCACCGACGGGACGTAGTCGGGGTGCGACTGCTGGATCTCGGGAATGATCTGGCGCGTGTCGCCGCCGAAGTAGGCGATAGTGCCGCCCAGGTACAGCGCGCCGATCTCGATCAGCTGCGCGAAGACGTGCGCCAGCGGCAGGTAGAGGTAGACGAGGTCGCCCTCGGTGGTGATCTCGAGCTCGACGAGCGCGTCCAGCAGGAAGCGCGCGTTCGAGTGCATGAGCACACAGCCCTTGGGCGGACCGGTCGTGCCCGACGTGTAGATGAACAGCATCGCGTCGTCGGGCTTGACCCCGGCGGCGCGGCTCTCGAGCTCGGACGGGTCGGCGTCGCGACCGCGCTCGCGCTCCTCGTCGAGCGAGATCGCGTCGTCGGCGCTGCCCTCGAACAGGATCAGGTGCTTCAGGTCGGGCAGCTTGTCGCGTACCGCGCGGATCTTGTCCAGCTGGGCCTCGTCCTCGCAGAACACCGCGACGGCGCCCGAGTTGCCGGCCACCCACTCGCACTCCTCCGGGGCGTTGGTCTGGTAGATCGGCACCACCGTCGCGCCGACCATCCAGATCGCCAGCTCGATGACCGTCCACTCCGGGCGCGTGTTGGCGAGGATGCAAACGCGTTCGCCGGGGCCGATCCCGAGCGCGACGAGCCCGAGCGCCACCGCGCGGGCCTCGTCGGCGAGCTCCGCGTAGGAGCGCTCCTTCCACTCGTCGCCCACCTTGAAGCGCTGGGCCGGCCGGTCGCCGAACTTCTGGGCGCCGAGCGTCGCCAGCTCGGCCATCGTCTGCAGGTCGGTCCCCACACCGCTCGTCGCCATTGCCGCTCCCTTTTCTCTCCTCGTTAGGCTCTCTGCAGTAGGAACGGTAACGCGCGGAAGGAGAGAGGGGATGACGCAGGAGCTGACCGAGGAGCGGCGTGCCGTCCTGCGGGCGCTGTGCGACACCATCGTGCCCCGGATCGAGCGCGCCGAGGACCCCGAGGGGTTCTGGGCCCGCGCGGCCACGGAGCTTGCCGTCGACCAGGGGGTCGAGCAGCTGCTCGCCGAGATGCCCGACGACCTGCACGCGGGTCTCCTACAGCTGCTCGACGCGCTCGACGCGCAGGGCTTCCGCACCGCCCCGTCGCAGCTCTCGCGCGAGCAGCTCCTGCGCACGATGTCGCTCGCGTCCTCGCAGGCCGCCGCGGGCATCAATGCGCTGGCCGGCATGACGCTGTTCCTCACCTACGGCGGCGCCGACCCGCAGACGGGCCAGAACCCGAACTGGCGCACCTTCGGCTACCCCGGCCCGCTGTCGGCCCCGCCCCAGAAGCCAAAGCCGATCACCCCGCTCACTCCCGAGTCCGATGAGCTCGAGCTCGAGGCCGACGTGTGCGTGGTCGGCTCCGGCTCAGGCGGCGGCGTGATCGCCGGCACCCTGGCCCAGCAGGGGATGAAGGTCGTCGTGCTGGAGGCCGGCGGCTACCACACCGAGTCCGACTTCGCCCAGCTCGAGCTCAAGGCCTACCAGGAGATGTACTGGCGCGGCGGCCCCACGCCGACGGCCGACGGCAACTTCACGCTGCAGGCGGGCACGACGCTAGGCGGCGGGACGGTCGTCAACTGGACCAACTGCCTGCGCACCACACCGTGGGTGCGCGAGCAGTGGGCCCACGAGCACGGGCTGGAGGGCGTCGACGGCCCCGACTACGACCGCCACCTCGACACGGTGCTCGAGCGCATCTCGGCGACCGACCGCCACTCCGAGCTCAACGGCCCCCAGCAGCGGATGAAGCGCGGCTGCGAAGACCGCGGCTGGAGCTTCAAGACGGTGATCCGCAACACCGACTCCGGCACCTACTCCCCGGACACCGCCGCCTACATGGGCTTCGGCGA
The DNA here is from genome assembly GCA_963797015.1 of uncultured Actinomycetes bacterium. Taxonomy (GTDB): domain Bacteria; phylum Actinomycetota; class Thermoleophilia; order Solirubrobacterales; family Solirubrobacteraceae; genus JBBPZA01. Next base: position 8,999 of record CAWCNV010000011.1, on the reverse strand, counting down.
CCAGTCGGGCTCCAAGCAGTCGGTCGACAAGACGTTCCTGCGCGACGCCGTCGACCACGGCGCCGAGGTGCTCATCCACACGCGCGCCGAGCGCGTGCTCGTGGAAGGCGGCAAGGCGGCCGGCGTCGAAGCGACGTACGAAGACGGGCAGGGCAAGCGCGCGCGGGTCACCGTGCACGCGCCCCGCGTCGTCGTCGCCTGCGGCTCGCTCGAGTCGCCGGCGCTGCTGCTGCGCTCGCAGATCGGCGGGCCGGCGGCCGGGAACTACCTGCGTCTGCATCCGTGCACCGCGACCTCAGGGATCTACGACGAGGACATGAAGGCGTGGTGGGGCGCCCCCCACGCCGGCCTGTGCGACGAGTTCGCGAACACCGGCGACGGCTGCGGCTTCCTGATCGAGGGCGCCCAGTACGCCCCTGGGATCACGGGCTCGGCCACGCCGTGGTTCTCGGGCGCCAGGCACAAGGAGTTCATGGAGAACGTCCGCTACGGCGGGACCTTCATCGCGCTGCTTCGCGACCGCGGCCACGGGCGCGTGACGATCGACCAGGACGGCGAGGCGGTGCCCACGTACTCGGTCACCGACGAGCTCGACCTGCGCAACATGCGCCACGGGCTCGAGGTGGAGATCCGCCTGCACGCCGCCGGCGGAGCGCGCGAGATCTACGCGCTCGCCGCCGGGGTACCGCGCTGGCGCCGGGGCGACGACCTCGACGCCTTCATCGACCGGGTGCAGCGCATACCGATGCGCGCCGGCGGCCACAAGCTGTTCAGCGCCCACCAGATGGGCACCTGCCGGATGGGCACCGACCCGCAGACCAGCGTCGCGAACCCGTGGGGCGAGCTGCACGACGTCAAGGGCGTGTGGATCGGCGACGGCAGCGCGTTCCCCACGCCTTCGGGCACCAACCCGATGGTCACCATCATGGCGCTCGCACACCGAACCGCCGAGGCGATCGCCGGCACCCAGGCCGAGCTGGCTGCGGCGCACGCCAAGCCGGCCGCGGCGCCGGTGAGGCCCTGAGAGGAGAACCGATGGCAACCCAGACCGCAGTCGACCCCCACGCCCAGCCGGGCCCGATCGTCCGCGACCGCTTCTACATCGGCGGCGAGTGGGTTCAGCCGGAGGGCCGCGACACGCTCGAGGTCGTCAACTCGACGACCGAGGAGGTGATGGGGAGCGTCCCCGCCGGCACGCCGGCCGACGTCGACCGCGCAGCCGCCGCCGCGCGCGCCGCCTTCGAATCGTGGTCGCAGACCAGCCCCGAGGAGCGCGCGGAGCTGCTCGGCGCGATCGCCATGGGGCTCGAGGAGCGTGCCGAGGAGATCGCCGCGCTCGTCGCGCGCGAGCTCGGCATGCCGCTGCCGTTGTCGATGATGATCCAGGCCGGGCTGCCGAGGATGTCGTTCGCGTCGATGCCCGAGATCATGGCCGAGACGGTCTGGGAGGAGATGCTCGGCAACTCGCTGGTCGTGCGCGAGCCGGTGGGCGTCGTGGGGGCGATCACGCCCTGGAACTACCCCCTGCACCAGGTCTCGGCGAAGGTCGCGCCGGCGCTCGCGGCGGGCTGCACGGTGGCGCTCAAGCCCAGCGAGGTGACACCGCTCAACGCCTTCGTGCTGGCCGAGATCTGCGACGCCGCCGGCCTGCCGGCCGGCGTGTTCAACCTCGTCACCGGGGTCGGCCCGGTGGTGGGCGAGGCGATGAGCTCGCACCCCGAGATCGACATGATCTCGTTCACGGGCTCGACCGCCGCCGGGCGGCGCGTGACCGAGGTCGCGGCCGAGACCGTCAAACGCGTCGCGCTCGAGCTGGGCGGCAAGTCGGCCAACGTGATCCTCGACGACGCCGACCTGCAGAAGGCGGTCGTCGACGGTGTGAGCAAGTGCTTCCTCAACTCGGGCCAGACCTGCAGCGCGCTGACGCGCATGCTGGTTCCGCGCTCGCGGCTGGCCGAGGCCGAGGCGATCGCCGCGGCAGCGGCCGAGCAGGCGACGGTGGGCGATCCGTTCGATCCCGAGACAAAGCTGGGGCCGCTGGTGTCCGACGTCCAGCGCGGGCGTGTGCGCGGCTACATCGAGAAGGGGATCGAGGAGGGCGCGAAGCTCATGACGGGCGGCGCCGAGGCTCCCGAGGGCTCCGAGCACGGGTTCTTCGTGCGCCCCACGGTGTTCTCCGAGGTCACTCCCGGCATGACGATCGCCCAGGAGGAGATCTTCGGCCCGGTGCTGGCGATCATGCCCTACGAGGACGAGCAGGACGCGATCCGGATCGCCAACGACTCGATCTACGGATTGGCCGGCGGCGTCTGGTCGGGCGACGAGGAGCGGGCCAAGCGCGTCGCGCGGCGGATCCGCACCGGCCAGGTCGAGATCAACGGCGCCGCCTTCAACCCGCTGGCGCCCTTCGGCGGCTACAAGCAGTCGGGCCACGGCCGCGAGCTGGGCAAGTTCGGCCTCGAGGAGTTCCTCGAGATCAAGTCGCTGCAGCTCTGATGGACTTCGAGCCTTCCGAGCGCGCGAAGGAGTTCGCGGAGCGCCTGCGGGCGTTCGTGGACGAGCGCGTGCGCGCGGCCGAGCCGGTCTACGAGCGCCAGCTGCGCGAGGCGGGCGACCCGCACGCGCACCCGGCGGTGATGGAGGAGCTCAAGGAGGACGCGCGCGGCCGCGGGTTGTGGAACATGTTCCACCCCGATCCGCAGTGGGGGCCGGGGCTCTCGAACCTCGAGTACGCGCCGCTGGCCGAGATCCTGGGCACAAGCCGCATCGCGTCGGAGGCGTGCAACTGCTCGGCCCCCGACACCGGCAACATGGAGGTGCTCTCGCTGTTCGGCTCGCCCGAGCAGCAGGAGCGCTGGCTGCGCCCGCTGCTCGACGGCGAGATCCGCTCCGCGTTCGCGATGACCGAGCCCGACGTCGCCTCGTCGGACGCCACCAACATCGAGCTCTCGATCGAGCGCGAGGGTGGCGCATGGGTGCTGAACGGGCGCAAGTGGTGGATCTCGAACGCGCTGCACCCGCACTGCCGGATCCTGATCGTGATGGGCAAGACCAACCCGGACGGGCCGCCCCACCAGCAGCAGAGCATGGTGCTGGTCCCGATCGACACCCCCGGGGTGACCGTGGTGCGCGGCCTGCCGGTGTTCGGCTACCAGGACCAGGAGGGCCACGCCGAGCTGACCTTCGAGGACGTGCGTGTGCCGGTCGACAACGTGATCGCCGGCGAGGGCCAGGGCTTCATGATCGCCCAGGCGCGCCTGGGGCCGGGGCGCATCCACCACTGCATGCGCTCGCTGGGCGCGGCCGAACGCGCGCTCGAGCTCATGTGCAGGCGGGCGGCCGAGCGCGAGACGTTCGGCAAGCCGGTAGCGGCGCGGGCCAACATCCAGGACTGGATCGCCGAGTCGCGGATCGAGATCGAGATGGCGCGCCTGCTGACGCTCAAGGCCGCGTGGCTGATGGATACGGTCGGAAACCGCCACGCCCGCACCGAGATCGCGGCGATCAAGGTCGCTGCCCCCAACGTCGCGCTGAAGGTCATAGACCGCGCGATCCAGGTCCACGGCGGCGGCGGCGTCTCCGACGACTTCCCGCTCGCCTGGATGTACGCGCACCTGCGCACGCTGCGGCTGGCCGACGGCCCCGACGAGGTCCACAAGCTGACGATCGCCCGGCGCGAGCTGCGCCGGCACACCGAGGCGGCGACGTCGCCTAGCGCAGCCTGAAGCGCCCGACGGTCGAGACCGGCGTCCCGCCCTTGGGCGTGAAGGTCGCCCGCCCCGCCAGGCCGATCGAGCCCGTCGTAGCGCGCAGCAGCCGCCTGCCCGCCGTCTTCAGTCGCAGCGTGAAGTGGGCGGTGCCGGTCGTGGTCACCGACGCCCGCACTCGGGCCACGAGCACCGGCTCCTGCACGCTCGCCGGCTTGGGCACGGGCTCGCCCGCGGGCACGCGGTACCACGCCAGCAGCAGGCGGCCCTTCCCGACCGCGTTGGAGAACGCCGCCCGGTAGCCACCGGCCTTGAGCACCCTGGCGATACCCGCACGGCCGCCCGTGGGCACCACTGCGCGGCGCAGTGCGTCCCGCAGCAGCGCGCGGCCGGCGGCCGTAGTGGCGGTCCGCGCCACCGACATCGCCTCGGGATCGCGGCCCGGGCCGCTCGTGCAGTCGAACTGTCCCGGGATCAGCCGGAAGACCCGCTTGAGGCAAATGCCGAGCGCGCGCTGGCCGAAGGCGTTGGGGTGGAACACCTCCTGGATCTGGCCCTGGCCGATGGTGGTCGAGCTCAGCGCCCGCCCCCACTCGCTCGCGGTCGGCGACGGCGGCTGCGAGGCGGTGACCGGCTCGGCGGTGGTCGCGCAGATCTCGTGGCCGTCGAAGGCGTTCCCGGCGGCGAGGTACTCCACGCCCTTCGCGCGCGCGGCGTCCTGCGCCAGCTCCCCGATCGCGGGGACGATCACGTCGCGCGCCGTGTCGAGGTCGGCGTCGTAGAACGGGCACCCGTAGGTCACACGGCGTGAGTCGGACTGCGCGTAGCGCGCCCGGGCCGCGGGCGGGATGACCGCAGGCCCCCCCTGCATGACGATGCGGTAGTCGCCGTCGGCGTAGCCTGCCTGCGTCATCACCGCGCGGACCTCGTCGACCACCTTCTCCACCTTCGCCTCGACCGCGGGCAGCTTCGCCTTGATCGCCGCCGACTGCGCCGGGCCGCAGGGTCCCGACTTCGAGGTGTAGGCGAGAAAGCAGGCGGTGACGATGTCGGAGAAGCCGAGGTCGTTGCCGCCGATGTTGACCACGATCAGCTTCACGTCGTTGGCCTGGGCGATCGGCAGCAGCTGGTCGGCCTGCGGCGGCTCGCCCTTCTCGGGGACGCCGCCGTTCGAGGAGCGGAACAGGTTGTCCGTGACCGCGCCCGAGCAGGCGATGTTGAAGCTCGCGGTCACGGCGAGCTGCGCGCTCTCGAGCTCGGAGACGTCGGAGCGGTGGCAGCCGTCGGTGTCGGAGGGGGGCAGATAGACCCGCGCGAGATCGGGGGTGCACACCGGCGTGCCGACGCACGCGCGATCGGTGCCGTCGTGACCGGGCGTGGTCGCGATGCTGTTGCCGGCCCAGCGCCCGGCCTCGCCGGAGATGTAGCTGTCGCCCATCGTGACCGCGGCGGTGTTCGCCGAGCCCGGGCCGGCGTGCGCGACGGCGGCCGGTGAGGCGAGCGAGAGCACCAGCGCCGCGGCGAGGAGGACGATGTGCCTGCGCGCGAGGATCGCGGCAGTCTATGGTCTGCCCGTGGCGGTTCTGGACAAATTTCGCCTTGACGGCAAGGTCGCGATCGTCACCGGCGCCTCGTCCGGCCTCGGCGTCGCCTTTGCCCGCGGGCTGGCGGAGGCAGGCGCCGACGTGGCGATCTGCGCGCGCCGCACAGAGCGACTGGAGGCGACGCGCAGCGAGGTCGAGGCCCGGGGCCGGCGCTGCCTCGCCGTTGGAGCCGACGTCTCCAAGGTGGAGGACTGCCGGCGCGTGGTCGAGCAGGCGCGCGAGCAGCTCGGCCGCGTGGACGTGCTGGTCAACAACGCCGGCATCGGCACGGCCGCGCCGGCGACGCGCGAGGACCCGGACGACTTCCGCCGCGTCATCGACATCAACCTCATGGGGTCCTACTGGATGGCCCAGGCCTGCGGACGGGTGATGGAGCCCGGCTCGAGCATCGTCAACATCGGCTCGGTGCTCGGCTCGACCACGGCGGGGCTTCCCCAGGCGGCCTACGGCTCGAGCAAGGCGGCGATCATCGGCCTCACCCGCGACCTCGCCCAGCAGTGGACGGGGCGCAAGGGGATCCGGGTGAACGCCCTGGCGCCGGGCTTCTTCCCCTCCGAGATGACCGACGAGTACCCGGAGGGCTACCTGGACACGATGATGTTCCGCGTCCCCGCCGGTCGCGCCGGCGAGCCGGACGAGCTCGTCGCCGCGCTCCTGTTCCTGGCCAGCGACGCGTCGTCGTACGTGACCGGCGTGGTGCTTCCCGTCGACGGCGGACTGCTCACGACCTAGGAGGCCAGCGGCGCGTGAAGGCAGTCGGCTGCAGGGACGCGAAGCTCGAGCTCATCGAGCGGCCCACGCCGACCCCCGGGCGGGGGCAGGTGCTCGTCGACGTCCGTCGCTGCGGCATCTGCGGCTCCGATCTGCACGCGCGCCACCACTGCGACGAGCTGGCCGAGGTCATGTCCGAGTCGGGCTACGGGGAGTTCATGCGCTCCGAGCAGGAGGTGGTGTTCGGTCACGAGTTCAGCGGCGAGCTCGGCGAGCACGGCCCCGGCTGCCGGAAGACGTCGGCGCCCGGGACGCCCGTGGTGGCGCTGCCGCTCCGGCGCAGCGGCGACGCAATCCACCCCATCGGCCTGTCGGTCGCCGCCCCCGGCGCCTATGCGGAGCAGGTCGTCGTCGAGGAGTCGCTGACCGTTCCGGTCCCGAACGGGCTGTCGCCCGAGCTGGCGGCGCTCACCGAGCCGATGGCGATCGGCTGGCACGCGGTGCGCCGGGGCGAGGTGAAGAAACGGACGGTCGCGATCGTCATCGGCTGCGGCCCGGTGGGTCTCGCGGTGATCTCGATGCTCAAGGCCGGCGGAGTCCGCAACGTCATCGCGAGCGACTTCTCTGCCGGCCGGCGCGCGCTGGCCATGGCGTGCGGCGCCGACGTCGTCGTCGACCCGGCGCAGGACTCGCCCTACGCGTCGTCCGCGGACCACGGTCACGTGACGATGCCCGGCGCGATGGACCTCGCGGTCGGCGCGATGGAGAGGATCCGCCGCCTGCCGGTCCCGTGGTGGCACGTCTGGCGCGCGGCCGAGAAGCTCGGCGCCAGGCCCAAGAGCCCGGTGATCTTCGAGTGCGTCGGCGTGCCCGGCGTGATCGACACGATCATCGCCGGCGCGCCCGCGTTCTCGCGCGTCGTCGTCGTCGGCGTGTGCATGGGAGCGGACCGGATCCGGCCCGCGATGGCGATCAACAAGGAGCTCGACCTGCGCTTCGTGCTCGGCTACTCGCCGCTCGAGTTCCGCGACACGCTCCAGATGCTGGCCGAGGGCAAGGTCGACCCGAGGCCGCTCGTCACCGGCGAGGTCGGCCTCGCCGGCGTCGAGAGCGCGTTCGACGCACTCTCCGACCCCGAGACGCACGCGAAGATCCTGATCGACCCGAAGAGCGAGGCGGCCGCGCCCCGGACGGGGACGGCCGCGAGTTAGGCCGCGAGCCGCGCCGCACCCTCCACGCCCGCCGCCTCGCCCGCCGCCAGCAGGTCCTCACTGCCCGCGAGGATCGCGTCGGCCACGTCCGCGACCGAGCTGTGCAGCCCGACTGCGTACATCGGGCTGGCCGAGTCCCACACGAGCCACGCGGCGAGCGCCGCGGCCTGGGGAGACAGTGGGTGTGGCTCTTCGAGCGCGTCGACGACGGCCCGCAGTTCGGCCCGGGAGGCGAGGATCTCGTCGCCACGCAGGGATGGCCGCGCGCTGACGGCGCCGAAGGCTTCGGGCGGCTCCTCCTCCGCGGCGCTCAGGAGGTCGGCGATCGTGCCGGCGATCGCGCGTCGCGTCGAGCGGGCGGTGAGCTGGGTCGCGCGAAGCTCGAGCGCGGGGTCTGCGTCGGGCGACGCGCCCTCGGCCAGCGCCCTGTCGAGCTTCGTTCGCCGGCGCGCGACGCGCAGGCGCAGTCGCAGGCGGTCGAGCCGTCCGTCATCGCGCGCTGCCTGTCCGTTCGTCGCCATGGGACCAGCTTGTCCGGTCGCGCATCAAGGCGGCGTGATGATCGCGTGCGCCGGCGTGGAGATCTCGTGAAGGTCTCGGGCCCCGAAAAACGGCATCGACGAGGGAAAGGGAGGGTGCTCCGGCCCGCTCTCCGGGTTCTGACCCGAGTTGTGTACCTGTGAGGTCGATAACTGGGGTCAGAACGTTCGCGCGCTCGGGATCGGCCCCGCACCGACCCCATGCTCCCCCTCGTCGATGCTGTTTCGTCGACCGCCCGGCTGGCCGGCTCAGGGCCGGTTGCGCCCGAACACGTCGTGCGCCTCGACCCACTCCTCGGCGACGATCGCCGAGCCGAGCGAGAGCTCGCCGCAGAGCACCGTCGCGGCGACGATCTCGGCGAACTTCCGCACCTTGCCCGCTCCGTAGCAGTCGAGCATCTCCAGGCACTCGCGCTGGGTGGCCAGGCCCGTGCCGCCGCCGTAGGTGGCGACGATCAGCGACGGGATCGTGACCGAGTAGTAGTAGTCGCCGTTGTCATGCCGCTCGGCGTAGACGAATGCGGCCGAGGACTCGGCGACGTTGGCGGCGTCCTGCCCGGTGGCGATGAAGATCGCGGTGATGCCGTTGGCCGAGTGCGCGCCGTTGTTGTTGACCCCGGACATGAAGCCGCCGAGGTTCGAGACCTGGCGGGCGCGGTACATGAGGCTGGCGCGTTGCTATGCGTGTCCGACCCCAACTTGGTCTCCCTACCTTTGCCCGTGCCGCAGCTCCACAACAGTCCCGATGAACGGAGTCCAGCGCCTGACGCAGTACGGACGTTTGTTTGATGCTATCCCCCTGAGTCGGAGGGCGCAGCTTCTAGTCCAAGACCTTCGCCCTAAAGAGGGTTCGGCAGCGTTAGGTCGGTTGGGGGTACACAACCGGTCGGCGGCGAATCCCGCAGCGTGGAGCGTGCTGAGGCAGAGGCGATCTACGGGCAGGGTCGCGAGGTCGTGGTGGCGTCCCGCTGCGTCTGGACTTCGCTGCCGTTCCCGCTGCGCCGCGCCGCCCGCGCCGACTGAGACCACAGCGCCTGGCGATACGATGTGCCCTCCGCATGCAGCGCGCACTCTGCCCACATGGCCCATGTATGGCCCATCTGTCGCCAACGGACCTTTAGCGACAGGGCGAAAAGCGCACTGCAATGGGAGAGGGCGATTAGCTCAGTCGGTTAGAGCGCTTCTCTGATAAGGAAGAGGTCCCTGGTTCGAGTCCAGGATCGCCCA
>CAWCNV010000010.1:0-151258 GCA_963797015.1 uncultured Actinomycetes bacterium | reverse complement strand
GCCCTGAGGCCCCGGCCCGGAAGGGCTCTTCTCGAGGAGGCCGCAACGCAGCCTGGACGGAGCACGATCGTGGATGGCCCCATCGCACGCAGCGGCCGTCCACGACCACCCGGCGTGCTGTGATGACGGAGGCCGACCTCGAGGCTCTGCGCGCGGTCTATGACGCATGGTCGCGGGGCGAGTACGAGTGGCTGGATCTCTTCTCCGGAGACATCGAGTTCGTGTATTCGGCCGACTTCCCCGAGCCGGCCGTCTACCGCGGCCCACAGGGCATCGCCGCGGGCTGGCGCGAGTGGCTGCGCGAGTTCGAGGACGTGCGCGTCGAGGCGCGTGAGCTGGTTCAGGCGCGACCGGGAACGGTGCTGGCGTGGGTGACCGTCACGGGGCGAGGACGGGGCAGCGGCGCGCCGACGTCGCAGCCGGGCGCGAACGTGTGGACGTTCCGCGAGGGCCGCGCCGCCCGCGTCGAGCTGTTCTTCGACCCCGTCGCGGCCGAGCGCTCCGCGCGCCTGCGATGAGAGCGGGTACGCCCGTCGCCGTCGCCGCGCTGACGGCGGCTGCGCTGGTCCTGCCGCTCGGCGGCTGCGGCGTCAAGGGCAAGCCCAAGACCGTCCCGGCCGACGTGCCGCTCTGCCGGCCGCTCTCCGCACGCGTCATCGGGCACGTCGACGACTCCGCCGCCACCGAGCTCTCCGGTCTCGTCGCCAGCCGCACGCAGGCCGGCGTGCTCTGGACCCACAACGACTCGGGGGACTCGGCGCGTGTGATCGGGATCCGGCTCGACGGGCGCTCGCTGGGTTCCTTCCCGGTGACCGGGGCGCAGGCGCAGGACTGGGAGGACATCGCGACGGGCCCGGGCCGCACGGCCGGCCGCGCCTACCTCTACGCGGGCGACATCGGCGACAACCTGGAGCAGCGTTCCACGATCGTCGTCTACCGCTTCCCGGAGCCGGACGTGCGCCCCGGCCCGCATCCGACCGCAAGGGCCACGCCGCTGACGCTCCGCTATCCCGACGGCTCCCACGACGCCGAGGCGCTGCTCGTCGACCCGCTCAGCGGCGACCTGGCGGTCGTCACGAAGCGGCTCGACGGGAACGCGGGCGTGTACGTGGCGCGCGCGGACTCGCTGCGGACCGGGCCGCCCATAAGCCTTCGCCGGTCGGCGCGCATCGAGCTCGGCTTCGGGCGCACGGTGACGGCCGGCGACGTCTCCTCGGACGGCCGGACGGTGGCCCTGCGCAGCTACGACCGGCTGTTCGTTTGGCGGCGAAGTGCAGGGGAATCGCTGGCCCGGACGCTCGGCAGGCGGCCCTGCGCCTCGCCCACCGTCCTCGCCGAGGGCCAGGGTGAAGCGCTCGCCCTGGTCCAGGGCGGCGGCGCGGCGCTCACGGTCACGGAGGGAGACCGCCCGCCCCTGCGTCGCTACGCCCCTGCGGCCTCGTCCTGACCCCGTCCCCGGCAGCCCGGGAAGCCCTCTTCGCCGCGCGTATACTGGCCGCACGGCTGGCCCACAGCGGCGACCGGAGGCGATTCGGCTTGCAGGAAATGGTCATCTACGGTGTGAGCTTCGACATGGTCGGCAAGCAGCCGATCGTCCTGCTCAAGACCGTCGACTCCAACAAGTTCCTGCCGATCTGGATCGGCCACCCCGAGGCAGCGGCGATCCTCATGAAGCTGCAGGGCGCCAGCACGCCGCGGCCGATGACCCACGACCTGCTCTCCGACGTCCTCTCCGAGCTCGACGTCAACTGCACCCGGGTGGCCGTCACCGAGCTGCGCGAGAACACCTTCTTCGCCTCGATCACGCTGTCGATCAACGGCCGCGAGCTCGAGATCGACTCGCGCCCCAGCGACGCGCTGGCGTTGGCCGTGCGGGCCAACGCGCCGATCTTCGCCGCCGAGGACGTGATCGCCGAGTCCGCGATCGAGTTCGAGCACGAGGTCGAGGACACCGAGGAGGTCGTGACCAAGTTCAAGGAGTTCCTCGACCAGGTCTCGCCCGAGGACTTCGCGGGCGGGGAGAACGCGTAGCGCGCGGGCTCGAGTCGGCCGCAGGGCTCAACGGCGGGCGACGAAGGAGGGGGACGAGGACGCGCCAAGCCGTTCTGAGTCGAGTTATCAACCCTGGAGGTGCATAACTCGACCCAGAAAGGAAACCGCTCCCGAATCCCCCTCGTCGCCCGCCCCTCGTCGCCCGCCCGAACCCCTCCTTCGTCGCCCGCCTTTTGCGCCGGCGCTGCCCGCCGGCCAACGGGACCTATCCCCGCTCGAGCGCGGGCTTGACGATCTGATCGACGAGGGCGTCGAACCCGAGCCCGTCGGCCTCTGCGGCCTGGGGCAGCAGCGAGGTCTCGGTGAGGCCCGGGACCGTGTTGGTCTCGAGCACGTAGAGCTCGCCCTCGCGCTCGTCGAGCATCATGTCGACGCGTCCGAAGCCCTCGCAGCCGAACAGGCGCCACACCTCGAGCGCGATCGCCTGCGCCCGGGCCGTCAGCTCGTCGCCGATCCGCGCCGGGCACACGTACTCGGTTCGCCCGATCGCGTAGCGGGCCTCGAAGTCGAAGAAGTCCTCGTCGCGGGGCAGCGCCTCGACGACCGGCAGCACGCGCGGGGCGCCGTCGTCGTCCACGATCGAGACCGCGAGGTCGCGCCCGGCGACGTGGCGCTCGAGCAGGACCTTGGTGTCGTAGGAGAAGGCGGCCACCAATGCGGTCGGCACGTCGGCCGCCGCGCGCGCGAACTTGATCCCGAGCGCCGACCCCTGGGCGGCGGGCTTGACCACGATCGGGAAGCTCAGGCGCTCCTCGATCGCGGGCAGGACCGAGGCGGCGCCGAGCTCCTTGAACGCCGTCTCGCCGAAGGCGTAGAAGTCGGGCGTGGGGATGCCGGCGGCGCGGAGCTCGTGCTTGGCCCGCACCTTGTCCCAGCTGCGGATGCAGGCGGCGATCCCCGAGCCCGTGTAGGGGATCGCCAGCACCTCGAGCAGCTCTTGAATGGTTCCGTCCTCGCCGTCGCGGCCGTGAAGGCAGACGAACGCGGCGTCGACCTCGATCTCGCGCAGCCGCTCGACGAGGTCGTGACCGACGTCGATCGACACCACCTCGTGCCCCAGCCGCTCGAGGGCGTCCTCCACCCGCGCGCCGGAGCGCAGCGAGACCTGACGCTCCAGCGAGCGCCCGCCCTTGAGCACGGCGACGCGGCTCAAGACGAGGCGCGCCGCTTGCGCAGCTCGAGCACCTCCGCGAGCTGCGGATCGGCCTCGCGCGGGGCGGGCGCGGGCGGTGCCGTGGCGGGCGGCGCGGCGCCGGTGAGCGTGCCGTAGAGCGCGACCTGCTCGCCGACGACCTTCCCCACGCGGCGGATCCCCTCGCGAATGTCGTCCTCGTCCACGCCGGAGAAGTTGAGCCGCATGGCCGAGCCCCCGCGCCCGTCGAGGTAGGCGCCGCGACCGGGCACGAAGGCGACGTCCTCGCGCAGCGCGCGCGCCAGCAGGTCGGTGGTGTCGATGTAGTCGGGGAGCGTCGCCCAGATGAACAGCCCGCCCTGGGGGTAGGTCCACTCGGCCTCGCGCGGGAAGTGCTCTGCGAGCGCGTCGAGCATCGCGTCGCGCCGGCGCCGGTAGATCTCGCCGACCGAGCGCACGTAGTCCTGCCAGCGGCTGCTCTCGAAGTAGGCGGCGACGAAATGCTGGGTCATCGAGGAGCTGCACAGGTCCGCTGCCTGCTTGCCCATGTTCAGCTTCTCGAGCACCGGCGCCGGCGCCGCGGCCCAACCAAGCCGGATGCCGGGCGAGAGGATCTTGGAGAACGTCCCCAGGTAGATGACCCACGTGCGGTCGGCGTCGAGCTCGTAGAGGCAGGGCAGCGGGTCGCCCTCGTAGCGCAGCAGCCCGTAGGGGTTGTCCTCGAGCACCAGCAACTCGCGCTCGCGCGCGAGCGCCACCAGCCGCCGCCGACGCTCCTCGGACAGGGTCACACCGGCCGGGTTCTGGAAGTTGGGCACGGTGTAGATGAACTTCGGACGCCTGCCCTCGGTCTCCAGGCGGTCGAGGGTCTCGGCGAGCTCGTCCACGCGCATGCCGTCGGAGTCCATCGTGATCTGGACCACGTCGGCCTGGTAGGAGCTGAAGGTGGGCACGGCGCCCGGATACGTGGGCGCCTCGGCGACGATCACGTCGCCGGGGTCGATCAGCGCCTTGCACACGAGGTCGATCACCTGCTGCCCGCCCGTGGTGACCAGCAGGTGGCCGGGGTCCACATCCATGTTCTCGGCGGCCATCACCTCGACGATCGCGCGCTTGGCGACCGCCAGGCCCTCGGTGGGCCCGTACTGGAGCGCGCGCGCACACGACTCGTTGGCGACGCGCTGCATGATCGCCGCGTAGCTGGAGGCGGGGAAGGTGGACGTGTCGGGCAGCCCGCCGGCCAGCGAGATGACCTCGTCGCGCTCGGTCAGCGCCATCAGGTCGCGCATGGCCGACGACTTCATGACCTGCGTGCGGGCCGCGAAGAGGCCTGCGTAGCGCTCCAGGTCACGCCGGGTCGACCTGCCCCGCATGGCGCCCTTTTCGCCGCCGCGCCCCGACCTCCCCCCCGAGGAGCCGTGGTCTATCGTCATGCGGCCGCTCACGCTAGCGCACCCCCGGAATGGACCTCTTCCTCGCGATCTGCCAGGGGATCGGCCTCTCCCTCGCGGCCGGCATCCGCCCCTTCCTGCCCGCACTGCTCGCGGGAGCGGCGGCCAGCGCGAACGCGTTCATCAACTTCGACCACACGGGCTACCGCTTCCTCGAGCGACCGGGCTTCCTGCTCGCGGTCACGCTCGTGCTGGTGGTCGCCGTGCTGCTCGAGCGCCGGCTGGGCGAGGACCGCGTCGAGACCGGCCCGATCGGCGCCGCGCTCGCCGGCATCAGCATCGGGATCGGCGCGCTGCTGTTCGCCGGCTCGATCGACGACGAGGGCGCCGCGTGGCCGGGGATCATCGCCGGCATCGCGTGCGCGGCGCTGGCCAGCGCGACGGTGCGAGCGCTGTTCGCGCGTACGCGCACGCGCCTGGACGCGGCGGCGCGCGCCGCTCTGCCGGTCTACGCGAACGGGGTCGCGCTGCTGGTCGCGGCGCTGTCGATCCTGCTCCCGCCGGTCTCGCTGATCGCGCTCGGCGTGCTGGTCTGGCTACTGGTCTCGGGCCGCCGGCGCGAGGGCGAGAAGTACGCCGGCCTGCGCATCCTCCGGTAGTGCCCTCCGGAGCCAAGAAGCTGGTCCTCGTCGTGATCGACGGGGTGCGGACCGCGATGCTCGAGCGCGCGGTCGAGACCGGTCAGGCACCCGCGATCAGGCGCCTGATGGACGACGGCACCTACCTGGACGACTGCGTCTCGGCCTTCCCCTCGGTGACTCCCGTGTGCGCCGCGACGATCGCCACCGGCGCGTCGCTGGACCGGCACCTGATCCCGTCGATGAACTGGTACCACCGCGGCGACGAGCGCTACGTCGAGTACGGCTCGAGCTTCAGCGCCACGCGCGCGTTCGGGATCCAGCGCTCGCTGACGGACACGGTCTACAACCTGAACCTGTCCCATCTGTCTCGGGACACCCCGACCGTATTCGAGGTGCTCGACGACGCCGACGTCCGCACCGCGGGCACCACGTACCTGATCTACCGCGGACGCCACCGCCACGAGGCGGCGAGCGAGCGAGCCCTGGGACGCCTGGTGACGGCCACGATCCTGCCCCATGCCGTCTACGGCCCCCGTGAGCTGTTCTATGCCGACCTGTTCGCCAGTCGCCGCACGGGCTGCCGCGGCTCGCTCGGCATGCCCGGGGCGCGCGACGAGCAGACGGGCTGCATAGGCGCCTACCTGGTCGAGAACGACCTGTTCGACTTCCTGCTCTTCTCGCTGCCCGACAACGACAGCTACTCGCACCGGCGCGGCCCGCACGCGCAGGTCGCCTCGCTCTCGGTGGCAGACCGCCAGATCGAGCGCCTGATGGACGCCGCAGGGGGGCCCGACGCGTTCCTAGACGAGCACGCCGTGATCCTCGTCTCCGACCACTCGCACAGCACGGTCGAGGCCCACATCGATTTGGGCGGCGCGTTCGGGGAGGCGCGCGTGCTCCAGCCCAACGACGTCGAGCCGTCGAGCGCCGAGCTCGCCGTGTGCCCCGCGCAGCGCGCCGCGATGGTCTACGTGCTCGACCCTGAGCGCAGCGACGAGCTCGCCGCCGCCGCCGCGGCCGCTGCCCAGGAGGTCGAGGGCGTCGACCTGGTGATGTCGATGACGGGCGGAGAGGCCGTCGTTTGGAGTGCGCGCGGCGAGCTGCGCTTCGCGCCCGGGGACGACTTCGCCGACCTGCGCGGCCGGCGCTGGTCGGCGCAGGGCGCGCTGGCGGCGCTCGGGGCGCGCGTGCGCGAAGGCGTGTTCTCGAGCGTCGACTACCCCGACGCGCTGGCGCGCGTGTGGGCGGCGCTGAGCTGCGAGACCGCCGGCGACGTCCTGCTCTCGGCCGCGCCCGGATGGGAGTTTCTGGACTGGGGCGGGCAGGGCCACGTCGGTGGGGGCACGCACGGCTCGCTGCACCGGACCGACTCCGAGAGCGCCCTGTTGTGGTGCGGGACCGGCCCGTCCGGGCGCGAGGAGCGGGCGCAGTGGACGATCGAGGACGTCACCCCGATGGTGCTCGACCATTTCGACGGCGTCCGGAGCTAGCGCATTGGCTACCCTTCCGCGTTTCATGCGGGACGACGCAACGACCTTGCCCGCGCAGAGCCACCCGCGGCCACCGAGCGACCGCGAGCGGCGCCGGGATCCGGCCGTGGCCGTGCTCCGTCGGGTCCATCTGGGCACCCGGAAGCGGGGCAACTGGCTACAGCTGACGCGTTTCGCGATGGTCGGCGGGCTCGGCTACGTCGTGAACCTGGTGACCTTCACCCTGCTGGTCCACGGCACCGCGGTGAACTACCAGATCGCCGCCACGATCGCCTTCCTCGTCGCGGTCACGAACAACTTCCTGTGGAACCGCCACTGGACGTTTCGCCGTATGCGCGGCGACGCGGGCCACCATCAGGCCGCTCGCTTCCTGGTCGTCAGCGTGGTGGCCTTCGGCTTCAACCTGGCGATCCTGAGCGTGCTGGTGTCGGTCGCCGGACTGCCCGAGGTGCCGTCCCAGGCGATCGCCGTCGCGGCCGCGACGCCGCTGAACTTCGTCGGCAACAAGCTCTGGAGCTTCCGCAGGTGAAGCTGGCCGCGGCGATCTGCGCCGCGGGCCTCCTCCTCCTCGCCGCGCCCGGCGCGAGCGCGCAGACGCAGGGCTCCAATCGCCCGGCGGCGGCGTCCTCGCGCACGGTGAGCGTGCTCGACCCCAACGGCCTCACCACGCCCACGACGCTCCTGCGTCCCCCGAAGGGGCACATCCTGAGCGCGCGCGACGCGATCGCCATCGCCGCGCTCAACCCGAAGGTGCGCGCCGTCCGCGAGCGGCACGGGCGCCGAGTCACGAGCCGCGCCTTCCTCAAGGGCTCCGACCGCTGGCAGGTCTCCTACTACGACGGCGACAAGGAGATCGCCCAGGTGCTCATCGACGACCGCTCGGGTCGCGTGCTCGAGTCGTGGACCGGCTTCCAGGTGGCGTGGTCGATGGCTCGCGGCTATCCCGGCGCGTTCGGCCGCAAGGCCAACGCTTGGTACGTGTGGATACCGCTGTGCGTGCTGTTCGTGGCGCCGTTCGTGGATCCGCGGCGGCCCTTCCGCCTGCTGCACCTCGACCTGCTCGTGCTCGTCGGCCTGCTCTCGGTCTCGCTCGCGTTCTTCAATCACGGCGAGATCGGCGTCTCGGTCCCGCTCGCCGCGCCGGTGCTGCTCTACCTGCTGGTGCGGATGCTGTTCGCCGGCTTCCGCCCGCGGCCTGGGCGCGCGCCGCCGCGGCTGCTCGTCCCGTGGCGCTGGCTGCTCGTGGCGACGATCTTCCTGATCGGCTTCCGCGTGACGCTGAACGTGACCGACGGCAACGTGATCGACGTCGGGTACTCGGGCGTGATCGGCGCCAACCACCTCGTGCACGGCAAGCCGCTGTACGGCGACTTCCCGAAGGACAACGAGCACGGCGACACCTACGGGCCGGTCAACTATTACGCGTACGTCCCGTTCGAGCGCCTGTGGCCGTGGAGCGGGCGCTGGGACGACCTTCCGGCGGCCCACGCGGCGGCCGTCGCGTTCGACGTGCTCACGATCGCCGGGCTGTTCCTGCTTGGCTGGCGCCGCCGCGGCCCGCCGCTGGGGGCGGCGCTCGCCTACGCCTGGGCCGCGTGCCCCTGGACGCTGCTCGTGTCCTCCTCGGGCGCCAACGACAGCCTCGTGGCGCTGCTGGTGGTCCTGGCGCTCCTGCTCGCCGCCCGGCCCGCCGCCCGCGGCGGGGCGATAGCGCTCGCGGGGCTGACCAAGTTCGGGCCGCTGGCGCTGGCGCCGCTGTTCGCCACCTACCGCGACGGGTCGCGCAGCCTGCACCCGCTGCGGCTGCTGGCCTACCTCGCGGGCTTCGCCGTCACCGCCGCGGTGGCGATGCTGCCGGTCCTCCTGCACGGCGACCTGCACACCTTCTATGACCGCACGCTGGCCTACCAGGGCGAGCGCGGCTCGCCGTTCTCGATCTGGGGCTTGGAGGGGAACCTCGGCTTCGAGCAGGGCGCCTGGAAGATTGGCGCGATCGCGCTCGCGCTGCTTGTCGCGTTCGTGCCGCGGCGCCGCGACCTGCGCACGCTCGCCGCGCTCAGCGCCGCCGTGCTGCTCGCGGCGCAGCTCGGCCTGACGCACTGGTTCTACCTCTACGTCGTGTGGTTCCTGCCGCCGCTGTTCCTGGCGCTTTTCGATCCGCCCGCGCCCGCGGCGCCGCCCGCCGCCGTCACGCCTCCGGCGCGGGAAGCAGAAGCTGCTCGATCGCGTCCGCGCGTCGTGGCCGGCTCGCTCGGATGAGCACGCCGTTGAGCCACGGGTCCTCCTCGGTCGTCTCGAAGCGGACCGGGAGGTGGGTGAGCAGCGACTCGATCGCCTGCTCGCGGCGTACCCCGATGACGCCGCCGCGCCCGCCGGTCATACCGACGTCGGAGATGTAGGCGGTCCCGCCCGGGAGCACGCGCGCGTCCGCCGTCGGGACGTGGGTATGGGTGCCGACGACCGCGGTCGCCTTGCCGTCCAGGTGCCAGCCCAGCGCGACCTTCTCGCTCGTTGCCTCGGCATGGACGTCGACCAGCACGTGGTCCGCGTCGCGAACCTCGCGGAGCGCGGCGCCGGCCTCGGGGAACAGCGCGCGCCCGGCCTGCAGGAACAGGTTGCCCGACAGGTTCACGACGCCGAGCGACACGCCGCCGCGCTCGACCACGCAGGTGCCGTGCCCCGGCTGGCTGCGCAGGAAGTTGGCCGGCCGGAGGATCGTCTCGCGCTCGTCGAGGTAGCCGTACACCTCGCGGTGGCGGTAGGTGTGGTTGCCGAGCGTGATCACGTCGACGCCCAGCTCGAAGATCTCGTCGGCGACGCGCGGGGTGATGCCGAGGCCGCCGGCGGCGTTCTCGCCGTTGACCACCACGAAGTCCGGAGCGTGCCGCGCGCGGATCTCCGGGAGCAGCGAGCGCAGCACGCGCCGCCCGACGCTGCCGACGATGTCGCCGACGAACAGGATCGTCGCCGGCGCGGTGCGGGAGTCCGCCATCAGGCGGCAGGGTAGTCTCAAGGCGCGACTGTGAGCGACGCGCGCGCAGCGAAGGACGGCGAGGGCACCGTGCGTGACCCCTCCGTTCGCGAGCGGCTTGCGCAGCCTGTCGTCGTCCCGCGCTGGGTGCAGCTCGTGATGCTTCCGCTCGGCGTGCTGGGCCTGTGGGTGGTGGCGCGCGCCGCCGGGCGCGTACTGCTCGTGTTCATCATCGCCGCGGTCATCGCGCTGATCCTCAACCCGCTCGTGTCGCTGCTGCAGCGCAGCCTGCACCTGCGGCGGGGGATGGCGGTGGCCGCCGTCTACCTGGGCTTCTTCACCGCGCTGGGCGGCATCGGAGTGCTGCTGGCCAACCCGATCTCAGACCAGGTTGCGGCCTTCCAGAAGGACGTGCCGGGGCTGGTCGACGACGCCAACAACGGCCTCGACAACGTCCAGCAGTGGCTCGACGACAAGAACATCAACGTCCACATCAAGGGCCAGGGCTCGACCGCGCTCGACACGCTGCAGAAGAACGTCCTGCGCGGGTCGGGCAACCTGCTGACCTTCACCCGTGACCTCCTCCAGCGCCTGGTCGAGGCCGCGATCGCGCTGATCCTGATCCTCGTCGTGTCGGTCTACATGCTGCTCTACGGCGAGCGCATCGGCGCGCTCGTCGCGCTCGATCATGCCGCCGGGCGACGGCAGCTCCGAGGACGACTACCCGACGCGCGTGCAGCACGCGGTGTTCGGCTACGTGCGCGGCCAGCTCCTGTTCAGCGTCCTGATGGGGTTGGGCGCCGGAGTGGCCCTGTGGATCATCGGGGCGGTTGGCGTGTTCCCGGACGGCAAGACCTACGCGCTGTTCTTCGGAGCGTTCTTCGGGCTGATGGAGCTGGTCCCGTACGTCGGCCCGATCCTGGGCGCGATCCCGCCGATCCTCGTCGCGCTGTTCCAGGACCCGCTCACCGCGGTGTGGGTGGCGATCCTGTTCGTCGCCCTCCAGCAGCTCGAGGGCCACGTGGTCGCGCCGCTGGTCTTCGGGCAGGCCTTGCGGATCAACCCGCTGCTGGTGATCTTCGCGCTCGCGCTGGGCGCGGAGGTGGCGGGGATCGTCGGCGCGCTGCTGGCCCTGCCGCTGCTCGCGATCGGCCGCGAGACCGCCGCCTACCTGCGCGGCCACCTGGTGCTCGAGCCGTGGGGAACGCCGAGCCCGGAGGCGGTCCTCGCAGCCCGCGCGGCACGACCTCCAGGCTCTGCGCCCGAGCCCGCCGAGGAGCGGACGCGGGTCCAGACCCCCGACGGCGAAGCCCCGGAAGCCGAGCCCGAGGGCGCCACCCGGAAGTACGCTTGACACCCCCGCGGGCGAGGAGTAAGCCTCTCAGCGGGCGCTCACGCGCCACGACTCGGGAGGGAGAGCGATGAGGTCGCGAGTCGCATTGGCCGGCATGCTGGCCGTGGGCTACTTGATCATGGCCGCGCCGGCGCGGGCTGCGCCGGCCCCGACGACGCTCAGCTGCGGGCAGGTGGTCACCCAGGACGTGGCGCTCGCGGCGGACGTCGTCGACTGCGCGCAGGGCACGCCCGGGCTGGTCGTGGGCGCGAACGGCATCACGATCGACCTCAACGGCCACCTGGTCGAGACGCCCATCGGCGTCGACAAGACCGGCGGGCCGGGGATCGTCAACGACGGCCACGCAGGCGTCACGATCCGCAACGGGTCCGTGTTCGGTGAGACCGGCATCTCGCTGACGGGAGCCGCGTTCAACCGGGTCGTCGGGGTCAGCGTGGACGGATTCTCGGTGGGAGTCTCCATCTCGGGCGGGGGCGGCAACGCGGTCCATGGCGGCAGGGCCGCCGGACTGTTCGAGGGCGTCGCGGTCGATCGCTCCCCCGGCACTCGCATCACCAACGTCGACGCGTCGGCCATTTTCATCGGCGCGGGCTCGGAATCGAGCGTCGTCAAGTCCAACCTCGTCATCAACAAGAACCCCTACGGGGGCGGTGGCACCATCGCGGTCGGGGCCTCATCGAGTCGCGTCGTCGAGAACGCGTCCCGGGGCATCTCGATCGGCAGCGGATCGGGGAACGTCGTTGCCTCCAACTGGGTCTTCGGCGCCAGGGACCCGCTCTTCCCGAGGAGCGGGATCGTTGTAGCCGCGGGCGCGACGAACACGCTGGTCAGGCGCAACCTCGCCGCGGGCAACACCCACGACGGCATCGAGGTGCGGAGCCCGAGCACGGCTCTTCTGCGCAACCGGGCCATCAACAACAAGGACTACGGGATCGAGGCCGTTCCCGGCGTGTTCGGGCTCGGCAACGTGGCCAGCGGCAACGGCACCCCCGCGCAGTGCCTCAACGTCGCCTGCGCGAGCGGCTGACCGGCGGCCCTGCCGGGCATCCCCCAGGCCGCCGGTATCCTCGCCGGAGATGGCCTTCCCGCAGACCCGGCTGCGCCGCCTGCGCCGCACCGGCGCGTTGCGCGACCTCGTGCGCGAGACCGAGCTCTCGGCGCGGCATCTGATCCATCCGCTGTTCGTCGTCGCCGGCCTTGACGGCCGCGAGCCGGTTGCGTCGATGCCCGGCGTCGAGCGGCTCTCGATCTCGCAGGCGGTCGAGGAGGCGCGCGCGGTCGCGTCACTCGGGATCCCCGGAGTGCTGCTCTTCGGCGTGCCGAGCGCCAAGGACGCCGAGGGATCGGAAGCGTGGGACGACGAGGGCATCGTGCAGCTCGCCACGCGGGCGATCAAGGAGGCCGAGCCCGACCTGCTGGTGCTGACGGACCTGTGCCTGTGCGAGTACACCGACCATGGCCACTGCGGCGTGCTGCGCGACGACGGCGCGGTCGACAACGACACGACGCTCGAGCTGCTCTCGCGGACCGCGGTCAGCCAGGCGCGAGCCGGCGCCGATGCGATCGCGCCGAGCGACATGATGGACGGCCGCGTGGGCGCCATCCGGACCGCGCTGGACGAGGACGGCCTGCCCGACACCCCGATCGTGGCCTACAGCGCGAAGTTCGCCTCGGCCTTCTACGGGCCCTTCCGGGACGCGGCCGAGTCCGCGCCCGCCCACGGCGACCGGCGCGGCTACCAGATGGACGCCGCCAACGTCCGCGAGGCGGTGCGCGAGGCGCTGCTCGACGTCGAGGAGGGCGCCGACGTGGTGATGGTCAAGCCGGCGCTGCCCTACCTCGATGTGCTGCGCGCGGTCAGGGAGGCGGTGCCGGTGCCGGTCGCGGCCTACAACGTCAGCGGCGAGTACGCGATGATCAAGGCGGCGGCCGCTTCCGGATACCTGGAGGAGCGCTCGGCGGTGCTCGAGGCCCTGACCGCGATCCGCCGCGCAGGCGCCGACATCGTCATCAGCTATCACGCGAAGGACGTGGCCGCATGGCTTCAAAGGCCGTAGCAGCTCCGAAGGTCCGCAGCCGCAAGGGCGGCGCCGCGATCCCGCTCGACGACCTCGACCGCCGGCTGCTCAACCTCATGCAGGGCAGCTTCCCGATCGAGGCGCGCCCGTTCGCTGCGGTGGCGCGCGACGCCGGGATCTCCGAGGACGAGGTTTTGACGCGGGTGGGGCGGCTCGTCGAGGAGCGCATCATCCGCGAGGTCACGCCGATCTACGACACGCGCGCGCTCGGGTACAAGTCGATGCTGGTCGCGGCCAAGGTCGACGCGGGCAACCCGCATCGCGCCGCGCGCCTGATCAACGCCCACCCCGGCGTCTCCCACAACTACCTGCGTGACCACGACTTCAACCTCTGGTTCACGATCGCTGTCGAGCCCGACTCGACGCTTGGGCTCGATGGGACGCTGCGAGGCGCTCCAGCGCGAGACGGGCGCCGAGTCGATCCGCCAGTTGCCGACGCTGAAGCTGTTCAAGATCCGCATGGACCTCGAGATGGAAGGCGACACGAAGGCGCTCGCCTCCGCGGCGGCGGCCGTCGAGCCGGCCGAGGTCGAGCCGCAGCCCTATGACGATTTCGACGTCGCGGTGATCCGCGCCACGCAGGGCCCATGGCCGATCGTCTCCGAGCCCTACGAGCGGCCGGCGCGCGAGCTCGGCGTGCCCGTCGAACGGCTGCTCGAGCACATGCGCGAGATGCGCGAACGGCGCCTCCTGCGCCGCGTCGCCGCGATCCTGTTCCATCGCCGGGCAGGGTTCTCCGCGAACGGGATGGGAGTGTGGAAGGTCCCCGACGACCGCATCCTCGAGGTCGGCGGTCGCATGGCGGCGTTCCGCGGGATCTCGCACTGCTACCAGCGCCCCACCTACCCCGACTGGCCCTACTCGGTCTTCACCATGGCCCACGGGCGCTCCAAGGAGGAGTGCGACGCGATCCTCGACTCGATCGCGCGCGAGACCGGGATCGAGGAGCGCGCGACGCTGTACTCGTCGACCGAGTTCAAGAAGGTCCGGCTCCTGTACTTCACCGACGACTTCAAGGAGTGGGAGCGGGCGCACTCGTGAGCGGCCGGCGCCCCTTGTGCGGAGCGGGCGCACTCGTGAGCGCTGCCGCTTCGTGAGCACCTCGCTCAGCGACGCCCGTTCGGCCGAGCTCTTCCGCCGGGCGCTGCGCGTGCTGCCGGGCGGTGTCAACTCCCCCGTTCGGGCGATGCGGGCCATAGGCCGCGAGCACCCGCTGTTCGTGGATCACGCGCGGGGCGCCGAGCTCGTCGACGCCGACGGCAACCGCTACGTCGACTGGGTGTGCTCGTGGGGGCCGCTCATCCACGGTCATGCCCACCCGCCGGTGGTCGAGGCCGTGCGGCGGGCCGCCGGCCGCGGCACCACCTTCGGCGCGCCGACCGCGGGCGAGGTGGTGCTGGCCGAGGAGGTGCGCCGGCGTGTCGAGTCCGTCCAGATGCTGCGCATGACGTCGTCGGGAACCGAGGCGGCGATGAGCGCGATCCGCCTCGCCCGCGCTGCTACCGGCCGGGAGCGGTTGCTCAAGTTCGCCGGCTCCTACCACGGCCACGTCGACGGGCTGCTGGCCGAGGCCGGCTCGGGACTGGCCACCCAGGGGATCCCGGCCAGCCCGGGCGTACCGGAGTCGGCGGTCGCGGCGACCCGTATCGCGCCATGGAACGATCTGGAGGCCGTCCGCGAGGCGGTGGCGGCGGAGCCACTCGCCGCGATCCTCGCCGAGCCCTGGCCGGCGAACATGGGTCTCGTGCCGCCCGCCTGCGGGTTCCTCGAAGGGCTGCGCGCGCTTGCCGACGAGAACGGCGCGCTGCTGATCTTCGACGAGGTGATCACCGGCTTCCGGGTCTCGCGCGGCGGCGCCCAGGAGCTCGCGGGGGTGCTGCCCGACCTGACGATCATGGGCAAGGTGCTCGGGGGCGGGTTGCCGGCCGCCGCCTACGGAGGCCCCGCGGAGCTGATGGAGCGCATCGCCCCTTCCGGCGACGTCTACCAGGCGGGCACGCTGTCGGGCAACCCGCTCGCGGTCGCGGCCGGCCTCGCGACGCTGGGAGATCTCGACGAGCCGGCCTACGCGCGTCTCGCCGCGACGACCGAGGAGCTCGCCGGCGCGCTCCGCGAGGCGGCCTCGGACCACGTCGCGGTGCAGGTGACGACGGCCCCGGGGCTCTTGACCGTCTTCTTCTCCGAGCGGCCCGTCACCGATTACGCCGGGGCCGCGGCGTGCGACCTCGAAGCGCACGCGGCGTGGTGCCGGGGACTCCTCGCCCGCGGCGTGTACGCGCCGCCCTCGCCGTTCGAGGCCTGGTTCCCGAGCCTCGCGCACGACTCCGGGCACGTGGCCAAGACCGCGGAAGCGGCGGCGGCCGCGTTCGCGGAAGCGGCTCCCTGAGGGGGGTCCCCGCGCGCCGCCACACGCACCCGCCCGCCCGTTCAGCGAAGATCCGCCTATGAGTGCGCTACGGCGTCTGTGCCGGCTTCTCGAGGACGAGGGCGGACCGCTGGCCGGCGCGCTCGTCGTGCCCGACCCGCACCGAGACACCCCCGAGCGCTACGGGGCGCTGGCCGCCGCCGGGCCGCGGACCTCGGGCCGCGAGCGCGACTACGAGCTGCTGGTCGAGGCGATCCGCGAGGGCTATGAGCTGCACTACGGCACCCCGCGGATCGTGGCGACCGCGGACGCGGACCTCGCTCTGCTCGCCGGTGACCGCCTCTACGCCCTCGGCCTCGCTCGGCTGGCCGAGCTCGGCGACCTCGAGGCCGTCGCCGAGCTCGCCGACGTGATCTCGCTGAGCGCCGGCGCCCACGCCGCCGGAGCGCCGGAGCTGGCCGAGGCGGTCTGGGAGGCCGGCGCGGTGGCCGTGGGCTGGGGACCGTCCGAGGCCCACCAGCGAGCCAAGGCCGCGGCGCGTGGCTGTGAGCCGGCGGCGGCCGAGGCTCTGCGGGCGGCCGCGCGCCGGGCGCGCGACGACGGGCCGCCCGCAGACCGGCGATCTGAGCCACCACCCGGGCCCCCCGCGTAGGCTCTGCAGAGGTATCGTTCTGCCTCGCCGAACCCGTGCCCGACCGACGCCAGAAAGCCAAGTCGCCGTACACGCTCGACCGGAACATCCCGGGCGGGTTCGAGGGCGAGACCGTCACCCGCCGCCGCTTCATGACGGGCGGGGCCCTTGCTGCAGGGGGTATCGCCTCGGCCGCCTTCGGACTGCCTGCGCTGGGCTTCGCGCTGGGCCCGGTGTTCGAGCGCCAGGAGTTCCGCTGGCAGGACATCGGCGCGGTCGACGACTTCAACGAGACGAACTACACGCCCAAGGTCATCCAGATCGTGCCCGGGATCGGCGAGGCCGGGAAGTCCACCGCCTACGTCCGCAAGCGCAACCCGCAGCTGGACACCGACAAGCCCGACCAGTTCAACCAGATCATCGCGATCTCCACGCGCTGCATGCACCTGGGCTGCCCGGTGCGCTACATCGAGGCCTCCCAGCGCTTCGTCTGCCCCTGCCACGGCGGCGTCTACGACTTCACCGGCCAGCGCAGCGGCGGCCCTCCGGTACGCCCGCTCGACCGCTTCTACACGCGCATCCGCAACGGCCGTGTGCAGCTCGGGCCGCGCTACAGCGTGAACTCGGAGCTCCAGCGCTTCGATCCGCGCGATCCGGCCGAGCCCCTGGACGGCATCGGGCCCTACGCCTACCCGCCGCGCTTCTCCACCCCCAGCCCGCCCAAGGGCTCGGGCCAGAAGGCGTTCTGATGCCCAAGGTCCCCGTCCCGGACGCCCTCAAGCCACGCCCGCCGCAACCGGGCGAGGACCTCAACGGCGACACGAAGCTCAAGCCGCGCGAGCGCATTGCCAGGGACGCGCAGGAAGCCGGGATCTCGGCCGCCGACTGGGTCGACGAGCGCACGTCGCTCTCCGGCGGCCTGCGCTGGGTCATGTTCCGCAAGATCCCGAAGGGGACGAACTGGTTCTACACGCTGGGGTCGGCCACGCTGTTCGCCTTCCTCTCGCAGGCGGTGACCGGCGTGTTCCTGGCGATGTTCTACGACCCGTCGCCCACGCGCGCCTACGAGTCGATCCGCTACGTCACCAACGAGGCGTTCCTGGGCGAGTTCGTGCGGGGCATGCACAAGTGGGGCTCGTCGGTGATGGTCGTGCTGATCTTCCTGCACATGGGGCGCACGTTCTTCTTCGGCGCCTACAAGTACCCGCGCGAGCTCAACTGGATCATCGGCGTGGTGCTGCTGATCCTGACCATGACGATGTCGTTCACGGGCTACCTGCTGCCCTTCGACCAGCGCTCCTACTGGGCGACGATCGTCGGCGTGAACATCAACGGCACCGGCCCGCTCGTCGGCCCGTACCTCTCGGACTTCCTGCGCGCGGGGCCGGAGTTCGGGGCCACGACGCTGTCGCGCTTCTACGCGATCCACATGCTGCTCGTGCCCGGCGCGCTGATCGCGCTGATCGGCGCCCACCTCTACCTGGTGGCCAAGCTCGGGACGACGGCGCCCCCGTGGCTGAAGGCCGAGCAGGAGGAGAAGCTGCGCGAGGCCGAGGTCTAGCGGAGCGCGAGATGAACCAGGCCCAGAAGGAGAGCTACCTCCGCGACTACTCCGTGCTCAAGTCACAGGGGAAGCCGTTCTTCCCCTACGCGGTGGCGAAGGACGGGGCGATGGCGTGCGTCGTGATGGCGGTGATCATCACGCTGGCGATCGTCCTCGGCGCCGAGCTCGGGCCCAAGGCGGACGCGACCACGACCACCTACGTACCGCGCCCGGAGTGGTACTTCTACTTCCTCTTCGAGCTCCTAAGGGTCATCAAGCCCAACTATCTGACGCCGCTGGCGGCGATCGGCGTGCCGACGATCGCGATGATCCTGCTGTTCCTGCTGCCGTTCTACGACCGCAGCCCCGAGCGGCGTCCGGAACGGCGTCCGATCGCCACCACGGCGGGAATCCTCACGATCTTCGCGATGGGCTACCTGACCTACCTCGGCGCGAACGCCGGCTCGCCGACGGAGATCGATAAGAAGGCGCCGGCAGGACTGACCGCCCAGCAGCGCAACCAGTTCAACGCCGGCAAGCTCGTCGCCGCGCAGTCCGGCTGCCTGGCCTGCCACAAGATCGGCGAGAACGGCAACGACGGCCCGGGCCCTGAGCTCGGCGACATCGGCGGTCGGCTGCCCAGGCAGGCGATCATGCGCACGCTGCAGAACCCGACCGCGCCGATGCCCTCGCTACGCCAACCTGCCGCCGCAGAAGCTGAACGCCCTGGTCGACTTCCTGTCGCAGCTGCGCTGAGGGGGAGGATGACCGCCGCGCCCTCCGTGGACGCGCGCGCCGGCACTCTCCCGGAGAGCCAGGTGCGGGCGATGTTCGACCGCATCGCCGGCGTCTACGACCGCATGAACGGCGTCATGACCGCCGGGCTGCACCACCACTGGCGCGCCCGCGCCGCCGACCTCGCCGTGCTCGGGCCCGGAGCGCACGCGCTCGACGTCGCGACCGGCACCGGCGACCTCGCGATCGAGCTCGCGCGGCGCGTCGGGCCCGAAGGCGAGGTCGTGGGACTCGACTTCTCCGAGCGCATGCTCGAGCTGGCGCGGGCCAAGGCGCCGGGGCTGAGCTTCGAGCACGGCAGCGCGCTCGCGCTCCCGTACCCGGACGCCTCCTTCGATGCCGCGACGATCGGCTTCGGCGCCCGCAACCTGTCGGACCTCGACGCCGGGCTCGCCGAGATGGCGCGCGTCGTGCGACCGGGCGGACGCGTGGTGGTGCTCGAGATCACCGCTCCGCGGCGCCCGCCGCTGTCGTGGTTCTTCGGCGTCTGGTTCGATCAGGTCGTGCCCGCGCTCGGCGGCCTGGCGGGCGACAGCTCGGCCTACAGCTACCTGCCGTCCTCGGTGCGGCGCTTCCCGGGGCCCGAGGAGCTCGCCGCGGCGATGGCGCACGCCGGGCTCGAGCGCATCCGCTGGCTGCTCACCGCCGGCGGGATCATCGCCATCCACGTCGGCGAGGTGGCGGGGTGACCGCGATCACCGCAAGCGTCGAGGCCGTCGTGCACGCCGGCGGCGCCCATCTGCCGCCGCTGATGGAGCGCCTCGAGGCGCGCCTGGGGGAGCTCGGCTGCGACCACGGCGAGGTGCTCGCCCGCGAGGCGCAGGCCACGATCGCGGCGGGCGGCAAGCGCATGCGCCCGCTGCTGCTGTTCCTCGCCGCGGGGCGGGACTCGTCGCCGGGGCTGGTCCGCGCGGCGGCGGCCGTCGAGCTCGTGCACTCGGCGACGCTCGTCCACGACGACGTCCTGGACGGCGCGGCCGTGCGCCGTGGAGCGCCCACGGTCGTGGCGCGCTCCGGCCGCGGGATGGCGACCGCAACCGGCGACCTGTTGTTCTCGCGCGCGTTCGCGGAGCTCGTGCGCAACGGCCGCGCGGACGAGGTCCGCGTGCTCTCGCAGGCCGGCTCGGCGCTGGCGCAGGGCGAGCTGGCCCAGCGAGCGGATGCGTGGGACACCGGGGTGTCGGTCGAGCGCTACCTGTGGCGGTGCGAGCTCAAGACCGCGCGCCTGTTCGAGGCCGCGGCCGAGCTCGGCGCGCTCGAGGCCGGAGGGCCGGCGCGGGCGCTCGGCGACTTCGGGCGCGCGATCGGCCTCGCCTTCCAGCTCCTCGACGACGTGCTCGACGTCGCCGGGCCCGAGCGGCGCACCGGCAAGCGCCCGGGGACCGACCTCCTCGACGGGACGGTCACGCTGCCGCTGATCATCGCCCGCGGGCGCGACCCCGAGCTGGCCGCGCTCGACCTGCGCAAGGTGAGCACTCCCGGCGACGCCGCCCGCGTGTGCGAACGGATCGAGGCCACCGGGGCGCTCGAGGAGGCCCGCCGCCGCGCGCTCGCGATCGTCGCGGAGGCCAAGGCGGGCCTGCCCGAGCTGCCGCGCGAGCAGCGCGCGGCGCTCGAGCTGGTCGCCGACGGCGTGGTGGAGCGTTACAGGTAAGGCAGCGCGGCGGGGCGTCCTGCCCCCGCCGCGCAGCTTCGGCGCCTAAGGAGACCTGCGAAAAAGTCCGACACGACCGCCCCGGTCGGGTCGTCGTTTTTCACGAGCCTTCTAGAAGTCCTCGGGGAGGATGTTCCCGGAGTCCAGGGCGGCCGCGAAGCGCTCGATCTCCTCCTCCATGTTGGCGCGCGCGAGCCGGCGCAGGTCGCGCAGGAGGGTCTGGGTGCCACGGTCGAGCACCTCGTCGAACGCCTCGACGACGTCTTCGTTCCAGATCCCGTTCCCGGTCCAGTCGCAGTTGGGGCAGCGGAGGTCGATCTTCCAGCTGTTGGCGTCGTGCTCCTCCCAGTCGACCGGCTGGACGAGCTCGCCACGGCACTCCGGGCACACGCCCAACTGCTCATGCTCGACCGGGCCGCCGGGAAGCTTCTGGTAGTAGACGACCTCGATCGCCTTCCCGCTCGGCAGCACGACGCGCCTGACCTCCTGCGGATGCTCTGACTGCGGCTTCATCGCTCGCTATATCGGCCCGGTTCGTGGGCGACTTGACTGCCCCGGGACCCGATTCTGGACGTATGGGCAGTCGGACCGTCCGGCGCGGCGGGTTCCGGAGGGCCCCGCGGCGGCACGCGGTACCGTTAACCGACCACCAACCGGAGGAAGACATGCTCCCAGGCAGCATCGGCATCCCCGAGCTCCTGATCGTGCTGGTCATCGTGCTCGTGATCTTCGGACCCAAGCGGCTGCCCGGAGTGGGCCGCTCGCTCGGCGCGGGACTTCGCGAGTTCAAGGACTCCATCAGCGGCAAGTCCAAGGACGACGAGGACGACGAGGACGACAAGCCGTCGCTGACCAGCACCGCTGCGGAAGCGGACGAGCAGATC
Source organism: uncultured Actinomycetes bacterium (assembly GCA_963797015.1). Lineage (GTDB taxonomy): Bacteria > Actinomycetota > Thermoleophilia > Solirubrobacterales > Solirubrobacteraceae > JBBPZA01. Next base: position 130,277 of record CAWCNV010000010.1, on the reverse strand, counting down.
GCCGACACGAAGCGCAAGCCCGCGCCCGAGCGCGTCGAGTCCTGAGCGCGGGCTCGGGCCCTCAACCATGGCGAAGGTCCGGCCCGTCGGGCACGACGATCGGCTGAGCCTCGTCGAGCACCTCGACGAGCTGCGCCAGCGCCTCATCGTCTGCGTCCTCACGCTGGCGGTGGCCTTCGGGCTGTGCCTGTGGCAGCAGGGGCCGCTGCTCGACGTACTCAACCGGCCGCTCGAGAACACCACGACCAACGCCGGCAGCGGGCCGCTCGAGCAGAACGCGGCCTCCCAGTCCAAGCTGCGGACCTCGCTTCAGAGCCTGAGCGGCTCGCTCGACCGGCTGGCCGCGGACAAGGGCGTCGGCGACGCTGCGACGCGAGCATCGCTCGCGCAGTCGGCCGACGACCTGCGCGCCACTGCGTCCTCGCTCCCGCGCTCGGCCCCGAAGCGCAAGCCGGTCACGATCGGGGTGAGCGAGCCCTTCACCGCCTCGATCACCGTCGTGTTCGCGTTCGCGGTGCTGCTGTCGCTGCCGGTGGTCCTGTACGAGCTCTATGCGTTTGTGCTGCCGGCGTTCACGGAGCGCGAGCGGCGGGTGGCGACGCCGCTGATGCTGGCCATCCCGGGGCTGTTCCTCGCCGGTGCGGTGTTCGCCTACTTCGCGGTGATCCCGCCGGCGATCAAGTTCCTGCAGAACTTCAACAGCTCGAACTTCGACATCTTCGTGCAGGCGCGCGACTACTACCGCTTCGAGCTGATGACGATGATCTCGCTCGGGATCCTGTTCCAGCTCCCGATCGGGATCCTCGCGCTCACGCGCCTCGGGGTGATCTCCCCGCGCCAGCTGCGCAAGAACCGCCGCTACGCGATCGTCGTCATCGCCGTCATAGCGATGCTGCTGCCCGGGACCGATCCGGTGACGATGCTGATCGCCATGCTGCCACTGCTCGTGCTCTACGAGGGCAGCGTGTTGATGGCCTCCTGGGTGGACCGCCGCGTCAAGCGCGGCGCGAGCGTCGACGAAGGCGAGCTCGAGCCGGACCCCGGCTAGATGCAATCAACCATCTAGCATCCCCGTCCGTGCTGTTCGATCTGCGCAGCCCTGCCCGCAGGCGGGGCATCAAGGTCATCTACTCGCTGCTCGCCGTGCTCATGGCCGTCGGCCTGGTCGGGTTCGGGATCGGCGGGGCGACGTCGGGCGGGGTGTTCGACGTCTCCAACGGCTGCGGGAACTCGAGCTCGAACACCAGCTTCGATAAGGAGGTCAAGGCGGCCGAGAAGCGCACCGCCCAGCAGCCGTCGAACCCGGCGGCGTGGGCGGCGCTGACCCGCGTGCGCTACCAGGAGGCCGCGTCGGGGGCCGACCCCAACACCGGGACCTTCAGCCAGGACGGCGTCAAGAAGCTGCCGGGGGTCGCTCAGGCCTGGAACCGCTACCTGGCGCTGGCCAACGACAAGCCCGATCCGCGGCTCGCGACGCTCGCCGTCCAGACCTTCGTGCAGCTCAACCGGCCGGCCGACGCGGCGAAGGCCCAGCAGATCGTCAACGACGCCAAGCCGACGCCGGAGGGCTTCTTCCAGCTCGCGGTCTTCTCCTACGCGGCGCGCCAGAACCGCACGGGCGACCTCGCCGCCGCGCGCGCGCTGGACCTCACGCCGAAGGACATGCGCGCGACGCTCAAGGACCGTCTGAAGGCCGCCAAGCAGCAGGCCCAGCAGGGCGCGACCGGAGGCGGTACGCAGGCTCCGCAGGGGGCGACGCCGACTACGAGCTCCGGCGGCTGACGGCTACCATGATCGGCCGCAACCGGGCCGTTAGCTCAACTGGTAGAGCAGGGGACTCTTAATCCCAAGGTTGAAGGTTCGAGTCCTTCACGGCCCATCGGGAGGTCGCGCGATGGCCGAGGACAACATCGAGTTCGCCCGGCGCGCCGTAGAGGCGTTCAACCGCGGCGATGGCGAGGTCGTGCTCGAGATGCTCTCTCCCGACGTCGAGATCTTCGCGTCGCGGAGCCTCGCCAATGCCGGGCGCTTCCGTGGTCGCGAGGGCTACCTGGAGTGGGTCGGGCAGTGGCTCGAGGCTTGGGAGACGTTCCGCATCGAGGTCAACGACGACTTCACCGCGGTGGGCGACGACGTGATCGTCAGCGCGCAGCAGTTCGGCCGCGGGAAGGGCAGCGGCGTCGAGGTGCAGATGCCGATCGCCTACCTGTTCACGATCCGCGACGGGAAGGCGGTGCGCTTCCATCTGTATCCCAGCAGAGCGGAGGCGCTGGAGGTGGCGGGAATGGCCGATCAGCGAGGCGGCGACCAGCCGTAGCGCCAGAAGGTCGTCTTCAGCTGCGCTCCGCGCCAGTTGAGCCCCAGGTGCACGTGGTTGCGGTGGGCGGTCGTGCGATCCACGCCGGGCCTCGAGCACGGGCCGTAGGGCCTCAGACGCGGGTTGGCCGCGGTCCAGATGCGGCAGTTCCAGATGACCTCCTGCAGACCCATGCGCCGGGCAAGCGCGTTACGGGTCCCGGCGCGATCGCGCCGTAGGAGGAGCGAGACGAGCCGGTCGGCGGTGCGCTTCTCGGCGGGGACGTCCACGTCCAGGCGCCAGTCGACGGCGCGACCCTCGGCGTGCAGGCTCCAGCTGCGTCCCCCGCGCACGCGGCGGCACTCCTCTATGCCCCACGACTGGCCCGCGGGTTGGGTGGTGAGCAGCCACGCCAGAAGGACGAACGCCCCGGGCTGGACGGCATGCGTGCAGCCGCGCGCCGGGTCGGACCGCAGGCGATCGGCCCGGTGGCCCGTGAGCTTGTCCGCCGGATTGACCTGGCGGGCGGCGGCGTCGAAGGGCACGGCGAGCGCGGCGAGCAGGAGGGCCGCGGCCGCGAGCCTGCGCGAGAGGGGACGCATCTGTATGGAAGGATGCCGGTCATGGCCCTCGCCTGCCTCGACGGCGCCGTCATGCCCGCCGAGCAGGCGCGCATCCCCGCGACCGACGAAGGGTTGCTGCGCGGTGACGGCGTGTTCGAGGTCGTGCGCTGCTACGGCGGCCGGCCGTTCGCGATCGAGGAGCACCTCGAGCGGCTCGAGCGCTCTGCGGACAACCTGCGCCTGCCGCTCGACGTCTCGCTGGTGCGCGCCGACGTCGAGGTGTTGCTCGCGGCCGAGCCCGGGCACGACGGGCTCCTGCGCGTCCTCGCGACCCGCGGCGGCCGCCGTCTCGCGCTGCTCGAGCCGCTGCCCGCGACGGCCCCGGTAGTGCGCCTGGGCACGGTGACCTACGCGCCGACGCGCATCCTCGACGGCGTGAAGTCGCTCTCCTACGCCGCCAACATGCTCGCCACACGCCTGGCGACCGAGCGCGGGTTCGACGAGGCGCTGCTCGTGACCCCCCACGGGCGCGTGCTCGAGGCGCCGACGTCGTCGTTCTTCTGGGTCCGCGACGGCGAGCTGCTCACGCCGCCGCTCGACGACCACATCCTCGCGTCGATCACCCGCGCGCGCGTCATCGAGCTGACCGGCGCGCGCGAGGCGCCCTCCACGCTGGACGACCTGGGCGGTGCCGAGGAAGCCTTCCTCGCCTCCACCGTTCGTGAGGTCCAGTCCGTGGGCGGCATTGACGATTGCGAGCTGCCCACCGGCGGCCCGCGCACGGGCGAGGCGGCGCGCCTGCTGCGCGAGCGCATCGACGCCGAGCTGTCGGCGGTCACCTGACACCGTGCGGATCCTCACCGTCGTGGGGAACCGGCCGCAGTTCGTGAAGGCGGCCGCGGTCTCGGGCCCGTTGCGCGCCGTCCACGAGGAGCTGCTGCTGCACACCGGCCAGCACCACGACGACGAGCTCTCCGCGATCTTCGTGCGCGAGCTGGGCGTGCCCGCTCCCGACATCGAGCTCGGCATCGCGGGCGGCTCCAACAGCTCGCAGACCGCGCGCATGCTCGCCGCGCTCGAGGCGCGGCTCGGCTCGATCGAGCCCGCCGCCGTGATGGTCTACGGCGACACCAACTCGACGCTCGCCGGTGCGCTCGCGGCCGCCCAGCGGAGAGTGCCCGTGGCGCACGTCGAAGCCGGGATGCGCTCCTACGACCGCGCGATGCCCGAGGAGCTCAACCGCGTGCTCACCGACCACACCGCGCAGCTGCTGCTGTGCTCGTCGGAGGCCGCGGCCGGGAATCTGCGCCGCGAGGGGGTCGGCGGCGCGGTCGAGGTGGTCGGCGACGTGATGGTCGACGTCGCGCGCCGGTTCGCGCCGGTCGCGCGCGAGCGCAGCGACGCGCTCGAGCGCTTCGGCGTGCGCGCCGGCGAGTACGTGCTCGTGACCGCCCATCGCGCCGGCAACGTCGACGACCGCGCCCGGCTCCAGGCGCTCGTCGCCCTACTGGGGGCGTTGCCCGCGCCCGCGGTGCTCCCGCTGCATCCCCGGACGCGCGCGCGGCTCGAGGCGGCGGGAGCGATCGGCGAGCTCGAGCGCCTCGACGGCCTGACGCTCGCGCCGCCGCTGGGCTACCTGGACTTCACCGCTCTGCTGCTGGGCGCGCGTGCCGTGCTCACCGATTCCGGCGGCGTCCAGAAGGAGGCCTACCTCGCCGGCGTGCCGTGCCTCACGCTCCGCGACCGCACGGAATGGACCGAGACCGTCGCGGCCGGCTGGAACACGCTCGTCGACCTCGACGCCGGCGCCGCGCTGCGCGCCCTGTCCACCCCGCCGCCGCAGAGCCGCCCGCCGCTCTACGGCGATGGCCACGCGGCGGAGCGGGTGGTGGCCGCACTGGCCGACCACTTCCCCTCGGCCGCCGACCCCTCGCCGCCGCGGCCCGACCACCCCGACTCCTAAGAGCCTGCGTCAAGACGTTCGGCACGCCCATCGCCGGCCATCCGCGGCGCCGGCTCGCCACCCGCAATGCTCGCAATGGCGCTGCCATTGCTCCGCTTGCGTGCGGCGCCCGGCATCCACGGCTGGCCGCCGCTGGTCGGGCCGCCTGTCTTGACGCAGACTCCTAGAATCGCCGCGATGACGAGCCCGACCGTGCGGGTCGGCGTCGTCGGCCTCGGGTACTGGGGCCCGAACCTGGCCCGCAACTTCGCCGTCCTGCCCGGCTGCGAGCTCGCGTGGGCGTGCGACGCGGACGAGCGCGCCCGCGAGCGCGCCGGCGCGCGCCTGCCCGGTACCCGCCTGACGGCGGACGTCGACGAGCTGCTCGCCGACCCCGAGCTCGACGCGGTCGTCGTCGCCACGCCGGTGCCGACCCATTCCGCGATCGCCGCCCGTGCTCTGGAGGCCGGCAAGCACTGCCTGGTCGAGAAGCCGCTCGCGCAGTCCACCGAGGAGGCCAGGCGCGTGGCCGCCGCGGCGCGGGAAGCGGATCGGGTGCTGATGGTCGGGCATCTGCTCGAGTACCACCCGGGCGTCGAGCGCCTCAAGGCGATCGCCGGCTCGGGCGAGCTCGGGGACCTGCACTACATCTATTCGAACCGTCTCAACCTCGGCAAGCTGCGCGCCGACGAGAACGCGCTCTGGAGCCTCGGTGCCCACGACGTCGCGGTCGCCCTCCTGCTCGCGGGCGAGGAGCCCGACGAGGTCGCCGCGCACGGGGAGTGCTACATGCGGGCGGGAGTCGAGGACGTCGTGTTCTGCTTCCTGCGCTTCCCGTCGGGTCTCGCGGCACACCTGCATCTCTCGTGGCTCGACCCGCACAAGGAGCGGCGCTTCACCGTCGTTGGCTCGCGGCGTATGGCGACCTTCGACGACATGGAGATCGAGCGCAAGGTGACGGTCTACGACAAGGGCTTCGACGAGGACGCCCGCAACTGGGGCGAGTACATCATGCGCTCGGGCGACGTCTGGAGCCCGCACGTGCCCAACGTCGAGCCGCTGCGGCTCGAGTGCGAGCACTTCCTGGCCTGCGTGCGCGAGGGGGCCACGCCGCGCACCGACGGCGCCAGCGGGGTGCGGGTGGTCGCGGTGCTGGAGCGCCTGCAGCAGTCGCTCGACGACAGCGCGCGGGGAGCCGCGTCGCATGCTGCACAGCGCTGAGTCGGCCGTCGGGCTGGTGCTCGGCGAGGGTGTGCGGATCGGCGAGGACGTCCGCTTCGGCGCCCACGTCGTGGTCCACCCCGGGACGGTGATCGCGGACGGCGCGCGCGTCGAGGACGGCGCGGTGCTGGGCAAGGGCCCGCGGCTCGGTCCCTCCTCGCAGGCCAGCCGGGCGGCGCCGCCGGCGCTCGAGATCGAGCACGGCGCCGCCGTGTGCGCCGGCGCGGTGGTGTACGCCGGCGCGCGCATCGGCGAGGGCGCGGTCGTCGGGGATCACGCACAGGTGCGCGAGCGCGCGGTCTTGGGCGCCGGGACGGTGGTCGGCCACGGCAGCAGCGTGGACAACGACGTCGTCGTCGGCGCCCGCGTCCGTATCCAGACGCTGGTCTACATCACCGCCGGGAGCGTGGTCGAGGACGACGTGTTCGTAGGCCCCGGCGCGACGACCACCAACGACGACGCGATGGGCCGTCACCCGCGCGGGCAGGAGCTCGTGGGCGCGCAGCTGCGCCGCGCGTGCCGGGTGGGCGGCGGCACCGTGCTCGTGCCGGGAGTCGAGATCGGCGAAGAGGCGTTCGTCGCCGCCGGCGCGCTGGTGACCAAGGACGTGCCACCGCGGGCGGTGGTCATGGGGGTGCCCGCGCGGGTCGTGCGCGATGTCGGCGACGAGGACCTGCTCGAGCGATGGCAGTGACGGTCGGGCGCAGAGGCACCCTGGCCATGCGGCGCATGACCTCGCCGGTGACGGTCGCCCGGCGCCGCGGACGGCGACGGCGCACGTACGCGCTCGCGGCACTCGCCGGCTCGACCACGGGCGCGGTGCTCGCCGCCGAGCTCGCGCGCGTCTGGCGCCGCGGGTCGGCGCCGCTGCCGGCCGAGACCGCCGACGTGCTGGGCGCCGGCGCCGAGGCCACGCGCCAGACCGTCGAGGTCGCCGTAGCGGGCTATCGCGCCTCGCCGCCGCGCGAGACGGCGCTGCTCAACCTACTGGGCTCGTTCGTGGTCAGCCTCGCGCTGGTCAGGGCCAGCACGTGGACGATCCGCTCGCGGGGCACGTTCGGCCCGTTCCGCGACCTGCGGGTCGGGGATCGACACGTGCATCACTTCGTCCCCGGCATCACGATCGCGTTCGTCTCTGGTGCAGTCGCGATCGCCACCCGTGACGCTGAGCTCGAGGAGTGGCTCGCGATCCCCTACGGCTTCGGCGTCGCGCTGACGCTCGACGAGTCGGCGCTGCTGCTCGAGCTCGAGGACGTCTACTGGACCGAGCAGGGCGTGCTGAGCGTTCAGATCGCTCTGTCGGCCGCGGCGCTGCTGGCGTCAACCGTCATCGGCAGGCGCCTGCTGCGCCGTGGCGAGGAGCGCGTGCTCCCCGGCGCGTAGCCGTCCCGCGAGGTCAGCTCCTCCTCCAGCGCTCCGACCACGCGCGGATCGAACTGCGGGCCGGCCCCCGCGCGCAGCCGCTCGAGCGCGGCCGGCGTGCCGACCGCAGCGCGGTATGGCCGCCCGGAGGTCAGCGCGTCAAACGCGTCGCACACGGCGACGATGCGCGCGCCGAGCGGGATCTCCTCACCGGCGAGGCCGTCGGGATAGCCGGTTCCGTCCCAGCGCTCGTGGCTCGAGCGCACGATCTGCGCAGCGCCGCGCAGCGCCGGTGCGGCGCCGAGGATGCGCTCGCCGATCAGCGTGTGCTGGCGCACGAAGGCCCACTCGTCGTCCTCGAGCGGTCCCGGCTTGTCGAGGATCGCGTCGGGAACGGCGACCTTGCCCACGTCGTGCAGCTCGGCGGCGCGCGCGACCTCCTCCAGCGCCTGGTCGGCCATGCCCAGGCGCGCGCCCACGCCGACGGCGAGCTCGGCGACGTCGCGCACGTGGTCGGCGAGCTCGGGACGGCGCTCGTCGAGGGCCTTGAGAAGCACGTCGCGCGCCTGCCGGCGCGCGGAGCTGCGCCGGCTGTCCTTCTGGCTGTACATGCGCCGGTCGGCGAGCTGCAGCGCCCCGATCGCGTCGGTCGCCTCCTTGCCGAGCGCCACCGAGCCGAACGAGCTGGAGACGGCGAAGCCCTCGCCGCGCTCGCTCAGGGCGCGCGCGGCGACCTGGACTGCAAGGGCGGGGTCCGCCCGGTGCGGAATGCGGAGCAGCGCGCAGAACTCGTCGCCGCCCATCCGGTAGGCCTCACCCCCGCGGGCCACCGCTTCGCCCAGCCTGGCTCCGAGCCGCGCCAGCAGCACGTCGCCGGCCGGGTGGCCGAAGGCGTCGTTGTACTGCTTGAAGCCGTCGAGGTCGAACAGCGCGAGCACGTGGTCGCCCTCGGGAGAGGAGAGCTCGCGCTCGAGATCGAGAATCAGCTTCCGGCGATTGCCGAGGCCCGTGAGCCCGTCGGTGAGCGCCTCACGCCGGCTGTGATGGAGCATGCGCGTGTTCTCGGCGAGCGCCAGGGCCATGCGGGCCAGCGCCGCGGCGAGCGCTGCCGCCGCGAGCACGCGCGCCACGGGGTTGAGAGCGGCGTTGGCCGCGACGAACAGCAGCCCGCCGGCCACCGCCGCCGCCAGCGCCGGGAAGCCGGCGACGGTCCAGGCCCCGACCGGCCTCGCCGTCGCGCGCCGCGTAGGCTGCCACGCGGCGGCCCCGATGAGCGTGACAGACGCGGGCCAGAGAGCGTCGAGCAGGTGCCCTTCGCCGCCGCCGACGGCGACCAGGTACAGGTAGAGCACGTCGGCCAGCGCGCCGACGGCGAGGCCGGCGCCGAGCAGCGCCCACGCCCTGCCGGGCCGCCAACCCGAGAGGGCGAAGGCGGCGACGACGAAGCCGATCATCAGCACGTCGAGGATCGGGTAGGCCACGCTGACGACCACGCGGCCCGCGTCGCCGGCGGTGCCGTCGTCCAGCACCGGGCCGGCCAGCAGCGCGGCGGCGAGCGCGGCGACGACCAGGCCCTCGACGATCCCGTCCAGCCACGTGCTGGGGCGAAGGTCGCCCGACCGCTCGCGGATCAGCAGCCCGAGGCCGGCGAAGATCAGCAGGTAGTAGAGGAGGTAGCCCACGTCGACCACGCTGAACGACGTGGGCGAGCCGTCCGCGCCATACAGGACCGACCAGCCGATGTCGGCCGCGCTCCAGGCCGCCAGCCCGAGGCCGATCGACAGCCAGGCGACGCGCTCGCCGAGGCGCCCGGGACGGCGGCTCGCGCGCAGCAGGCACAGCAGCGCGGCGGCGACCAGGGCGACGTTGTAGGCGCCGTTGTAGACGACGCCGTCGAGGCTCGCGCCGCCGACGCCGGTGGCGTGCAGGGCTATCACTCCGACCGCGACCAACGCGACGGCGAGCAGCGTTCGGGCTGCGGGCGTGACGCTCGGCATTCCCGACCGTTATCGGCGCGAGACTAGGCCTGCTGTAGCCGTGGCGCGACCGCGGACTGCGATTCGGCCGTCCAGATCACCTGGTCGCGCCCCGGTCCGACGCCCACCAGCGCGATCGGGACCCCCACGTGCTCGGAGATGAACTGCAGGTACTCGCGCGCCGCGTCGGGCAGCTCGTGCTCGCTTCGCACGTCGCCGATGTCCGCGTCGAAGCCTTCGAGCTCCTCGTACTCGCCGGTCACGCGGTGCAGGACCGACTGGTGGTAGGGGAAGTGGTCGAACTGGGCGTCCTCACCTCCGCGGTAGCGCGTGCACACGCGGATGCGGTCGACGCCCGCCAGCACGTCGAGCTTGGTCACGGCGAGCGCGGTGAGGCCGTTGATGCGCGCGGCGTAGCGCAGCGCGACGAGGTCCAGCCAGCCGACTCGGCGGGCGCGGCCGGTGGTGGTGCCGAACTCGCCGCCGCGGCTGCGCAGCGTCTCGGCGAGCTCGCCGTCGAGCTCGGTCGGGAACGGGCCCGCGCCGACGCGGGTCGCGTAGGCCTTCGCCACGCCCCAGACCTCGTTCACATCGCGCGGCCCGACGCCCGCGCCGGTGCAGGCCGCGCCGGCAACGGGGTTGGACGAGGTGACGAACGGATAGGTGCCGTGGTCGATGTCGAGCAGCGCGCCCTGCGCGCCCTCGAAGATGACCGTCCCGCCGTCGTCGAGCACGCCCCAGGCCAGGCGCGCGGTGTCGGCGATGTGCTGCTCGAGGCGGTGGCCGTAGGTGAGGTAGTCCTCGGTCATCGACTGCAGGTCGAGGCGCGGGTCCTTGGCGTAGGGCCGCAGCGAGAGGCGCTTGGGCTCGAGCGCGGCGGTGATCTTCTTCTTGAGGATCTTCTCGTCGAGCAGGTCCTGCACGCGGATCCCCAGCCGCTCGGCCTTGTCGGCGTAGCAGGGCCCGATCCCGCGGCGCGTCGTGCCGATCTGCAGCTTGCCCAGCCGCTGCTCGCCGGCGGAGTCGAGCATCAGGTGGTAGGGCATGATCACGTGCGCGTTGGCCGACACGCGCAGCCCGCCGACCTCCACCCGCCGCGCTCGCAGGCCGTCGATCTCCTCGATCAGCCGCCGCGGGTCGATCACGACCCCGTTGCCGATCGCGCACACCTTGCCGGGGTACAGGATCCCGCTCGGGATCAGGTGCAGCTTGTACTGCTCGTCGCCGCGCACGATCGTGTGCCCGGCGTTGCTGCCGCCCTGAAAGCGGATCACCATGTCGGCCCGCTCGGCGAGCAGGTCGGTCACCTTTCCCTTCCCTTCGTCGCCCCACTGGGCGCCGACGATCGCGATACCCCCGGGCATGGCGCAGGGGAGTCTAGGAGGCGGTGCTCACGTCCATCCGGCGGTCCGCGCCGAACAGCCCGATGTCCTCGCACATCTCGACCAGGCGCGAGACGGTCCGCGCGCCGATCTGCGCGCGCAGCGCGTCGCGATCCTCGACGTTGGTCGTCACCAGCAGCGAGCGACCCTCCTCGTAGCGCGCGTTGATGATCGCGTAGAGCTGCTCGAGCACCCACTCGCTCGTCCGCTCCGCGCCGACGTCGTCGAGGTGGAGCAGGTCGACGGCGGCGAGGCGGTCGAGCATGTCGACGTAGGAGCGATCGCTGCCTTCGTCGTAGGTGGTGCGGATGTCGGCGAGCAGCCGCGGCATCGAGTAGATGGCCACGGACCGGCCGGCCTCCAGCGCGTGCTTTGAGACGAGCATCGCGAGTGTGGTCTTGCCCGTTCCGACGTCGCCTACGAAGCACAGCCCGCGTCCCTGCTCGAGGTTGGAGTCGAGGTTGCGGATGTAGCGGCGGACGGCGGAGACGACCTTCTCGTCCATGTAGGTGACCGGCGGCCGGTCGAAGGAGACGCCCCGGTAGCGCCTGGGGATCACGCCGCTCAGAGAGCGTGCGCGCTTGACGCTGATCCGCTGCGAGCGGCAGCGGCACGGCGACGCCGTGTTCGTAGCCTCGTCGACGACCCAGCCGTCGCCGTCGCAGACGCCGAAGGGACAGCCCGCGCTCACGCGAAGCGCTCCGACGACGCGAAGTTGAGGAACTTGGGGAACTCCTTCTGGAAGGTCAGCGTGACCTTGCCGACGGGGCCGTTGCGGTGCTTGGCGATGAACAGGTCGGCCTCGCCCTCGCGCTCTGAGTCCTCCTCGTAGTACTCCTCGCGGTAGATGAACACGACGAGGTCCGCGTCCTGCTCGAGGTTGCCGCTCTCTCGCAGGTCCGACAGGACCGGGATCTTCTCGCCACCGCGCGTCTCGACCGCACGGCTGAGCTGCGAGAGCGCGATGACCGGCACGTCGAGCTCGCGCGCGAGGATCTTCAGCCCGCGGCTCATCTGCCCGACCTGCTGCACGCGGCTCTCGACCCGCTCGTCGGCCCGCATGAGCTGCAGGTAGTCGACGATGATCAAGCCCGAGCCCGCCGGGCACCTGGCTGTGCAGGCGGCGCGCCTTCGCGCGGACCTCCAGCACGCCGACGTCACTGGAGTCGTCGATGAACAGCGGCGCGGCCGCGAGCCGCTCGGAGGCCTGGATGATCTTGGGCCAGCGCTGCTCCGCGACGCGCCCCTTGCGGAGCTCCTCGCCCTTGATCTTCGCCTGGGAAGCCACGAACCGCTGCGCGAGCTCGGCCTCGGACATCTCCAGCGAGAACAGCGCGACCGACTTCCCATGGTCCACGGCGGCGTTCTCGGCGATGTTCGTGACCAGGGCCGATTTACCCATGGCCGGTCTTGCCGCGATCACGATGAGGTTTCCGGGCTGGAAGCCTCCCGTCAGCTCGTCGAGGTCCTTGAAGCCCGACGGGGTGCCGGTGAGCGCCTGGCCTTCCTCGGAGAGGCGGTGCAGCTTGTCGAGCTCGCGGTGGAGGATGTCGTCGATCGCCTGGAAGTCCTTCTGGCGATCGTCCTGCGCGACCTCGAGCACGGCCTTCTCGGCCCACTCGACCAGCGAGCGGGGCGCGCCGTCGCGGGTCATGACGCTCGACTGGATCTCGTACGCGGTGTTCAGCAGGCGCCGCAGGAGCGCGTTGTCGCGAACGATCTGCGCGTAATGGCGGACGTTCCCCGGCGCCTCGGCCGCGCCGACGAGTGCGTTGACGGTGTCCGGGCCGCCGATGCGCTCGAGCTCGCCCGCCTGCCGGAGGTGCTCGATGACCGTGATCGCGTCGACGGGCTCGGAGGCCTCGTAGAGAGCGAGCATCGCGCCGTAGATGGCGCGGTGACGGTCGCGGTAGAAATGGTCGGGACGCAGGCCCTCGTCGATGACGAGGCGGTACATCGGCCGCTCGGAGAGCAGGATGGCGCCGAGGACGGATTGCTCCGCGTCGAGGTTGTGGGGAGGGACGACGCCGGCGCCCTTGGCCTCGCTCCCGACTCCGTTCCCGCGCGTCACGCTCATCGCCGCGGCCATGGTAGGTCGCGGGCAGGAGGGCAAAGTCGGGGCGCGGGCAGCCTTCCCGCAAGCTCCGTCAGTTTCGTTTCAGCTTCTGCACAGAGCTGTGTCGGAGCTCCGCAACCGGGTTGCGCGCGGCACCGTCCGCCCGACCTCGGGGGGTGGCGCGGCGCTTCGCCGGGGTGGCTGACCTTCGAGCGCTGCCGCTAGGTCTGGTCGACGACCATGGTCTTGACCGCCGCGGTCACGCCGTCGGCGACCTCGACGTCGACCATGTAGGTCCCGACGTTGCGGATCGGGTCCTCGAGCCGGACCTTGCGACGGTCGAGGCGCAGGCCGCGGGCGTCGCGGATCGCATCGACGATGTCCTGGGCGGTGACCGAGCCGAACAGGCGACCGTCCTCGCCCGCCTGCTGCGAGATCGTCAGGACGGTGCGGCCCAGGACCTGCGCGTTCTCCTGCGCTCGCTCGCTCGCCTCCTGGGCAGCGCGCTCGGCCGCCTCCTGGCGCTTGCGTGCGGCCTCCAGCGCGCCGGGCGTCGACGGCTGCGCGAGCTTGCGGGGAATGAGGTAGTTGCGCAGGTAGCCGGGCGCGACGTCGATGACCTCGCCTCGCTCGCCGAGCCGGTCGACGTCCTGGAGGAGGATGGCCTGCGCCATGGTCAGCGTTCGTCGTCGCGTCGCGGCGACCGCTCGCCGCGCTCGCCACGGCTCTCGCGCACGTCGGCGACGTACGGCAGCAGCGCGAGCTCGCGCGCGCGCTTCACCGCCCGGGCGATCTGGCGCTGGTGCCGGCGGCAGGCGCCGGTGATCCGCCGCGAGCGGATCTTCCCGCGCTCGGAGATGAAGCGCCGGAGCGACCCGGAATCCTTGTAATCGACCTGCTCGATCTTGTCCCGGCAGAAGGGGCAGGGCTTGCGCCGGCCCGCGCCGGGGCCGCCTCTCTTGTCTCTGCGCCGGGCCGGGGCCGGCCGCCGGTTGCGTTGCTTGGCCATGAAGTCGTCTCGCTACCTGGAAAGAAGAAACGCCGCAATCGCGGCCCGCCCGCGGGGGCGGACGCGGCGCGCCATTGTGGCAGCTCAAGGGTAGCGACGCCGGTCGGGCCGCTCACAGCGGCCCTCGTTGGCACGGCCTCCGCGTCCGCCCGGCCCGGCAGGCGCGGTGTCCCGACGCGTTGACGAGCGCCCCGCCCCGCTCGGCGGTGTCCGACGCGGGGCGGGACTGAGCTAGGCGTGCGCCGAGCTCAGAACGGGATGTCGTCTTCGCCTGCTGCTGCCGGGGCTGCCTGGGAGACCTTGAAGTCCGCCTCGTCGACCGGGACGTCGCTTCGGGGCGTGAAGCCGTTGCCGCCTCCGCCGCCGTCCTCGCGGCCGCCGAGGAACTGGACTGATTCGGCGACGATCTCCACGGACTGGCGCTTCTGGCCGTCCTGGGTCTGCCACTCGCGCCACTCCAAGCGCCCGTCGATGCCCACCGGACGGCCCTTCGAGAGGTAGCGGGCGCAGTTCTCGCCCTGTGCGCCCCACACGGTCACGTCGAAATAGTTCGGCTTGTCGACCCACTCGCCCGTCGCGTTGTCCTTGCGACGCGTGTTGCAGGCCACCCGCAGGCTGCAGACCGACGTTCCGCTCGGTAGTGAGCGCAGTTCGGGATCACGGGTCAGGTTCCCCGTGAGGACCACTCTGTTCAAGTTCGTTGCGGCCACGATGCTCCTTTCGGCGGCTCCGGCCCGGGCCGCTCGCATGACTCATTGACTCGCTCCGAGCGTACCGAGGCGTGCGGCGGGTACGGGCGGCGATGCCCCAATCTGCGCAGAGTTGTGACTCGCGCTCCTGTGGCCGCCGCCGTCGCGAGTGCAAGTCGACCCGTGCGGGCGGCGGCGGCGAAGCGCTGGTCCCAGGGAGGAGCCGCGCGCTGGCGAAGGGGCCGTGCCGCCGTCGTCAGACCGCGGGCGCCGGCTCGGGCGGGCGCTCGGGGCGCGCGTCCGGTGGCGGCGGCGTGCCCGGGCGGAGCTTGATGATGCGGAACCGCGTAACGCCGTCGGTGATGCGCAGGTAGCGGTCGACTTGCTCGAGGAGCTCGGGCGGCCCGTCGAACTGGAAGAGGTGGTAGTGGGCCTCCGTGGCATGGCGGATCTCGTAGGCCAGCGGGCGCAGCCCCCAGTCGTGACGGCCGACGAGCGCGCCCTGCGTCGAGATCGCGCTCTCGACGTCGCCGATGATCTTCTCGCGCCGATCGTCGTCCGCGGACGCATCGAGCAGCAGCATGAGGTCGTAGGTCGGGCTCACGAGCGCGCCGACCTTAGCAAAGGGGTTGCGGTCGGCCTGAGGCCCGAATGGGGGCGAGAAAGCGCCGCCCGCAGCCTAGGCTCAGCGTGGACCACGAGGAGTGGAACATGGAGCCTGCGCCGCTGCGCCGGCGCATCCGGTGGGACAACGTCGCGCGCGCCGCCGCGCTGTTGGCCGCGGTGGCGGCCGTCGTCGCGTGGCCGGCGCTCTCGTCGAGCGAGCCCGCGTTGCCGCCGGACATAGCCCGGCCCGTCGCTCCGGTCGCTCCGGTCGCGCCGGTCGCTCCGCGTGGCGCGGGACAAGGGCCGGCCGGACCCGGGGTCCCGAGGAGAAGTGCCGGCGCCCGGCGCCGCAGCGACCGCACGGCCGCGGCCGGAGCCGTTCGCGGGCGCGCCTCCACCCGGCCGCGGAGCCGCTCGCGCGGGAGCCGGCGCTCGCGCGGTCGGCGGGCGAGCGCCGCGGCCAGGGCGCGCGGACGCGACGGAGGACGGCGCCGCGGCGGTCGTCGACGCGCGACTCGCGGCAGCTCGCGGAGCGGTTCCGGACGGCCCGGCTCTCATCCGACCCCAAGTCCCGCTCCGCGTCCGACACCGAGGCCGGCTCCAGCTCCGAGACCTTCCCCGACCCCAGCTCCTTCGACCCCGCCCCGCCCGTCCCCCTCGCCCGCTCCCAGCCCATCTCCCAGCCCGTCGCCGAGGCCCGACCCGGACGCGGGCAGCGAGTTCTTGCCGGAGTGAGCCGGGCGGCGCGGTGCGTGTACGTGCGGTCGGCCGCGGTGAGGTGCGTGTACGTGCGGTCGGCCGCGGAGGGGACGTGCCGAAGAGGGCCGGCGGGCCTAAGGGGTCGCTGCGCTACGACCGCCCCTGCTCGCCGCCCGCCTTGGCCCGGATGTCGGCGAGTTGGTCGTCGATCCAGTCGCCCGGGTCGCGTTGGGTCACGATCGCCTCGAGGCCCGAGCGGCGGCGCTCGCGCTCCGCCGAGGACATCGTCAGCGCGGCGTGGATCGAGTCGGCGGTCTCCTGGACGTCGAACGGGTTCACCGACAGGGCGAACTCGCCGAGCTCCTCGTGCGCGCCCGTGTTCTCGGACAGGATCGAGACGCCGTTGCGCTCGTTGACCAGCGGGCCCTCCTTGGCCACCAGGTTCATCCCGTCGAACATGGCATTGACCATCAGCACGTCGTAGTGCTTGTAGGCGGCGAACGCCTCCTCGAGGTCGTCGCGCAACTTGAGCTGGATCGGCATCCAGTCCGGCGTGCCATGGCGGTGGTTGACTACCGCGACCAGAGCCTCGATCCGCTCCAGGTACTCGGCGTACTGGGGGACGTCGGTCCGCGAGGGCATCAGCTGCGCGATGAACGTCACCTTCTCGCGGAACTCGGGGTGCTGCTCGAGGAAGATGTCGAACGCGGTGAAGCCGCGCAGCACGTTCTTCGAGAGGTCCGCGCGATCCACGCGCAGGACCAGGTGCTCGCGCCGGCGACCCAGCAACGAGCGCTCGAACTCGCGCACCGCCTCGCGGTCGGCGATCGAGCGCGTCGCCCGCCAGTCGATCGGCAGCGGGTAGGAGCGCACCCACACCTCCCGATCACCCGCGCGCACGACGCCCTCCTTTAAGTCCACCTCGTAGCCCATCAGGTCGCTGCAGCACAAGAGGAAGTTGCGCCGGTAGGCGCGCGTGTGGAAGCCGACGATGTCGTTGGCCAGCAGGCCGTCGTAGATCTCGCTGCGCACCTGCCGCGGGAGCACGCGCCACGCGTCGGGCTGCGTCCACGGGATGTGGACGAAGTGGTGCAGGAACACGTCGGGCCGCGCGCGCCGCACGAGCGCGGGGAGCGTGTACAGGTGGTAGTCGTGGACCATCACCACCGGCTCCTCGGTGCCGTCGATCTCCTCGACCACGGCCCGCGCCAGGTCCTCGTTGACGACGTTGTAGCCGAACTCGAACGCCTCGACCTCGTGACGGTGGATGTCCGGCGCGTTGGACAGGTCCCAGAGGTAGTGCTGGATGAACCACAGCATCGGGTTCGCGAAGATGTTGTAGAAGCGGTCGTAGGCGTCGTCATCGGAGGCGACCAGCCGGATCTGGTACTCGCCGCCGCCCGGAGAGGTCACCCGGAACGGCTTGCCGCCCGCCTCCTCGGACTTGCGCACGTCGTGCTCGCTCATCGCCGACGCGATCCACACCGCGTCGCGGTGCGAGGCCAGGCCCGTCAAGGCGGTCACCAGCCCGCCGCCGCCGCGCCGGATCTCGCCGCCGGCCTCGAACGTGACCGGACCGCGGTTGGAGACGAGGACGAGCGGAGCGCGGTCGGTCACCGCGCCGCCTCCGCCTCGGGGAGCGGACGCACCGCCCGCACCGAGGCCGTGCCCTCGGAGAAGATCTGCAGCCAGTCGCGCAGCAGCCGCGGCATCAGGAAGTTGCGCCGCACGTGCTCCTTGCCCGCCCGCCCGAGCGCGCGGCCCAGCTCGGGCTGCTCGAGGATCTCGAGCACGCGCTGCGCGCACTCCTCCACGCTCTCCACCAGGAAGCCCGAGGTGCCGTCCTGGACCTGCAGCGGTATGCCGCCGACCGCGCCGCCCACGAACGGCCGCGCCTTCCAGATCGCCTCGGACACGGTCAGCCCGAAGCCCTCGCGCGTTGACTTCTGGACCAGCACGTCGGCGAACGACTGGAACGCGTTGACCTCGATCGAGCCGACGTTGTTGAAGTTGTTGAGGATGTGGATGTCGGGCTCGCCGTCGGCGTGCGCGACCGTCGAGTTGAAGAAGTCCCACCCCTCCGGGTCGTCGGTGGCCATCGACCCGACCAGCGCGAGCTGGACGTCGGGCCGGCTCTCTTTGACGATGCGGAACGCATCGATGACCCCGAGCGGGTCCTTCCAGGGATCGAAGCGCGACACCTGGCACACCAGCGGGCGCTCGACGTCGATCCCGAACTGCTCGCACACGTAGGCGGCGTCCTCGGGCGAGAGCGCCATGTTCTTCGGCGCGAGCGGATCGATCGCGGGCGGCACGACGCGGGCGCTGCCGTCGATCGCCGCGGGCACGTAGTCGGCCATGTGGAAGACCGTCAGCGGGTACTCGGCCACGAACGGCAGCAGGCGCTCGATCGTCGCCGGGTTCGGCGCCGAGAGATCGATGTGGCAGCGCCAGACCCACTGGCGCGCCTTCTCGGGGGCGAGCGCCATCAGCGCGGCCGGCTGTGGATCGTGGACGATGCACACGTCGTAGCCCTCGGCCAGCTCGCGCGCGTTCATCTCGTTGTACTGGCGCCACACCGACCACTGCTCGTCGGTCAGGTCCTGTGGGTTGCCCTGCAGCGCGTTGTGCATGACCTTCGTCGCGTTGAAGAACTCCTCGCGGCCGTAGATCACGAGCCACTCGACGTCCAGGCCGACGTCGCGCATCAGCGGCACGAGCGTGTAGAGGATCTCCGACACGCCGCCGCCGTAGGCGGTCGCGGACACGTGCGCGATGCGCATACCGCGCAGCGGCTCGGCCAGCGCGCGGATCTCCTCGATGAGGCCCCTTCCGACGATGTGGGTGTAGTCGGTGAGGCTCTTCTGGCCGACCGCGACGGGCTGAAGCACGAACGCACGATAGCCGCCGCGCGGGGGGAGCTAGCGCAGGCTTCGCTCCAGCCGTGCGAGCCCGTCGGCCACGGCGGCCACCAGTTGCTCGTGCAGGCCGGCGCTCGCCGACGCGATGACGGACATCTGGAAGTCGGCTCCCGAGCCGAGCAGCGGATGGTCGTCGAGCGTCCGCCCCGCGGCGTCCGTGACCACCGCGCCGCCCTCGCGCACGCACAGCGTCGCCGCGGCGAGGTCGTAGGGGGCGTTGTTGAGCACGGCGCCGCCGCCGACGCGCTCGAACTCGACGCGCAGCGACGGCAGCGCCTCGATCAGCAGCGGCCCGGGCTCGACGTAGGCGTCGAGCTGGCCGGTGATCACGCGCGTCATGTCGTAGGTAGCCGCGCCCAAATCGAAGGTCCCGCCTCCGGTCGAGGACCCGTCGAGCAGCTCCCCGAGCACCTCCGCGTACGCGCGCACGGGCCGCCCGCGCAGCCCGTAGGCCCAGAACAGCGCGCCGAGGTCGCGGTTGTCGCTGAGCCGCATGGGCACGCTCGCCTGCAGCCCGCGGCCGCGCTCGGCGACGAAGCTCGCGCCCGACTTGATCTCGAGCACCACACCGATCTCCACGTCGCCCATCCGCGGGTCGCCGTCGCCCAGCGGCGCGAGCGCGACCGACACGCACGCCGCCTCGAAGCCGGCCATGGCCGGGCGCGTGCCGTCGATCGGATCGACCACCAGCACCCACTCGGCGGGCCCGGCGGGCTCGACCAGCCCGCGGTCCTCGGTGTAGACGGCAACGTCCGGCGCGCGCTCGGCCAGCATCGCCTCGACCTCGCGCTCTGCCTGCTCGTCGATCGCGAACGTGACGTCTCCGTCGCCGCCCCCGCCGACGTGCGCACGGCCCGCGTGCGAGCCGAGCGCCGGTAGCACGCGCGCGCGCAGCCGCTGGGCCAGCTCGACGGCCAGCTCGCGCACGCCGCTCAGGGGTCGGAGGGGAGCTCGAGGGTGAAGGTGGTGCGCCCGGGCGCGGACTCGACGTCGAGGCGTCCCTCCATGCGCTCGGCGAGCTCGCGCGCGATCGTCAGGCCGAGCCCGGAGCCCTGCGGATGCGAGGTGAAGAAGGGCTCGAAGATGCGTCCGAACATCGAGCGCCTGATGCCGAGGCCGTCGTCGCGGACGGCGAGGCGCACGACGCCGTTCTCGCGCGCAGTCCGGACCTCTATATCCGTGCCGGGCGGGGTGTGGACGATCGCATTGTCGATCAGGATGCGCATGATCTGCGCCAAGCGGTCGGGGTCGCAGGGCGCCTCGATCCGCTCCTCGGGGACGCGCAGGTGAAGCGGCGAGCGATGCTGGTGGAGCGCGGGGACGAACTCGTCGGTCACCGTGCGAGCGAGGTCCGAGACGTCGACCTGCTCCTCGCGCAGGTCGAGCGAGCCGGCCTCGAGCTTGGACAGGTCGAGCAGGTCGGTGGCGAGCGACCGCAGCCGTCCGGCCTGCTCGGAGATCTGCTCGATGAACTGGCGGCGGGTCTCGGGGTCGAGCTCCTCCTCCTCGGACAGCAGCTCGGCAAAGCCCGAGAGCGAGAAGATCGGCGTCCGCAGCTCGTGCGAAGCGGTGGCGATGAACTGCTTGCGGGCGTCGTCGAGCTGCTTGAGCTGCGCCTGCATGTCGTTGAAGGCCAGCGCGAGCTGGCCCAGCTCGTCGTCGCGCTCGACCGGGATGCGTCCCGAGAAATCGCCGGCCGCGACCTTCTCCGCCGCGCGCTCGAGGCGCTTGATGCGAACCGAGAGCGCCCGCGCGACCAGATACCCCGCCAGCACCGCGAGCACCAGCGCGATCGCGCCGGCGACGAGGATCTGCCGGCGGATGATCGCGACGTTGTCCGAGACGTCGCTGAGCGGCGAGGAGAACACGACCACGCGCGCGACGCTGCCCCGGTAGAAGATCGGCTTGGCCGCCTGGCCCAGGTGGCCGGTGCTGCTCGCCTCCGTGCCCGTGACCGTGCGCTTCTCGGCGATCGCCTGCAGCGCGAGCTGGAACTGCAGGTCGCCGAGGTTGGGGCCGCCGGTCGAGTCCGAGATCGGGGAGACGCGGATCCCCTCAGTGCCGCGGCTCACGTCGAGCAGCGTCACGCGCGCGCTGGAGCGGTTGGCGGCCTGGCGCACCTCGCGGTCGAGCACACCCTTGGGCAGCCGGCTGCCGACGGCACGGCTCAGCGCGCCCGTGTAGACGCGCGTGTCCGTCGCGAGCGAGCCGAGCTTCTCGTTGCGCAGGCGCGTTTCGAGCTGCGGGACGACGTAGAAGTAGACGACCGCGATCGAGCCCGCGGTGATGGCCGCGAACAGCAGCGCGAGTCGGTTGCGGATCGAGCGCACCGGGCTAGGAGCCGTCGCGGAAGCGGTAGCCCACCCCTCGCGTGGTGAAGATGTACTCGGGCACCTTGGGGTCGCGCTCGAGCTTCTCGCGCAGGTGCCGGATGTGCACGTCGATGGTGCGCGGGTCGCGATAGGAGGAGTCGCCCCAGATGCGCTCGAGCAGCATGTCGCGCGTGAACACCCGGCCCGGGGCGCTGGCCATCGCCAGCAGCAGCTCGAACTCGACGAATGTGGTCCCGACCTCGTGCCCGCGAACGCTGACGGCGCGCTTGGCCGGCTCGATGCGCAGCTCGCCGGTCTCCACGGCGGGCTGGTCGGCCGCTCCGTCGGGCCGGCTCAGCTCGGCGCGGCGCAGCGCGGCCTTGACGCGGCTGCGGAACTCGCGCACGGAGAACGGCTTGGTGATGTAATCGTCGGCGCCGAGCTCGAGCCCGAGCACCTTGTCGATCTCCTCCGACTTGGCGGTGAGCATGATGATCGGCACCGCCGAGCGCGCGCGAAGCCGGCGGCAGACCTCGAGCCCGTCGAGCACCGGCAGCATCACGTCGAGCACGACCAGGTCGAAGGGCTGCTCGGCGAAGCGGTCCAGCGCCTGGCGGCCGTCGTCGGCTCCGACCACCTCGTAGCCGTCCTTGCGCAGGGGATAGGAGAGCAGCGTCTGAACCGTGGGCTCGTCGTCTACGAGCAGGATGCGATGAGACCGCTCTGGCATCTGACCCCCGAAACAGCTTAGAGACGCGCGTGGCTCGGCTCACGAGGGCTACGCTGCGCAGCCGTGCTCGACCTGCGCCTCTACCGCGCGGCGTTCCTGCCGGCGGTGCTCGCCGTTTTCGTCGCGGCCTTCGCGCTCCAGAGCCGTGAGCCCCCGATCCTGGGTAGCACGCTCGCTCCCGACGCGTTCGACGGCCGCCGCGCGATCTCCGAGCTCGGCCTGCTCAGCGCGGCGTTTCCGGACCGCCGCCCCGGCGGCCGCGACGACCGCCGCCTGGCCGCCAATGTCGCCGCCCAGCTGCGGGCGGGCGGCGAGTTCGACGTCTCCACGCGCCGCTTCGACGCCCAGACCGCCGACGGCGAGCGCTCGCTGACCACCGTGGTGGCCGTACGGCAGGGGCTCGATCCGCGGCGCATCGTGGTGATCGCCCACCGCGATTCGCTCGAGCGTGGCGCGCGAGCGCAGCTCTCGGGGACGGCGGCGCTGCTCGAGCTCGCGCGCGTGTTCCGCGCCGGGAGGTCGCTGCGCCGCACGCTGGTGCTGGTCTCGACCAGCGGCGGCACCGCCGGCCTGGCCGGAGCGCGCGAGTTCGCCAAGCACCCGGGTGGCCCGGTCGACGCCGTGCTCGTGCTTGGCGACATGGCCGGGGTGAGGACGCGCAAGCCGCTGGTCGTGCCGTTCTCGAACGGGCTGGGGACCGCGCCTCCGCGGCTCGCCGAGACAGCTCGCCTGGCGCTGCGCACCGAGGCCGGCCTGCGCTCCGGGGGCTACCGGCTGCCGGCGCGCATCGCGCGGCTGGCCTTCCCGCTCACGCTGTCCGAACAGGGCGAGCTCAACGACCGCGGCTCGCCCGCCGTGCTGCTGTCGGCCACGGGCGAGCGCGGCCCCGGCGGCGAGGAGCAGGTGTCACAGGACCGCCTGCAGTCCTTCGGGCGCGCGGCGCTGCGCACGGTGACCGCGATCGACGCCGCGCCCCCGATCGCCCGGCCCACAGCGGACCTCGGCGTCCAGACCAAGATCCTTCCCGGATGGGCCGTGCGCCTCGTGACCGGCCTGCTGATCCTCCCCGCCCTGGTCGCGGCCGTCGACGGCTTCGCGCGCATGCGGCGCCGGCGTCAGCCCGTGCGGATGTGGCTGCGCTGGACGATCACGGGCGCGATCCCGTTCGTCCTCGCCGCGCTGCTCGTGTGGCTGTTGCGCATCCTCGGCCTCATCCCGGCGCCGGGCGCCCCGGCGCCGCCGGGCGCGGTCCCGGTCGACGCGGCCGCGCTCGCGACGATCGGCAGCGCGGCGCTCGTGATGGCGCTCGGCTGGTTCGCCGTCCGCCCTGCCGCCCTGCGGTTGATGGGCGTGCGCGGACGGCCGGAGATGGGCGGCGCCGGCGCGGCCGTCGCGCTGCTGACTGTCGCCGTGGTCAGCGCCGCGTGGCTCGCCAACCCGTACGCGGCAGCGCTGCTGCTTCCCGCCCTGCACGTGTGGCTGCTGGCCGCGGAGCCGCGCCTGCGGGTGGGCCGCACCGTGCTCGCCTCGGCGGCGGTGCTCGCGCTCGCGATCCCGCTCGGGCTGGTCGCGCTTCTCTACATGCGCGAGTTCGGGATGGACGTCATCGAAGCCGTGTGGATGCTGGTGCTGCTGGTGGCAGGCGGTGCCATCGGGATAGGCGGCGTGCTGATCTGGTCGCTCGTCGCGGGCTGTCTGCTCAGCCTGCTGGCCGTCCTGCGCCGTCGCCCCAAGCCGGAGGCCCCGGAGCGAAGGCCGGCGGGCGCCGTCGTGGGACCTGCGCACGGGGGCCCGCCCGCCGGCCGGCGGTCGGTCCTCCGGAGCTGAGCGCGCCCGCCCGCGGTTGGCACTCCGCCGTTGACCGCTCGCCATACTCGGGCCGTGCACCGCGCCGCCCGTGCCCTTTCAGTGGTCCTCATCGCCGTCGGCGGCCTGATGCTGCTCGACGCCGGTCTGACCGTCGTGTGGCAGGAGCCGCTGTCCGCGCTCTACGCCCAGATCAAGCAGGACCAGCTAGGCGACAAGCTCCGCCAGCTCGAGCGCGAGCCGCTCAAGCCCGGCGACCGGCTCGCGCTCAAGAGCCTGCGGGCGGAGAAGCGGCGCATCGCCTTCCTCGCCCGCAAGCTGCGCCGGGAGGCGGGCGACGGCCAGCCCATCGGGCGCATCCACATCCCCCGCCTCGGCATCACGTTCGTCGTGGTCGAGGGCACCAACGCGGCGGACCTGCGCAGCGGCCCGGGCCGCTACATCGACACCTCGATGCCGGGTCTGTCGGGAACGACGGCGGTGGCCGGCCACCGCACCACCTACCTGGCGCCGTTTCGCAACATCGACAAGCTCGGCCAGGGCAGCGAGGTCGACCTCGAGATGCCCTACGGGCGCTTCGTCTACCAGGTGTTCCAGACCAAGATCGTCAAGCCGAGCGAGGTGGCGGTGCTGCGGTCGGTGCCAAAGCAGCGCCGCCTCGTCCTCACGGCCTGCAACCCGCTCTACAGTGCAAAGCAGCGAATTGTGGTGTTTGCACGCCTGGTTGCCAGCGAAGCGCGCGGCGCGGCGCTCGTGAGTTGACTCGCGACATCCCAGGAAGGCCGTCCAGAAGCGTGCGCGCAACTCACTCTCGTCCTGCCTCGAGACGATACTGCGAGCGGACATGACGCTCGAGGACCTCAGGGCGCGCGTCGCCCGACACGAGTACGTGATCGACGAGGACGCCGTCGCCCGGGTGATCCTCGATCGGGTGTGGATTCACCTCGCGCGGTGCTCGAAGCCGCCGGCCGGAACCTCCCGGCCCGCGTCGAGCAGCGCGGCCCCCGGCGGCCCCGCCTCCACGCTCCCCACCCAGGTCACCGACGCCATGCGCGCGGCGGCCTCGGGCGGCGCGCAGACGCATAGCTCGTAGTCCTCGCCCCACGTCGCGGCGAGCAGCCGCCCGTCCTCGCCTAACTGCGCGGCCACCTCGGCAACGCCGGACGCGACCGGGACGGCGTCCAGCTCGAGGCGCACCCGCGCCCTGCTGCGCTCCCCGATCCGGGCCGCGTCGGAGACCAGGCCGTCGGAGAGGTCGATCATGGCGCGCGCGCCGGCCTGCGCCAGCGCGGTTCCCTCCGCCAGCCGTGGTCGTGGCCGGCGGTAGCGATCGACGAGCTCGGACGGGCCGTGCGCGCGGCCGTCGAGGACCGCCAGCCCGGCGCCCGCGGCCCCCAGCGCGCCGGTGACCCCGACCCGGTCGCCGGGCCGGGCGCCGTCGCGGCCGACGAGCCGGCCCGCATCGTCGGCCCATCCGGTGACCGTGACCGCGAGCGCGAGCACGGGTCCTGCGGTGACGTCGCCGCCGGCGATCGTCGTGTCGCAGGCGGCGGCCAGCGCCTCGGCGCCGCCGTGTAGCGCGAGCGCCTGCTCGTCGTCGAGGTCGTCGGGAAGGATCGCGGCGAGGTAGGCCTCGCCCGGCGCGCAGCCCATGGCGGCGAGGTCGGACAGGGCCCCGGCCAGCGCGCGGTGGCCGATGTCCTCGGGCTCGAGCTGGGAGCGCCGGAAGTGCACGCCGTCGACCATCGCGTCGATGGAGGTGACGGCGTAGGGCGCGGCTCTGACCACGGCGGCGTCGTCGCCGATCCAGCGCACGACCCGGGTGCCGGTGCGGCGCTCGAGCGCGGCCTCGATGGCCGCGATCAGCGCCAGCTCAGCGATGCCGGTAGACGATCCGCGCGCGGTCGAGGTCGTACGGGGAGACTTCGACCCGGACGCGGTCGCCGGGGAGGATCCGGATGCGGAACCGGCGCATCTTGCCCGCCACGTGCCCCAGCACCGTGTGGCCGTTGTCGAGCTGGACGCGGAACATCGCGTTCGGCAGGGCCTCGACGACCTCGCCCTCGAATTCGACCTTCTCTTCCTTCGCCACGAGCCGGAGAGGTTACTGGCCCGAGCCGAGGCACCGGCCCGTGGGCGGGGTCATTCGACCGGCGATGGGAGCGCGCTCACTGGCCCGGAGGTCCCTGCGGAGGCGACTCGTAGAGATTCGGGTCATAGCCGCCGCCGTTCCCTCCGCCAGTGCCGCCGCCGTTGCCGGTGCCGCCGCCGCTGTTGCCGCCACCGCCACCGCCGTTGCCACCCGGGTTGTCGACGCTGTTGCCCCCACCGCCACCGCCACCGCCACCGCCCTGCGTGTCGATGCCGCTCCCGCCGTTGTTGCCGCTGCCTGTGAAGCCCTGCCCGGAGCTCCCGAACCCGCCGCAGAAGCCGCCCTTGGCGACGCGCATGTAATCGCCCCAGATCTCGGCCGGGAACGTGCCGCCGGCCACGCGGACGCCGCGCACGTCGTCCATCGAGATCGCATTGGACTGCGGGTAGCCGACCCAGGTCGCGCTGGTGAGCTTGGGTGTGAAGCCGACGAACCAGGCGTCCGTGTAGTTGTCGGTCGTGCCGGTCTTGCCCGCCGCGGGGCAGCCGATGTTCGCCGCCGTGCCGGTGCCGCGCTGGATGTTCTGCTCGAGGATGTTCGTCGCCTCGTTGGTGATCGAGGTGTCGAACACCTTCTTGCGCTTGGCCCGGCCGAGGTTCTGGACCTTGCCGTCGGGGAACACGACCTTGCGGATCGCAAGCGGCTTGATGCGGTAGCCGCCATTGGCGATCGACGAGTAGGCCGTGGCCATCTCCAGCGGCGAGACGCCGTCCTCGAGGCCGCCGAGGCCCTCAGCCGGGTACCCGTTGAGCTTGGAGGTGATCCCCATCATCCGCGCGGTCTCCTTCACCGCCTCGGGCCCGACGTCGAGGATCAGCTGCGCGTAGACGGTGTTGTCGGACTGCAGCGTTGCCTGGATGAGGTTCATCGTGCCGCCGTATGAGCCGCTGTAGGTCTTGACCTTCCACGGCCCGTAGCGAGGGTCGTTGATGTCGAGCGGCTTGGAGGTGTAGGTCGTGCTCGCCGGGTTCATCCCCTTGCGGAGCGCGGTCATCAGCACCATCACCTTGAAGGTCGAACCCGGCTGTCGGCGGCCCTGGGCGGCGAGGTTGTACTTGCTGCGGCGGTAGTCGTTGGAGGCCGCCATGGCGCGGATCCAGCCCGTCTTGGGGTCGACGGTGACGATCGCCGAGCGCGGGTCGCTCGGGTCGCCGAGCCGGCCGGCGATCGCGTTGCGCGCGGCCTGCTGTAGCCCGAGGTCGATCGTCGTGTACACCTTCAGGCCGCCGCGGCGGACCGTGTTGGCGCCGTAGCGGTCGATCAGGCTCTGCTTGACGTAGTCGAAGAAATAGTTCTCCTTCGTGCGCGTGTAGTAGTCGTTGGGGCGGACTCCGAGGGGTGCCTGCTCCGCGCGCGCGGCCTCGAGCGGCGTGATCATCTTCTGCTTGGCCATGTTCATCAGGACCTCGTTGCGACGCGCCTTGGCCTGGGGGGCGTTGGTGAACGGGTTGAAGTCCGAAGGAGCCTGGGGCAGGCCGGCCAGCAGCGCGGCCTCCTTCAAGCGCAGGCGTCGCGCGGGCTTGTCGAAGAACAGCCGCGACGCCGCCTCGATCCCGATCGCCGAGCGCCCGCCGACCGTCCCGTACGGGACGCTGTTGAGGTAGGTGTCGAGGATCCAGTCCTTCGAGCGCTCGGACTCGAGCTCGTCGGCGAGCTTGGCCTCCTTGATCTTGCGCTGGTAGGTCCGCTCGGTGGAGACGTAGGCGAGGTTGCGGACGAGCTGCATCGTGATCGTCGAGCCGCCCTGCACCGTCTTGCCCGACTTGAGGTTGTCGAAGGCGGCGCGAATGATGCCCGGGTAGTCCACGCCGCCGTGCTTGTAGAAGCGCTTGTCCTCGATCGCGACCGTCGCCTGCTTGATCACCTTGGGGATCTGCGCGCCTTCGATCGGGGTGCGGAGCTCGTCGGACCCGATGAACCCGAGGCGCTGCCCGTTGGCGGCGTAGACCGACGAGACGGCGCCCTTGTCGACGGGCTTGAGCGTGTTGATGTCAGGCGCCGAGTTGGCGATCGAGAGCACGTAGCCGATCGCGGCAATGACACCGATCGCGAGCGTCGCGCCGGCGACCCCGAGCAACAGGAGCACGACCCTCGACGCGCCCCCGCGGCTGTGGCGGAGACGCCGCTTCTGTCGCTGGCGGCGTGACATGGAGGGGGCGCGGCGCGATGAGGCGAAGGCGCCGGGGTCACGATTCTAGCTGCCCGCCGCCGCTCCTCCGCCGGCTCGGTCCCGTGCCACGATGGCTTGCATGGCCCCAGTTCAAGCGGTGCTGCTCGACGCGATGGGCACGCTGGTCGAGCTCGAGCCGCCCGCGCCGCTGCTTCGTCGCGCGCTGAGCGAGCGGCTCGGGGCGCGAGTGAGCCTGGAGCACGCCGAGCGCGCGATGGCGGCCGAGATCGCCTTCTACCGCGCCCACCATCTCCAAGGCGAGGACCCGGCCGGCCTGCTGGCGCTGCGACGCGCCTGTGCCGCGGTGGTCCGCGACTGCCTTCCCGCGCTCTCCGGCGACTCCGTCGACGATGTGCTCGCTGCGCTGCTCGCGTCGCTGCGCTTCCGAGCGCACGAGGACGCCGTGGCCGCACTGCGCGACCTGCGGTCGGCGGGCGTCAAGTGCGTGGCGGTCAGCAACTGGGACGTTTCGCTGGGTGACGCGCTCGCCCAGGCGGGCGTGACGGAGCTCCTCGACGCGGCGATCAGCTCGGCCGAGGCGGGTGCGGACAAGCCTGGGCCGGCGATCTTCGCGCGCGCGCTCGAGCTAGCCGGGGGCGTGGACCCGGGCGCTGCGATCCACGTGGGCGACCGCCTGGACGAGGACGTCGCCGGTGCGCGCGGGGCGGGGATCCGTGCCGTGCTCCTGGTCCGCGACGGCGCCCCGCCCGACGGCGTCGAGGCGATCCGCTCGCTGGCCGAGCTGCCCGCGCTGGTGCCGGCCTGACGGCGCGGCCACAGGGCCTGCCGGCGAAGCGCCCTACGTAAGCTTGCTGCGGTGTCCTACGCCCATCCCCACCCGGGGCGCCCGCCGGAGCTCCCGGAGCTGCCCGAGGGCGCGCCGCCACCGCGCCTTCCGCCGCGGCGTGCAGGCCCCCGGCCCGGGCCGGTGACTCCGTGGCCGCCGTGGATCGCCCTCGTCGGGCTGCTCGCGGGCTTCGGTGTCGCGATCGTCGGCGCGGCCCTCATCGCCGGCATCGGGGTGGCGATCGCGGGCGGCGACCTGAACGACCCGCCGCCCGCGGCCGTGATCGCCGCGACGGTGTTCCAGGACCTCGCGCTCGTCGGCGCCGCCGTGCTGCTCGCGCGCGTGACCCCGGCGCGCGGGCCGTGGCACTTCGGCCTGCGCCCGACGCGGCTGCGGCCGGCGATCGGCTGGACCGTGGTCGCCTACGTCACCTTCCTCACGTTCACCGCGGCGTGGCTCGCGTTCCTCGACGCGGTCGGCGCGCACGTCAGCCGCAGCGACGAGCTGCCGTCGGAGCTCGGTGCCGACACGAGCACGGTGGCGCTGGTGGCAGTTGGTGTGCTCGTGACCGTCTTCGCGCCGATCGCCGAGGAGACGTTCTTCCGCGGTTTCTTCTTCTCCGCGCTTCGCAACTGGAAGGGCGTGGCGGTCGCCGCGATCCTCACCGGGATCGTCTTCGGCTCCATCCACGCCGGCTCGTCGCCCGTCGCCTACCTGGTGCCGCTCGCGGTGTTCGGCGTGCTGCTGTGCCTGCTCTACTGGCGCACCGGTTCGCTGCTGCCCTGCATCGCGCTGCACGCGATCAACAACTCGATCGCCTACGGCGCCTCGCAGCACTGGAGCTGGCAGATCCCGTTGGTGGTGATCGGGGCCCTGTCCCTGTGTGCGCTGGTGCTCGCTCCGATAGTCGTCCGCGCCCAGGCTGGGCCGGCATTGGCTCACGACCACACTGCTGAGTAGGATGCGCGCGCCGTGCGCCCCCGTCTGCTGCTCCTCGGACTGGTCTCGCTGCCCGCGCTGGCGCTGGCGGCGCCCGCTCAGGGTGCCTCGGGCCCGCTGACCGTCACCGCTCCGGGGACGTACGCATTCGGTAAGGCCCGCGCGGTGATCGCCGGCCGTGCCTGGGGCGTCGCGGGGGTGGCCCGCGCTGGGGCCGGCGACGTAATCGTGCGGCTCTACCGCGGCAGGAAGGTCGCGCTCACCCGGCGCGTCACGCCAAAGGCGGGCGGCTCCTTCGCGGTCAAGCTGAAGCTCAACCGTCCCGGGCAGACCAGCGTCGAGGTCGTGCGACCGGCCGCTCCGGGCGGCAGCGCGCCGCGCGGGCGCTTCACCGTATTCGTGCTCAATCCCAAGGCGCGCTCGGGACCGTCGGTGCGCTTCATCCAGCAGCGCCTCGCCGCCATGAGTTACTGGCCGGGACAGTCGGGCCGCTACGACCTGCGCACGCGCTGGGCGATCATGGCCTACCGCAAGGTCAACCGCATGGCCCGCAACTTCTCGATGTCGCGCAGCGTCTACCTCCGCGTGGCGCGCGGGGCCGGGCGCTTCGTCCCGCGCTACGGCGCAACGGGCCGCAACCGCGTCGAGGCGAAGCTCTCGCGTCAGGTCTACGCGCTGATCGACGGTCGCGGGCGCGTGTACCGGACGGTTCCCACGAGCTCGGGCAAGCCCTCGACGCCCACGATCCGCGGCCGCTTCCGCTTCCGCCGCAAGTCGCCCGGCACGAACTCCGAGGGGATGGTGAACTCCGTCTACTTCATCCGCGGCTTCGCGCTGCACGGCTTCCCCAGCGTCCCGTCCTACCCGGCCAGCCACGGCTGCCTGCGCACGCCGACGACCTACTCGCGCCAGATCATGAACTGGCTCCGGCTGGGCGACCGGATCGACGTCTATCGATAGGAGCGCCCGACACGGTGGTCCGGCACGGCCGACCCGGCCCCCGCCCGGCGCTGGATCGCCACCCGCCATGCTCGTGCACCAACTGCTTCGCAGTCGGTGCCGGCTGCTACCGCTGCGCTGGCGTGCGGCGTCCAGCTTGACCGGGAACCGGCTTGGTCGGGCCGTCTACCGTGCCAGGCACTCCTGACCCCCGGGAGACGCTCCTCTCCGAGCTGCGCAAGCACGCGCTCATCGTCGGCGAGGTGACGCTGACCAGCGGTGCGCGGGCGCAGTACCTGGTCGACGCCAAGCGCGCGATCCTGCGCCCGCGCGGCTTCATGGCGCTGGCGGCGCTGGTCGCCGAGCAGGCGCGCGAATGGGGAGCCACCGCCGTCGGCGGCCTGACCATTGGCGCCGACCCGATCGCCTGCGCGGCGCTGGCCGGCGGCGCCGACGTCAAGGCGTTCTTCGTGCGCAAGGAGGCCAAGGAGCACGGGCTCGGACGCCGCATCGAGGGCCCGGAGCTCGAGCCCGGCGAGCGCTGCCTGGTGGTCGAGGACGTCGTGACAACTGGCGGCTCGACGCTGCGCGCGCTCGAAGCGGTCCGCGAAGCCGAGCTCGAGATCTGCGGCGTGCTCGCGATCTGCGACCGCCTCGCCGGAGGCGCCCAAGCGATCCGCGCGGCCGCCGCACCCGCGCCCTACCGAGCGCTGACCACGATCGACGAGGTCTACCCGGAGCGCCCGGACCGCTGAGTACCCTCTGCGGGGATCGACTTTCTCCCAGGGGTCCGGTGTAGTCGAGGGCTGGGCTGGATCGAGGAGTGGAGGCTCGTGTGGTGCGCAGGACGCTGTTCAGCGCCGTCCTGATGACAGCGGCCCTCGCCTTGACCGGCTGCGTGGGTCAGGACTCGGTGAGCCTCACGGGCCAGGGCCAGACCCGGGACACGTTCCTGGATGTGATGAACGCCGTCAGCGGTCCGAGCGGAGAGAACGCGGGCGGGAGCGTGTCCCTCGAGGCCCTTGGCCCGAGTGGGCCGGTCCAACTGGGCGGACCAGTGACCTGCCTCGCTGTCGACGGGCACGACGCCACGTTCAACTTCGACGAGCAGCAGCTCGGTCTCGGCGTCATAAGGATCACCGTGCACGACGGCAACCCCGACACCTTCGCGGCTCGCCTTGTAGGCGGCCCGCCGCCCGGCGACTGCCCCCCTACCCCGGTCCCCGACGGAAAGCCTCTGATCAGCGGACACATCTCGATCGTCGACTCCCAGCCGACGCCCATAGTGAGGTGAGACCGCGCTCCGGATCGACGAGGTCGATGCGGAGCGCCCGGACCGCTGAGTAGCCCTTGAGGGGATTGACTTTCTCCCAGGGGTCCGGTGTAGTCGAGAGCTGGGCTGGATCGAGGAGCGGAGGCTCGTGTGGTGCGCAGGACGCTGTTCAGCGCCGTGCTCGTGGGAGCGGCCCTCGCCCTGATCGGCTGCGCGGGTCAGGACTCGGTGCTCTTCTCGGGCGGGCAGGGCGAGACCCAGGACGGCAGCCTGCGCGTGGATGCGATCACCGCGGTCAGCGGTCCGAGCGGAGAGAGCGCGGGGGGGCACGTGGCCATCGAGGTCCTCTTCCCCTCCCCGACGGAGCCGATCTGGAAGCAGCTGAGCGGACCGGTGACCTGCCTCGCTGTCGACGGGGCCGACGCCACGCTCAACTTCGACGATGAGACGGGCGGGCCCGGCGTCGTGACGATCACGGTGCACGACGGCAACCCCGACACCTTCGGGGCCCGCCTGACCGGCCTCCTCGACGGGCGCCGGCCGTCCGACTGCTCCGCCCCATCCGATACCGGCGAGCAGGCCCTGATCACCGGCCACATCTCGATCGTCGACTCCCAGCCGCCGCCGCCCACCGCCCACTAGGGCCGGCGTTCTACCGCTTGAACGTGAGGACCGCTCCGACGCGCCGGGCTCGATCAGCTCCCGTCCTGCCCGTCCCCACGCGGTCGCGGATCCGCGAACTTCGCGAGCAGCGCGTGCAGCTCGTCGGCGTCCAGGCCCTGGGCGACCATGCGGCTCGGCTGGTCGGGGTCGCGCAGGAACACGTGGAGGGCGCCGTCGTCGTGCGCGAGCGCGACGTCGGTCGTCGACGGCGATCCCTGGGGCGCCCAGTGCGTGACGCTCACGAGCGCCGTCTCCGCGCTTGCCGCGAGCACCTTGTCGAAGTCGGCGTCATGCGGCCCGCGGTCCCCACTCGGCAGCCGCTGCCGGAGGCGGCTTGCGGCCTCCGCGCTCGTGCGCAACGCGAACAGGTGGATCCCCAGCGCGTCGATCAGCACCTCGAGCGTCACGTCCTCGGGCTGGGGCATGAGGAGGAAACGCCACGGCTCGTCGGGCTCCGTGCCCGTCAGGCGCGCGTCGACGACGACCTTCGCCCGCTCCTGGAAGGCGATCGCGATTCCCAGGTCGCCGCGCACCTGGATCGTGTCCGCGCCCGGCTCGGTCGTGACGAGGTCGCGGGCGGCGAGCGAGCGCACCGCCTCCGCGACGAGCTCCGCCGGCGGCTCGCGCTCCAGCAGCGCGACCGTTCCGTTCACCGCCGCGAGCTCGGCCAGCGTGTAGGCGCCGAGCGGTACCGGGCCCGTGTGCACGAGCTCGACGACGGCCTCGATGAGCTCGTCCGAGGCGCCCGGCCGGCGAGGCGCAGCGCTCACGGGCCCGCGGCCCTCACCGCGAACGCGAGCTCGCGCTCGCCCACCGCGAGGCTCTCGCGGCGCGTCGATCCGGGCTCGGGGAGCTCCCACGCGGGCGGCGAGTCGTCCTGCCTGGAGAGCTGCGTTCGCGCGCTGTCCGACGCCGCCTCGGTGACCCAGACGTCCGAGCCGCCGAACAGCCCGCGCCCCGGGCTCTCACCGGGACGGAAAGCGACCTCCAGCAGGTCGTTCGCGCGCTCTGGTGGCGGGAAGCGCCGTGCCAGGTCGGGCGACGCCGACGTGACGTCGTCGTCCGCCTCGATCCGCGCCAGGGCGCCCGCGACCTCCTCGTTCGCCGCCGTCGGCAGCGGAACGGTCGCGTGCAGGGAGGGCGACAGGTACATCGGGCGCTTCTCGGTCAGCCGCGACAGCCCCCAGGGACCGACGTTGCTGCGCCTGATGCGGTAGACGATGTAGTCCCACAGATGCTGGATGTCGGTCCAGGTCGGAAGCGGGAGCTTCTTGCCGCCCATCGACGCGGGCGTCTTCTCGAGCTGGACCCATGTACCGGCGGCGGTCCGGCCGTGCAGCTTCTCGCGCACGAGCGGGCCCTTGAGGCCGATGTCCGGGTAGCGCGTCTTGTCGACGGTCCTGTGGTGGCTCGAGATCCGCGTCCGGCTGCGCTTGAACGCACGCCAGGCGTCGTACAGCTCCGGGTCGTCGACGAGCACGTGCGCCCCCCGCAGCACCTCCCGCAGCTGGATGACGTCCATCCCGCTCGCCTCGAGATCGGTGAGGATCCGCGCCTCCTCCGGCGTCAGGCGACGGGCCGCCACCATGATCCCGGCGCGGAAGATCCCCGGGCGCGCCGTGATCCTGATCAGCAACTGCATCCGGTGGCGGATGCGCTCGGTCTCGCCTCGATCTGGCGCGGACTGCATGGCCCGGGCGAACCCTAACCTCCCAGCGCCCCGAGCAGGATTCGAACCTGCGGCCTACTCCTTAGGAGGGAGTCGCTCTATCCGGCTGAGCTATCGGGGCTCGTGCTCAGATGCAGGACTTTTTCTCGCAGGCGTCTAAGGCGCCTTTGCGGAATGGCACATTTATGGAACACATGCGAGCGCGCTGTCCCTGAGCCTGTGGGGATCGTAGCGGCACGACGCCACCGCAAAGCCGGTGTCTCTCGGGGCGGTGCCCCCTCGCGAAACGTGAGCCCCGCTCGGGACACTCACGGCCTTGGCGTAGCGCCGAACCACGGCGCGAAGCGATAGCGGGGCCCGAGGGGTCAACAGATCAAGAGGGAGGACGACACTGTCTCGGTGGTGATTGAGTGGCGCACTCTCTAGAACCCGAGGCGGTTTGGACGGCGGTCGAGCGCGGCGATGCGCGACTGCTCGACTTGAGGACGCAGGTCGAGCGCCGGCGACACGGAGCGCCGCCGGGCGCCGAGCCGGTTTCGCTCGCCAAGCATGTCGCCAGTCCAGAGGGACCGGGCGCTATCTATCTCTGTCAGCATGCCGTCCGCTCGAAGGCGACGCTGCGACGCGGGGCTGCCGAGGTCGCGGGCGGCTTCGCGGCCTGGGAGAAGGCGGGACTCCCCCTTGAGAAGGTCGATTAGCGAGCGGCGGGCCTCCCGCCCGCTCTCTTCGGCGAGACCGCCGATTCCGGGCGCCGCGGTGGCCGCTACTGCGGGCTCAGACTGGCTCGCACGATGGCCGACCCAGCCTGTTCGTGCACGCGGTGGGTCTCGCGGATCTCGACGTTCTCAAAGCCGGCGCTCTCGAGCTCGCGACGAAACTCCACGGCGGTGAGTGCGCCGGCGATGCAGCCCGTCCACTGCGCTATGTCGCGCCGTGTCGCCTCGTCCATGCCCTCGTCGGCCACGACGTCGGTGACGGCGAAGCGCCCACCTGGGCGCAGCACTCGGGCGGCCTCGCGGAATACAGCCGACTTGTCGCCGGAGAGGTTGATGACGCAGTTGGAGATCATCACGTCGATCGAATCGTCGGGCAGCGGCACATCCTCGATCGTGCCTTTGACGAACTCGACGTTCTCGACCCCGGCCGCGCGCTGATTTCGTCGGGCGAGATCGAGCATCTCATCGGTCATATCGAGGCCATAGGCCTTTCCAATGGGGCCGACTCGACGCGCTGACAGCAGCACGTCGATGCCTCCGCCCGAGCCAAGATCAAGGACCGTCTCCCCCTCATGGAGATCGGCGACAGCGGTCGGATTGCCGCAGCCGAGCGAGGCAAGATGCGCGGCGTCCGGTACG
The DNA here is from genome assembly GCA_963797015.1 of uncultured Actinomycetes bacterium. Lineage (GTDB taxonomy): Bacteria > Actinomycetota > Thermoleophilia > Solirubrobacterales > Solirubrobacteraceae > JBBPZA01. The sequence goes on along the minus strand of CAWCNV010000010.1, from coordinate 94,760 downwards.
GCGTCTCGATCCTCACTCTCATAGAGACCCGCGCCGAATGCCTGGCGCTGTTCGTCGGTGATGACCGAAGCGTTATCGCAGCACGATGCCGACGCCGTGCCCGCCGCCGTCGCCGCGGCGGCGTAGCGCTCGCGGACGACTTCGCGGATGTCTTCCGTGCTCATCTCCGCCGTTGCACTGCATCCGCAGCCAACGTGGTGGCGACCCTCGCCGCAGCACTCCGGCTTGGCCTCGGGCTCACAGCAGGTCTCCTGTGCGGCCGGAGAACAACAACTTGTGGTCTTGGCCTCGACGGTCTCTAGCTCAGCCATGCGCTCAGTTCCTCCAGTGCTTCCGGCTTGACGTAGTAGTACGCCCAAAGGCCTTGGCGCTCCGAGCCGACGATCCCCGCCTCGCGTAGCACTTTGAGGTGATGCGAGACGGTCGGCTGGGAGAGATCGAAGAGCGGCACAAGTTCACAGACGCAGACCTTGCCGGCGTGTTTGCGGAGGACATCGACCAACTGCATCCGGATCGGATCACCGAGCGCCTTCGCCACGCCGGCGATCCGCTCTGCAGCCTCGCGCACGATGTCGGGATACACGACCGGCTCGCAGCAGGGCTCCCCCTTGGGCCGCTTTTGCTTCGGGGACAGTTCCAGATCGATGCTCATCTATTTGAATGTATCAATGTAATTGCCTAGCGTGGATAAAGACGTCTAAGCGGAGGTGCCCAGTGAGTCTTCAACTCGATCCTGCGACGCGCGCCCACGTTGATGCCGGAATCGCGAGCCTCAAGGAGGAGTTCGCGGGGATTTTCTCCGCCGAGACGGTCGACCGCTGGGCCGATGATTCCCTCGATCGGCTCTCGGGAGCGCGGTTTTGCGACTTCGTGCCGCTGTTCGTGCACCGCTTCGCCCGTGAGCGGCTGCGGGCTCTGGCCCAGACCGAGGGTAAGGTGGCGAAGGAGGTGCCCGAGGTCCTGTTCGTCTGCGTCCAGAACGCCGGCCGCAGCCAAATGGCTGCCGGCCTCCTGGACAAGCTCTCCGACGGCAGGCTCCACGTTCGGTCCGCCGGCTCCGACCCGGCCTACGAGCTCAACCCCGCCGTCGTCGCGGCGATGGAGGAGGTCGGAATCGACGTCAGCAAGGAGTTCCCGAAGCCGCTGACCGACGAGGTCGTAAGGGCGGCCGATGCCGTGATCACGATGGGCTGCGGCGACGCTTGCCCGATCTACCCGGGCAAGCACTACGAGGACTGGGAGCTCGAGGACCCCGCCGGCAAGGACCTCGAGACCGTGCGCCGCATCCGGGACGAGATCGCGACGCGGGTCATGGCGCTGATCGATGAGGTCGCGCCGCACAAGGGAGACATTGCCGCGACGTGACCCGTTCGGCGCCGTCTCTCCCATGACCGAGCTTTCAACCAGTCCCGGCGAGGCGGCCGTCATCCGGCGGCTGTCGACGCTCGACCGGTTCCTCCCGCTGTGGATCGCGCTTGCGATGGCGGGCGGCCTCGCCCTCGGCTCGGTGATCCCAGGGCTGAACGACTTCCTCGACACGCTGAAGGTGGGAACCGTCAGCCTGCCGATCGCGATCGGGCTGCTGCTGATGATGTACCCGGTCCTGACCAAGGTCCGCTACGAGGACCTCGGTCACACCAAAGGCGACGGGCGGATGTTCGGCGTCTCCCTGTTCCTGTCGTGGGTCGTCGGCCCGGCGCTGATGTTCGCGCTCGCCTGGATCTTCCTGGCCGACGAGCCCGCCTTCCGGACCGGGGTGATCGTCGTCGGCCTGGCGCGCTGCATCGCGATGGTGCTGGTCTGGAACGACCTCGCCGACGGCGATCGCGATCGCGCCGCGATCCTCGTCGTCTTCAATGCGATCTTCCAAGTCGTCGCCTACGCGCTCCTCGGCTGGTTCTACTTGAACGCGCTGCCGAACCTGCTCGGCCTCGATACCCAGGGCTTCGAGGTCTCGATCTGGGAGGTCGCGCGCACGGTGCTGATCTTCCTCGGCATCCCGCTCACCGCGGGCTATCTCACCCGGTACTGGGGGCTGCGGGCCCACGGTCGCACGTGGTTCGAGTCGAAGGTCATCCCGCGGATCGCGCCGATCACGCTCTACGGCCTCCTGTTCACGATCGTGCTCTTGTTCGCGATCCAGGGCGATCACATCACCTCCGATCCGTTGACGGTCGCACGCATCGCGCTGCCGTTGCTCGTCTACTTCGTCGTCATGTGGGTCCTCGGCTTCGGAATCGGCCGGGCGATGCACCTCGGCTATCCCAGGACCGCGACGCTCGCCTTCACCGTCGCCTCCAACGACTTCGAGCTGGCGATCGCGGTCGCGGTCGGCGTCTGGGGCGCCAGCTCGGGTCAGGCGCTCGCCGGCGTCGTCGGCCCGCTGATCGAGGTCCCCGTCCTCGTCAGCCTCGTCTACGTCGCGCTATGGCTGCGACGCCGCTGGTGGCCCGACGAGCGCGCGGCGCCAACGCCGGGGTCCGAGCCGCTCCGCGAACCCGTTGGTCGACCTGTGTAGGCCGCAGTGAACTGCTTGGACTGTCTCCCGGACGAGATCCCCGCCGTCGCGGTCTGTGGCTGCTGCGGCGCTGGCCTGTGCCTCAAACACCTGATCGAGTCCGATGAGCACCTGACCTTCCAGATGCCCATCAACCGCCCCGTTGCCGCCGAGCCGCCGGCGCGCAAACTGCGCTGCGCGCGCTGCGCCGCCGCCGAGCGGGGTCAGCTGGAGAAGAGAACCGCGTAACGCCGCCCACTGCATTCGTACTTCGACCCGTCGATTTGCCGCGAGAGCACGCCGCCCCCCATGAGCTGCGCCCCGGCCGGGGGGCATTGTGATCCGCGCTCACGCCCGATGAACGCACGGGTCGGGATCAACGGCTTCGGTCGCATGGGGCGCCTGGCGCTGCGCGCCGCTTGGGGCTGGCCGGAGCTCACGTTCACCCACGTCAACGAGCTGCATGGCGATGCCGGCACCGCCGCTCACCTGCTGACGTTTGACTCGATCCATGGTCGTTGGTCCGAGGACGTCCACGGCGACGGCGAGGTGCTCACGGTCAACGGGGCGGCGATCGGCTACAGCAGCCATCCGGAGCCCGGCGATGTGCCCTGGGGCGAGCTAGGTGTCGATGTCGCTCTCGAGTGCTCTGGGAGGTTCCGCACGTCCGAGCTGCTCGACGCGTACTTCCGGCAGGGCGTGCGCAAGGTCATCGTCGCCGCTCCCGTCAAAGACGGCGCGCTCAACTTGGTGGTCGGCGTCAACGACCACCTTTACGAACCCCAGAGCCACGACCTGTTGACGGCGGCGTCCTGCACGACCAACTGCCTCGCGCCGGTCGTGAAGGTGATCCACGAGGGAATCGGCATCCGCCACGGGCAGATCACGACCCTGCACGACATGACCAACACGCAGACGCTGATCGACTCGCCGCACAAGGACCTGCGCAGGGCGCGCGCAGCGAGCGCATCGCTGATCCCCACCACGACTGGTTCGGCGACTGCGATCGGGCTCATCTTCCCGGAGCTCGGGGGCAAGCTGAACGGCCTCGCCGTGCGCGTGCCGCTGCTCAACGCCTCGCTCACCGACTGCGTGTTCGAGGTCGCCCGGCCCACGACTGTCGAGGAGGTCAACGGCCTCCTTGAAGCGGCCGCGGAGGGGCCGCTGGAAGGGATCCTCGGATACGAGCGACTGCCGCTGGTTTCGGTCGACTTCAAGGACGACCCGCGCTCGGGGATCGTCGACGCCCCCTCGACCATGGTCACCGACGGGACTCAGGTGAAGATCCTCGCCTGGTACGACAACGAGTGGGGCTACGCGAACCGCCTCGTTGAGCTCGCGCGCACGGTCGCGAAGAGTCTGCGCCAAGACGAGCGCGCAGTTGGCTCCGCCAAGGCGGGCGATGGCTAGCAGCACGGGAGCCGCCGTCGTAGGCGCCGCGCAAGAACGGCGGCGAGACATGCGGAACTACGTGCTTGTGACGGGTGCGTATTGGACGGACACACTCGTCGATGGGGCGATCCGGACGCTGGTCCTCTTCTATTTCGACCAGCTTGGCTACACGCCGCTTCAGGTTGCCTCGCTGTTCGTCTTCTACGAGATCGCAGGCATAGTCACGAACCTGGTCGGGGGCTGGCTCGCGTCCCGCTTGGGCTTGAAGATCACGCTCTTTATGGGTCTCGCCATCCAGGTCTCGGCCCTCTGCATGCTCGGGCTCGCACCGGCGTCGCTGCTGGTGGTCCCGTACGTGATGGCCTCCCAGGCGCTATCGGGCGTCGCCAAGGATCTGAACAAGATGAGCTCCAAGAGCGCGGTCAAGCTGGTCGCGCCCAAGGACGAGCAATCCTCGCTGTACCGCTGGGTTGCGGTCCTGACCGGGTCAAAGAACGCGCTGAAGGGAGTTGGCTTCTTCCTCGGCGGCCTGCTGCTCACGCTCTTCGGATTTCAGACCGCCGCGTTGGCGCTCGCGGCGCTCGTGCTCACCGCCCTTGTCGTGACCTCCACCTCGATCCGCGGTCACCTCGGCCGCCCTGACAGGACCGCAAAGTTCAAGCACATGTTCTCCAATAACCGCGCGGTCAACGTCCTCGCTGCCGCGCGCATCTTCCTGTTCGCCGCCCGCGACGTGTGGTTCGTCGTCGGCCTGCCGTTCTTCCTCTACGCCGAGCTCGGCTGGAGCTTCTGGGCAGTGGGGACCCTCCTTGCCGTGTGGGTAATCGGGTACGGCGGGGTCCAAGCCGCCGCACCGCGCTTCGTGCGCCGTCGTGGCCATGGCCCGGGCGGCGAGCCCGACGGCAGGACCGCTGTCTGGCTGGCGCTCGGCGTGGCTCTATGCCCCGCAGCGATGGCTATAGCCCTCAACGCAGGCGTCAACCCGACGATCGCGATCGTCGGCGGGCTCATCCCGTTCGGGGTGGCGTTCGCGATGAACTCTGCGGTTCACTCCTACCTCATCCTCGCCTACGCCGACAACGACAAGGTGGCTATGAGCGTCGGCTTCTACTACATGGCCAACGCCTTTGGGCGCCTCGCCGGGACCGTCCTCTCAGGCCTGCTCTATCAATGGCACGGACTCACCGCCTGCCTGGGGGTGTCGACCGGGTTCCTCCTGACAGCGGGCCTGCTCTCACTACTCTTGCCGACCGAGATAGCGCGGAGCACGCGCCCAACGCAGGTATCGCAGCCAGCCTAGACGCCAGCGGCTCCCCCTCCGCGCGTACGCAGCGCTAGCGGACCCATCTGTCCGCCGCCCGCTAGGGACGGCGACGAGAAGTCTGGGCTGAGTGGGCGTTCACTACTGCATCCGCGCGTGAAGGCGACAGCGCAACTGGCGCCGTCGCGAAGAAGTCACTCGCTGTCCGTTCGGGAACGAGACCGCTTAGGAGGGAGTCGCTCTATCCGGCTGAGCTATCGGGGCTCTTGGCTCTGCCACGGATGATCGTACCGGCGGGGGCGATCGGCCCCGGTTACGCTGACCGCATGCTGCTCAGCTTCCAGATGCTTCCCGAGCAGCCGGCGCCGGAGCTTCTGGACGCGGTCGCGCTCGCGGACGGGCTTGGCTATCACGGGTGCTACAGCGCCGACGAGATCTACCACAAGGACGCCTGGCTGCTGTTCGCCGCCGCCGCGCACCGCACCGAGCGGATCAGGCTCGGCCCGTGCGTGGCGCCGATCTACATGCGCGAGCCGACCTACATCGCTCAGCTTGCCGCCACGCTCGACGAGTTGAGCGGCGGACGCGCCGAGGTCGTGTTCGGCATCGGCAACATCGCGATGCTCGAGCAGTACGGCGTCGAGTGGCGTGGAACCCGTCCGATCGCCCGCCTGCGCGAGGCGCACCAGGTGATGCGAACTGTCCTCGACGATGGCGCGATCGACTTCGAGGGCGACTTCTACAGCTACACCGGCGTGACCACGGCAGCGCGGCCCGTGCAGGAACACCTGCCGCTGAAGATCGGCGCGATGGGAGGCCCCAAGTCGATGCAGCTGGCCGGCGAGATCGCCGACGGCCTGCACACCGCCTGCGCGTATTCGCCCGAGGCTCTGGGCTATGCGGCCGAGCACTTCCGCGTGGGCGTCGAGCGCGCCGGCCGGAGCCCCGATGGCCTCGACCTCGGCGACTCCCTGCTCGGCGCGATCGCTCCCGACGGCGAGGCTGCCCGTCGCGCCGGGCGGACGCTGGCGGCGTTCTACATCCCGTCGATGCCGCCCGCGCTGCTCGAACGACACGGCATCGAGCCGGAACGGGTCGCGCCGGTCACCGAGGCCTTCGCCGCCGGGGACGTCCAGCGCGCGCTCGAGGCCACGCCAGAGGAGATCGCCGATCGGATCATGGTCGCCGGCACGCCCGAGGACTGGGTGAGGTGGCTGACGGAGACCTATGCCCCCGCGGGCCTCAACCACGCACTGGTCTCGTTCACGGATCCATTCACCTTGAGGGCGTGGGCCGGCGTCGCGGTCGAGGGCTTACCCGATCTGGGAGAACAGGTTCGGATCGTCGGCGAACAGGTGATTCCCGAGCTGCGCTCGCTGTGAGGGTCCACCAGAGCGGGATGCCGACCACGGCAGATACGTGAAGCGGCCGTTACCGCCCGCTAAACCAATAGGCCGTAGCCGCCGATACGAGCAGTACGAGGATTCCGGCCTTTCCGCAGAGCGCGAGCGCAAGGGGTCGTTCGCGCGACATGAGGAGCACCGGCGTGACGGCCGTTCACCGCGGCCTAGGGTCGCGCGGCGGCAATGACCGCAGGACCGGAGCTGGCCGGAGCGAACCCCCCGATAGCATTCGCGGACCGGAGGAAGGGATTTTTGAGCACCGTCGGGGTCGACGTCGATCGCGAAGCGGCGGGGAACCTACTTGCGACCGGAGGCGATCAGCGCGGGGACGTGGTCGCGCGGACGCCGCGGGAGCTGTTCTGGCGCCGCTTCAGGGAGGACCGCGTAGCCCTGGGCGCGCTCGGGTTCATCGTCCTGCTCGTCCTGGTCGCGATCTTCGCGCCGCTGATCTGCAAGGTGGTCGGCGTCCCCGGCCCCAACACGCCCGACAAGTCGACGCTCGACTCGTTCGGGCTGCCCACCGGCCCATCCAGGGAGCATCCCTTCGGGGTCGACGACATCGGCCGCGACGTCTTCGCCCGCACGCTGTATGGCGCCCGCGTCTCGCTGACGGTGGCGATCGTCGCGACCGCGCTATCCGTCTTCTTCGGCGTGATCGCCGGCATGTTCGCGGGCTTCTACCGCGGCTGGGTCGACACCGCGATCTCGCGCTCCGTCGACGTGCTGCTCGCCTTCCCCATCCTGCTTCTGGCCATCGGCGTCTCGTCGGCCTGCTCGTTCGGGAAGGGGGCGTCGAGCGGATGCCTCGGGGGTGCGCTCAAGCCGGGTCTCGGCCTGGTCATCCTCGTGATCGCGTTCGTCAACTGGACCTACATCGCGCGCATCATCCGCGGCCAGGTCCTGTCCCTGCGGGAGAAGGAGTTCGTCGAGGCCGCCCGCTCGCTGGGCGCCTCGGACACGCGCATCATCTTCCGCGAGATCCTCCCCAACCTGGTCGCGCCGATCATCGTCTACGCGACGCTGATCATCCCCCAGAACATCCTCTTCGAGGCCGCGCTCTCGTTCCTGGGCGTCGGCGTCCAGCCGCCGCAGGCGAGCTGGGGAAAGATGATCTCCGATGCCCAGGGCAGCTTCGATACCGCCTGGTGGTTCATGGTCTTCCCAGGCGTCGCGCTACTGCTGACCGTGCTCGCGTTCAACCTCGTGGGCGACGGCCTCAGCGACGCGCTCAACCCCCGATCAGACAGATGACTCCAGAGGAGGGCTCATGTCCCGGTATCCACTGAGGGCGATCGCCGTGGCCGTGGCGGCCCTGTTGGCGATCGCGGTCGGAGCCTGTGGCTCCAGCAACGACAACGGTGGCGACGTCAACAGCGGCGCGATCGTGAAGGGCAAGAAGGGCGGAACTCTGAAGGTCGTCGCCGCCGGCGACTTCGAGCACATCGACCCCGGCCAGGTCTACTACCAGTTCGACTACCTGATGACCTACGCCACCCAGCGGCCGCTGTACTCCTTCAAGCCCGACCAGTTCGCGACTCAGTCGCCGGACCTCGCCGCCTCCGACCCCAAGCTGTCGGATGGAGGCAGGACGGTCACGGTGAAGCTGAAGCCGAACATCAAGTACGGCCCGCCGGTGAACCGCGCCGCGACGTCCAAGGACGTCAAGTACGCGATTGAGCGCGCGTTCACGGCGTCCGTGGCCAACGGCTACGTCGGCACGTACTTCTCGATCGTCAAGGGCGCTCCTGAGCCGGGCCAGAAGAGCGTCCCCAACATCAGCGGCATCGAGACGCCGGACGACCAGACGATCGTCTTCAAGCTGAGCGAGCCCTCGGGCGCGTTCCTCAAGGCGCTGACGCTGCCCGTCACCGCGCCGGTGCCCGAGGAGTACGCGAAGAAGTACGACGCCAACACGCCGACGACCTATGGCAACTACCAGGTCGGCACGGGGCCCTACCGGTTCCAGGCCGACAAGTCGGGCAAGATCACCTACCAGGTCGGCAAGAGCGCGACGCTGGTGCGCAATCCGAACTGGGACCCCAAGACCGACTACCGCCCGGCCTACGCCGACCAGATCGACTTCTCGATGGGCAACGAGGACACGGTCGTGGCCGGACGCCAGGTGCTCAACGGAAAGAACATGTTGACCGGCGACATCTCCGCCGACCCGCCGGTCATCAAGCAGGCACTCCAGTCGCGAAAGAGCCAGATCAGCTTCTCGCCGCTGGGGATGCGGTACGTCGCGTTGAACACCACGATCAAGCCGCTCGACAACCTGAACGTGCGCAAGGCGATCCTCGCCGCCTCCGACCGCAACGCCCTCCGGCTCACGCGCGGGGGCGCGATCGTCGGTGACATCGCGACGCACTTCCTCACGCCGGGCGTACCCGGGTTCGAAGAGGCGGGCGGCTTCAAGGGCACCGGAGTGGACTACCTGGCCAACCCGAACGGCAACCTGGCGCTCGCAAAGCAGTACCTCGCCAAGTCGGGCATCGACCCAAGCCAGTACACGCTGTTCATGGTCGGTCAGGACAGCGGCGTCGGGGCGAAGACCGCGCAGGTCTTCCAGTCCCAGCTGCAGAAGCTCGGCTTCAAGGTCAACCTGCGGCAGGTGCCTCAGGACACGATGTACTCGAAGTTCTGCAACGTGCCCAAGGCCGACGTCGCGGTGTGCCCCAACGTGGGAACGCTGCCCGACTTCGCCGACGGCCAGGCCGAGCTCGACGCCTACTTCAACGGCGCCGCGATCGTGCCCGAGAACAACAACAACTGGCCGCAGCTGAACGTCCCGGCGGTCAACAAGGCGATCGACTCTGCCAAGCAGGTCATCGACCCCAACGCTCGCGCCAAGGCGTGGGCGAACGTCGACCGCATGATCGTCGCGCAGGCGCCGGCCGTGCCCTGGATCTACGACAAGCAGGCCAACCTGATCTCGTCCAACGTCCAGGGCGTGATCGACAAGTGGAACGCCGACTGGAACCTCAGCTACTCGTCGATCCAGTGAGGGCGAGGGCGATCGACTGACGCTGAGCCTCCCGGGCCGCGCCGGCGCTGCGCGGCCCGGGGGCGCCGGACCACGGACATGGTCACCTACATCCTCCGCCGCCTGCTGTGGGCGGTCTTCCTGCTCCTCGTCGTCAGCTTCATCACGTTCGTGATCTTCTACGCGCTGCCGAGCGGCGACCCCGCGGTGCTGCGCGCCGGCAGCCGCGCCGGTAGCCAGGCGCTGCTGGAGTCGATCCGCCACACGCTCGGCCTCGACCAGCCCTGGTACGTGCAGTACGGCAAGTACATGGAGCGGCTCGTCTTCCACTTCGACTTCGGCTACAGCTACAAGAACGACGTCTCGGTCCGCCAGCAGATCTTCGACCGCATCCCGGCCACCGCGTCGCTCGTGCTCGGCGGCGCCATCCTCTGGGTCGCGGTGGGGATCCCGGTCGGGGTGATCTCGGCGACCAGGCGGCGCTCGTGGATCGACCGCGCCGCGATGGGCGGCGCGCTCGTCGCGATCTCGGCGCCCGTCTACTGGCTCGGTCTGGTGATGCTCTACCTGTTCGCCGAGGACATCGGCGTGTGGCCGATCTTCAAGGGCTCGGGCAGCTACGTGCCGTTCAGCCAGGATCCCGCCGCCTGGTTCGGGTCGCTGATCCTGCCGTGGATCGTGCTCGCGGCCACCTCGGCCGCGTTCTACGCCAGACTGCTGCGCGGCAACCTGACCGAGGTCCTGTCCGAGGACTACATCCGCACCGCGCGCGCGAAGGGGTTGCGCGAGCGGACCGTCGTGTGGCGCCACGGCGTGCGCGCGGCGATCACGCCGATCGTGACCGTCCTGGGCCTGGACATCGGGATCCTGCTGGGCGGCGCGATCCTCACGGAGACGGTGTTCAACATCCCGGGGATCGGCCGGCTCGCCTACACCGCGATCCGAAACGCCGACCTCCCGACCATTCAAGGCACGGTGCTGTTCGGCGCCTTCTTCATCATCATCGCCAACCTCGTGGTCGACATCCTGTACGCGTTCCTCGACCCGCGGGTGCGCTACTCGTGAGCGACGGCGAGCCGCTGCTCGCCATCGACGACCTGCGGGTCAGCTTCCACACGCCCGACGGCGTGGTGCAGGCCGTGCGCGGCATCTCGCTCGAGCTGCCGCGCGGCGCGGCGCTGGGCATCGTCGGCGAGTCGGGCTCGGGCAAGAGCGTCTCGATGCTCTCGGTGCTCGGCCTGACGCGCAGCCGGACGGCGCGCATCGAGGGCTCGATCCGCTTCGAGGGCCGCGAGCTCGCGACGGCCTCCGAAGCCGAGCTGCGGCGCGTGCGCGGGGCCGAGATCGGGATGGTCTTCCAGGACCCGCTCTCCTCGCTGCACCCCTTCTTCCGTGTCGGGAGCCAGATCGTCGAGGCGATTCGCACGCATCAGGACATCACCAGGGCGGCGGCGCGCGAGCGGACGATCGAGCTGCTGGGCCTGGTCGGGATTCCCGAGCCGCGCCGCCGCGTGGACGCCTACCCGCACGAGTACTCGGGCGGCATGCGCCAGCGGGCGATGATCGCGATGGCGCTGGCCAACGACCCCAAGCTGCTGATCGCCGACGAGCCCACCACCGCGCTCGACGTGACCGTCCAGGCGCAGATCCTCGAGCTCATCGCGCGCCTGCGCGCGGAGTTGGGGATGGCGGTGGTGCTGATCACCCACGACCTGGGGGTCGTCGCTCAGGTCACCGAGGACATCACGGTCATGTACGCGGGCGAGGTGGTCGAGCAGGCCCCCAAGGAGGCGATCTTCCGCCGGCCCGAGCACCCCTATACCTGGGGCCTGCTGCGCTCGATACCGCGGCTGGACCGTCCGCGCGACGAGGAGCTCGTGCCGATCGCGGGGCGCCCGCCGTCGCTGATCTCGCCGCCCGGCGGCTGCGCCTTCCACCCGCGCTGTCCCTACGTGCGCCGCGCTCACACCGAGACCCATCCCGAGCTCGTCCCGACCGGCGCCGGTCCGGGACACGACGTCCGCTGCCTGCTGCCCGCCGACACCCGCCGCGCGCTCTGGCGCAAGCTGGCCGAGGGCGCCGAGCCCGCCGAGGCCAAGGCGGCGGTCGGCTACCGCTCCGACCTCGACGAGCCCGCGAAGGCGGCGTCGTGAGCGCCGAGACGCTCCTCGAGGTCCGCGACCTCGTCAAGCACTTCCCGCTCACGCGCGGGGTGATCTTCCGGCGCCAGATCGGCGCCGTGCGGGCGGTCGACGGGATCTCGCTCGACGTGCGCGCGGGCGAGACGCTCGGGATCGTGGGCGAGACGGGCTGTGGCAAGAGCACGACCGCGCGCCTGATGCTGCGCCTCCTGCGGCCGACCAGCGGCTCGATCCGCTTCGCCGGCGAGGACATCAGCGGCGCGAGCGGCGCGCACCTCAAGGCCCTGCGCCGCGAGATGCAGATGGTCTTCCAGGATCCCTACTCCTCGCTGAACCCGCGCAAGACGGTGGGCACGATCATCGGCGAGCCGTTCGCGGTCCACGGGCTCGAGACCGAACGCGGCGCGCGCAAGCGCGCGGTCCAGGGTCTCATGGAGCGCGTCGGGCTCAACCCCGAGCACTACAACCGCCACCCGCACGAGTTCTCGGGTGGGCAGCGCCAGCGCATCGGCGTGGCGCGGGCGATCGCGCTCGAGCCGCGGTTGATCGTCGCCGACGAGCCGGTCTCCGCGCTCGACGTGTCGATCCAGGCGCAGATCCTCAACCTGCTGCGCGAGTTGCAGCGCGAGCTCGGCCTGACGCTGGTCTTCATCGCCCACGACCTCTCGGTCGTGCGCCACATGTGCGACCGCGTCGCGGTCATGTACCTGGGCAAGGTGGTCGAGCTCGCCGACGCCGACGCGCTTTACCGCCATCCCCGGCACCCGTACACCGGCGCGCTGCTGTCAGCGGTCCCGGTGCCCGATCCGCGCGGCGCCCCGGGCCGGCGGCTGCTCGGCGGAGACGTGCCCAGCCCGACCGACCCGCCGCCGGCGTGTCGCTTCCACACCCGCTGTCCCAAGGTCCAGACCCTGTGCCGCGAGCAGGAGCCCCCGCTCGAGCCCAAGGGCGAGGGATCGGTCGCGGCCTGCCACTTCCCGCTCACCGACGACGAGGTGGCCCACGGGGCAGGCGCGCTGGCTGAGCAGCGCTGATCCGCCGCATCGCGCGCGTATCGTGGCACGCCTGCCCGTTCTCCCGATCGCTCAATTGACTGCTCCTGTCGTCGCGCTGGACTTTTCCGGGACGCGGCCCATGGCGCGCTCGGCCAGGGCGGTGATCGTGAGGCCCGGGTTGGCGCCGACGTTGGCGGGCACCGCGGCGCCGTCGCAGACGAGCAGGTTCTCGTAGCCGAAGACACGGTTGGCCGAGTCCACGACGCCGTCGCCGGGGGTCGCGCCGATCACCGCGCCGCCCAGGATGTGGGCGGTGGTCGGGACGGCGGCGATCGCCTCGGTGAACATCGCCTGCGGGGTGCCGCGAAGCTTGCCGGCCAGCCAGCGCGCGGCCTCGTAGGCCGCGGGGATCGAGTCGGGGTTGGGGTTGTCTGGGTCCTGCTCGGTCGTGAGCACGACATCTCCATCCGGAAGCCGGCGGCGGACCTTCAGGCGGATCGAGTTGTCGAGCGTCTGCATCACGAGCAGGATCACCGTCCGGCGCGCCCACGCCCGGGGGACGAGCAGGCGAGCGAAGCTGCGCGGGTGGCGCAGGAGCCCGAGCAGGAAGTGGACCGGCCGCGTGCCGCGCCCGCCGGCCTCGGTCAGCAGCGTGAACAGGAACGATTGGGAGTCCGCCCCACGGCCGTAGGTGACGGGCTCGATGTGGGTGTCGGGGTCGGGGTAGATGCTCGAGGTGATCGCGATGCCGTTGGTGAAGTCGTTGGCGTCGTCGGGCGCCGTCACGGCGAGGATCGACTCGCTGTTGGTCCGGACGAGGTATCCGAGCCGCTCCGAGACCGCGGGCAGCGAGCCCGACAGCCGGCAGCGCTGGAGCAGGCGGTTGGTGCCGAGCGTGCCGGCCGCGAAGACGACGCCGCCGGCCGTCACGCTGCGGCGGTCCTTGCGGATCCAGGCGCCCGAGCGCTCGCTCGTGATCTCGTACCCGCCGCTCCCGTCGGGCGCGCCGAGCGGCCGCACGTCGATGACCGTCCGCTCCGGCTCGATCTCCACGCCGGCGCGCTCGGCGAACCAGAGGTAGTTCTTGACCAGCGTGTTCTTCGCGTTGTGGCGGCAGCCGACCATGCACGACCCGCAGCGGATGCAGCCCGCGCGCTCCGGTCCCTCGCCGCCGAAGAACGGGTCCTCCACGGTCGCGCCAGGCTCGCCGAAGAAGACGCCGACGTTCGGCTTGCCGTAGGTGTCGCCGAACCCGCTCTCCTCGGCGTAGCGCTTGAGCAGCAGGTCCGCGGGGCCGTCGCCCTCATAGGGAGTGACGCCGAGCATCCGCTCGGCCTGCGCGTAGTGCGGATCGAGCTCTCTGCGCCAATCGGCCTCCAGGCCGGCCCACTGGGGATCGTCGAAGAACTGGTCGCGCGCGCGATAGAGCGTGTTCGCGTATCCGAGGCTGCCGCCACCGACCCCGCAGCCGCTGGCCACGAAGACGTCCTTGAATACCGTCATGCGCAGGATGCCCTTGAGCCCAAGGCGCGGCATCCAGTAGTACCGCCGCAGGTTCCAGGTCGACTGTGCGAAGTCCTCGTCGCGAAAGCGCCGGCCGCATTCGAGCACGGCGACGCGATAGCCCTTCTCGGCCAGTCGCAGCGCCGACACGCTGCCGCCGAAGCCCGACCCGATCACGAGCCAGTCGTAGTCGTGCCCGCTCATCGCATCGCTCCCTTCCGGCCGCGCCAACCGCCGAACCGCAGGCGCAAGCCGACTCTAATCAACCGCGTCAGCGCCCGCAGAGCGACGGGGCCGGCGCGCGGGCTCGCGCTACGCCGGGGTGGCCGGCTCGCGCGCCCGCCCAGGTGCGGGGGCGCAGAGGCGGAGTGCGTGCGGCAGGACGCGGATCGTCGCGGGGCCCTCGATCGCAGGCCACGCCTTCGCGGTGCGTCCGCCGGCGCTCGCCGGGTTGACGACGAAGACCTGCCGCGCGTCAGCCATCGCCCGGGAGCAGCTTGCCCGGGTTGAGGATCCCGGCTGGGTCCAGGCGCTGCTTCACCGCGCGCAGCACGGCGATCCCGAGCTCGCCGACCTCGGCCTCCATCCAGGGCGCATGGTCGCGGCCGACGGCATGGTGGTGGGTGATCGACGCGCCGCAGGCGGCGATCGCGTCACCCGCCGCGCGCTTGGCCGCCAGCCAGCGGTTCAGCGGATCCTCGCCGAGCGGCGCGGCGACGGTGAAGTACAGCGACGCGCCGCTGGGGTAGACGTGCGAGATGTGGCACCAGACCAGCGGGTTGCCGACCCCGGCGAGCGCGTCTCCCACCGCGGTCTTGACCGCTTCGTAGAGCGCGGGGAGGTTCGACCACGAAGTGACGGTCTCGAGCGTCTCGGTGAGCACGCCGGCGTCGAACAGGGGGTCGCGCATGTAGGGCGCGTCGAAGCGGTGCTCGAGCCAGCCTTCGCCGAGCCCGGGCCCGAGCGCCGTCGCCCTTGCCTCGTCGAGGATCGCCGTTGCCGGCGCGCGCCGGGCGTCGACGACGGCGCGGGTGCCCTCGTAGCCGGTGAGCAGCAGGCAACCACTCACCGCCGGCTGGCCGCTCAAGCCGCTCCCGGCCTCCTGGGACTGACCGCCCGTTACGAGCGTCTCGAGCTCGTCCGAGAGCCGCACGACCGTCGGAATCGCACCCTCCTGGACGAGCCGGCGCAGCGCCGCCTGGCCGCTCGCGAAGTCCGGCAGCGACCACGCCTCATAGACGCGCGCCTGGGGGATCCGCGGTACGCGCATCGCGACCTCGGTGATCACGCCGAGCACGCCCTCCGAGCCCAGGAACAGCTGGCGCAGGTCCGGGCCGGCCGCGTTGGCCGGCGAGCGCCCGAGCTCGAGCGTCCCGCTCGGTGTCGCGACCTTCAGCGCCACGACCGTCGCGTCGAAGCGCCCGTAGCCGGCCGACGCCTGCCCCGAGGAGCGCGTCGCCGCGAAGCCGCCGATCGTCGCGTAGGGAAAGCTCTGCGGGTAGTGGCCGAGCATCAGCCCGTGCTCGCTCAGCAGCGCCTCGGCCTCCGGGCCGCGCAGCCCCGCCTGCAGCGTTGCGGTGAGCGAGATCTCGTCGACCGCCACCAGCCCGTCCAGTCGCCGCAGGTCCAGCGAGATCAGGGCGGAGAACGCGCCGCGCAGCGGCTCGAGGCCGCCGACGACGCTCGTGCCGCCGCCGAACGGCACGACGGCGACGCCGTCTTCAGCGCACGCCCGCAGCACCCCGACGACCTCGTCGTGGGACCCGGGAAGCACGATCGCGTCGGGCGCGTCGGGCGTCTCCCCGGCGCGCATTCGCAGCAGGTCCGGGGTGCTCTTGCCGTAGGCATGCACCATGCGCGCCTCGGGATCGGCGAGCACGTGCTCGCCGCCGACGACCGCGACGAGGGCGTCGCGCGCCGCATCCGGCAGCTGAGGCGGCGGGAGCGTGACGTCCTCGAGGGCGGGTGGCGGAGGGCCGTCGCGCTCGACGCCCAGCGCCTGGCGGACGAGCTCGCGCTGAGCGTCCGACAGCGGCCGCTCCTCGCCGGCCGCCCCCCAGCCCCACCAGCGCATGTACGGGACACGTTCACGCAACGACACGGTCTCTCCGCCCAGGGGGGCTAGTCCTCGTCGTCCTCGTACAGCGACTCGCTGGCCAGGCGCTTGCCGCGCGCGTCCCAGAGGCGGATCTCGAGGAAGTCGCCGCGGTAGTCGTCGGGGGCGATCAGCGTGAAGCGCTCCTCGGTCAGGGCGCACTGGTCGACGGCGAGGTCCGCGAGCTCGGCCGTGGCGATCGCCCCGTTCGGCACCAGCGCCACGCCCCAGACCAGGGTCATGGCTGCGACGTTCCCGTGCTCGCCGCGCCAGCTGCCGATCACCTCGTCGGAGACGTCGATCTGCCAGTCGCGGTTGCGGTCGGCGTGCTCGTCGGTGAAGTCGGCGGAGGCGTGGAAGCTGTCGGCCCCGCGGCCGTCGTCGCCGATCACGTAGGACACGTAGCCGAAGAGCTCCAAGTCGTTCTGAGTCCTGGCCGTGGCCGGAACGTACGTGCGCCCGCTCCAGGTCCGGTCCGGGAACCAGGTGACCTCCCCGGGCTCGCCGAGGTCCTCGCCCTCGCTGTCGACCTGCGCGCAGGCCTCGAGGAACTGCGCCCGCAGCGTGTCGGCCCAGCGGCCGTAGGGCAGCGTCTCCTGCGGTGGCTCGGCGGCAAAGCGCGGGAGGAAGCGGTCGGTCGGCGTCATCGCGCCCGGCAGCCTAGCGGCGCCTCACCCACGAGCGCTGGAGCCCGTGCAGCGCAGCACGACATAGGTCGTCATCACGGCGCCGCTCCGCGCCACCAGCAGCTTGAGCCGCCCGCGACAGCGCCGATCGTTCGAGCGCACCGTGCACGACCAGTTGCGCGCGCGCTGAACGTCCCCCGTGGCGGTGCAGCGCGCCGCGAACCCGAGCGGCGAGATCGAGTAGTCCTGGAGCGCCGCCTGTCGGCTCGCCGTGCTGCGCGCCTCGGCAATCGCCGAGACGCGGTCGATGGTCGCGACGGGACGTGCTGCCGGCGAGGTCGATCGCGAGGTGGAGCCCCCGCCGCCATAGCCCGACGAGCCGCCTCCGCAACCGCCACAGACGCCAAGCGCGAGCGCGGCCGCCACCACGATCGCCGCGCGCCCCGTCACACCTCGACCACCAGCGTCACCGGCCCGTCGTTGACGAGCGCGACCTGCATGCGCGCGCCGAACGCTCCGCGGGCGGCGCCGAGCCGGTCGCAGAAGAGCTCGTAGAGCGGCTCGGCGACCTCGGCGTGCGCGGCGGCGACGAAGCTCGGACGGTTCCCGCGCGCCGTGTCGCCGTAGAGCGTGAACTGGCTCACGCACAGCACCTCGCGGTCGCCGAGCGGCTCGTTCATGCGCCCGTCGGCATCCTCGAAGATGCGCAGTGCGCCGACCTTGTCGGCCAGGCGCTCTGCCTGCTCGGGCCCGTCGTCGCGCCCGACGCCGAGCAGCACCAACATGCCGGGGCCGATCCGCGCCACGGTCTCGCCGCGCACCGCGACCGCCGCCTGGCTGACCCTCTGCACCACGCCGCGCACGCTCACGCCTCCCGCAGCTCGGCCGCGGCGCGCTCGGGCTCGAGCACGTTGAGGTGCAGCTCGGTCCCCAGCTCCAGCCCCGCCAGCACCGTGAGTCGCGGGAGCACGTCGATGCGCCAGCAGTAGTAGTCGGCCCCACGGGGAGCGGTGCGCAGCCACAGGTTGAGCGGCGGGCTCGCGCCCAGGCGACGCGCGAGCCGCGTGAGGCCCTCGTGCAGGAGCGCCGCCCCCGTCGGCCCGTCGTCCTCGAACGAGCGCCGCGGCCGGCGCGGGGCGAGCAGCAGCTGGAACGGGAGCCGCGACGCATAGGGCGTCATCAGCACCGCATCGTCGTCGATCGCCACGATGCGATCGCGGCGGCGGACCTCCTCCTGGACGAGGTCGCCGAGCAGGTTGGCCCCCATCTGGCGCGTCGCGTAGGCGCCGAAGCGCTCGCGCTCGCGCGCGACGGCGGCGGGCACGAAGTCGAGCGCGTAGAGCTGGGCGTGGGTGTGCGGGAGCGAGGCTCCCGCCTCGCGGCGCTCGTTGACCAGCAGATGCAGGCACGCCGCGTCGGCGTGCGCGCGCATGCGCGCGCGCCAGCCCTCGGCCGCGGAGACGACCTGCTCGACCGGCAGCTCGGCCAACGAGGCGACCGGCTGCGGGCCGTTCACGATCACCTCGTGCGCGCCCTTCGCACCCTTGGCGGCGTACAGGTCGGGCCGCGCGGTGGGCTCGGGCTCGGCGGGCTCGGCGACGAGCGCGGGGAAGAGATTGGGGACCGCGCGCACCGTCCAGCCACCGCTGCCCGGTGGGCCGCCGCCGGGCCGCTGCGCCCACAGCTCCGGCGGTGTGCGCGTCTCGTTGCCCTCCGCGAAGGGGTCCTCGGCGGGGTCGATGGGCGGCTGGGGCTCGACGTCGAAGCGCAGGCCGCCGGGCCGCGCGGCGCGCTCGGAGGCGATGATGACCTTCGCCCCGCTCAGCGGGTCGACGCGCAGCTCAGGCACTTGCGCCGCCGAGCGCGTAGCGCCGCACGTCGCGGGCGAGCGTCGTCTGGCTGGAGTAGGGACCCTGATGGACGTACACCCGTCGGCCGGTTGAGTCGTAGAAGACCGTGTAGGGCAGGCCCTGCACTCCGTAGGCCCGCGAGATGCGGCTGTCGCCGTCGACGTAGCTCGGATAGCTCACCGGATGGGAGCGCTGGAAGCTCCGTGCCGAGCCGGGCGTGTCGTTCACGTTCAGACCGACGAACGCGACGCCGCGCCCCAGGCGGACGGACGCGGCCTGGAAGACGGGCAGCTCGAAGCGGCACGGGCCACACCACGACGCCCACGCGTTGACCACGACCGGTCGCCCGTTCAACGAGCGCACGCGCGCGTTGAACGCGTCCCGCCCGCCCGGCAGCAGCCGGTTGGCCTGCCGGTGCAGCGCCGCCAGCTCGGGCGGCGAGCCGGCCAGGGCGCGCCTTGCCTCGGCGAGCGTGGGCACACGCGGGCGCGCCTTCGAGCCGCTGCCACCGCCCGCCTGCACGAGGCCGACGACCACGACCGCGGCCAGGCCGAGCAGGGCCACGACGATCACCAGCCTGCGTGCCACGGCTCGGAGGTTGGCAGATCGTCGTGAAGCGTCTCTGCTGGTATTAGGCGCTAGAATGAGGGAAGTACGCGGTTACGCCCCTCGGATCGAGGCAACCGCAAGGCACCGGCCCCAGGGAGGGCCGCCGATCGGTCCCCCGTCAGAGTAGTCGCGGGTCCGGTTCCAACTCACGAGCCTGTTCCATGGCTGATCCCACTGCAGCGGCCGTCGGGGCCGCGACCGTTCCCAAGCCCGCCGACATCGAGCGGGCCGCTCGCTTCACCCGCGAGCCGTTCGTGCTCGAGGGCGAGCAGCCCGCCGATGCGCTCGCTCCCCGGACGCCGCGCCGCGCTGCCTTCGACGCCGCGCTGGCCGAGCTCGACGCCGGCGCCGAGCATCCCTCCGTCGAGTGGCGGCGCGAGTGGTCGTTCCTGCTCGGGCTCGAGCGCCTGCTCTCGGAGGACGAGCCCAAGCTCGCGGACGGCGCGCTGCTCTCGCCCCACCAGGTCGACGCGCTGTCGGGCACCCTGACCGCGCTGCTGGCCGAGACCCGGCTGACGGCGAACGGTTCGGTGAACGGCTCGGCCAACGGGTCGGGCAACGGCGCGGTGACGGTGGAGGAGCCGGCCCAGCTGGCTCCGGCCGGCATTCCCGGCGAGGAAGAGGAGGAGGAGGACGAGCCCGACGAGCCCCGCGACTGGGCCGACGACGCCGAGGAGCTCGACGCCGAGACCGTCGAGGAAGCGCCCGAGGATCCCAACGCGGCCAAGCGGTTCTGGTTCGAGCACGCCACCGGGGCGGGCAAGACCGTCGCCGCGCTCGGCTTCGTCGAGGCCTCGCGCACCGGCGGCGTCCTGATCCTCACCCATCGGCGCAACCTCGTCGACCAGTTCCACGGCGAGCTGCGCGACCGCGGCTACGCCCAGCGCATCTCGCCCGCCCTGCTCGCCGGCAAGGACCTTGCGAACGGACCGGTCACGGTCGAGACCTACCAGTGGTTCGTCCGCAACGCGGGCCGCATCTCGGACGCGTACACGATCGTCATCTGCGACGAGGCCCACACCGCGCTGGGCGAGAAGACGAGCGCGGCGATCCGCAGCTGGAGCGGACCGATCTTCATCGGCATGACCGCGACGGGGGCGCTGATCGCGCGCCACGTCACCGACCTCTTCCCGACGCAGACCTCGCGCTTCGACCTCGCCCAGGCCGCGCGGCGCGGCGTGATCGCGCCGCTGCGCTGCGTCCGCATCCCGCCCGGGCCCGGAGTACGGACGATCGCCAAGGTCCCGCTGCGGCGCGGCGAGATCGACACCGAGTTCGACCAGGAGATGCTGGCCGAGCTGCTGGACCAGACGCCGTTCAACCTCGCCGTGGCCGACCTGTACAAGACGCGCTTCAACGGCGTGCCCGGTGTGGTCTACGCCGCCGGCGTGCGCCACGCCTACAACGTCGCCCAGGCCTTCCGCGACCTGGGCATGAAGGCGCAGGCCGTGTCGGGCGAGACGCCAAAGCGCGAGCTGGCGCGGATCCTCGCCGCCTACGAGCGCGGGACGATCGACGTGCTGGTCAACGCGCAGCTGCTGGCCGAGGGCTGGAACTCGCCGCGCGCGACGGTCTGCATGCACCTCGCGCCCACGGCCTCCAAGCGGGTCTATCAGCAGCGCGTCGGGCGCGTGACGCGCCGGCACCCGGGCAAGGAAGCGGGGATCGTGATCGACTTCGTGCACCCGGCGACACGCCACGACGACCCCGTGGTGACGCTGCACTCGCTGCTCGACCGCGACGTCTACCGAGGCGGAGCGATCGTCGTCGGCCCGGTGCGCCGCGGCCGCGGCCGGCGGGTGCGCGTCGAGCGCCGCGTGCTCCCGGTGACCGCCGACCCCGAGCGCCGCGCCGAGGTCTTCGAACGCGAGCTGTGGCGGATCGCCGTCGAGTACCTCGACTACGGCGAGCAGCACGTGTGGGCGGCGCTGGCCGGCGCGCGCGTGGCCCCCAACGGCTGGCGGCGCGCGAAGGCGATGCTGCACTTCGACCGCCAGGGCGAGCTCAAGCGCCGCTTCCTGCTCACCGCGGTCCAGCGCAACCGCAACGCGCAGCTGCGCATCCGCGCGCTGCAGGAGATCGCCGCGATCCGCGACGCCGACGCCTTCGACCAGGCGATCGACGTGATCGGGACGTGGTCGCGCGACGAGCGCCGCGAGGGCGTCAAGGTGATGCTCCAGGCGCTGGCCGAGAAGCGCATCGGCCGCCGCGACCAGGCCAACGCGTGGATCTGGCGCATGGCCGAGTACACGCGCGAGGTCCACGAGGAGTACGCGGTCCAGCGCTGGCCGGAGACCAAGCGGCTGCTCGGCCTGCTGGTCAACTCGTCGGGCGCCGCCCACGCGCGCAACGCGCGTCGGCTCGTCCACGCCTCGCGCAAGCAGGACCGGCGCCTGGCCGCCGCCCTGCTCGCCGCCGCGCTGGCCCACACGCCCGAGGCCGAGGAGGTCCTGCGCGGTGCGCGCACGCGGATGGCACGCAAGCCGGCCGCCCTGGCGCGCGAGCTGCTGCGCAACTTCCCCAAGGGCCGCCGCGGGCGCTCGGGCCGGCGCCGCCGCAAGAAGACCGAGGGCGCCGAGGGAGCGCAGGGCGGCGCGGTCAAGACCGCGCCCGCGGTCGCGGCGGTCGGGTCCAACGGCGAGGGCGGCCTCGAGGACGCCGCCGCCGCGGTGGGAGAGGCCGCGCAGGCCCTGGCCGCCGCCCGCGAGAGCGACGACGACGCCGGCCCCGACGAGGAGCAGGTCGTCGTCGAGGACGAGCTCGAGGGCTTCTCGGTAGAGGACTGAGGGGCGCTCAGCGCCCCAGGTGGACCTCGCCGGCTTCCAGCGCGACGCGTCCGCCCGCCGTGTCCACCAGCAGCCGCCCGTGCTCGTCGACGCCGGCGGCGCGCCCTTCTCCCGCCGCCCACCGGACATCGCTGCCCGCGAGAGCGTCGCGCGCGCGGTAGGCCGCGAGCAGCTCTGCCTCGGAGGCGCCGAGCTGCGCTTCCAGAGCGCTCAGCAGCCGCGCCAGAGTCGGCTCGAGATCCGCCGGGGACAGGCCCAGCGTCCCCGCCGTCCCGCGCAGCTCGGCGGGTAGCGCCTCGAGCCCGACGGCGACATTGAGCCCGATCCCCACGACTGCCCAGCCCTCCTGCGGGCGTGCCTCGACCAGGATCCCCGCGATCTTGCGGCCCGCGAGCAGGACGTCGTTCGGCCACTTGATTCGAGCCTCGATCCCCGCCGCGTCTGCGGTTGCCACGGCGGCCGCGAGCGGCAGCAGCCGCGGCCACTCGCGCAGCACGAGCGAGACCAGCAGCGCCTGGCCCGGCGGCGCGCTCCACGTGCGTCCCTGCCGCCCCCGGCCGGCGGTCTGGGCGCCCGCCGAGACCAGCGTGCCGTGCGCCGCCCCCGCCGCGGCCAGCTTCCTGGCGCGCGCGTTGGTGGAGTCGGTCGCGCGCAGGTGAAGGCGTGGGACGCCGAGCCGTGCCGCGCTCACGTGGCGCGCAGACGCAGCTCGTGGTCGAGGCGGACGTCGAGCTCCCGGCCGGCGTCGCCGCGGTTCACGGCGATCGCCGCCGCTCGGTAGGCGTCCTCGTAGACGAGCAGCCCGCCCGGCTCGACGTCGGCGAAGGTGACCGCATAGGTCGCGCGCACGACGTCGCCCTCGTCCAGGTCGAGCTCGACCGGGTGGCCCAGCAGCAGGCCCGCTGCCGCGAGGTCCTCGTGACCGGCGTCGAGCTGCAGGTTGCCGAAGCGGTCGATGGCCAGCACGTGCGCGACGAGCGCCCCGTCCTCGATCCGCGCCCTCGGCAGCTCGAGCGCCGTGAGGTCGGCCAGGTCGAGCGGGTCGCCGGCCTCGGCCAGCGGTTCGCCGGCGGCCAGGCGCGCGGCCACGGGGGCGAAGATGTCACGTCCGTGGAAGGTCGCCGACACGGGCTGCAGCCGGTGCGGCGAGCGCGCGACGTCGACAGCCTCCGACGCGCCTCCGAAGCGCTCCCAGGCCAAGCTCAGCAGGCCGTTGTCCGGGCCCACAAGCACGCGATCCTCCTGCGCGCAACGGACGGCGATCGCCCGTCGCTCGGCCCCGACCTCGGGGTCCACGACGGCCAGGTGCACGCCGGCGGGCATGAACGGCAGCGTCTTGCGCAGCATCAGCGCGCCGGCGCGCACGTCGTGACGGTCGATGCCGTGGGTGATGTCGATCACCGTCGCCTCCGGGCACAGCCTGGCCATGACGCCGTGACACGTGCCTACGAACTCGTCGTCGCCGCCGTAGTCCGACAGGAAGGTGATGGCGGGCACGGGCGCGCACCTTATCGCCGCCGGGGCGGGCTAAAGACAAACCGCCGGCGTGCCGAAGCGGCCGCTTCCGGCCGACGACCCGCGCGCTGCTGTGCGAGCGCTTCGTGTCAGCGCCCGGCGGCGTCGGCCAGTAGCGCGTCGACGAGCCCGTCGACGTCGTGGCGCTCGGCCTCCGCGTGGGCCTCGAGCCCGTGCTCGGCCAGCGCGGCGCTGGTGACCGGGCCGATCGAGACGATCCGCGCCCCGTCGAGCGCCTCGGGCCCGCCCGCCGCGCCGAGCAGGAAGCGCACGGTGGAGGAGGAGGTGAAGGTTACGTAGTCCACGCTGCGCAGGGCCTCGCGCGCGGTGTCGTCGAGCTCCTCCGCGACAGTCTCGTAGAGCTCGAGCACGTGGACCTCGGCGCCGCGCTCGCGCAGTGCACGGGGGAGGACGTCGCGGGCGCCCGCGGCGCGGGCGATCAGCGCCCGGCGCACCACGATGCCCTCGAGCGCCTCGACCAGGCCCTCGGCCACGAAGCGCTCGGGCACGACGTCGGCGAGCACGCCGTGCTCGCGCAGGGCGGCCGCGGTCCCGGGGCCGATCGCGGCCACCGTCGCCCCGGCCAGCGCGCGCGCATCGCGCCCGGCGGCGGCCAGACGCTCGAACAGCAGCCGTACGCCGTTGGGGCTGGTCAGGCAAACGAGGTCGTAGCGCGCCAGGTCGGGCGCCGGGCCGGGACGCGGAACGACGCGGATCGCGGGTGCCTCGAGCACCTCGGCCCCCAGCTCGCGCAGGCGGGCGGCGAGGCCGGAGGCCTGCGCGCGGGCGCGCGTGACCGCGACGCTGCGTCCGTGCAGGGGCCGCGCCGTCAACCAGGCGAGGCGCTCGGCGAGCGCCGCGACGGGTCCGACGACGGTCACCGCGGGCGGGCTCACCTCCTCCTCCTTCGCTCGCCGGGCGATGGTCCCCAAGGTGGCGAGCACGGTGCGCTGACCGGGAAGGGTTCCGCGCTCGACCACCGCGACGGCCTCTTCAGCCGGCCGCCCGGCCGCGATCAGGCGCTCGGCGATCTCGCCCAGGCGGCGCACACCCATGTACAGGACCAGCGTGCCCGGGAAGCGGGCCAGCGCGTCCCAGTCGAGCGCCTCGTCCTCCTTGCCCGGATCCTCGTGGCCGGTCACGAAGGCCACCGCGCTGGCCAGCTCGCGATGGGTCACGGGCACGCCGGCATAGGCGGGCGCGGCGATCCCCGCGGTCACGCCGGGCACGATCTCGTACGCCACGCCGGCCTCGCGCAGCGCCTCGGCCTCCTCGCCGCCGCGCCCGAACAGGAGCGGGTCGCCGCCCTTCAGGCGCACGACGCGCCGGCCGGCGCGAGCGTGCTCGACGAGCAGGCGGTTGATCTCCTCCTGGTCGATCGAGGGGCGCCCGGGCGCCTTGCCGACGTAGGAGAGCTCCGCCTCGGGTCGCGCGCCGTCCAGCGCCCCGGCGGGGATGAGCCGGTCGTGCAGGATCACGTCGGCCGCAGCGATGAGCTCGAGCGCGCGGGCGGTCAGCAGCCCGGGATCGCCCGGTCCTGCTCCGACCAGATGCACGATGCCCGCGCTCACGCCGCGACCTCCTGGGCGCGGCTCAGGATGCCCCCGGCGCCCGCGCCGAGCAGGCGCTCGGCGCACGCGCGGCCGAGGCCCCCGGGGTCCTCGAGCGGCCCGGCGAGCTCGTCGCGCGCCCACTCCGAGCCGTCGGGCAGGCCGACGAACGCGTGAACGCGCAGCAGCACGCCTTCGCTCGCCGCATGCGCGCCGACCGGCGTGTGGCACGTCGCCCCGAGACGCTCGACCAGCGCTCGCTCCGCCCGGAGCTCGCGCATGGCGGCCTCGTCGGCGATCCGCGCCGCCGCCTCGCGCGCGCGTTCGTCGTCCGCGCGCGCCTCCAGGGCGAGCGTTCCCTGCCCGGGCGCGGGGACCATCAGCGCCAGCGGCAGAACCGCCGCCCGCCTCCTCGCTCCGACCCAGGCGGTCGAGTCCCGCCTTGGCCAGCACCACCGCGTCGGCCTCGCCGGCGGCGAGCTTGCGCAGTCGCGTGTCGACGTTCCCGCGCAGGGCGACGACGTCGAGGTCGGGGCGCGCGGCCAGCAGCGCCGCGCGTCGGCGGAGGCTGCTCGTGCCCACCCGGGCGCCCTTGGGCAGATCGTCGAGAGCGCCCGCGCCGCACAGGGCGTCGCGGGCTTCGCCCCGGCGCGGGGCGGCGACGAGTCCGAGTCCGTCGGCCAGCTCGCCGGGGACGTCCTTGGCGGAGTGGACGGCCAGGTCCACCTCGCCCGCGAGCAGCGCCTCCTCGATCGCGTCGACCCAGCGCGACTTGTCCTGCGCGCCCGCACCGCGATCGCCGCCCGTCGCGATGGCGACCAGCTCGGCCCCCCCGAGCGCCTCGGCCACGATCCCGGCCTGCGCCAGCGCCAGCGCGCTGCCGCGCGTGCCCAGGCGGATCGGCCTGCTCACTCCTCGCGCCGCGGAAGCCGGCGCACCTCCGCCGCCTCGCCCTCTTCGCCGAGGCCGGGCGTGTCCTCGTGGAGCGCGAACAGCTCGCGCAGGAGGTGCATGCGCGCGTGGGCACGGTCCCGTGGCGCGTCCTTGAGGCGCACCGTCGGCTCGTGCAGGAGGCGGTTGGCGACGGCGCGCGCGACGAGCGCGATGCGCTCCAGGTCGCGCTCCGACATCGTCTCCCAGCGGCCTGAGTTCTCGGCGAGCACGCGCTCGACGATCGTCCCGGCGCGGCCGCGCAGCGCCTGGATGGTGGGCAGCACCTCCAGCGAGCCCAACCACTGGGCGAAGCGCTGGATCTCCTGCTCGACGATCTCCTCGGCGCGTTCGGCCTCGCTCTCCCGGCCCGAGCGGTGGCGGGCCACCACCGCCTGGAGGTCGTCGATGTCGTACAGGGTCACTCCCTCGACCGCCGCGCACGCCGGCTCGACGTCGCGCGGCACGGCGATGTCGACCAGCAGCAGCGGCCGGTCGCGACGGCCGGCCATCACCGACTCGAGTTCCTCGGCGCCGACGATCGCGTGCGGCGAGGAGGTGGAGGCGACCAGGATGTCGGCTCGCTGCAGCTCGTCCGGGAAGCGGTCGAAGCCGACCACCTGGCCGCCGAAACGGTGTGCCAGGCTCTGCGCGCGATCGCGCCGGCGGTTGGCCACGAAGACCGTGTCCGCCCCCCGGCCGGCGAGCGCCTCCGCGGTGAGCTCTCCGGTCTCGCCCGTGCCGAGGACGATGACCTGGCGGCCATCTAGCTCGCCGAGCACGTCGCGCGCGAGCGCGACCGCCACGGCGGGGACGTTGGTCGCGCCCTCTCCGACCGCGGTCTCGGCGCGCGCACGCTTGCCGGTGACCAGCGCCGCCGCGAACACGCGATTGGTGAGCGGTCCGGTGGAGCCCGCGGCAAGCGCGCGCTCGTAGGCGCGGCGCACCTGGCCCTGGACCTCGGCCTCACCGACGATCATCGACTCCAACCCGGCGGCGACGCGGAACAGGTGCCGGGCGGCGTCGCAGTTGCGCAGCGAGTAGATCGCGGGCGCCAGCTCGGTCGGCCCGATGCCGGCCTGGCGGGCCAGCAGCCCGAGCGCGACCGTCTCGGCCTCGACGGGGTCGCCGGACACGAAGTAGAGCTCGGTGCGGTTGCAGGTGGAGATCGCCACCGCCTCCTGGACTGCGTCGGCGGCCAGCAGCGTTCGGACGAACTCGTCCGCCTGGCTCTCGGTGAGCGCGACGCGCTCGCGGAGCGCGATGGGCGCCGTCTTGTGCGAGGCGCCGAGCAGGAGCAGCTCGCTCATACGGGCTCCCGTTCGCGCTCGCGCTCGCGCTCGCGAGGCTCCTCGTCCGCTCGCGCGCGAGCGAGCTCGGCGAGCTCGCTCAGCTCGCTCTCCATGCGACTCAGCTTGATGGCCATGATCACCACGTAGACCAGTAGCAGCGCGAGGAAGACGCCATACGCGCCGGCAAGGTACTTGCCCGCCTCGCTGAGCTCCTGGGCGGGCATCAGGCCCGCGCGCTCGTGCTCGCCGGCGCCGCGCTGCGACCTTCGCGCGCCTCATCGCCCCCCAGCGCGCGGCGCAGGGCTCGCAGCTGCTGCTTGGCGTGCTTGGAGGTCATCTCGTACTTCCACAGGGTGACGAACAGCAGCGTCATGCCGGTCAGGCAGACGAGGAAGGTGAGCCACATCGGGCCGTCCATGCCGCCGCCCGCGGTCGCGAACACGCGCGGGTGGATCAGCGGCTGGGCCAGCCGCACGGCCATGAAGTTGAGCGGCACGAAGGCCCCGGCGGTGATCGCGAACACGGCCGCGTAGCGGCTCTGGCGCTCGGGGTCCTCGATCGAGAAGCGCAGCGGCTGGTAGGTCGCGTAGAGCAGGAAGACGATCAGGAACGAGACCAGCGTGGGCTCCTTCCACTCCCACCACACGCCCCATGAGGCGCGCGCCCAGATCGCGCCGGTGAGCAGCACCGCGACGCCCAGGATCAGGCTCAAGTGGATCGCGACGTAGGAGCGTACGTCCCAGCGGCGCTCGCCGGTGCGCAGGTACCCGATCGCGAGGATCCCGCCGGCCACGAAGCCGCCGAGCGTCACGATCGCGAGCGGGACGTGGAGGTAGAAGATCTTCTGGATCAGCCCCTGGTCGACGTCCGTGGGCGCGTAGAAGGCGACCAGCGCGAAGCCGCCGGCGAGGACGAGGCACGTGAGGGCTGTGAGGCCGGGTAGGCCCTTGCCGTAGGTCACTCAGTCCTCCAGGAGGAAGTCGAACACCGCGTAGGCGACCAGCCCGAAGACAAGATCATAGAGCGCGAGTACGGCCAGCCACTTAAGCGGTACGGAGCCCGCGCCGCCGGCGGCCAGCAGCGGGCTGGAGGCGTTCGTGGCGGCGATCACCAGCGGCACGAACAGCGGCAGCGCGATGATCGGGACGATCAGGTCGCGCGCGCGTGTCTGCACGGCGAGCGCGGAGGTGAGCGTTCCGACCAGGGCGATGCCGATGTCGCCGAGCGCGAGCACTATGGCGAGTCTCGGGTCGGGCGCGGGCTCGAGCAGCAGGACCGCGAATGCCGGCACGGCGACGAGCTCGACCGCCGCGAGGAACGCCAGCAGCGCGAGCACCTTGGCGCCGAGCATCGCCGTGCGATCGACGGGGGCGAGCAGGAAGCCGTCGAAGCCGCCCTGCTCGCGCTCGGCGACGAACAGGCGGTTGACGCCCAGCACCGACGCGAACAGGACGGTGACCCACAGCACCCCCGCGGCGAGATCTCCGGAGACCGAGGCGCGGTCGAGCGCGAAGTGGAAGATCACGAACGTCGTGACCGCGAACAGGCACATCGCGGGCACGGTCTCGCCGGTGCGGAGCTCGGCACGAAGGTCCTTGCGCAGAAGCGCGCCGACCGCCCTCACGCCCCGACCCCGCCGCCATCGCCGCGCCGCGTCCTGACCGCGTTCACCGGTACAGCTCCCCGAGCGCGGCTCGCCCCGCGTCGGCGGCGGGCCCCGCCAGCTCGACCCGCCCTCGCTTCAGCCCCAAGACAAGGTCGGCGTCGGCCACGCTGCCAAACGGGTCGTGGCTCACCACCACGCGCGTCCGGCCCGAATCGCGGCCCACCAGCGGCTCGACGAGCTCCGCCGCAACCGGGTCGAGGTGCGAGGTGGGCTCGTCGAGCAGCAGCAGCTCGGGGTCGTGCAACACGGCTCGGCACACGGCGAGGCGCTGGACCATGCCCCGCGACAGCAGGCGCACCGGCTCGTCGGCCCGGTGCGCCATGCCCGTATCGTCGAGCAACGTCGCGATCCGCTCCTCGCCCACATCGTGCAGGCGGGCGTGGTAGCGCAGGTTCTCGCGACCGGTGAGGTCGCGGTAGAGCAGCGGCTCGTGGCCGAGCAGGCCGATCCGCCCGCGTACGGCCCAGCCCTCGGCGGGCAGCTCGCGCCCGAGCACCCGGACGCTGCCGCCGTGCGGTCGCAGGAGCGTGGCGAGGATGCGCAGCAGCGTCGTCTTGCCGGCGCCGTTCGGGCCGAGCACGGCGAGTGTCGCGCCGGCGGGCACGCGCACGCTGACGCCGGCGAGCGCGTCGCGCTCGCCGTAGCGACGGGTCACGTCCTCGAGTTCGATGACGGGCTGCTCGTCTCCCATGCCAGATTCTTGAGCGAAGGCTTAGGGCGTTGCGTAGTATCGGCCGCGCCGGGGGCGGCGGCCCCGGCGATCCGTTCCCGACCACCAGGAGCACCCACCAACATGGCCGACGCTCTCGCCCCGACGCCCGACCTCGAGCTTCCCGATTTCAAGGGCACGTTGCTGCGCCCCGGCGACGACGGCTACGACGACGCGCGGCGCATGTTCAACGGCATGTGGGACCGCTGCCCTGCGCTGATCGCGCGCTGCGCAGACGCCGACGACGTCGCCGCCGCGGTCGGCCTCGCGCGTGACAACGGGCTCCCGCTCTCGGTCTACGGCGGCGGCCACGGGGTCACGGGCGTCGGCGGTGTGCGCCGACGGCGTGTGCGTCGACCTGCGCGGGATGAAGGGCATCGAAGTGGACGCCGAGGCACGCACCGCGCGGGTGGAGGGCGGGTGCACCTGGGGCGAGATCGATTCGGCCACGCAGGAGCACGGCCTGGCGGTGACCGGGGGCCGCATGTCGGGCACCGGCGTCGGCGGCTTCACGCTGGGAAGCGGGAGTGGCTGGATCGAGCGCAAGTGCGGCTTCGCCTGCGACAACCTGCTGCGCGCGGAGGTGGTGACCGCGGACGGGCGCAAGGTCGTCGCCTCAGAGGACGAGAACCCCGAGCTCTTCTGGGGCCTGCGCGGCGGGGGCGGGAACTTCGGCGTGGTCACCGCGTTCCACTTCCGCCTGCATGAGATCGGCCCGATCGTGCTGGGCGGGATGCTCATGTACCCGGGGCAGATGGCCGGACAGATCGTGCGCGCGTTCCGCGACTTCATGGCCGCTGCGCCCGACGAGGTGGGCGCAGCGCTCGCGTTCCTCACGGCGCCGCCCGAGGAGTTCGTCCCCGAGCCCGTTCGTGGCCAGCCGGTCATCGGGATCATCGCGATGTACGCGGGGCCGGTGGAGGATGGGGAGCGGGCGTTCGCGCCGCTGCGCGAGATGGCCGCGATGGACATGCTCCAGCCGATGCCCTACGTGGCCGTCCAGCAGCTCATCGACCCGGGCAACCAGTCCGGGATGCAGAACTACTGGAAGGCCGACTTCCTGTCCGATCTCCCCGACGAGGCGATCGACGCCCTGGTCGCCCGCGCGACGCGAGCCCGTCTCGCCGCTCACCCAGATCCTCCTGTTCCCGGGCGGCGGCGCGATCGCGCGCGTCGACGAAGACGCCACTGCCTTCGGCGAGCGCCAGGCGCCGTGGAACGTCCACTACCTCGGCATGTGGGCCGACCCGGCCGACTCCGATCGCAACATCGCCTACATCCGCGACATCGCCGAGGCGATGCGGCCGTGGGCGAGCGGGCGGGCTTACCTCAACTTCCTCGGCGACGAGGGCAGCCAGCGGATCGAGTCGGCCCTCGGCGCGGACAAGTACGCGCGCCTGCGCGAGATCAAGCGCAAGTGGGACCCGGAGAACCTGTTCCGCCTCAACCAGAACATCCCGCCCGCGGAGTAGGCGGCGGCCCCGGTCACGCACGATTCAACGTCTCGTGCACATGCAGCAGAGTCGGGGCGATGACCGGGAAGAGCTCGTCGATGGCCTTGGGGTTGCCGGGGAAATTGACGATCAGGGTGCGATCGGCGATGCCCGACACGCCGCGGGTGAGGATGCCCAGCGGCGTGTGAAGCCGCGACTCCGCGCGCATCGCCTCGGCGAAGCCGGGAGCTTCGCGGTCGATGACCCCGAGCGTGGCCTCCGGGGTCACGTCGTCGTGGGTGAAGCCGGTCCCGCCGGTGGTGAAGACGAACGAGCAGCCGGTGCCGATGTGGTAGGTGAGCCGCGCCTCGATCAGCTGCTTGTCGTCGGGCAGCACCTCGGCCGCGACGATGTCGGCGCCGGCCTCCTCGGCGACCGCGGCCAGCCGCGGCCCCGAGAGATCCTCGACCGCCCCCAGCGCCGCCCGGGTCGAAATCGTGATGATCGCGGTGCGCACGCTCGCGGAAGATAGTCAGCCGCCGCGCCGACGCCGGTCGCGGCCCGCGATCAGGACGATGTCACCCGCGGCGCCAGGTCCCGCTTCGGCCGCCGGACTTCTCGAGCAGGGCGACCTCGGCGATCCGGAC
Organism: uncultured Actinomycetes bacterium; assembly: GCA_963797015.1. Classification (GTDB taxonomy): domain Bacteria; phylum Actinomycetota; class Thermoleophilia; order Solirubrobacterales; family Solirubrobacteraceae; genus JBBPZA01. Next base: position 62,877 of record CAWCNV010000010.1, on the reverse strand, counting down.
TCCGCGCTCCAGGCCCTTGACCATGTCGTAGACGGTCAGCGCGGCGACCGCGGCCGCGGTCATGGCCTCCATCTCGACTCCGGTCTGCGCCGTCGTGCGGGCCTCGGCCGTGAGGGTCACGGTCCCCTGCCCGTCGTCCACGGACGCCTCCACGTCCACGAAGGTCAGGCCGAGCGGGTGGCAGAGCGGGATCAGGTCGCCCGTACGCTTGGCCGCCTGGATGCCGGCGAGCCGTGCGGTGCCGAGCACGTCGCCCTTGGGCGCGTCGCCGCCAGCCACCGCGGCGGCTGTCTCGGGCGACATACGAACGACCGCTCGCGCCACCGCGCGGCGGTCGCTGGCCGGCTTGTCGCCGACGTCCACCATGCGCGCGCGTCCGGAGGAGTCGAGGTGGGTCAGCGCGCGCGGGTCGCTCACGCCGGCTGGTGCACTCGCTGGGCGGCGGCGATGAGGTCGCGTACCGCCTGCTCGTCCCCGGCGCGCAGGAGCTCGACCGGGTCTGGGTCGCCGTTGACGATCCCCTCGAAGAAGGCCTTGCGGTCCTGGTAGGTGGGCAGCGTGCCCTTCGCCCATCCGCGCGCGTCGTTGAGGAGCACCGCCAGGCGCGCGTACTCCTCGCCGAACAGCTCCGTGACCTCGGCCTTCATGCGCTTGGCCAGCGCCGGCGAGGCGCCGGCCGTGCTGATCGCCACGGCGAGCGGGCCGGTCCGGACGATCGCCGGCAGGATGAAGTTGCACAGCGGCGGGACGTCGACGACGTTGACGAGCATCGCGCGCCGCTCGGCGTCCTCGAAGACGCGGATGTTCACGTCGGTGTCGGCCGTCGCCGCGATCACGATGAACGTGCCCTCGACGTCGTCGGAGCGGTACTCGCGCGGCTCCCAGCCGATCGAGCCCTCGGCGGCGAGCTCACGCAGCGCCGGCACGGCGTCGGGCGCGACGAGCACGACATCGCCGTCGCAGGCCAGCAGGCCCTCGACCTTCTCGAGCCCCACGTCCCCGCCCCCGACCACGACACAGCGGCGGCCGGACAGGCGCAGGCAGGCGATGTAGAACGGCGTGTCGAGCATCCCCTGCACGCACGACTGATCGCAGACCCCCCTGCGCAGCTGGCAGACGCACTCCTTGCCGGCGTAGGCCTGTGCGGGCATGGTCCCCAACACTGTAGGGCCGGTCGCCGCGTCGCGCCGGCTAGCGCCGCACCGCGTCGCGCGCCAGGCGGCGGGCGATGGAGAGCAGCGGCAGCGCGCCCCGGCGCAGGGCGCGGGGGCGGTCGGCCTCGCGCCCGTAGAGGTACTCGGCCGCGGCTCGCGCGGCCCGGACGAGCGTCTCGTCGTAGGGGTGCCACCAGGGATCGCGGACGCGGCCGGGGTCCCACGCGCGCAGCTTGACGTTGGAGCACTCGAGCAGGCCGACGCGGGCGTGGCTGCGTCCCAGCCCGGAGTCCTTGATCCCGCCCCAGGGCGCCTGCGCGGCGCCGTGGCTGAAGCCGTGGTCGTTGAGCCACACCATCCCGGCCTCGAGCTCGTGCGCGATGCGCTCGCCCTTCGCCCGGTCGCGTGTCCACACCGACGCACCCAGTCCGAAGCGCGAATCGTTGGCCAGCCGCACCGCCTCGTCGGCGTCGGGGACGGTCGCGATCGCCAGCACGGGCCCCGGCGCCTCCTCGCGCATCAGCGCCGCGTCGTGGGCGACGCCGGTGAGGACGGCGGGAGCGAAGAACGAGCCCGAGAGGCCCGGGACCTCGAGCGGCCCGCCGCACTCGAGCGTCGCCCCACCGCGAATCGCCTCGTCCACGAGCTCGCGCACCCGGTTGAACGAGGCCTGCGTGGCCAGCGGGCCGACCTCCACGCGGGCGTCGAGCGGGTCCCCGGCGCGCAGGCGCCGCGCACCCGCGACCACGCCGTCCACGAACCGGTCGGCGGCCGGAGGCACCACGTAGGCGCGTTTCACGCTGGCCGCGCCCTGCCCGGCGTTCGCGAACGCCGCCCACAGCGCGCCCGCGGTCGCGTGCGCGAGGTCGGCATCGCCGAGCACGAGCATCGGGTCCTTCCCCGAGAGCTGCAGGACGGATCCCTTCAACAGCTCGGCGCAGCGGCGGGCGACCGCGCGCCCGGTGGCGACCGAGCCGCTGAACAGCACCTTGGCCACGGGCGACTCGACCAGCGCGGCGCCCGCCGACGGACCGTGGACGACGCGCACGATGCCCTCGGGGACGCCCGCCCGCGCGAACGCCTCGGCGATCCGCTCGCCGGTCAGCGGAGCCTTGCTGGACGGCTTGAGGACCACGCCGTTGCCTGCCATCAGAGCGCCGGCGACGTCCTGCAGCGGCGAGCTCCAGGGCGAGCTCCAGGAGCCGATCACGCCCACGATCCCGAGCGGGTCGTAGGTGTAGGCGAGCCGCTTTGTCTTGAGCAGCACCTGGGCGGTCGGTATGCGCTCGTCGCCGAGCACGCGCGGCCCGAGCTCGGACAGCGTGCGCAGCGCGTCGACGGTCGGCAGCACCTCGGTCAGGTAGGCCTCGGTGCGCGGTCGGCCCTGCTCGCGGGCGATCAGGAGCGCGAGCTCGTCGCCCATGTCGAGCACGGCCTGGGCCGCCCGCCGCAGGTAGCGCCCGCGGTCGTTGAGCCCGAGCTGCCCCCAGAAGCGCTGGACCTGGGCCACGTCGTCGACCACCTCCGCGACCGCCTCCGGTGAGGTGACCGGCACGGCACCGACCGGCTCGCCGGTCGCGGCCGCGCGGGATAGGAGCTGTTTCGAGCGCGCCGTCACGCCGCGATTATCCGCGGCCGCGGGCGCGCCTGATCTGCTCGAGGCGCTCGCGCAGGGCCGGCTCGGCGTCGCCCGGGTCGTAGAAGCGGGTGCCCTCGAGGCCCTCGGGCATGAGCTCCTGGTCGGACACCTGGTCGGGCCGGCCGTGCGGATAGTCGTAGTCCAGCCCGCGGCCGAGCTGCGCCGCGCCCGGGTATGCCGCCGACCGCAGGTAGGCCGGCGGCGGCTTCGCTCCGTGCTCGCGCAGCTCCGCCCGCGCCGTGCCCAGCGCGCGGCCGGCCGCATTCGATTTCGGCGCGAGCGACAGATAGATCGCCGCTTGGGCCAGCGCGAAGCTGCACTCGGGCAGCCCGACGTGCTCGACCGCGTGCGCCGCCGCGACGGCGACCTGCAGCGCGCCCGGGTCGGCGTTGCCCACGTCCTCCGAGGCGAGGACGATCATCCTGCGCGCGATGAAGCGCGGGTCCTCGCCGCCTTCGAGCATCACCGCGAGGTAGTAGAGCGAGGCTTCGGGGTCCGAGCCGCGGGTCGCCTTGATCCAGGCAGAGATCGTGTCGTAGTGCTGGTCGCCGGCCTTGTCGTAGCGCAGCGCCTTGCGCTGCATCGCGTCCTCGGCGTGCGCGAGCGTCACCGCGGCCGGCGCCGCGGTCTCGCACGCGAGCTCGAGGGTCGCCAGCGCCGCCCGGGCGTCGCCACCTGCGCGGCCGGCGATGAACTCCAGCACGTCGTCGGGCACCTCGGCCGCGCGGCACTCGCCGCGCTCGAGCGCGCGACGCAACAGCGCGAGCAGGTGCTCGATCGTCAGCGGCCGCAGCTCGTAGATCTGGGCTCGCGAGAGCAGGGCCGAGTTGACCTCGAAGTACGGGTTCTCGGTGGTGGCGCCGATGAGCGTCACCAGCCCCTCCTCGACCGCGGGCAGCAGCGCGTCCTGCTGAGCCTTGTTGAAGCGGTGGATCTCGTCGAGGAAGAAGATCGTCGGCTCGCCCGAGGACTGCCGCCGGTGCGAGGCCCGCTCGAGCACGGCGCGCACCTCGGCGCGGCCCGCCTCGACGGCGCTGAGCTCCTCGTAGGCCGCCCGCGCGTGCGCGGCGATCAGGCGCGCGAGCGTGGTCTTGCCGCTCCCCGGCGGCCCGTACAGGACCATCGAGTGCGGGCGCCCCTCCTCGATCGCTCGCCGCAGCGCCGAGCCCGGCGCCAGCAGGTGCTCCTGGCCCAGGAGCTCGTCCAGCGTGGTCGGACGCATGCGCACGGCCAGCGGTCCCTCGGCCGGGGGGACGGCCGTGCGCCCGCGCGGAGGCTCGGAGGTCTCGAACAGCCGCTCCATCGACGATGGAGTATGGACGGAGCGCGTCAGGCGCTCACGGGAAGCGCGGCGACCAGGAGGGGTTGGTGTCGAAGTGGGAGCCGGCGGCGGGCGTGAGCATGACCTGGTTGTTGCCGTTCGCGTCCATGGACCAGATCCTCGAGGGCGTCCCGCGGCTGGCGGTGAACGCGATCTTGCCGCCGTCCGGCGACCAGGAGGGGCTGGTGTCGGTGTCCGTGTTCATCGTGAGGGGGGTCTGGTTCTGCCCTCGCCGGCCCATGACGAAGATCTCGTTGTCGCTGTCGCGGTTGGAGTGGAACGCTATGGCGGTGCCGAACGGCGAGATGCTCGGTTCGCTGTCGGCCGCCGGGTTGGACCCGATCGCAAACGGGAACTCGCCGCTGAAGCTCATCTCGAAGATGTCGAAGTTCAAGTTGCGGTCGGACGAGAAGTTGATCTTGTCGCCCGTCGGCGGCCATGCCGGGAAGCTGTCGGTCGCGTCGTTGAAGGTCTGGCGCGTCTGGGCGCTACCGTCGGTGTTCATCGTGTAGATCTCGTCGTTGCCGTCGCGGTTGGACCAGAACGCGATTCGCTGCGTGAACGGGCCGCCCGGCTCCCACTTGGCGCCCAGGTCGCTGCCGGGGCTGTTGGTGAGCTGCTGCACGTTGGAGCCATCGCTGTCCATGACGTAGATGTCCTGGTCGCCGTCGCGGTTGGACGAGAACGCGATCCTCTTGCCGTCGGGGGAGAAGGCCGGGAGCTGATCCAGCGCCGCGTTGTTGGTCAGGCGCGTCTCGTTCGACCCGTCGGCGTTCATCGCGTAGATCTCGAAGTTGCCGTCGCGGTTGGACTCGAAGACGATCCCCGACCTCCCGCCGGCGGCCGGGGCCGTGGTGAAGGTACGGTCGCCGTCGTTGCCACCGCAGTTGGTGTGCTGGGCGTCGGTCACGCACACGTGGTAGTGATAGGTCGTGTTCGCCGCGAGGTTGCCGATCGGCTCCGAGGGGACGTCCGCCAGGGTGCCACTGAACGAGCGTGTCGGCGTGGTCGAGCCGTACGCCGTCGTGGTCCCGTACTCGAACCTGTAGGAGCCGCCGTTACCGAGGCTCGAACCGACCTGCGCATTCAGGGTCACGCTGCGATCGGTCAGGTAGGTCGGCGAGCCGGGGAAACCGACGGCGCAGCCCGACATCGCCGCGGCGATCGCGGCGAGGAGCACGACGATGCCAACGCGCCGGCCCACCGCTTCCGATCGTTACCGGAAACATCCATAGCGCACAAACTTTGCGGCGACGAACAGGCGCAATTTGCGCCCAAAGCGGCCGCGCGCTACTGCTTCCACCAGTCTCGCGGGCGAGGGGCCGGGAGCGGCGGAGGTTGGGCCGCCGTGGGGGGTGGCATCGGCGGCGGAGCAGGGGCCGGCGCGCCGGCGGCAGAGGGCGCGTAGGCGGGCGAAGGAGCCACTCCGGCGGGGGCCGGAGCGACGCCGGCCGCGTAGCCGGCGGGCTGGGGCCAGTGGGCGGGCGGGGCGGAGTAGCCCGGGGCGGGGCCGCCTGCGGCCGGGTATCCGGGCATGGGCCCGGCTGCGGCCGGGTAGCCCCCGGCCATGCCCCTGCCGCCCTCGAACACGACCCGTGGCAGGAACGCGAGCGGGCCCGCTCGCGCGCGGGCGTCGCGGAACTCGGCCTCGTAGCGCATGTGCTGCTCTGCGGAGCGCGCGTCCCACGGCAACAGCCCGCGCGCGATGCGCTCGCGCAGGAACGCGAGCTCCGCGGCCGCCTGGTGGTAGGCGCGGCGCCGGTCGCGCGCCGGCCTACCGCCGATCGCCTTGGCCTCGCGCAGCGCGAGCTTGCGCAGCCGGCCGTCGGTGAGCACGTGCAGCTCGGCCGGCGTGAGGTCGCCCTGCTGGACCGAGTAGGACAGGTACTGCCCGATCGTCCGGCGCTCGCGCTGGAGCGTGCCGCGGATCACGAACAGCAGGCCGACGAACAGGGGCATCAGCACGAACAGGTAGACCGCGATGAAGGCGGCGCCGGAGATCGCCGAGGTGTTCCACAGGCTGTGCAGGAACATCGCTCCCAGCAGGCCGAGCACCGGCGCCCAGAAGCGCGTCGAGGGCTTGGTCGAGCGGCTCGCGATGCCCAGGCCGATGCCGGTCATCGACGTGAACAGCGGGTGGGCGAAGGGCGAGAAGACGCCGCGCACGATGAACGTCCCCAGCGACACGCCGATGTCGTCGGCGCTGAACAGGTGGTGGTCCTGGAGGTCCTGCATGATCCCGCGGCCGTAGTACAGGACGTTCTCCGTGGCCGCGAAGCCGAGCCCCACGATCGCCGCGTAGACGATCCCGTCGAGCACGCCGTTGAACTCGGAGCGCGCGCGGCGGAAGATGATGAACAGCACCAGCCCCTTCGCGCTCTCCTCCACCACCGGCGCCGAGATCGAGAACCCGTAGAGCTCGCCGGTCGCCCTCCCGAACGCGTTGCTCACCACCAGCTCGCCGACCGAGTTGAGGATCAGCGCGATGAACACCGCGACGCACGCGCCCCAGAAGAACGTCATCACGATCATCCACGTCGGCTCGCGCTCGTTGCGGTCGATCCACAGCACGAGCGCGAGGTAGAAGGGGACCGGCAGGAACGCGAGCCCGACCGCGACCGAGAACGCCACGGGCCCGGTCTCGACGCCGATGATCAGCAGCGTGATGCCGCCGAGCGTGCCGAACAGCAGTACCGCGCCGATCATCAGCGCGCGGCTGATCTGGCGGTCGGTGCCGGCCAGCGATGGCGCCTGCGCGGGCTGCGGCGGCGGGCGCATGAGCGCGATGTCGGAGATCTGGGAGGCACGCCGCCGCAGCGAGCTCTGGGATGACGCCGCGGCCACCCGCGTCTGCTCAGCCGGTCCCCGATCGGGCGAGAGCTCCAGCACGGTGTCGCCGATCCACACGCGCTCGTCGCCGCGCAGCGCGACCGGCCCGTCGTAGCGTTGGCCGTTGACCCACGTCCCGTTGCTCGAGCCCAGGTCGGTGAGCACGAGCCGGCCGTCGGGCTCGCCTCGCAGCTCGGCGTGCGCGCGCGAGGCCTTGGGGTCGTGGAGCACGACGTCGTTGTCGCGCCCGCGGCCGATGCGCAGACGCCCCCCGCGGTCCAGCAGCGCGACCTGCCCCGCGTCGGCGCCCGAGGCCACCGTCATGCGCATGGCCGCGAGTGTATTGGCCGCGTAGCATGGGTTCGTGAGCCGGCGCAGCACCCACGACGAGGCCGTCGAAGTCCTCCAGCGGCTGATCCGCTTCAACACCGTCAACCCGCCCGGAGCCGAGCGCGAGGCGAGCGACTTCCTGCGCTCCTACCTCGAGCAGGCCGGCTTCGAGTGCGAGCAGCCGGCCGCCGAGCCGGAGCGGCCGAACCTCGTGGCGCGCCTGCGCGGAGAAGGCGACGGGCTGACGCTCGGCTATCTCGGCCACGTCGACACGGTGCTCGCCAGCCCCGAGGACTGGAGCCACGATCCGTGGTCGGGAGAGCTCGCCGACGGCGCGGTCTGGGGGCGCGGCGCGCTGGACATGAAGGGCCAGGTCGCGGCCGAGGTGGTGGCGGCGGCGCGGCTCGCGCGCGCGGGCTGGAGGCCGCGACGCGGCGAGCTGCTGGTCATGTGCGTCGCCGACGAGGAGGCGGGTGGAAGCCTCGGCGCCCAGTTCCTGTGCCGCGAGCACCCGGACAAGGTGCGCTGCGACTACCTGGTCAACGAGGGCGCGGGCGTGGTCCTGCCCTTCGAGGGCGGGCGCCTGTTCGGCGTCTGCTGTGCCGAGAAGGGCGTGTTCCGCTTCACGGTCACCGCGGAGGGCGCGGCGGGGCACGCCTCGATGCCGCGCCTGGGCGACAACGCCCTGCTCAAGCTGGCGCCGCTCATCGAGCGCATGCGCGAGCAGCCGCCCTTCGACCTGACCGACGAGCCGCGCGCGCTGCTCGATGCCGTCGGTCACCCGGCGGACGGCGACCCGGCAGCCGCGCTCCGCGAGCTGCGGGAAAGCGATCCCGCGCTGGCCGTGGTGGTCGAGCCGATGCTCGGGGTCACGCTCGCGCCGACCAAGGTGCGCGCCTCGGAGAAGATCAACGTCATCCCCGCGCGCGCGCAGGTGCAGGTCGACTGCCGCGTGCCCCCGGGCCTGGGCGAGGACCATGCGCGCGCTCGCGCGCGCGAGGTGCTCGGCACCGAGGGCTACCGACTCGAGTTCGACGAGTGCGTCACCGGCAACCGCTCGCCGATGGACACACCGCTGATGGACGCCGTGCGCGACTGGATCGGCGAGCAGGAGCCGGAGGCGACGGTCGTGCCCACGGTGCTGCCCGGGTTCAGCGACTCGCGCACGTGGCGCGCGGCATTCCCGGAGTGCGTCGCGTACGGCTTCTTCCCGCAACGGCACATGACGCTGTACGAGGCGGCGCCGCTGATCCACAGCGCGGACGAGCGCGTCGACGCGCGGGACCTGGCGTGGGCGACCGAGTTCTACGGCTGGCTGGCGCGGAGGATGCTCGAATGACTGACAAGCTGCGGCTCGGCGGGATGGCGCTCGCCAACGGGCTGCTCGTGCACGGGCCCACGCACTGGGCGGCCGCGGTGCGCGGCCGCGATGGTGAGCTGCGCACTGCCTCGGGGCCCAAGCCGCGCCTGCGGAGACTGGACCGCGTGCCGGGCGCGCGCGGCGTCGTCCGGCTGGCCGAGGCGATGGCCGTCATCCCCCTGGCCCGGCGCGCGCTGCCCGAGGCGCGGCTGCCGTTCGAGAGCGGCGCCGTGCTCGCCGCCGCGGCCGGCACCGTGCTCGCCGGCTCCTCGCTGAAGCGCCGCGGAGGAGCGGGGGCGGAAGCGGCGTCGGCGGCGCTCTCGCTGCTGCCGGCGATGGTGGCGCTGCGCGGCGGCGAGCTCGCTCAGTACCACGGCGCCGAGCACAAGGTGATCGGGGCCTACGAAAGTGGAGGCCCCGCGCAGACCGTGAGCAAGGAGCACGAGCGCTGCGGGTCGCACCTCGTCGCGCCGATGATGGTCTCCAACGTTGCCGGCGCGGCGCTGCTCAAGCGGGCTGTCGAGCGGCCCGGCCCGCTCGCGGGCGGCGCGGTGGCGCTCGCGTCGATGGGCGTCGCCGTCGAGGTCTTCGCGTGGTCCGAGCGCAACGCGTCGAGCCGCACCGCGCGCGCGCTGCGCCGGCCCGGGTTCGAGCTCCAGCGCGCGCTGGGAACGCGCGAGCCCTCGGAGGCGCAGCTCGAGGTCGGGCGTGCCGCGCTCGCGGAGATCCTGCGAGCAGAGGGCTCAGCGGCCTGATGGCCACCGCGCAGCGCACGCGCCTGGCGCCCGAGACGTTCCGGCTGCCCGTCGAGCGCATCCGCGACGGCTACTACTCGGACGCCTACTTCAACCTGACGAAGGAGCTGCTGGAGAGCGAGGGCCACCGTGCCCGCACGCTCATGCAGGTCTTCCAGAAGCGCGACTCGCTGCTGGGAGGGATCGACGAGGCGATCGCCGTGCTGCGGCTGTGCTCGGGCACGCGCCTTGAGGATGGAGGCTGGCGCCCCGGCTGGGAAGAGCTCGAGGTGCGCGCGCTTTACGAGGGCGACGTCATCGTGCCGCGGGAGCCCGTGCTCACCATCGAGGGCGACTACTCCCTGTTCGCCCACCTGGAGACCGTGTACCTCGGGTGCCTCGCTCGCCGCTCGCTGATCATGCGCAACGTCCACGAGGTCGTCGAGGCGGCGCGCGGGAAGTCGATCTTCTACTTCCCCGCACGCCACGACCACTGGCTGGTGCAGACCGGCGACGGCTGGGCGGCGCACGTCGCGGGCGCGATCGGCGTCTCGACCGACGCGCAGGCGTCGTGGTGGGGCGGTCGCGGCATGGGAACCGTGCCGCATGGGCTGATCGCCGCCTACGACGGCGACACCGTGGAGGCGGCGCGCAAGTTCGCGAAGCGTTACGCGGGCGACATGACGATCACCGTGCTCGTCGACTTCGACAACGACTCGATCGCGACCGCGCTGGCGGTGGCCGACGCCCTCGGCGACGACCTCTGGGGTGTGCGCCTGGACACCTCCGAGACGCTCGTCGACCGCGGGTTGTGGGACGAGATGGGCGACTTCGCTCCGATCGGCGTGGCCCCGCGCCTGGTCGAGAAGGTCCGCGAGGCGCTGGATGCGGCCGGCCACCGCCACGTCCGGATCGTCGTCTCCGGCGGCTTCGACGCCGACCGCATCAGGCGCTTCGAGGAGCTCGGCGTGCCCGTCGATGCCTACGGCGTGGGCTCTTCGCTGATCCGCGGCCAGAACGACTTCACCGCCGACGTCGTCGACGTCGACAGCCGCCCGGTCGCGAAGGTGGGCCGCCGCCGAGTGCCATCCGACCGCCTCGAGCGCGTCGAGTGAGCCGGGACGGCGAGCCAATACACTCAGCGGCCGCAATGTTCGAGGCGATCGATCACGTGGGCGTCGCGGTTCGCACTCTGGACGACGGGCTCGCGCTCTACGGCGAGACGCTCGGCCTCGAGCTCTCCCATCGCGAGGTGGTCGAGGCACAGGGTGTCGAGGCGGCGCTGCTGGATGTCGGCGAGAGCCACGTCGAGCTGCTCGCGCCGCTCGGCGACGACACGCCGGTCGGCAAGTTCATCGCCAAGCGCGGCGCCGGCCTGCACCACGTGGCCTACCGCGTCGGGGACATCAACCGCACGCTCGGCGAGCTCAACCGCGAGGGGGTGCGCATGATCGACGAGGTCGCGCGCCCCGGGATCCGCGACTCGCTGGTGGCCTTCGTCCATCCCTCGGCGACGGGCGGAGTGCTCACCGAGATCGTGCAGCCGGCCGAGGGATCGCACTGATGGCGACGGACCCGTTCCCGCACCCGGAGGCGACCCCCTGATGACCGGGGTGGAGCGCGCGACGATCGGCTTCGAGGGCGGGCAGGTGCTCGGCGTGCGCGTCAAGCCCGAGGCGCTGGACCGCCTGACCGCCGCGCTCGCCGCCGGCGGCTGGCACGACCTCGAGGTCGACGACGGCACGGTGCGGCTGGACCTCGGCAAGGTCGTCTACCTGCGCACCGAGCGCGACGAGCACCGCGTCGGCTTCTGAGCCTGAGCTGAGCGCGCACGGACGATGAAGGTCGGGATCGTCGGGCTGCCCAACGCGGGCAAGTCGTCGCTGTTCAACGCGCTCACCCGGGCAGGCGCGCAGGCGGCCAACTACCCGTTCACGACGATCGACCCGAACGTCGCGATCGTCCCGGTGGCCGACGACCGTCTCGACGCGGTCGCGGAGACCGTCGGAGCCTCCGAGGTGATCTACGACACGATCGCCGTCCACGACATCGCCGGGCTGGTCCGCGGCGCGCACGAAGGCGAAGGCCTGGGCAACCGCTTCCTGGCCAACATCCGCGAGGTCGACGCGATCCTCCACGTCGTCCGCGCCCACGACGATTCCGGTGTCGTGCATCCCGAAGGCGCCGTCGATCCGCTGCGTGACGTCGAGACGGTCGAGACGGAGCTTCTCTACGCCGACCTCGAGCAGGCCGAGCGCCGGCTCGACCGGGTCGAACGCCAGGCGCGGTCCGGCGACAAGCGGGCGCGGGTCGAGGAGGCGTGGCTGCGCGAGGTCGTCGCCGCGCTGCAGTCCGGGCGCCCGGTCGCCTCGGTGCCGGTGCCCGACGCCGCTGCCGACGCGCTCGCGCTGCTCCAGCCGCTGACCGCCAAGCCGGTCCTGATCGTGGCCAACGTCGACGAGGGATCGAACGACGTTCCCGCGGCGCTCGCCGCTCACGCCGCCGCGCGCGGGGCGCGGGCGGTCGCGGTCTCGGCGCGCATCGAGAGCGAGCTGGGCGAGCTCGACGACGAGGAGGCCGGCGCCATGCGCTCCGAGCTCGGCATCGCCGAGCCGAGCCTCGAGCGGGTGGTACGCGAGGCCTTCGCGCTGCTCGACCAGATCGCCTTCTTCACCGCGGGCGACGGCAACCCGGCGCACTCCTGGCACCTGGCGCGCGGGCTCACCGCCTGGCACGCCGCCGGCGAGGTCCACACCGACATGCAGCGCGGCTTCGTGCGCGCCGAGGTGATCCCGTGGGACGAGCTGGTGGACGCGGGCGGCTACGCGGCGGCCCGCGAGCGGGGAACCCTGCGGCTCGAGGGCCGCGACTACGCCATGCACGACGGCGACGTGATCACGATCAGGTTCACGCCCTAGGCGCCCGTCTCAAAACGGTTCCGCCGCCTGTTTCGAGGCGGACCCTGACCCCGTCGGAGATACTGGCCCGAGATGCCGCGCCGGGTCGAGATCGTCGGCAGGATGTGGGACGCCTACCAGCAGGCCGGGCTGGAGGCGATCCTCGACTTCGCGGCGCCCGACGCCGAATGGCGCCCCTACACGGCCGAGGGCCAGACCTTCCGGACCACTGACGAGTACCGGCGCTACCTGGAGGGCATGGAGCTGCGCGACGAGCTCGTCGACGCGACCCTGCTCGCGGTCGAGGCGATCGACGACGATGAGGTGCTCGTGACCGGCCGCGTGCGGGTCAGGCGCTCCGGGGCGCTGGAGGACACCCAGATGTACTGGCGCCATCGCTTCCGCGGCGACGAGATCGTCTTCACGGCCTCGGGCCCGCGCCGCGAGGACCTGTTCAGCTGAGCTCCTCGATGCGCTTGGCGAGCTGGTTCATGCCCAGCTCGCGCGCGGCGGCGGCGGCCGCAGGCACGTCGAGGGGCGAGTCTGCCGGTCGCTCCAGCTCCACCCGCCGCAGCGTGGCGATGTCCTTGAAGGCGCGCAGCTCGTCGGCCTGCCCGTGCAGCGCAGCGCGCACGCGTGGCGTCTCACCCGACCACGCCTCGAGCGCGCCCTCGAGCGAGCCGTGGCGGCGCAACAGGTCGGCCGCGCCCTTCTCGCCGATCCCCTTGGCTCCCGGCAGCCCGTCGGAGGGGTCACCACGCAGCGCGATGAAGTCGGGCACGAGCTCGGGCGGGATCCCGTAGCGGCGCTGGACCTCCTCGGGCCCCACCTCCTCGGCGCCCCGGTTGCCTCCGGTCTTGATGTAGAGCACCGTGGTCAGCTCGCTCGCGCACTGGTACATGTCGCGGTCGCCGGTGAGCAGCAGCGCCCGCCCGCCGTGCTCCTCCTCGACGGCGGCGAGCGAACCCAGCAGATCGTCGGGCTCGAGGCGCTCGTCGTACTCGGTCGACCAGCCGAAGGCGCCGAAGAAGCCCGGGGCGGTCGCGAACTGCTGTGCGAGCCCGTCGGGCGGGTCCTCGCGATCGCCGTGATAGGGCGGATAGAGCTCCTTGCGGTACTCGGCCGCCTCGGCGCCCAGGCAAAGCACGACGGCGCGGGGCCGGTGGCGCACGACCTCGAACAGGATCAGGTTCGCGGTGCCGAGCAGCGCGTTGACCGGGTGCCCCTCGCCGTCGCGGATCGAGTCGGGCAGCGCGAACCAGGCGCGGAAGAGCAACGAGGGGGCGTCGACGGCGAGCAGCGGGCGCATCGCGCCAGGATAGGCTCAGCGCGGAATGCGACCCAGGAGCCATCCGATGATCAAGGTGCACGGCCTCGACGAGCTCAAGGCGGCCGTCGGCCAGGAGGCGACCTCCGACTGGCACGAGGTCACGCAGGACGAGATCGACCGCTTCGCCGAGGTGACCGGCGATGACCAGTGGATCCACGTCGACCCCGAGCGAGCGAAGCAGACGCCGTTCGGCGGCACGATCGCCCACGGTCACTACACGCTCTCGCTCGCGCCGAAGTTCAGCTACGACCTGTTCGAGGCCGACGGCTTCGCCTTCGGGATGAACTACGGGTTCAACAAGGTGCGCTTCCCCGCGCCGCTGCCGGTGGGCGATCGCGTGCGCATGCGCCTCAAGCTCGCGAGCGTCGACGACGTCGCCGGCGGCGCGCAGATCACGACCGAGCTGACGTTCGAGCGCGAGGGCGGCGACAAGCCCGTGTGTGTTGCCGAATCCCTTTCCCGCGTCTATACCGGTTGACGCATCGCCTCGCTCGCCCGCCTCGGCGGCGGTTGATGCATCCTCATGAGAGGCTTACTTAGGCCCCTACGATCCATGAGTGATGCCCGAGACTCGGTCGCGTAGCAGCGCGCCGCCCGCCGAGGCGCGGCCGCCGGCTCCCTCGCCGCCTGCGCCCAAGCCGCCGCCGCAGGGCGAGGGCCACCCCGGCTGGCGCGTTCAGCCCGCGCCCGACGGCCGCGGCGCCCCACCCGCCGGCAAGCCGCCCCGCCTCCCGCGCGTGGGCTGGCGCTTCGTGCTGCTGGTCGTCGCGCTGTTCGCGCTCAACTTCTGGCTCAGCACGATCTTCGCCAAGCAGACGACGCGCGTCCGGATCCCCTACACGCCGACCTTCATCCAGCAGATCAACAAGGGCAACGTCGCCTCGATCTCCTCGCAGGGCAGCACGGTCCAGGGCAAGTTCAAGACGAAGGTGAAGTACCCGCCCGACTCCAAGGACGCCAAGCCCGCCAAGGACTTCAAGACCGAGATCCCGGCCTTCGCCAACACCGACCAGCTCTCGAACCTGCTCCAGCGCAAGGGAGTCCAGGTCAACGCCAAGCCGGTCGACACGGGCCGCGGGCTGCTCGGGACGATCCTCGTCGGCTTCGGCCCCACGCTGCTGTTCATCGGGCTCCTCTTCCTGCTGATGCGCCGGGCGTCGGGTCTGAGCGGGCTGGGCGGCATCGGGCGCTCGCAGGCGCGCCGCGCCGAGCAGTCCGATCAACACGTCACGTTCGAGGACGTGGCCGGGATCGACGAGGCGGAGGACGAGCTGGTGGAGATCGTGGACTTCCTGCGCAACCCGGGGCGCTACCAGCGGCTGGGAGGGCGGATCCCGCGCGGAGTGCTGCTGTCCGGCCTGCCCGGGACCGGCAAGACGCTGCTGGCGCGCGCGGTGGCCGGCGAGGCGGGAGTCCCGTTCTTCTCGATCTCGGCGTCTGAGTTCGTCGAGATGATCGTCGGCGTCGGCGCGAGCCGCGTGCGTGACCTCTTCAAGCAGGCCAAGGAGGCCGCGCCGGCGATCGTGTTCATCGACGAGCTCGACGCGATCGGTCGCCGACGCACGGCGGGCATGGCCGGCTTCGGCGGCAACGACGAGCGCGAGCAGACGCTGAACCAGATCCTCACCGAGATGGACGGCTTCGACGCCCACACCGGGGTGATCGTGATCGCGGCGACGAACCGGCCCGAGGTGCTCGATCCAGCGCTGCTGCGTCCCGGGCGCTTCGACCGCCGCATCAGCGTCCAGTCGCCCGACAGGGAGGGCCGCCGCAAGATCCTCGAGGTCCACACGCGCTCGCTCCCACTGGATCCGGACGTCGACCTCGACCGCATCGCCGCCTCCACGCCCGGCATGGTCGGCGCAGACCTCGCGAACCTGTGCAACGAGGCCGCGCTCACCGCGGCTCGGCGCAACCACGAGCGCGTCCGCGCGGAGGACTTCACCGACGCGATGGAAAGGATCATCCTCGGCGCCGAGCGCAAGGTCGTGCTCTCGGACGCTGACCGCGAGCGCACCGCCTACCACGAGTCCGGGCACGCGATCGTCGGCATGCTCACGCCGGGCGCCGACCGGGTGCGCAAGGTCTCGATCATCCCGCGCGGCATGTCGCTCGGCGTGACGCTCGCGACGCCCGACGACGACCGCGTCAACTACGGCCAGCGCGAGCTGATGGCCAAGATCAAGGTCGCGCTCGGCGGCCGCGCGGCCGAGGAGGTCGTGTACGGGGACATGACCACAGGCGCCGAGTCCGACCTGCAGCAGCTCACGCAGATCGCGCGCCACATGGTCGGCCGCTGGGGAATGAGCCCGGCGGTCGGCCCGGTGACGGTCGAGCCCTCCGAGAACGAGGGGCCGCTGCTGCCCGGCGCCGGTCCGGTCAGCCCGCGCACGCAGGAGCTGGTCGACGCCGAGGTGCGGCGGATCGTCGACGAGGCCTACGACGAGGTGCGGGCGCTGCTGACCGAGAACCGCGAGCGCCTGGAAACGCTCGCGCACCGCCTGCTCGAGTCAGAGACGCTCGACCAGGCCGACGCCTACGAGGCCGCGGGACTGCCCCGCGAGCCGGCTCCAACACCTGCCTAGAGCTGCCACTTCCTGCCCGGGCCCGCTGCTAGGGTGCCGCCGATGCGAGCACGCAGTGCCCGGCGATGGGGCGCCGGGCTGCTACTCATGCTCGCCGTCCTGGGCGTGTTCGCCGCACGTCCGGGCGGTGCCCATGCCGCTACGACCGGCGCCGTCGTCGACCTCACCTGGGGCCTGTCGCGCCCCGAGGTCGATCGGACCGTCGCGTGGCTGCGCGACGCGCGGATCCGCGCCGTCCGCATGACCGTGCCGTGGAACTCCGTCGAGTGGGAGGGCCCCGGGCGCCACAACGAGGGCCAGCTCAACATCATCGACTACGCGGTCCGCAAGGCGCGGTCCGCCGGCATGCAGGTGATCATGACCCCGATGGGCACGCCGCAGTGGGCGCGCAACGGCGACAGCACGCTCTATCCCCCGCGCGACCCCAGGACCTACGGGCGCTTCGTGCGCTTCCTGGCCCGCCACTACAAGAAGCTCGGGGTCACGACCTACGAGATCTGGAACGAGCCCAACCTGGACCGCTTCTGGCGCCCGGCGGCGAGCCCCAAGGGCTACACGCGGCTGCTCAAGTACGCCTACAAGGGGAGTCAAGAAGGCGGGCCGCAAGCTGCGCGTGGTGCTCGGCGGGCTGAGCCCGCAGAACTCCTACGCCTACCTCAAAGGCCTCTACAAGGCCGGCGCCCGGCGCTACTTCGACGCCCTGGGCATCCACGTCTACCCGCACGGCGACCCCTACCAGTGCCAGAAGGGCCCGGGCGGCAGGCCGGTCACATGGAGCTTCTGCATGCTCGACGAGGTACGCCGGATCATGAAATCGCGGGGCGACGCTCGCAAGGGCGTGTGGGTCACGGAGTACGGCTTCTCGACCTGCCGACCCGACATCCCGGCGTGCGACGCCGCCGGCGGCGTCTGGGAGCAGTTCCAGGGCCCCTTCCTGGTCCGCGCCAAGCAGCGCTTCGACAAGCGCCGCTGGGTCAAGGCGGCGTTCATCTACCAGTTCCGCGACTGGACCACGGACGGCAGCGTCTCCTCGTGGGATTGGGAGGAGAACCTCGGCCTCCTGCGCTCGAACTTCCAGCCCAAGCCGGCCTACTGGGCGGTCCGGGCCTACAACGGGCGCCGGTAGCGGCCGCCTTCGCCGGACTGCTCCTGCGCCGGCCCCGTGCCGGGCTGTGCCCGCGACGTCCGCGCTGCTAGCGTCGCCGGGACGATGAGCGAGCGCAGGGCCGCCGACGTCTTCGTCGAATGCCTGGAGGCGGAGGGGGTCAAGTGCGTCTTCGGCATCCCCGGCGAGGAGACGCTCGACCTAAACGAGGCGCTGGCCGACTCGTCGGTGAGCTTCATCCCCGTGCGCCACGAGCAGGGCGGCGCCTACATGGCCGACATGTACGGCCGGCTCACGGGCCGCGCCGGCGTGTGCCTCGGGACGCTGGGACCGGGCGCGACGAACCTCGTCACGGCGGTCGCCGACGCCTTCCTCGACCGCGCGCCGCTGGTCGCGCTGACCGGTCAGGGCGACCTCGAGCGGATGCACAAGGAGTCCCACCAGTACATCGACGTGGTGGCGATCATGGCGCCGATCACCAAGTGGAACGCGCGCCTTTCGGCGCCCGAGATCATCCCCGAGGTCGTCCGCAAGGCGTTCAAGGTGGCCGAGTCCGAGAAGCCGGGCGCCACCCACATCGAGCTTCCCGAGGACGTCATGGGGCGCATGCTTCCCGAGGACGTTCGGCCGCTGCCGCGCCGGCGGCCGGTGATCCCGGAGCCGGGAGCGCGCGAGCTGCTGCGGGCCGCCGACGTGATCCGCTCGGCGCTCAACCCGGTCGCGCTGGCCGGCAACGGCGTGGTGCGCCGCGGCGCCGCGCCGGCGCTGCGCGAGTTCAGCCGCGCGACGGGGATCCCGGTGGCGGAGACGTTCATGGCCAAGGGCCTGCTCGACTACCGCGACCCGCACGCGCTGGGGACGGTTGGGCTCCAATCGCGCGACTACGCGCTGGCCGGCTTCGAGGACGCCGACGTGGTGCTCGCGATCGGCTACGACCTCGTGGAGCACGCGCCCGAGCACTGGAACCCGCGCGCCGACAAGAAGATCATCGTCGTCGACACCGTCGCCGCCGAGATCGACGAGTTCTTCCAGCCCGAGGTCGAGCTGGTGGGCGATCCCTACTACGTGCTCAGCCGCCTGGGCGAGGAGTGCCGCCACGTCCCCCACAGCGGCGGCTCGCACCGCCTACGCGACCTCGTGCTGAGCCGCTTCGAGCAGGCGCGCGAGGACGACGCCTTCCCCATGCAGCCGCCGCGCGCGCTGTGGGAGATCCGCGCCGCGCTGGGGCGCGAGGACATCCTCATCTCCGACGTCGGCCTGCACAAGCTGTGGATCGCGCGCATGTTCCCGGCCCACGAACCCAACACGGTGATGATCGCCAACGGCCTCGCGGGCATGGGCTTCGCGGTCCCGACCGCGATCGCGGCCAAGCTCGTGCACCCCGAACGCAAGGTGGTGACGGTCAACGGCGACGGCGGCTTCCTCATGAACTTCCAGGAGCTCGAGACCGCGCGCCGGCTGGGCACGCCGTTCGTCAACGTGGTGTGGGAGAACGGCCAGTACGGGTCGATCGTGTGGAAGCAGGACAAGCGCTTCGGCCGCCACTTCGGGACCGACTTCGACAACCCCGATTTCGTGCGCCTGGCCGAGAGCTTCGGCCTGCCGGCCTGGCGCTGCGAGTCGGTCGAGGACTTCCCGCGCCACCTGCGGCACGCGCTCGAGCTGGACCTCCCGTCGGTGATCGTGCTGCCGATCGACTACTCGATCGACGTGGCGATCTCGGAGGAGCTGGGTACGGAGACGGTCACGACATGAGCGGCACGATCACCCGTTCCGACGAGCAGCGCGTCCTCGACGAGGTGCCCAAGCAGCTCCACGTGGGCGGCGAGTGGCGCGATGCGCGCGAGGGGGGCACGCTGCCGGTCGAGGACCCCTCGACCGGTGAGTCGCTGTGCGAGGTGGCCGACGCGCGGCCCGAGGACGGGCTCGATGCGCTGGACGCCGCGGCGCGGGCGCAGGGTGAGTGGGCCGACCATCCGCCGCGCGAGCGCGGCGAGATCCTGCGCCGCGCGTTCGAGGCGCTGACCGCGCGCAGCGACGAGCTCGCGTTGCTGATGACGCTCGAGATGGGCAAGCCGGTGGCCGAGTCCAAGGCCGAGATCGCCTATGCCTCGGAGTTCTTCCGCTGGTTCGCCGAGGAGGCGGTGCGGATCGAGGGCCGCTACGTGGTCAACCAGACCGGCAAGGGGCGCGTGCTGACGCTCAAGCAGCCGGTCGGCCCGAGCCTGTTGATCACGCCCTGGAACTTCCCGATGGCCATGGGCACGCGCAAGATCGGCCCGGCCCTGGCGGCCGGCTGCACGATGGTGGTCAAGCCCGCGTCGCAGACGCCGCTCTCGATGCTTGCACTCGCGCGCATCCTCGAGGAGGCCGGGCTGCCGCCGGGGGTGCTGAACGTGATCACGACGTCCTCGAGCGGGTCGGTGATGGGCCCGCTGATCGAGGACCCGCGCGCGCGCAAGCTCTCGTTCACGGGCTCGACCGAGATCGGCCGCAAGCTCATGGCGCAGGCGTCCTCACAGCTCCTGCGGCTGTCGATGGAGCTCGGCGGCAACGCGCCCTTCCTCGTCTTCGACGACGCCGACGTCGACGCCGCGGTCGAGGGCGCGGTGCTGGCCAAGATGCGCAACGTCGGCGAGGCGTGCACGGCCGCCAACCGCTTCCACGTGGCCGGCGCCGTGGCCGGCGAGTTCACCGAGAAGCTGGCCCAGCGGATCGGCGCGATGAAGGTGGGCCGCGGCACCGAGGAGGACGTCAAGGTGGGGCCGCTGATCGACGACGATCAGCGCACGAAGGTCTCGGAGCTCGTCCGCGACGCGGTCGCCAAGGGCGCCCGTGCCGTCGTGGGCGGGCAGGAGCGCGACGGCCGCGGGTACTTCTTCGAGCCCACGGTGCTCGCCGACGTGCCCGGCGAGGCGCGGCTGCTCAAGGAGGAGATCTTCGGCCCGGTCGCGCCGGTGGCCTCGTTCGATGACGAGCAGCAGGCGATCGCGGCGGCCAACGACACCGAGTACGGCCTCGTCGCGTACGTCTATACAACCGATCTCAATCGCGCCTTTCGGGTCTGCGAGGGCCTCGAGACCGGCATGGTCGGCCTCAACCAGGGGATGGTCTCCAACGCCGCGGCCCCGTTCGGGGGCGTCAAGCAGTCGGGCTTCGGGCGCGAGGGCGGCCACGAGGGCATCGAGGAGTACCTCGAGGTCAAGTACGTGGCCATGAACGTGTAGCGAGCTCGGCTGCGAGACTCGCGGGCGATGCTCGAGCGGCGCACGAAGATCGTGGCCACGCTCGGCCCGGCCACCGATCCGCCGGGGGTGCTGGACCGGCTCGTCGCGGCGGGCGTCGACTGTGCGCGACTGAACTGCTCGCACGGCGCGCCGGACGACCTGCGCCGGCGGGCGGGCGAGGTGCGGGCGGCCGCGGAGCGGGCGGTCCGGCCGCTGGGCTTGCTGTTCGACCTGCAGGGGCCCAAGCTGCGCTTGTCGCGCGAAACCGCCGAGCGCGCGCTCGCCACCGGCGACCCGGTGATCTTCTCCGGCGCCGAGCGCGCGGGCGGGAGCGATCGCGTGCGGGTCGAGCACGAGGGCTTCGCGACGCTCGTGACCGAACGCTCGGCGATCGTCCTAGGCGACGGCGTCCCGCGTTTCGCGGTCGACCGGGTGCAGGGCGGCGAGGTCTTCGCGCGCACCGTCTCACCGGGGCGGCTGGGCCCGCGCAAGGGCATCAACGTGACCTACGCGAACCCCGGCCTGCCCGCGATAACCGACAAGGACGCAGCCGACCTCGAGCTCGCGGTCGAGCTCGGAGCGGACTTCGTGGCGCTGTCGTTCGTGCGCTCGGCCTCCGACCTGGAGGACCTCCGCGCGCGCCTGGCCTCGCATGGCTCGACCGCGCGCGTGGTGGCTAAGGTCGAGAAGGTCGAGGCGTTCGAGCACCTCGACGACATCCTCGCCGCCTGCGATGGGGTCATGGTCGCGCGCGGTGACTACGGCGTCGAGGCGGGCGTCGCGCGCGTGCCGCTGATGCAGAAGGCGACGATTGCGCGCGCCACCCAGGCCGGCAAGCTCGTGATCACCGCGACGCAGATGCTCGAGTCGATGGTCCACTCGCCCGAGCCCACGCGCGCCGAGGTCGCCGACGTCGCCAACGCCGTGATCGACGGCAGCTCGGCGGTGATGCTCTCTGCCGAGACCGGGGTGGGCGAGTACCCGCTCGAGGCCGTCCGCGCGATGGCCGAGATCGCCCAGGCCGCCGAGGAGGCACCCGAGATCCACGGCCGCGCGCGCGTGGCCGAGCGAGGCAGCCGCGGCGCGGCGGTGATGCACGCCGCGGTCGAGCTCGCCGAGGAGCTCGACGCCGTAGCGCTGATCGTGCCGACCTCGACGGGCGGCGCGCCGCGCGCGTGCGCGACCTACCGCCGCCACCGGCCGATCGTGGCCCTCGCGCACGGGGCCGGCGTGGCCCAGCAGCTGACGCTCGAGTGGGGCGTCTACCCCACGACGATGGAGGTGGCCGAGTCGGTCGACGACCTGATCGACGCGGCGCTCGTCGCCGCGCGCGACTTCGCGGGCCTACCGAGCGGCGCGCCCGTGGTCCTGACCGCAGGCCGCCGGACCGGCACGCCGGGAGCCACCAACCTGATCATGCTGCGCGAGATCCCCTGAGACGCCGTGGCGGTTCGAACGGCGGGCGACGAGGGAGGAAGCAGGGCGGGTTGCCGTTCGCCGGGGCCCAGAGAGTGGCCGTGAGCTACCCCGCCTGGTTGCCCGCCGCGATCTTGCGCAGGTCGAGCGCCTCGTCGAGCACGGACTCCTCGACGCCGTGCTCGCGCGCTACCTCGCGCAGCGGCCGGCCCGAGCTCGCGGCGTCCTTGACGATCTCGGTCGCGCGGTCGTAGCCGATGTAGGGGTTGAGAGCGGTGGCCACGGCGAGCGTGGCCTCCGCCGAGCGCTCGCAGCCCTCGAGGTTTGGCTCGATGCCTTCCACGCACTTCTCGGCGAACAGCCGCGCCTTGGCCGCCAGCAGGCCGATCGACTCGAGTAGGTTGCGCGCGATCAGCGGCACGCGCACGTTGAGCTCGAAGTTGCCCTGCAGGCCGGCCACGGTGATCGCGGTGTCGTTGCCGATCACCTGCGCGGCGACCTGCATCACGACCTCGGGGATCACCGGGTTGACCTTCCCGGGCATGATCGACGAGCCCTTCTGCAGCTCGGGCAGCAGCAGCTCGCCGATGCCCGTGCGCGGGCCGGAGCCCATCAGCACGAGGTCGTTCGCGATCTTGGTCACCGACACCGCGATGACCTTGAGCGCGCCCGATAGCTCGACCAGCGCGTCGCGGTTGGCCTGCGCCTCGAACGGGTCCTCGGGG
Organism: uncultured Actinomycetes bacterium; assembly: GCA_963797015.1. GTDB lineage: Bacteria > Actinomycetota > Thermoleophilia > Solirubrobacterales > Solirubrobacteraceae > JBBPZA01. Next base: position 40,225 of record CAWCNV010000010.1, on the reverse strand, counting down.
GGACGGATGTCGAGCCCCGAGTCGCGCTCGAGCAGCGCGCGCACGCGCGCGGCGAACTCGGGATGGGTGTTGAGGCCGGTCCCGGTGGCGGTGCCGCCGAGCGGGATCTGGGCCACGTGCGGCAGAGCGGCGCGGACGCGGTCGGCGCCGAGCTTGATCTGCGCCGCGTAGCCGCCGAACTCCTGGCCGAGCGTGACGGGGACCGCGTCCATCATGTGCGTGCGGCCCGACTTGACGACGTCCTTGAACTCTTCCGCCTTTCGCGCGAAGGACGCCTGCAACTGCTCCAGCGCGGGCAGCAGGTCGTGTGTCGCCTCGTCGAGCGCCGCGAGGTGGACCGCGGACGGGAAGACGTCGTTGGACGACTGGCCCCGGTTCACGTGGTCGTTGGGATGCACGTCCTCGCCCGCGAGGTTGGCGATGACCTCGTTGGCGTTCGTGTTCGAGGAGGTCCCCGATCCGGTCTGGAAGGAGTCGACCGGGAACTGGTCGTCGAACTCGCCGGCGGCGACGCGGTCGGCGGCGCTCGCCACGCGCTCGGCGAGCTCGGGGTCGAGCTCCCCCAGCTCGCCGTTCGCGCGCGCAGCCGCGGCCTTGATACGGCCGAGCCAGCGCACGACCTCGACGTCGATCGGCTCGCCCGAGACGGGAAAGTTCTCGACCGCCTTGCGCGTCTCCCCGCCCCAAAGCTCCTGTTTCTCCTCTACGGCCATGTCCTCATGTCCTCCGGTCGTCTCGCCAGGCTCCACAACGGTATCCGTTGCTCGCGGCGCGATCCGCTCACCCGCCGCGCGCCCCCGCGGCGAGCCCGCGCACGTACGCCGCCCGCCGCGCCGCGGGCGGCCCGCCGATGCCGACCGCCTGCTCGACCCGCCGTACGAGCTCGGCCGCGAGACCGTTGGTGTGCCGCGCTCCGCGACGCGTGGCGCCGGCGAGGTAGCCGAGCTGCAGCGCCGCGGCGTCCGAGCGCGGGGCGCGCTGCGCCAGCGTCGCGGCGACGCCCGTGTAGGCGGCGCCGACGTCCTGTATCTCCGAGTCGTCGTCGGCGCGGGCGACACAGGTCGACAGCCGCGTCCCGCCGGCCAGGCGCACCGGCGCCGGCGCGCGGCGCAGGGCGGCGACGATCGACTGCTGGCTCGAGAGGCAGTCGCGCGGCAGCGGAGGCTGCTCGCTGCTGCAGGCGGCGACCAGGAGCCCGAGCGCGGCGGCCAGCAGCGCGGCCGCTGGCGTGCGGGCGCGACCCCCCCGCGCGCGTGGGCGACCCCACGGGCTCACTTCGCAGCGGGCTTGGCGCCCTTCTTCTTGCCCGTCTTGCTCTTCGCGGCCGCCTGCGCCAGCAGCTCCTCGACCGGCGGCGGCGGCTCGAAGCCGTGGCGGCGCAGGCCGGCCTCGATCTGGGCGATGGTCTCCTCGACCACCTTCACCCGCGCCCAGCGCTTGGAGTCGCCCTCCACGAGCGTCCACGGTGCGACCTCCCGGTCGGTCCTTTCCAGCATCTCCTCGACCGCCTTCTCGTAGGCGCGCCGCTTCCTGCGGTTGCGCCAGTCCTCCTCGGTGATCTTCCAGAGCTTGAGCGGGTCGGTCTCGCGCGCGCGGAAGCGCTCGAGCTGCGCCTCGGGCGAGATGTGCAGCCAGAACTTGATCAGGATCATCCCCTCGGCCGCGAGCGTCTGCTCGAAGCCGGCGATCTCGCCGTAGGCCCGCCGCCACTGCTCCTTCGTCGCGAAGCCCTCGACCCGCTCGACCAGCAAGCGCCCGTACCACGTGCGGTCGAGCACGGCCATCCCGCCCCAGCCCGGCAGGGCGGGGCCGAAGCGCCACAGGAAGTGATGGCGCTTCTCGTCGAAGGTCGGCACGGCGAACTCCGCCACGCGCACGTGGCGGGGGTCGAGCTGCGCCACCAGGCGTTTGATGGCGCCGCCCTTGCCCGACGCGTCCCAGCCTTCGAACAGCAGGCAAACCGGCGGACCGAGGCGTCCGTCGCCGCTGAGCCCACCGAGCATCAGCCGCAGCTGGAGCAGGCGTTGCTGGCCGGCGGCCAGCCGCTCGGCCTCCTCCTCCCGCGACAGCTTGAGCGAGAGGTCGAGCTCGTCCAGGCGACCCATATGCGCATCCTCTCATCGGGCCGCCCGCGCTGCACGCACGCTTGCGCACCTTGAAGCACCGCGCGCGACCCGTCAGAAACCAGAGCGATATGAGCGTCGTGAGGACGAACGCCGCTGCAGTCATGCTCGGGGTGAGCCCAAGCACCCTGCGCGGCTGGGAGCGCAGGCACGGCTTCCCCACGCCTCGCCGTACGCCGGGCGGTCACCGCCAGTACGACCTCGCCGAGGTCGAGGCGCTGCGCGAGGCGTTCGAGGAGACCCACAATGTGTCCTCGGCGATCTCGATCGCGCGCGAGCGCGGGGCGGGGCCCGCCACCCTCACGCGCCTGCGCGCCGCGTTCCTGCGCTTCGAGGAGGAGAAGGCGGACCGGCTGCTCGAGGAGAGCCTTGCGGTGCGCTCCGTCGAGCGCACGGTCGAGGAGCTGCTGCTGCCCGCCGTCGAGAGCCTCGCCCCGGCCGGCGCGGCGCCGCCCGAGTACCACTTCGCCTGGCGGCGGGCCGCCGGCTGGCTCGCGGCCGCGGCGAGGCTCGCCGCCCCCGCCACGCGCCGCGAGGGGGTGCTCATCATCGACGCCGCGAGCGCGTACGAGCTCGACAGCCTGCACGTGCAGGCGCTGGAGCTCGTCCTCGGGCGCGGCGGGCTGCGCACGCTCACGCTGGACGTGGACGTAGACGCCACGCGCCTGGCCCGCGCGCTGAGCGCGCTCGAGCCGGCGGCGCTGATCCTGACCGCGGGCCGCGGGACGCTCGACCGGCTCGGCCGCCTGGTCCACGCCGTGCGCCACGCGCGCCCGGGGATCGAGGTGGTCGACTACCGGGGCGCGCTCCCCGACGCCGGCGCGAGCACGGTCTTCCGCCTGGGCCCCTCGCCCGTCGGCGCGCGCGACGCGCTGCTTGCGCTGGTCGAGGGACGGGCGCGGGGCGAGCGGCCGCCGGTGCGCGTGCTGCGCCGGGCCTGACCCGCTCTCGCAGCTTCGCGCGTGTAGCGTCGCTCGTAGAGTGAATGGGGCGCATGGCCGCCCCCCACCGCCCAGTCGATCCCCAGCAGCGCTTCCCCGCGCTCGAGGAGCGGATCCTCGAGCGCTGGCGCGAGCGCGACGTCTTCCGCGAGTCGCTGCGTCGCCGCGAGGGCTCGGAGCCGTGGGTCTTCTATGAGGGGCCGCCGACCGCCAACGGCCCGCCCGGCTCCCACCACGTGCTCGCGCGCGTGTTCAAGGACATCTACCCCCGCTTCAAGACGATGCGCGGACACTACGTGGAGCGCAAGGGCGGCTGGGACTGCCATGGGCTACCGGTCGAGATCGCGGTCGAGGAGAAGCTCGGGATCTCGGCCAAGGCCGAGATCGAGGAGTACGGGATCGCGGCCTTCAACCAGCAGTGCCGCGAGTCGGTGTTCGAGTACGTCGAGGAGTGGAACCGGCTGACCGAGCGGATCGGCTTCTGGATCGACCTCGACGACGCCTACCGGACGCTCGACCCCGACTACATCGATTCGGTGTGGTGGGCGCTCGGGCAGATGTGGGAGCGCGGCCTGCTCTACGAGGGCAGCAAGGTCGTCCCCTACTGCCCGCGCTGCGGCACCGCGCTCTCCTCGCACGAGGTCGCGCTCGGTTATCGCGACGTCGTCGACCCGAGCGTCTACGTGCGCTTTCCCGTACTCGATCCGCCGCCGCCGCTTGAGCCAGGCGACGAGCTGCTGGTGTGGACGACGACGCCCTGGACGCTCGTCTCGAACGCCGCCGTGGCGGTCGACCCCGCGCTCCAGTACGCGCGCGCCAGGGCCGCGGACGGGCGCGTCTACGTGCTCGCCGAGACGCTGGTCGAGCGCGTCCTGGGCGAGGGCGCGGACGTGCTCGCGCTCCTCGCCGGCTCCTCGCTGGAGGGGACCCGCTACGAGCCTCCGTTCGACTTCATCCCCGCGTCGGCCTACGGCGAGCGCGGGCACACCGTCGTCCCCGCCGACTTCGTGTCCGCGCAGGACGGCACCGGGCTGGTGCACACCGCGATCGCCTTCGGCGAGGACGACTTCCGGCTGGGCGAGGAGCTGGGGCTGGCGGTCGTCAACCCGGTGCGGCCGGACGGCACCTACGACGAGCGCATCGGCCCGTTCGCCGGGCGCTTCGTCAAGGACGCCGACCCCGACCTCGTCGCCGACCTCGAGCGGCGCGGGCGCCTGTTCCGCGCCGAGCGCTACGAGCACGCCTACCCGCACTGCTGGCGTTGCGGCACCCCGCTGCTCTACTACGCCAAGCCCTCCTGGTACATCCGGACCTCGGACTTGCGCGACCGCCTGCTGGCAGCGAACGAGACGGTCGAGTGGCATCCCGAGCACATCAAGCACGGGCGCTTCGGCAAGTGGCTCGAGGGCAACGTGGACTGGGCGCTGTCGCGCGAGCGTTACTGGGGCACGCCGCTGCCGATCTGGCGCTGCCCGGAGGGGCACGTGCGCTGCATCGGCGGCTTCGACGAGCTCGAGCGGCTGTCGGGCGTTCGGCTGGAGGATCCGCACCGTCCGTTCGTGGACGAGGTCTCGTTCGAGTGCCCCGAGTGCTCGCAGCCGATGACGCGCGTGCCCGAGGTGATCGACGTGTGGTTCGACTCGGGCGCGATGCCGTTCGCCCAGTACCACGCGCCGGTCGAGGACGACGATCACTTCCGCGCGCGCTTCCCGGCCGACTTCGTGTGCGAGGCGCTCGACCAGACGCGCGGCTGGTTCTACTCGCTGCTCGCGATCTCGACGCTCCTATGGGACCGGGCTCCCTACCGGAACGTCGTCTGCCTGGGCCTGATCCTCGATCCCGAGGGCAAGAAGATGTCCAAGTCGCTCGGGAACGTCGTCGTGCCGTGGGACGTGATCGACGCTCACGGCGCGGACGCCTTCCGGTGGTACTACTTCACCTCCAAGCAGCCGTGGGACGGCTACCGCTTCTCGCTCGAGACGGTCGGCGAGTCGGTGCGCCAGTTCCTGCTCCAGCTCTGGAACACCTACGGCTTCTACGTCCTCTACGCGAACGTGAACGGGGTCGAGCCCGCGGCCGCGACCACTCCCGGCGCGGACCCCGCACCCGCCGCGGCCGACCTCGACCGCTGGATCCTCTCCCGCCTCGCGACCACGCGCGACGTCGTCACCGAGCGCCTCGACGCCTACGACGCGACCAACGCCGGCCGCGCGATCGCGGCCTTCGTGGACGAGCTCTCCAACTGGTACGTGCGGCGCTCCCGGCGGCGCTTCTGGGACGGCGAGCCGGCCGCCTTCGCCACCCTGCGCCACTGCCTGGTCACGGTCGCGAAGCTGCTCGCCCCGTTCACGCCCTTCCTTGCCGACGAGATCTACGACAACCTCGACGGCTCCGAGCCGAGCGTGCATCTGTGCGACTGGCCCGAGGCCGGCGCGCGCGACGAGGAGCTCGAGTTCGCGATGGCGACCGCCCGCGAGGCGGTGCGCCTCGGCCTCGCCGCGCGCGGCCAGGCCAAGGTCAAGGTGCGCCAGCCGCTGCGCGAGGCGGTGGTCGTCGCCGCGGGGCGCGAGCGCGAGGCGATCGAGCGGCTGGCCGAGGTCGTCCGCGACGAGCTCAACGTCAAGGAGCTGCGCTTCGTCTCCCAGGCCGACGAGCTCGGCCGCTACGAGGTCAAGCCGAACTACCGCTCGCTCGGGCCGCGCTTCGGAAAGGCGATGCCGCAGGTGGCGGCGGCCGTCGCGGCGCTCGACCCAGGGCACGCGGCGGCCGCGCTGCGCGACGGCCGCTCGATCGGCATCTCCGTCGACGGTCACGACCACATGCTCGAAGCCGGCGACGTGCAGCTCTCGCTGCTCCCGCTCGAGGGCTACCAGCTCGAGCGCGAGGGGACGCACGCCGTGGCGCTCGAGCTCGCCCTCGACGACGAGCTGCAGCGCGAGGGCTGGGCGCGCGAGGCGGTGCACGCCGTCCAGTCCGCGCGCAAGGCCACGGGCCTGGCGGTCGAGGACCGGATCGCGCTGAGCCTCGGCGGCGACACGGAGCTCCTGGCCGCGGTTCGCGATCACGAGCGCTACGTCGCGGGCGAGACGCTCGCGACCTCGATCACCTACGACGGAGCTGTCAGGCCAGGGATCCACGCTCATCGAAGGCCGAGAGCTGCACATCACCGTGCAGCGGGTGTAAAGAAACCCGCGCGCCGGCCCCGCCTCGCCACGACCGCCCTTAGCGTCGCCGTACGACGGCGATCGACAGGAGGCGAACATGAGCGAAGAGCTACTGGCAACGACGGACGATCCGCGGCTGCCCGATGGCGAGGGCTTCCAGCGCGTGCCTCTCGATCCCGATCGTCTCCGCGAGGTGGTCGGGGCGATTCCGAAGGGCTCGTGGATGAGCTACGCCGACGTGGTGGCCGCTCTGGGCGGCGAGCCCGCGCAGGCCCGCACGCTCAACCAGCGCTTCATCCGCTCGGAGCTGCCCGGTGCGCACCGCGTCCTGAAGTCCGACGGCACGGTGGCCCCGAGAGCCCTGGGCGATCCAGAAGGGGTGCGGCGGAAGTTGCGACGCGAGGGCCTGCGCTTCGAGGCCGGCCGGGCGGATGCCGCCGCGCGGGTGCGCCCGGACCTGCAGCGCGCGGACTGACCGGCGCGCGGGTCGAGCCGCGCGCGGGTCGAGCGGCGCGCCGCTCCCGTGCGCGCCCGGACGCTAGGCCGCCAGGACCGGCTCGAGCTCCGCCTCGAGGCGCTTCTTGGGGTAGGCGCCGATGACCTTCTTCACCGGCTCGCCGGCCTTGAAGACGATCAGCGTGGGGATCGAGAGGACCTCGAAGGCAGCGGCCGTCTCCGGGTTGTCGTCCGTGTTGAGCTTGACCACCCGCAGGTTCTCGCGCTCGCTGTTGATCTCCTCGAGGACGGGCGCCACCACGCGGCAGGGGCCGCACCACGGAGCCCAGAAGTCGACCAGGACCGGCGTGTCGGACTCGATGACCTCGGCCTGGAACGTGATGTCGGTCACTTCGGTGATGGTGCCTGCCATGTGCGCGGGTCTCCTTGTCGGTGCGTGGTCCTAACTATACAAAGTGTAGTGAGGCTGGTCAGCGGACCCTGAGCCGCAGCAGCGGCACGATCCACGCCGCCTCCATGGCGATACGGGGCGACATCTTGCTCGTACCCACCCGGCGCTCGCTGAAGACGATCGGCACCTCGACGACGCGAAAGCCCCGGCGCACCGCGCGGTAGGTCATCTCGACCTGGAAGGCGTACCCCTGGGAGCCCACCGAGCCGAGGTCCAGCGACTCGAGCACCTCGCTGCGAAAGCACTTGAACCCGCCCGTGAGATCGCGCACGTCCACTCCCAGGACGCGGCGCGCATAGGCGGAGCCCGCGCGGCTCAGCAACCGCCGCGGCGTGCTCCACGCCCCCACGGCGCCGCCCGCGACGTAGCGCGACCCGAGCACGACGTCCGCGTCGTGCGCCGCCGCAAGCAAGCGCGAGAGGTCCCCCGGGTCGTGGGAGAAGTCGGAGTCCATCTCGAGCACGAAGCCCGCGCCCGCGCGCAGCGCCACGTCGAAGCCGGCCAGGTACGCCTGGCCCAGGCCGGCCTTGCCGGCCCGGTGCAGGACGTCGACCTCCTCGTAGCGCTCGGCGAGCCGGTCGGCGATCTCCCCGGTGCCGTCGGGTGACGCGTCGTCGACGACGAGGATCCGGTAGCCATCGGAGGCCGCCCGCGCGAGCACGGGGCGCGCCGCGTCGACCAGCGGCTCGAGGTTCTCGGCCTCGTTGAAGGTCGGAAGGATTAGCCACGCCGGACCGGGCACGAGAGCGCCCTAAGGTACTTCCTCGTGCCGAGCGGGCCCATCGCCCGGGCCCGGACGCCGGCGAGCGCCACCCCATGCCCGACCCGACCAACAGCCAGATCGCCGCCGCCTTCGACGAGCTCGGCGACCTCTACGAGCTCGACGGCGCGATCGTCCACCGCGTCGTCGCCTACCGGACCGCGGCCAAGGCGGTGCGCGAGGCGCAGGTGTCGGTCGCCGCGCTGGCCCGCGAGGGCCGGGCGACCGAGCTCGCGGGGATCGGGAAGACGCTCGAGGAGAAGATCGTCGCCCTGGTCGAGACCGGGGACATCCCGAGCTCGGTGAAGCTGCGCGAGCGCTACCCGACCGGTCTGATCGCGATGACCCACCTGCCCGGGCTCGGCCCCAAGCGCGCGCGCAGGCTGTTCGACGAGCTCGGCATCGACTCGCTCGACGCTCTCCGCGAGGCGGCGGAGGCGCACCGCATCCGCGACCTGCGCGGCTTCGGCGAGAAGGCCGAGACCAGCATCCTCGAGGCGATCGACGCCGTCGCGCGCGGCGAGGGAACCCGCGTCCGGACGCTGCTCGACCGCGCGCTCGCGATCGGGGACGCGATCGTAGACATCCTGCGCCAGCACCCGGCCGCCGAGCGCGTCGAGCTGGCGGGCTCGGCCAGGCGCTGGACCGACACGGTCAAGGACCTCGACATCGTCGCCACCGCCAGGGACCCGCGCGCGCTCGCCGAGGCGCTGCGCGACATCGAGCTGGTCGAGACGCTCGGCACGGTCAGCGAGGCCGGCGCCCGCGCGATGACCCACACCGGCCTGCCCGTCGACCTCAAGGTCGTCGCGCCCGACCAGTTCGGCAACGTGCTCCAGCACTTCACGGGCTCCAAGGAGCACAACGTCGCGCTGCGCGACCTCGCCGTGCGCCGCGGCCTGCACCTGTCGGAGTACGGAGTGCTCGACGACGCCAGCGGCGACACGCACCGCTGCGCGACCGAGGCCGAGGTCTACGCGCTGCTGGGGTTGGCCTACATCGAGCCCGAGCTGCGCGAGGCGCGCGGTGAGCTCGAGGCTGCGGCCGACGGCGGGGCGGGACTCCCCGACCTGCTCGTCGAGTCCGACCTGCGCGGCGACCTGCACTGCCACACGATCGCCTCCGACGGCCGCAACACGATCGCGGAGATGGCCCACGCGGCCCGCGAGCGCGGCTACGAGTACCTGGCGATCACCGACCACTCCGCCAGCCACGGCTTCGGCAACGACGTCCAGCCCGACGCTCTGCGACGCCAGATCGAGCTGGTCCACGAGCTCAACGAGCGCACGGAGGGCATCGAGCTGCTCGCGGGCAGCGAGGTCAACATCCATACGGACGGAAGCCTCGACTACGACGACGAGCTGCTCGCTCAGCTCGACTGGGTGATCGCCTCCGTGCACACCTCGTTCCGCATCGGCGAGCGCGAGATGACCGAGCGCATCTGCACCGCCCTCGAGCATCCCCTCGTCGACGCCCTCGGCCACCCGACGGGGCGCATGCTCGGCCGCCGCGGACCGTATCCCGTCGACATGGAGCGCGTGATCGAGTGCGCGGCTCGCACCGGGACGATGCTCGAGATCAACTCCAACCCCAACCGCCGCGACCTCAACGATCTCCACGCCCGCGCCGCCGCGCAGGCCGGCGTCAGGATCCTGATCGACTCAGACGCGCACGGCACCAACACCTTCGGCGTCGTCCGCTACGGGATCGCGACTGCCCGGCGTGCGTGGCTCGAGGCGGCCGACGTCGCCAACACGCTGCCCTGGGAGCGATTCGCGGCCCTGCGCAAGCGCACGCGCGTCGCTTCCTAGCGCCCTCGCCTCCGCGCCGCCTCCAGCAGCGCCCCCCGTACGGCCCGGAACGCGGGCTTGGGCGCGAGCTCGGTGTCGAACAGCGTCGGCGCGAGATCGTCGCGACCGAAGAGGTCCCTGAGCCACGAGCGCCCGTCCTGCAGGTTCCAGAACGTCAGCCCGGTGCAGTGCCGGACGGCCAGGCAGGCGTCGGCCAGCACCCGGATCCGCCGCGCCTGCTCGCCGAGACGGTCCGGGGTGCCGGGGAACGTGGGCGCGTCGATCTCGGAGACGGAGACCTTCAGCCCCAGCGCCGCGAGCCTGCGCAGTGTCCCGCGCACGAGCCCGAACCGCGGCGCGATCGGCTGCAGCGTGGGCGTGAACAGGTGGCCCTGGATCGAGACGCCGTCGATCGGCACGCCCTGGGCCACCAGCGATCGCGCGAGCCGGACGAGCGCGCCCGCCTTGGCCGCGTCGGTCTCGGTGAAGATCTCGTTGAGCCACAGCTCGCTGCGGGGCGCCGCCCGGTGCGCGATGCGGAAGGTCTCCGCGATCCAGTCCGGGCCGAGCACGCGGCTGAAGTGGTTGTCCTGGACCTTCGTCGTGTCGCCGAGGTAGCGCAGCGGTTCGTTGACCGTGATCCAGCGGTCGATCGTCCCGTCGCCGTAGCGGCGCGTGATCGTGCGCAGGTGGCGATACATCACCCGGCGCAGCCGAACCGGATCGGTGATCTGCTTCACCCACGCGGGCGTGGACTGGTAGAGGATCTGGTCCCACACGAAGTGGGTGGCGGTCAGGACGAGGTGGTGCCGCCGCGCCCACGCGATCGACCGGTCGGCGCCGCTGAAGTCCCAGCGCCGCGGCGCGGGGTGGACGACGCTCCACACCAGCGAGCCCTCGAGCGTCATCGCGTCGAACTGGTGCGCGGCGAGCCGATCCTCCGCCCGGTTGCCGGCTTCGCGCCCGACTCCGACCCGGACTCCCGCGCGCTCGGCGGCGCAGCGCAGCGTCACCGGACCGGAGCGACAACTCGCCGGCGAGGCTTGCGCCGGCGGCCCCGCGAGGGCGGCCGCGAGGACGGCGGCCAGGGCGGCGAGTATCGCGCGGCGGGTCACGGTCATGTCCGCGAGCCTAATCAACCCAGCAGCGCCGGAAGCAGCCGCTCGGCGACCACGCGATCGACTGCCTCGCGGGTTAGCGGCGCCAGGGCTTCGCGAGCGCGCTCCGCGTATCCGGCCGCCGGGTCGTCGAGCGCGGTGCGCAGGGCGGCGGCCAGGTCGTCGCCGACCAGGCGCGGATCGAGCTCGCGCGCGAGCGCCAGCGCCGCGTACGGCCCGGGCGCCGCGGTGGTAACGAGTTGCGCGCCGTCGGCCAGCGCCTCGAGCTGCGCGAGCCCATGGTCCTCCCGGCGCGGCGCGGTCACGTACACGCGGGCGCGGCGCAGGAGCGCGCGGTACTCGTCCGCGGGCAGCAGGCCGGCGAAGCGGATCCCGTCCGGCAGCGCCCCGGCGAACGCTTCCGCCTGCTCCTCGCCGAGGCCCGCGACGACCAGCTCCTCGCCCGGCCGGCGCGCCCGCGCCCACGCGGCGAGCACGCGGTCGAGGCCCTTCTTCTCGGCGTGCGCCGCGTAGGTGAGCGCGGCCAGGTCGCGCTCGGCCGCCGGCGGGCCGGAGGCCTCGACGGGCACCGGCACGACAATCGCCCTGGTCTCCACCTCGCCCACCTCGGCGAGCCCGCGCGGCGCCCAGGGCACGAGCACGGTCGCCGCGCGCAGCCGCCGCCGCTCCACCCTGCGCTGCCACAGCCCGTGCCGGCCGGGCCGGTTGCCCGCGGCCGGCGCGTCGAAGCGCACGGCGCCCGGGCGCGGCCACAGCAGCGCCGCCGTGGTCGTCGAGTACACGACGGCGCGCGGCGCGTGGGCCTCGATGGCCCGCTCCGCGGCGCGGCGCGCCGCCAGCGCGAAGGCGAGGTCGCCGAGCGCCATCGTCCGCATGGGACGCGGGCGCGCCGCCGTGGCGACCACGACGGTCGCGCCGGCCCGGCGCAGCGACGCCGCGAGCTCCTCGTCGGCGCGCCGCAGCCCGGCGGTCGCGGCGAGAGAGACGAGCAGAACGTCGGCCGCCATCGGCCGTCGCCTAGGCGTGCCGTTCGGCCGGCGGTCGCGCGGCCTTGAAGCCCGGCGTTCGCACCAGCTTGATGCGGCTGACCGGCGACGTGCGCTCGATGTAGAAGCGGACGCCGTCGCGCTCCTCGATCGCCGTCACCGCGGACTCCTGGCGGCGCCAGGCCAGCGCCCAGATGATCGCGAAGCCGGTGGCCACCGCCGGGATCTGCGGCGCGAGCACCGCGAGCGCGCCCGCCACCAGCGTCGAGAGCAGCAGCGGCCACAGGCGGTTGAGCAGCACGCGTCCCGGCCGCACCTCCGGCAGCGTGGTCTCGGTGCGCGCCTCGGAGAGCAGGTGCGCGATCGGCGGCGTGGTGCCGTGCCCGCGGCCCAGCATCGTTCCCATCACACCGGCGACCGCCCACCACCCGAGCGCGACGAACACGACCGTCTGGTCGCCCTCGCTGCTCGCTCCGGCCACCGTCACCGCGGCGAGCGCGGTGGCCGCCCCCGCGCTGGTGAGGACGGTCGCCTTGAGGAAGTCCGTGAAGCGCACCGCGCGGTCAGCGCGGCGCGAGCAGCGCCTCGAGCAGCCCGGTCACGCCGCTGGTTCCGTCCACGACCAGGTCGGCTTCGCGCTCGATCCCCGGCGGGGTCTCGTCCGAGCGCACGCCGACCAGCAGCGCGCGGCTCACGCGGCCGGCCTCGACCAGCTCGCGAAGGCCGCGGAAGGCGTCGAGGTCGGTGTTGTCGTCGCCGACGTACATCGCGGCGTCGAGGTCGGCGTCGCGCAGGAGTCGCGCGATGCCGGTCCCCTTGTCGAACCGAACCGGCGGACGGATCTCGAGCACCTTGCGGCCCCAGTGGGGACGCAGCCCCGCGCGCTCGGCCGCCGCGGCGATCTCGCCGAGCTCGGCCTCGGCGCTGGTCTCGTCGGGCGTCCCGCGCCAGTGGAAGGCCACGATCGGTCCCTTGTCCTCGACACGGATGCGTGTGCGCCGCAGCAGCTCGGAGTCGATCGAGGCAGCAAAGCCGTGCACGCGCCGCATCCAGGGCGCGAGATCGGCGTCGAGCTCGGGCTCCACGCGGCCGCCGCGCAGCACCTCGGCGCCGTGGTTGCCCAGGTAGGTGATGCTGCCGATCGAGACGATACGGCGCGCGTCGGAGGCCCTGCGGCCGCTCACGCAGGCCACCAGCCCGTAGCGGCGGGCGATCTCGATCAGCAGCGACCGCGTGCGCTCGGGCACGGAGGCGTCCTCGGCGTGGCGCACGATCGGTGCGAGCGTGCCGTCGACGTCGAGCAGCACGGCTGCCTGGCTCGGATCGGCGGTCAACGGCGCTATCGCCTCGGCCACGGTGGCGGCGGCAGACACGCGCCCTAGTATGCCGCCATGCCCAGCGCCCGTACCGCGAAGTTGCTGGTAGTGGGCACCGCGGCCGGGGCCTTCAGCGGGCTGCTGGGCGTCGGCGGCGGTTCGGTGATCGTGCCGTTGCTCGTGCTGTGGCTCGGCTATAACGAGCGCGAGGCCACCGGAACCTCACTCGCGGCGATCATCGTAATCGCCGCCGCGGCGACGGTCGTCCAGGCGGCCTACGGGAACGTGCACGTGCCGGAGGCGGCGGCAGTGGGGATCCCGGCGCTGGGCGGAGTGCTCTTGGGAACGTGGCTCCAGCAGCGGCTCGAGACGGAGTGGATCAACTTCCTCTTCGCGGGCCTGCTCGTGGTCGTCGCGGTGGGGCTCGTCTTCTGATGGACGTAGTCGCCGCCGGCGCGGTCGGCGTGCTCGCCGGCATCACCGCCGGGCTGCTCGGCGTCGGTGGCGGGATCCTGTTCGTGCCGGCGCTCGCTCTGATCCTCGGCCTGAATCAGGTCGAGGCCGAGGCGACCTCGCTGCTGGCGATCATCCCCGTCTCGCTCCTGGGCACGGCGCGCCAGCGCCGCTACGGGAACGTGCGCGTGGCAGATGGCGTGCTGGTCGGCGTGTTCTCCGTCGCCGGGGTGCTGGGTGGCGTCGTGGTCGCGAACGCGCTGCCCGAGCGCCTGCTCAAGATCGCGTTCGCCCTGCTCGCGGTGTTCATCGCGGCGCAGCTCGTGCGCCGGGGGAGGCAACAGCGCCGCGCCCGCCTGGCCGAGCAGGGCGCGGGCTGATGTCGCGCCGGCGCTAAGGGGTCGGCGGCGGGGGCTGGGAGCCGGGAGCGGTCGGCGGCGGAGGCGGGTAGCTGGCCGGCTGGCCGTAGCCGGGCTGCTGGCCGTACCCGGGCTGCTGGCCGTACCCCGGCTGTTCGCCGTACCCGGGCTGCTGACCGTACCCGGGCTGCGGCGCCCCGTACGGGGCCGCTCCCGGCATGCCGGCGGGCGCCGGGGCGCCGGGGACGGCGATGCCCTCCTTGATCCGCCGCAGCTCGAAGTAGATGACCGCCGCGGCCAGCGCTCCGATCGGTGCGAGCAGCAGGTTGGGCAGCAACGAGCCCAGCAGCTCGCCGACGAAGCTCGTCCCGGTGATCGCCCGGATGATGAAGCCGACGATCGCGCTCGCGATCGCGATGATCACCACGATCCCGAACACCTGCCAGCCGTCTCCCTGCACCAGTTGACGGCTGCGCCCGAACGCCGCGCCGATCGCGGCGTTCTCGATCACGATCACGGGCGCGATCACCGCCCAGATCGTCATCAGCCAGAGCCCGGGGGCGATCAGCAGGATGAGCCCGACGGCGATCCCCAGGCCTGCGAGGATGCCGGCGACGATCAGGCGACCGATGCGCGGGCCGACGGCGCCGAACAGCTCGCCGATGCCGGGCACGCCGCTGCCGGCGTGGACGCGGTTGACGAGCTCGATGACCATTCCCTGGTACCAGAACTGCGCCGCTATCAGCACGGGGAGGCTGAGCAGCACGAAGATGGGGCTCACGATGAGCAGCAGGGCCACGAGGACCGCGGTCCCGAGGAAGATGATCAGCGCCGAGCCGAGCAGCGGCGCCGCGTTGTTCTTGTACAGCTCGAAGATCGCCGAGAATGCCCGGCCGATGTCCACGTGTTCGCGCATGACCCGAAACCTACGGACACGTGGGGATGGAGGCAATCGATGACGCCTGTTATGGACCTTCGTTCCCCCTCCGGCGAGCTCGAGGCGAGCTTCGCGCCCGAGGCCAACCTCGTCTGCTTCTCGCTGCGGCACCGCGGCGAGGAGGTGCTGGGGCAGCGCGGCGGCCTCGAGGCCTACGCGCAGCGCAGCTCGACCATGGGCATCCCGTTGCTGCACCCGTGGGCCAACCGGCTGTCGCGGCCCGCCTACCGCGTCGCGGGCCGCGAGGTGCGCTTCGATCCGGACACGCCGCTGGTCAAGCCCGATCCCAACGGCCTTCCGATCCACGGCGTGGTCGGAGGCCGCCTGCGCTGGGAGGTCGAGGACCGGGGGCCCGCGGCGCTCCGCGCGCGCCTGCGCTGGAGCGAGGACGACCTGCTGGAGATCTTCCCGTTCCCGCACGAGCTCGTCTGCGCGATCGAGCTCGACGACGCCCGCCTGCGCTACGAGACGACGCTCGAGGCGACCGCCGACGCCGCCGTGCCCGTCTCATTCGGTTATCACCCGTACCTCGTGCTCCCGGGGGTCGCGCGCCGCGACTGGGAGGTCGAGCTGCCGGTGCGCCGACACCTGGTCACCGACGAGCGAACCGTCCCCACGGGAGCTGTGGAGGACGTCGAGGAGCCGGCAGGGCCGCTCGGCGATCGCACCTACGACGACGGCTACGTCGACGTCCCCGACGGCGCCGCGTTCGTGCTCGCCGGCCCGACGCGCCGGCTCGCGCTGGTGTTCGAGCACGGCTACCCGTGCGCGCAGGTGTTCGCGCCGCCCGACCAGGAGCTCGTCGCCTACGAGCCGATGACCGCGCGCACCAATGCGCTCGTCACCGGCGAGGGGCTGCGGATCGTCGAACCCGGGGAGAGGTTCTCGGCGGCGTTCCGGCTCGAAGCCAAGCAGCGCGGCTGAGACGGCCGCGGGGCTATGATCGCTGCCGGCCCCGGCGGAGGAGGAGGAGAGGATGTCCCGGCGCGTTCTGGCTTCGCTGTTCGCTGCGCTTGCCGCAGTCGTCGTTCTGACCGGTTGCACGGTCCCGGCGCCCCCCGGAGCGGCTCCGCTCCGCTACCGCGACCCTATCTTCACGAACTGGACCGTCACGAGCGACATCCAGTACGGCAGCGCCCCCGATCAGGAGACCGGGGACCCCGTCGCGCTCAAGCTCGATCTCTACCAGCCGGTGGGAGACACCGTCACCAAGCGCCCGGCGCTCGTGTACGTGCACGGCGGCGGCTTCTCCGGCGGCGACAAGGCCACGCTGCCGGCGACCGACTTCGCCCCGAACTTCGCGAGGATGGGGTACGTCGCGGTCTCGATCAACTACCGCCTGCTCTCATCGGGGTGCGGGGGAACCAACATCCGCCCAGAGTGTGTGGTCGCGGCGTTCAATGCTCAACACGACGCGCAGGCCGCCGTCCGCTGGCTGCGCGCGAACGCGTCTACCTACAAGATCGACCCGACGCGAATTGCGATTGCCGGCGAGTCGGCAGGGGCCATCGCGTCGACGCTCGTCGGCACGCGGCCCGAGGATCCGGGCACCAGCGGCAACCCGGGGCCGTCCTCGGCGGTCGGGGCCTTCATGTCGATCTCAGGCGGCTGGCCGGGCGGAGTGACCGCGAGCGCGGGCGATGCGCCGGGCCTGTTCTTCCACGGCACCGCCGACCCCATCGTCCCCTTCGTGTGGTCGCAGCAGACGAGGGACGCTCTGGTCAGGGCGGGGGTACCGGCCCTGCTCGAAGTCCAGGAAGGCGCGGGGCACGTGCCCTACCAGTTCCGCAACCTGTTCTTCAGCCAGACCGACTACTGGTTCTACGACTTCCTCGACCTCGCGCACGCCGAGGGCTCGCCCGCCTCGGCCGCGAACGCGGCCGACCAGACCGCGGCACAGCTGCGCAGCCGGTACACGCAGTTCGCGCCCAGGGTCTCGCAGCTGAAGCGGAGCTACCCGCAGTACACGCGGTAGGCGGAGGGGGGGCGGGCGGCGCGCCCGGCGCCGCCCGCTCGCCCGACTCAGACGCCGTGCAGCAGCCCGCCGTCGACCGGCAGCGCGGCGCCGGTCACGTAGGAGGCGCGCTCGCTGCACAGGAACACGGCGGCGGCAGCGAACTCCTCGACGGTGCCGGGCCGCTTGGCGGGAAGGTGATCGCGCGCGATGGCGATCGCCGCCTCGCGTGAGCCGAACATCGATATGAGCCGGTCGGTGAGGATCTGGCCGGGGAGAACCGTGTTGAGGGTGACGCCGTCGCCCGCGAGCTCGCGCGCGAGCGTCTTCCATGCGGCGAGCGCGGCGGAGCGCTCGGCGTTCGAGAGCACGAGGTGCGGGAGCGGCTCGCGCACGGAGGTCGAGCCGACGTTGAGGATCCTGCCCCAGCCGCGTTCGCGCATTCCCGGCACCGCCGCCTTCACCAGCGCGAGCGGGGCGAGCACGAGCGAGCGATGCGCCGCCTCCCAGTCGTCCTGGCCGAAGGCGAGCGGGTCGGGGCCGGGCGGCGGCCCGCCGGTGTTGCACACGAGCACGTCGAGAGGGGCGCTGAGCGCCTGCTCGGCCGCGGCCACGAGCTTTGCCGCGCCGTCGAGGTCGCCGCTGTCCCACACCAGCCCCATCGCCCCGATCTCCCCGGCAGCGGCCTCGATGCGCTCCCGCGAGCGCGAGCTGATCGCCACGCGCGCGCCCTCGGCGGTGAGCGCGGTGGCGATCGCGCGCCCGATCCCCTGCGACGCGCCGGTCACCAGCGCCCCGCGGCCGTTCAGTCCCAGGTCCACACTCCGAACGCTAGCCGCCGCGCGCGATCACTCGCCGCACGACCCGCGCGCAACGGGATTTCCTCTGAATCTTCACGCGCGGATTACCTGGTCTGAAGGTGCCGCCCGCACCATCCTGCGAAACCCGACGACAGGAGGTGAAGACGATGGCCCGCATCATGATCACGACGGATACCGACGACGGCCACACGCCCCTCGTACTTCTCGAGGAGCGAGTGCTCCCGGCCCACTTCGAGAGCGAGCACTATTCTGCCCAGCTCGTGGAGCGCGTCGGCTGGGCGATCGTCGACGCCGAGTCCAAGGACTCGAGCGCGAGCGGTCAGCAAGCGGTGGCGAGCCGGTAGGCCGCGGCTCCCGGGCAGCCACGCGCACCTCGATGTAAGCCGGCCTGCCGCCCCACCCGCACCAATCCACGCGCACCTCGGTAGGCCGGCCTGCCGCCCCTCTCCATCCTCTCCCCCGCAACTCGGCGTCGTCCTGCTTGTTCGGAAGGGCAAGCAGGCGACTCGGAGGGGATGGCGATGAGACGAGGGCGACTGGCCATGGCGGCCGCCGTGGCAGGCTTGGTCGTGACGATCGTGCTAGCGGCGGCAGCCGCGGGCGGTGCCGGCGGCGCGTCCGGGAAGCCGACGGCCGTGGCGGCGGCCAAGCGCCCGAACGTGGTCTTCGTCCTGACCGACGACCTCGCGTGGAACCTCGTCCGCTACATGCCCAACGTGCGCAAGCTCCAGCGCCGCGGAACGACCTTCTCCCGCTACTTCGTCACCGACTCCCTGTGCTGCCCGTCGCGGAGCTCGATCTTCACGGGAGCCTTCCCGCACAACAGCGGGATCTTCACCAACACGGGCACGGACGGCGGCTTCGGGACCTTCCTCAACCGTGGCCTCGAGCAGACCACCTACGCGACAGCGATCCAGCCGTCCGGCTATCGCACGGCGATGATGGGCAAGTACCTCAACGGTTACCTGCCCAAGACCCGGCACGTGCCGCCGGGGTGGACGACATGGAACGTCGCGGGCAACGGCTACCCCGAGTTCAACTACAACCTGCTCCAGAACAACCGGATCGTCCACTACGGGCGCCAGCCGGCGGACTACCTGACCGACGTCCTGGCGACCAAGGGCTCCAACTTCATCAACCAGTCCGCGGACGCCGGCAAGCCGTTCGTGATGGAGCTGGCGACGTTCGCGCCGCACGCGCCCTACACCCCCGCGCCGCGTGACGCGACCAAGTTCCCGGGGCTCAAGGCGCCCCGCGGGCCCGCGTTCGACAAGGCCAACGTGAACCCGCCTTCGTGGCTGGCCGGCCGCACGCCCCTCACCGCCGCGCAGATCGCGACGATCGACGCCGCCTTCCGCAAGCGCGCGCAGGCCGTCCAGGCGGTCAACGACCTCATCGGGCGCATCACGGCGACGCTCCGCGCGCGCGGGCTGCTGGACAACACCTACATCGTGTTCAGCTCGGACAACGGCTACCACATGGGCGAGCACCGGCTGCTGCCGGGCAAGATGACGGCGTTCGACTCGGACATCCGCGTCCCGCTCGTCGTCGCCGGACCGGGGGTGCGCAAGGGCCGGACGGTCTCCCGCATCGCCGAGAACATCGACCTGAATCCGACCTTCGCCCAGATCGCGGGGGTCAACCCGTCACCGACCGCCGACGGCCGCAGCCTCGTCCGGTTGCTGCGCGGCAAGCGGGTGCGCGACTGGCGGCAGGCGGCGCTCATCGAGCACCACGGCCCCGACAACCGCGCCGGCGACCCCGACCGCCCGACCGTTCGCAGCGGCAACCCGACGACCTACGAGGCGGTCCGCCTGGGCGACGCCGTGTACGTCGAGTACCGGAACGGCGAGCGCGAGTACTACAACCTCCGCCGCGACCCGGCCGAGCGGCGCAACGTCTACGCGAGCCTCAGCGCGCGCAAGAAGGCGAAGCTGAGTGCACTGGTTGCGCGGCTGCAGGCGTGCAAGGGGCAGGCGAGCTGCTGGCAGGCGGCAAGCTAGGGCCGCGGGCGGCGATTCGCCCCGGCCCGGCCACTCGCGGGCGGACCGCTCCTGACGCGCCGGCGTCTCGTCGCCGGCCGAGCGCCTAGTCGCCCACGGCGTGGCTCGCGCGGATCAGTCCGTCGGGGTCGTAGCGCCGGCTCACCTCGCGCAGGCGGGCGGTCGTCTCGGCTGAGAACGACTCGGCGACGCCGGGCTGGCGCTCGCCGAAGCTCAGCAGCGTCCGTCCGGTCGACGAGCGGGCGAGCTGCTGCTTGATGTCGTCGAGCTCTGCTCCGAGCGCCTTCCCGGACGCTGCGTCGAGCGGCGTGCCCACGGCGAACAGGATGAACTGCGCGTCGATCGAGTCGCCCGCTCCGTGCCCGGGGTCCGAGCGGCCCACCGCGCCGCCTAGGTGCCGCAGCTCGATGCTCGTCAGACCGGTCTGAGCCTCGGGACCGCCCACGCCGAGATACGCCTCGACGTCGAGCTCGCGCAGCAGCGCGGTGTCGCCGATGCCGGGCACCGGGCCCGGGGGGTCGCCGGCCACCTGCGCCAGGTCGCGCGCGGGGATCGTCGCGAGCGTGTCGATGGCCGGGGCGCCGACGGCGCGCAGCGGCGCGACGAGCTCGGCTCCCGCGCCGGCGTCGCCGGCGTAGGCGAGCATGACGATGACGAACGCCTGCCCGCGCAGCTCGGGCGGCAGCTCGGGGAGCGGCGGGAAGCGCATGAGCCGGATGGCCGAGGCCAGCTCGTCGGGCAGTCCGCCGCTCGTCCACGACGAGTACGCGTCGACCACCTCGGGAGCCTGCGCCATCGGCCACGCGAGCTGCCCGGCGAACGCCTCCCGCAGCGGGAACAGCTCGAGCTCGAAGCCGGTGACCACCGCGCCCGATCCGCCACCACCGCGCAGTGCCCAGAAGAGGTCCGGCTCGGTCTCGGCGTCAACCCGGAGCGTGCGCCCATCGGCGAGCACGACCTCCAACGCGGTCACCGAGTTGCACGCGAGCCCGCGGCTGCGCGACAGCCAACCGAGCCCGCCGCCGAGCGTGTAGCCGGCGACCCCGACGGTGCCGGAGAACCCGTGCAGCGCGACCAGACCCGCGTCGGCGGCCGGCCCGACCACGTCGTTCCACATCGCGCCGGCCCCGACCCTCGCGCGCCGCCGCTCAGCATCGACCTCGACGCCGTTCAGCCGCGACGTACGCAGGAGAATCGCGCCATCGAGCGCCCCGAGCGGCGCCGCCCCATGCCCGGTCGCCTGCGGAGCGACCCCGAGCCCGTTCTCGGCGGCGAAGGCGAGCGTCTCGGCAACGTCCTGCGCGCCCGCGGCGACTACCACCACGGCAGGTCGCTGGTCGACAGCGAGGTTCCAGGCCTGCCGCGCCGCGTCCCAGCCGTCATCGCCGGGACCGACGACCTCGCCGTCCAGCTGCTTGCGCAGCGCGTCGAGGGTCGCGACCGAGGCTTCGCCCATGCATCGACCCTATCGCTTCGGACCTCAGCCTCCGAGGAGGCGTTTGCGGGCTGCCAAGATGCTCCGGTAAGGCCGCGACGGAGGAAGGGATCAGGAGGCCATGACCGAGGAGGAGCTGGTCCGGCGCGTCGGCGAAGTGCTCGCCGAGCAGGGCGTGGAGACCGAGGTGCTGGCGGCGGGGATCTTCTTCCCGCGCGGGCACACCGGGTCGATGTTCGTGGGGGGCTTCGCCGGCGACAGCGCGGGCGGCGCGCTCGGGGGCATGGGCGGCAGCGTCGGTGCTGCCGGCGGCGCGGTCGCCGGCGCAAAGCTGCACGACGCGGCGTCCGGGCTCCCCGAGCGGATGGTGGTCGCGGTCACGCCCACGGCGGTGCTGGGCTTCGACTCCGTTCGCGACCATGGCCGACGGCCGACCGCGATGCTCTTCAACGTGCCCCGCGAGCAACTGACCGCGAACGTCCATCAGCGCGTCAACGTGCGGATCCTCGAGCTCGTCGACAACGACACCGGCGCATCGGTGCAGCTCGAGGGCTCGCGCGTCCCGACGCTGCACACGGGCGACGTGTTCAAGGCTCTGCGCGGCTGACCCCGTCGCTGCCTAGTGCGCGCGCTGCCCGGCGAAGCGCGCGTACAGCTCGGGGAGCAGGGCCCCGAGGTTCGCGTACTCCTCGGCGCAGTGGCGTGCGAGCGCCTCGGGCAGGCGCTTCGGGAGCGAGCGCTCGCGCACGGCGCGACGGTTGAGAGCCCAGCCGGCGGCGCCCGCCAGGGGTTCGGGGACGTAAGGACGGATCGCCGCGCCGAGCCAGAAGCGGCTGCGCAGCACCACGCCGTCGCCCTCGCGCAGGAACACGTGCGCCATCGGCGTGTGGCGCAGCCGGCGGCGGTCGTCGCCCGCGAAGCCGCACACGATCGTGGCCGCGTGCGGGTCGTCGAGCGCGTCGGTCGAGAAGCCGAGCTCCGTGGGCGCGACGAACGCGATGCGCGCGTGCACCACGCCCGTTCCGACGTCCTCCACGGGGTGATGGATCGTGCCCCAGTGGCGCTTGGCCCCGGGGGCGGCCGGCCGCTGCACGGAGTTCGAGTAGTGAGCCCGCGGGTGCCAGATGCGGTAGCGGGCCGGGTCGTCCGGGTGCCAGTCGAACCACCAGTCCACCATCTCGCCGCTCACGCCCGGCATCGCCGTGCGCACGGCCACGTAGGCCACGCCGTCGGCAAGCGTGCACCAGCCGGTCTCGGCGGGCATCGCCGCCGGATCGAGGAGGCGGTCGAGCTCGGCGAGCGGGAGCGCCTGGGCCGGGTCGATGGGACCGTCCTCGATCGCCGCGAGAACGCCCGGTCCGGGCGGCGTCATCGGGCGATCGAGGTATGGCGCGAGCTCGTTCACGGCCGCCCCATCCAGGGGTGGAACAGCTCGTCCGGGTCGTAGTGGGCGCGGAGGGCATCGAGTCGGGCGAGCTTCTCGTCGGTGACGAACCGCGCCGGGCGGAGACCGAGGTTCTCGTCGGCCAGCTGGATCCCCGTGGCCTGCGACTCCAGCTCGCGCATGCGGTCGGTGGCCCAGGCCACGTTGGCCGCGTCGCGCGCCGGGTCGCTCCACACGCCGTACAGGGCGATGTAGGTGTCGTCCTCGACGCTATAGGCCATGTCCGGGCGCTGCGGGCTCGGGCCCCAGTTCATCCACAGCATGTGCGACGGCGCCTCGGGCAGGGTCGCCGCGATCCGGTGCAGGCCGGGCAGCAGCTCATCCGACGCGCGCGTGCGTCCACATGTTGTCGGCCGCGTAGCGGTGGTCGTCGGGGTAGGCCGCGTGCGCGCCGGCGTAGAGGTCCTCCATCCGCGCGGGCACGTTGGGCGCGGCGGCCTTTGTCCGCGCCCGCACCGGACAGGTCTCGAGCAGAGCCAGGGCCTCCGCGGCCTCGGCCTCGCTCGCGGCGAGCACCGGGCCGGTCACGGCGATCTCAGGCTCGCCCTGATCGTCACGGTGGATGAAGATCATCAGCTCCATGGTCCGCGCCACGCCCGGGCCGATCTCCTGCGCCCAGCGGAACACCTCGTCGAGGCAGTCGAGCGGGTAGAGGTAGATGCCGTTGGCCACCACCGGCGGCCGCCGGTAGAGCCGCAGGTGGAAGCGGGTCACCGCACCGAAGAACCCCGGGCCGGACCCGCGTGCCGCCCACAGGAGTTCGGCGTTCTGGCCGCCGTCGGCACGGATCAGCCGACCGTCGGCGGTGACCACGTCGATGGCCTCGACGCTCATGCACGCCGGCCCGTGCACGCGGCCGTTCCAGCCGTAGCCGCCCTGGAGCAGATAGCCGCCCAAGCCGACGCCCGGGCAGTGACCGGCGGGGAAGAAGAGATCCTGCTCGCCGAGCGCGGCGAGCAGCTCGTCGCCCCGGACGCCCGGCCCGACCGTGGCGGTCATGGCCTCGGCGTCGATGGTCGTCTCGGTGAGTTCCGAGACGTCCAGGAGCAGCCCGCCGTCGCGCACGTGGTTGCCGGCCCAGCTATGGCCGCCGGAGCGGACGCCCACCTTCATCTCGTGCTCCCGCGCGTGAGCGATCGCTCCGACCACATCGTCCTCGCTCTGCGCCCGCACGATCAGATCGGGGAAGCGCTCGGGGGTGCGCGCGTTCCAGACGGCAGCGCGGCGGGCCTCCTCGTAGCCGGCCGCGTCACGGACCAGGGCGCGTTCCGGGATCACCGAGCCACCTCTACGCCCGGCTGCGCCCGAGCGTGTTCTCGCGTCGCGTCTCCGGCGGGTGCTTCCAGTTACTGGTTGCTTTGAGCCGCAGCGTGAGACGGCGTCTAAGCGGAACTGGGTTTCGGTGACTCGCGGGGGGCCGCGCCTTCGCCCGGCGTCTTGCCGTCTTCGATAGCGGGCGGGAGCCCGGCGCCCTCGGGGCTGACGTGGGGCAGCCAGTTCAGCCAGCTGGGCAGATACCAGTTCCAGTCTCCGAGCAGCTTCATGGTTGCGGGCAGCAGCACCGCGCGGACGAGCGTGGCGTCGATGAGGACGGCCATCGCCAGGCCGACGCCCAGCTCCTTGAACACGATCAGGGACAGGGTCGCGAAGATGGCGAACACCGCGATCATCACCACCGCGGCGCTGGTCACGACGCCGGCGGTGGTCTTGATTCCGTGCGACACCGCCTTGTCGGTTGGCATCCCGCGGTCATAGGCCTCGCGGATCCGCGTGAGGATGAACACGTGGTAGTCCATCGAGAGCCCGAAAAGGACCACGAACAGGAACAGCGGCATCCAGGACGTGATCGCGCCGTTCGATTTGAATCCGAGGAACGACTCGAGGTGCCCCTCTTGGAAGATCCACACGATGATCCCGTACGCGGCGCCGACCGACAGCAGGTTGAGCAGGATCGCCTTCAGCGGGATCACGATCGAGCGGAACGTGAACAGCAACAGCAGGAACGCCGCCGAGAGCACGAAGGCGAAGACCACCGGGACGTGGGACTTCAGCGTGTCGTTGAAGTCCGTCGAGCCGGCGGTGTAGCCCGTGACGTCGGCCGTCACCCCCGGAACCCTTCCGGTTGTCGCGGGAATGAGCTTGTCGCGCAGCTCGGAAAGCGCTGCCTTTGACTTGGAGTCGGTGCCGTTCCCCGCTACGGGGATCTCGAGCCTGGCCACAGTCCGCGCGGGGTTCACCTCGATCGTGATCGGCTGCTTGAAGTTGGGGTTGGCGGCGGCCCGAGCGCGAAGCCCCGCGATCGCGCGCCGTACCGCGGGCGCGCCCACGTCGGGCGCCTTGACGACCACGACGGCCGGGATCGGCCCGCCGGGGAAGGCCTCCTGGATCTTGTTGTACGTCTTGATCGACGAGAGGTTCTGGGGTAGCGACTCGACGCTCTGGTTCGCGGTGTGCAGACTGAACGCGGGTATGGCCAGGGCGACGAGCACGCCGGCCGCGACCACTATCGAGATCACGGGGTGACGCAGGACGCGATCGACGATCCGCCCCCAGAGCCCGCTTTCGGGGGCGTTCCAGGGCTTGTCCTTGATAACCGGGACACCACCCTTCTCCACCCGATCCCCCAGCCAGGCGAGGATCGCGGGCAACACCGTCAGCGAGCCCACCACGGCGACCGCGACGACGATGATCGTGCCGGTGGCGAATGACTGGAAGGTGGGCGCCCCGGCCAAGTACATCCCCGCCATGGCGATCATCACCGTGAAGCCCGAGATCAACACCGCGCGGCCCGATGTCGCGGCCGCAGCCGCCAACGACGCATCTTCGCTGCGACCCCGCTCGCGCTCCTCCCGCTCGCGCCGGAGGTAGAACATCGAGTAGTCGACCCCGACCGCGAGGCCGATCAGCAAGATCACCTCGTTGATGGAGCTGTCGACCCCGTTGCCGATGTGGCTGATCGGACCGATCAGGCCGATCGTCGCCAACACCGCGGTGAGCGCCAAGACGAGTGGCACGGAAGCCGCCACGACGGCACCGAAGGCGATCAGCAGGATCACCAGGGTGATGGGCAGCGAAGTGATCAACGCCTTCTTGAAGTCGTCGGAGACGACCTGGTCGAGCTGCTTCTCAGTGCTGGCGTCGCCGAACTCTCCGACCGTGAACCCCGGATGAGCAGCCTGGACGGCAGCGACGGCCTTCAGGGCCGGCGCCACGCGTTTCTTCACATCCTTGTCATGACCGGCGATCTGGAACCGCAGCAGGGCCGACTTGCCGTCTCTGGAGATCTGCCCGCGGTTGCCCGGCGCGTAAGGGCTCTCGAACGCGCCCGCGTAGGGCACCCCCGCAAGCCGACGCCGCGCATCGGCGACCACCGCGCGAAACGACGGGTCAGCCGCAGTCCGGGTGCTGCTCTGAACGAGCACCATCTCCTGGGCGTACTTCGGGAATGCCGCGTCGATCGTGCGATCGGCGCGCCCAGACTCGCCGACACCCGTCTGGGAGTTGTCGAGGGTCTTCGTCCCGGTCGACGCGCCGATCGCGAATGCGAGCAGGACGAATGCCACCCACCCCCAGATCGCCACCTTGCGGTGCCGGGCGCTCCAGACACCCGCGCGCGCGCCAACACCCCGCGCCCCCGACCTGCCGGCGGCGGCCGGCTGATCGGGCCTACGACGAGAACTCACTGACATCGGGTGCCTCCTGAGGTGGGCCGGCCGGGTAGCCGAGCAGCGGCGACACAGCCAAGGCGTGGTGCCGTGCCCAGCGCAACCCCGACGATCGGATCGAAGCTACCCCGCACGCCGGGGAGCGTCAAGCACCGACCCGCGTGGCGCCTCTCCGTCGCTGAGCGCCCGGATTACGCGTCGACGTTGAAGCTGAACATCATGCCGCTCTCGTGGTGCTCGGCGATGTGGCAGTGAGCCATCCACAGTCCCGGATTGCTCACGTCGAGCAGGATGTCCACCGTCTCCCCGGTGCGCACCAGCACGGTGTCCTTCCAGACGAGGTTGGGCTCGACGACTCCGTCGCGGCCGAGGACGAGGAAACGCCCGGCGCCGTGGATGTGGAAGGGGTGGTGCATCGGATGGTCTCCGGCCATCTCGTTGAGGAGGCGGATCTTCACCTGGTCTCCGACCCGGAACCGCCAGTCGATCGCCGCGTTCTCGGCGCCCGTATCGCGGTCGACCAGCTTCCAGCGCATGTTGGCCGGCGTCGTCAGGCGGTTGACCTCGACCATGTCGTCTTCCCACTCGATGCCAGCGGCCGCCGCGTGGTCGTGGCCTCCGTTGGCGTGGCTGTGATGCTCATGGACCCCTTGGTCGTCGTCGCTGTGGCCCTCATGCTCAGCGCCCCCTCCGGCCTGGGCGACCAGCTCGGACGGCAGCAACTTCATCCCGCAGGCCGGGCAGTGGCCGGGCGCCTCGCTGACGACCTCGGGATGCATCGGGCAGGCGTAGACGATCGGCCCCTCGCCCTCCGGAGTGCCCATGTCCATCTCCGCGATGAACGCCAGCGTCTTGGCGGGCGGAGCCTCCAGGTAGGGCGCGATCCGCTCGCGCTCGGCGACCATGTCGGCGTTGGTCCGCAGCGCCCCGAACTGCGCCTCCAGCGACGGCTCGGCGCGCGCCTCACCCACGTCGACCGCCGCGAGCGGATAGACCCGATCCGGGGTCTGATGCTCCAGCCTCAGCGCTCCGGCCTGGTCGAACAGTACGTCGACCACCACACGCTCCGACGGCGCCAGCACTACGTCATCGACGAGCACCTCGCGCTCGACATGGCCGCTGTCGCCGCCGACAAGCTTCAGCTGCGCCCCCGGCAACGCAACCCTGAAGACCCGAGTGTTCGCCGTGTTGGTCAAGTAGAAGCGCACCACTTCGCCGCGCCGCGCGCTCAGCGAGAGATCGCGCTCGCCGCCGACCAGCAGCACCTCGCCGAAGCGGCCCATCGCCGAGTGGGTCGTCTCGGCGCGGCTGAACGGCGCGACCTTTCCGTCTTCGAGCAGCACGTCGTCGAGCGTCAGGAGGACCTCGCGGTGGGCCGGCGGCCAGTAGTTCGGATCCGCGGGCTCCACCAGCACGTTGCCGTACAGGCCCATTTCCTTGCCGTAGTCCTCGCGGATGTGCGGGTGGTACCAGTACAGCCCCGGGTCGGGGAAGGTCACGCGGGCCGAAAAGCGCTCGCCGACCAGGATCGGCGCCTGGGTCTCGTGGGTCCCGTCGTAGCGGTTCTCGAGCCGCAACCCGTGCCAGTGGACGGTGGCCTCCGTATCGCCCTGGTTCTCGACGTGGACCACGATCTCTGATCCCTCCTTCACCTTGAGGGTCGGACCTGGGATCGAGCCGTTGTAGCCCAGCATCCGCACAGTCGCGTCGCCGAGCCGCTTGGCGACCGGCATGATCCGCAGGTCGAACTCGGCACCGTCAACGAGGTCGACCACGTCGGGTGATGTCGCCTCGGGCAGCCCAGTTGCGTCCGTGGGGAACTGGTCGGTCGTACTCATGCGGGCCTCGTCTCAGTTGAAGTCGTCAGGCGGGCTGGCTCGCGCGGCGGCCCCGCGGCGATCTGCTCGGCCAGGTACCGGGCGTCGTCCTTGATGAAGCCGAGCAGCGCGGAGCCTCTCGTGTGCTGCCAGGGCAGGCCGAGGAAATACAGGCCGGGCGACTCGGTCAGGCCCCGCTCGTGCACAACCGCGCCCTGCGGATCGAACACAGGCACATCGATCCAGGAGTGGTCGAGGCGGAACCCAGTTGCCCAAATCACGGCGGTGACCTTCAGCGTGGTGTCGTCGCTGAACGTCACAGCCGAGCCGGCGGCATCGAGGGCTCGCTCGTGGAACGCGACGCCGTGACGGCGCAGGCGGCGCGGACTGGAGCCGATCAAGGTGTCTTCGTTGGCCTGCATCCGCCGGCCGATCCGGGTGTCCCTTGCCTTACGGATCACCCCGGTCTTGTCGAGATACCAGAACAGGTCGCGGCCGAGGATGCGCTGCGGAAGTGGCTTCTGCGGCGATCCGATCGAGATGTGGACCTCGCGCGAGGCGGAAAGCTCCTCGGCGATCTGGTAGCCGGTGTTGCCGCCGCCGACCACCAGCACCCGGCCCGCGGGGATGTCCCGTGGTGAGCGGTAGGCGATGCTGTGCATCTGGACGACCTCTGGACCGAGGCCCGCGGCGATCGGTGGCACGAACGGGGTCTGGAACGGTCCCGTGGCGATCACAATCTGGCCGGCCTCGATCGAGCGCCCGTCGAGCTCGACCAGATAGGTCCCGTTCGACTTCCTGACCGAGCGCACCGGGCTGGCGAGTTCGACCGGGAGATCGAAGCGCCGCACGTACTCGGTCAAGTAGTCGGCGACGTGGTCCTTGGTCGGGTATTGGTCCGGATCGCCCGGGAAGGGCAGGCCGGGTAGGGCGTCGTAACGCACCGGCGTGAACAGCCTGAGCGAGTCCCACCGCTCGCGCCAAGCAGCGGCGGGCTCGCCGGCCGCCTCCAGGATCACGAAGTCGCGCCCCTGCTGCGCGAGGAAGTAGCCAATCGCCAGGCCCGCCTGGCCACCACCGACCACGACGACCTCACGGCGCTCGGTCGCGACGCCATCGCTCATGTACTCCGACCCTCCGTAACCCGAACCTAGCGCGTCCGGGCGAGCCAGTCCCGCAGGCGCTCGATCCCGAGCGCGAGCCTACCCCAGCGCGAAGTGGAAATTCAGGCGCAGCAGTCGTCGGCGCAGGGTTCACCGTCGATTCCGACCGGCGCGGTGCAGCACGACTCTCCTCGCCACGCCTCTCGCCCCTCGCGGACGGCGACCGCGGCGATGAGCAGGGCGGTGGCGGGGTCGGCCCACCACCAGCCCGCGAGCGCGTTGGCTCCGAGCCCGACGAGCAGGGCGGCCGAGAGGTAAGCGCACAGCATGTTCTGCCGCCCCTCGGACTTGGTGGCCGAGGAGCCCAGCGCCTCGCCGACCCGCGCCTTGGCTGCCGCCAGCGGCGGCATCGTCACCAGCGTGAAGGCAGCTAGGCCGATCCCGACCCAGCTCACCTCTGGGTGGTCCCCTAACACCAGCGTCCGCACCGCCTCCACGCCGACATACACGGCGATGACGTAGAAGCTCGCGCCGATCAGGCGCTGCGCGCGGCGCTCGGCCGCCTCAGATCCGGCGCGGCCTCCGGCGAAGCGCCAGAGCAGCACGAATCCCGCGATGGACTCGATCAGCGAGTCGGCACCGAATCCGATCAGCGCGATGGACCCGGCGGCGATGCCGGCGCCGACGGCGATCGCGGCCTCGATCCCGTGCCATCCCACCCCGATCCACGCGAGCAGCTTCGCCCGCCGCACGAGCCGGCCTCGGTCGGACACGCGAGGCGGCACTTCGACCTGGACGAGCGGGAGCTCCGTGGCGGTCGGACTCACACCCCGAGCTTAGACTGCGCCGCCTCGGCGTCGTGGTGGTGACCGCGGGGTACCCGGTCGGGGCGGCGAAAGGACCCGTTGCCATACTCGCCCCGCATGTCCCATACCTCTACGTGCGATCTGGCGGGCGAGCATCACCATCCTGCGAGCGCACCGGCGGGGCACTCCCACGGCCTGATCGATCCGTCGATTCGTCGCTCGCGGGAGGGGCTGAAAACGGTCATCGTGTCGCTGGGCATTCTGTCCCTGACCGCCGCGGTCCAGGGCGCGATCTACATCGCGACGGGAAGCGTGGCGCTGCTCGCCGACCTGATCCACAACGCGGGCGACGCGCTGACCGCCGTCCCCCTCGGGGCGGCGTTCCTTCTACGGTCCGCGCGAGCCGAGCGCTACTCGGGCTTGGCAGTCGTCCTGACGATCTTCGCCAGCGCGTGCGTCGCCGGCGTCTTCGCCGTGGAGAAGATCGTCCACCCGCTCGCGCCGCAGCATCTACTCGCCCTTGGCATCGCTGGAGTGGTCGGGGTGGTGGGGAACGCGGTCGCTGCTCAGGTGCGGACATCGGCCGGGAAGAGGCTGATCAGCCCGGCTCTCATCGCGGACGGCGCCCACGCACGGAGCGACGCCATCGTGAGCGCGGGAGTGGTGGGAAGCGCCGCGATGGTCGCTCTCGGTCTACCGGTCGCCGACCCGATCATCGCCCTGGTGATCACGGCCTTGATCCTTCGTATCACCTGGGAGAGCTGGCTGACCGTACGCGGTCACGGCCACGACCACTAACCGACGAAGAAGCTCGGCACGCCGCCGCGCAAAGCCCATCTGGCTTTGGCCATCCCGGAAGGTGTGCGGTTCCCGCTGCCGAGAAGCCCGCCGATGGTTTCGCCGTCGCGACGCGATCGGTGGTCGGCCGCACCGCCAAGTGGTGGCATTTACCGATGCCGCTCGGGGCAGACTTGGCGAATCTCCTAACCGATGCCCCTTACCAGCGGTTCCGTCCGTTCGAAGCCGACCTCACCGGCGCTCGCGGCCGGGCCATCTCGGCGCTGGCTGGCGCTGGCGGTGCTCTGCGTACCGCTGTTGATCATCTCCCTGGACAACACCGTTCTCAACGTGGTGCTGCCGACGCTGGTGCGAGAGCTGCATGCCACCGACAGCCAGCTTCAGTGGATCGTCGATGCCTACGTGCTCGTATTCGGAGGTCTGCTGCTCGTGGCCGGGAGCCTGGCCGACCGGATCGGCCGCAAGCGGACCTTCGTGGCGGGTCTGGCGGCGTTCGCCGCGGGCTCGACGTGGGCGGCGTTCTCCGGGTCAACCGGCTTGCTGATCGCGGCGCGGGCGAGTATGGGCATCGGCGCCGCGCTGATCATGCCCTCGACCTTGTCGATCATCACGAACACTTTCACCGACCGAGCGGAGCGCCAAAAGGCGCTGGGGGTGTGGTCGGCAACGAGCGGCGCAGGCATCGCGCTCGGTCCGATCGTCGGCGGATTGCTCCTGGCGCACTTCTGGTGGGGATCGGTGTTCTTGATCAACGTGCCGATCGCGCTCGCCGGCCTGGCACTCGCGATTCCGCTCGTACCTGACTCGAAGAATCCGATCGCCGAGCGCCCGGATCCGGCCGGCTCGCTGCTTTCGATCGCCGGGCTCGGGCTCGTGCTCTGGGCGATCATCGAGGCGCCGGTTGATGGCTGGTCGGCGCCCGGCGTGATCGTTGCGGGAGTGGCGGGGCTGGTGATCCTGAGCGCATTCGTGGCTTGGGAATACACCCGTGCTGAGCCGATGCTCAACCTGCACTTGTTTCGCAGTAGGAGTTTCTCGGGCGCGATCGTGTCGGTCGGCCTGGTCATGTTCGGGCTCTTCGGCGCCCTGTTCGTGCTGACCCAGTTCCTGCAGTTCCAGCTCGGCTACACCGCTCTGCAGGCAGGGGTGCGGACGCTTCCCGCTGCGGGCGCGATAGTCGTGGTCGCCCCGATGTCGTCTGCGCTGGTCCGCAGGCTGGGGACCAAGCTGACCATCACCGCGGGCATGCTCACGGTCGCTGCCGGCCTCTGGGAGCTCTCCGGTGCCTCGGTCACCACCTCCTACGCCGGTGCGTTGCCGGGCATGATCATGCTCGGGGTCGGCGCGGGCATGGTTCTCCCGGCGGCCACCGGCTCGGTAATGGGCTCTCTGCCCAGCGAGCACACTGGCGTCGGCTCGGCCACCAACGGCACGTTCCTGCAGGTCGGCGGCGCCCTCGGGGTCGCGGTCCTCGGCAGCCTGCTATCCACCCGCTATCAGCATCGGATGACCGCGGCGCTGGCGCCGTCCCACGTCCCGCATGACGTCCAGAGCACCATCCTCGGGTCGATCGGCGGTGCCCTGGAGGTGGCCCATCACGTGGGCGGATCGACCGGTGCCCTGCTGGCGGGCGCATCCCGCGCCGCATTCATGAGCGGCATGGACCTCGCCGCCCTAGCCGGCGCGATCGTGGTGCTCGCCGGCGCCCTGTTCGCCCTCGTGGTGCTGCCGGCCAAGCGCGCCGCCGCGCGCCGTTACGAGAGAAGGTGACAGCGGGTCTGAGGTGCCTCCTGCGGACGACAAGCGGGCGCGAATGTGGCGCCCCAGACGCTCGCAGCGATCGCGCAAGCGCCAGCCGAAGACGCTACGCGGGCGTGATCTCCAGGTAGACGGTCTGAGCCCCGAGGGCCCCGCCATCGGAGATCCGGAAGCGCGGGCGCTCGACCTCGGCAGTCTGCTCCCTTGTTGGCGAGGCTCATGCTCGCTACGCGGAGGAGGAATGGCTACTGAGGCTCATGAGCAAGCCCGCCGGGGGCTCGCGGAGATGCTGTCCGTCGAGACCGACTTGGCACGGCGCTTCGAGTTGACGGTCCACCGGGCAACCCAAAATCGTCCACCGGGATGGACCCCTGCTGACCCGCCTCGCTTCCCGCAATGGCCTGCCGCGAGATCAAAACCGCCGCCCGCCCACCGCGCGAAGACTGGTAGACGGCCGTGGGTACGGCTTGGTGTCGGCGCCGGGTGAAGACTGGGCCACCTGCGCCGGTTGAAAGTTGGGCCATCTGAGCGCTGTCCGGTGGCCTGCGGACCCTGGGCTCGTTTGCGCAGAGCGAGCCCGGGAGGACCGAGGTGGTCGGAGTGGAGCAGTGGGCGGAGATCCGGCGGCTGCACTTCGTGCGCCGCTTGTCGATGCGGGAGATCCACCGCCGGATGGGACTGCATCGGGACACGATCAGCAAGGCGATCCACAGCGACGAGCCGCCGGTCTACCGGCGCTCGCCGAGCGGGTCGAAGCTCGATCCGTTCAAGGACGAAATCCACCGACTGCTGCAGAATGACGCTGCGATCCCCGGTCAGCGGATTCGCGAGCTGATCGCGCCGCTGGGGTTCGATGGCGGCAAGACGATCGTCGATGACTACTTGCGCGATGTCCGCCCGTTGTTCCGGCCAGGCGCGGACCTATCAGCGCACGATCTACCGGCCCGGAGAGATCTTGCCAGTTCGACCTGTGGGAGCCCAGCGATGAGATCCCGGTCGGCCATGGCCAGACGCGCAAGGGCTACGTCGTCGTCGCGTGTCTTGGGGTACTCGCGCGCGGGCGCCGGCGCGCTGATCTTCTCCAAGAAGATCCCGGACTTGCTGTTCGGGATCCGCCGCTGCTTGTGGTCGCTCGGAGCGCTGCCGCAGACGCTTGTCTGGGATCGGCAATCCGGGCTTCATGGCGGCGGCGGGCGGCCGACCGCGGAGTTCGCCGCGTTCTGCGGCGCGCTGAGGGTCGACTGGTTCTTCTGCGAGCCGCGTGACCCGCAGGCCAAGGGCGTCGTCGAGCGGCTGCAGGACTTCCTCGAGCACAGCTTCGAGCCCGGTCGCTGCTTCGCGAACGAGATCGACTTCCAGTTGCAGCTCGACGCGTGGTTCACAGAGCGCGCGAACTACCGCCAGCACAAGACGCTGCGCGCCCGCCCGATCGACCGGCTCATCGAAGAGCAGCAGGTCATGACGCCGCTACCGGCGGTCGGGCCCGACGTCGACCGGCGCTGGGCCACCCGGGTGCCGCCGGATCCTTATCTGCGGTTCGACACCAACGACTATTCGCTGGACCCCACGCTCGTCGGCCGACGCATCGAGGTCTGCGTCAGCGACCGCGCGATCCGCGCTGTCGCGCTAGACAGCGGCGAGCTCGCGTGCCGGCACGCCCGCTCGTTCGCCAAGCATCGGACATCACCGCTGCTCGAGCACGCCCGGCGCTCAATGCCCAGCGCCAGGAACGCCGCGGCCGCAGCGAGCCCGACGTGCAGGTCCGGTCGCTCGCCGTCTATGACCAGCTGATCGCATGAGCCGCCCGACGACGGAACTCTTGCACCTGTTCCGGGCGCTCAAGGCGCCGGCCGCCGCGCGAGCGTTGCCGAAGCTCGCCGACCGCGCCCGCGAGGAGGAGTGGAGCTATGAGCAGTTCGCCGCCACACTTCTGAAGACCGAGGTCGACAGCCGCGACAGCCACGGCGGCCAGGGCCGCATCAAGGCCGCCCGGTTCCCCGCGCGCAAGACGATCGAGGAATTCGACTTCGCCTTCCAAGCAAGCCTCCGACGTGACCAGGTCCTGCATCTCGCGCAGCTCGACTTCCTCGCCGGCAAGGAGAACATCGTCCTGCGCGGCCCGCCCGGCACCGGCAAGACCCACCTCTCGATCGCCTCGGCGATCCGCGCCTGTCTCGCCGGACACCGCGTCCTCTTTCGGACAGCGACCGAATGGGTCGCGCTGCTCACCGACGCGCAACGCTCCGGGCGTCTCGACGACGAGCTGGCCCGCCTGCAACGCACCCCGCTGCTTGATCGTCGACGAGGTCGGCTATATCCCGTTCGACCCCCAAGCCGCGAACCTGATGTTCATGCTCGTCAGCCGCCGCTACGAACGCGCCAGCCTGATCGTCACCAGCAACAAGCCCTTCAGCGCATGGGGCGAGATCTTCGGCGACGACGCCGTCGCCACCGCGATGATCGACCGCCTCGTCCACCACGCCGAGATCCTCTCGCTCAAAGGCGACAGCTACCGCCTCAAAAACCGCGACCTCACCCGCCCGCCGACCGAAAACTGACCCCTGCCAGACGCCACCGCGCGCCGGAGCTGCTCCACCTCGGCCCTCGGGCCTCGCCTCCGCAGCACCGCGACCCCCACAGGTGGCCCACTTTTCAACCGGCGCTACCGGCCCACATTTCGAGCGGCCTTGACACGTACGGGAACGGGTCTTCGCTGACGTTGAGTGACGCCGACTGACGCGACGTCGCAAGACGCGATTATCGCCCAGTTGCGCTTAGCGGCGGCGATCCCGGCCACGGAGCGGCGAAGGAATCGAACCTTCCAAGCAGCTTGGCTCCCCAGCGGCCTGTCGCTCTACCAAGCCGAAGTTGGACCCGTCTCGACCCGTCTCGACCCGCTGAACCCGGGGCTCACTGTCGCGCGATTGTCGCGCGCCCGTTGTTGATGCAGCCACCCAGTCCTCAGCCCGCCGGGCGCTCAGTCGCCTGGCGATAGGGGGCGCGTCGTGCGGTGCCTCAGGCGCGCTCCGCGAGCGAGTCGAGGAAGTCAGGGCGCATGTACTTCACGGCTTCGGCGTATCGGTCCAGGGCCTCCTCGAACTTTGAGAAGGCGATGTAGCGACAGACCTCGTGTAGGGGAGTTTCGAGACGGGCGAAGGTCGGCCGGCGGATCTCGCGGTTGACTAGGTGGCGACGTTCGTCCGGCGCGACGATGAAGAGCGGAATGTCGATGTTCGGTTGTAGCGCGAGAAGGTCCGACATCCGCAACAAGCCCGAGTAGATCGCCGTAGTCGACTCAATCTCGAAGGCGGCCTCGATGCGGTTCCGCTTGAGCCACAGCACGTCGATGCGCTCAATGGTGCCTTGTGTGGTGGAGTCGAAGGTCACCGGAAGTTCGTCGACTGCCAGGTCGCCGAGGCGTTCGCCGTCGTAGACGGCGCTCTGTCGTTGCGGGCGATCCATACCCGCAACCCCATGTCGCGTCCGAGCTTCGCCAGCCGCCACTGGATGCGGGTGTGCGCGCGTGGTTCGGCCGCGCCGCCTGCGACGTCCGCTTGCCCGTCGGTGCGCTCCCCCGACGGTTCCTCGCCAACCTCGAGTTGAACCGGAGACTCCCCGCTCGGCGCATCCCTCGCAATCTCGCGCAGCCGTTCCATGATCCAGCGGGAGTCATCGGCTGGCATCTCCTGCGGGGAAGCTCGGAAGATCCAGTTGTAGACGTCGGGCTGCGGGCTGCGCTCTTGGACCTCGCGTAGGTGGACGCCGCGATCCTCTGGCACTTGGACCAGGAGCTCACACTTGAAGCGTGTTGGGAAGACCTGAGTTCGCCAGATCGGAGTCGTGTCCGTGAACACGTCGCTCGTCGCGCGAAGCGCTCCGATGAACCGCGACTTGCCCGTCAGGTAACAGAGGAACACGTCCCCGGGGTGGATCCGTGATGCGTACTGCCGACGCCTCTCGCTGAACCCGGTGACCTCGTAGTTCCGCGCTGCAGCTTCGCGCCATGTCTCAGGCGTGAAGAGGTCGATGTAGTAGTGCTCCTCAGGCACCGTGCGAGGCTACTTCGCTGAGCCCAGCGGCGCATCCTTCCCGTTTACGGACCGGCGCTCCGAGCCGCTAGGGCCAGCAGCCGGCGCGGGAGGTGCTCCTGTCCGTCGACCGCGCGACGATTGCAGCGGTGGACGGAGCGACTGCCGCTCTCATCGGCGCCGGCACCGCCTCGGTGGTGAGCCTTGGCGGCCAGTTCCTCGCTCACACGCTGAGCCTGGCTCGCGACCGTCGGAACCAGCGGAGGCAACGGCTCGCCTCGATCGCGGACGCGGGGGCGCTGCTCTACTCGCGGGGGGAGCGCATGACACAGGAGGAGCTAGAGGCGCGGGAGCCTGACCGGGAGAGCTTCGCGGCTCGGCATCCTGAGGTGGTGCTCGACGTCGGCCGCTATGCCGAACGAATCGCGGACGGCATCGTGGTCCTGCAAGTCGAGTTCGGAAATCGCCATTGGCTCGTCTCCGACTATGTGGAGACGGCGAACAGCTGCCTACAGGCTGAGCAGGCGCAGGGCGCCCACCTTCGCAAGGCGACCAGTGAGCGGATTGTGTCGATCGACAAGCTCCTGGAGGAACTAGCCGCCGCGCAGAGAGCCCGCGATGAGTGGATGAAGAAGGCGCGGGCTGAGGTAGAGCGGATTTAGAAACGCCAACTCGCCGCCGCACACGACCGCCTCCCGGTCGATGCAGAAGTTGATGAGCTCGAGTTGACCCAGGTCCCCGGGCTTGAACCTGGCCAGTTTCCCGGCATTGCCAGCCTTCTGGCCAGGTTCCCACGATCTCGACGTTGAGGCCGGGGGTCGCAGGAGGGCCCCCCATGACCCACTGGCCGGCATCTGCAATCGACACTCGCCTGCCGCCGGACGATCCCGCGAATTCAGCGCCTTTTGTGTGTCTGGCGTGGGTGCTACCCCCTGGTGATTATCCGCGCCTGACGCGCCACGACCGCCCAGGAGGGCGACGACATGGACGACCAGACCACCCCCACCAACGTCGAGCAGGAGGCCGCTGACGTCGCGCGCGAGGGCGACCCTGCCCCGGCCCCTCCCGAGCCCGACAGCGGCGCTCACGAGGCCCAGGACGACGATCTCGCAGCGGTGCGCCGCGAGGCCGCCCAACGGCGGCGGCAACTGCGCGAGGTCGAGCAGGAACGCGACCAGCTCCGCGCCCGCGTCGACGATCACGACCGCCGGGAGGTGGAGCGCATCGCCGGCCGCACCCTGGCCGACGCATCCGACCTGTGGGTGGGCGTGGAGCTCGGTGAGCTTCGCGACGACGACGGCGCGCTCGACACCGAGAAGGTGAGCGCGGCCGTTGACGATCTGGTGAAGCGCAAGCCGCACTACCGGCGCCCCGCTGAGCCGCAGCCCGACTACGGCGCGGGCGATGCGCGGCCGCACGGTTGTGCCGCCCGGCCCGAGCTTCGGCGAGCTGGTCAAGCGCTCCGGCCGCCGCTGAGCGGCGTACCCTCGGGGGTGAAGCGGGTAGCCCTGTCCGCTTCAACCCGAGCAGGTCCGGCAGTACCGCATAGAGCGCCGGTGGCGCGCCGCCGCAGGACAGGTCCACGCGGCGGACCTCAAACCCCACTTTGAAGGGACGCTCTGATGCCTGCTCTCGGACTGAACGCCACCCACGGCCAGGACTCCTGGTCGTCGATCCTGATCGAGGCTCTGACCCAGGAGAGCGCGCTGCTGCGCGGCGGCGTGCCCGCCCTGCCGGTTGACGGCAAGGTTGTTCATCTGCCTCGGATCCTGATCGACCCCGCCGCCGACTGGACCGCCGAACTGGCTGCGCTGCCGACCGACGCTGGCTCGGGCGACACGCTCGCGCTCACCCCGAGAAGCTCGGCGACGTGGTGACGATCTCCCGCGACGCGATCGAGGACACCCGGTGTCCGAGCTCGACGCGATCGGCCGCTCGCTCGTGCGCGGCGTGAGCAAGAAGGTGGATGCGACGTTCTTCGGCAACGCCGCCGCGTCTGCGACCACGCCGGCCGGGATCCGCAACGCCGCCGCCTTCTCCGTTCCGAACGCATCGGGAACCGTCACGGTGGCGGGCATCCTCGACGCGATCGGAGTCGTGAACGCGGCCGGGGGCAACCCTGACGTCGTGTGGGTCGCGTCGGCCGACCTGACCGCGATCCGCAAGGCCGTGGTGGCCGGCGGGTACGCGATCTCAGACCCCACAGCGCCCGGGGTCGAGCGAGTGGGCGGCTGCCTGCTCGTCGGGACCAACGCCCTCTCGGCGGGAACGGCGCTCGTCGCGCAGTCCAACTACATCTCGTTCGCGGTGAGAAGGGATGCCGAGGTTTCGTTCAGCGAGCACTCGGCGTTCGGCGTCGACGGGGTAAGCGCCAGGGTGACGATGCGCGTCGACTGGGCGCCCTCGGACCCGGCCGCGCTCTACATCATCAAGCCGTGACCACGGTTGATCGGTCGTCGGTCGCGGAACTGTGGTTCGGCCCGCAGGTGCTCGACGAGTTCGGGCCCGACGACGACGACCCGACGCCGGCCGACCTCGACGCGCTCGCCACGGCGCTCGTCGCAGCCAACGACGGTGCTCGCCCAACGGTGCGCGTGCTGGAGGCGATCGAGCTGGGAACGCGCAACCCGACGACGGGGTTCCTCGGCCCGGCTTCACGGCGGCGCGTCCGGGCGTGGCACCGGAGGCTGGGCTAGTGGACGGCCAGCCAAAGCCCGTCTTCTGCGCTCGATGCGGGGCGCTGTCGCCCGTCACGGCGATGGTCGTCCACGACGACGACATGGACGAGGACTACGGCGACCCGGCGCTCGCGTGGCGGGTTCCGATCCCCGGCGACTGGATCCCCGATCCGGACAACCCGATCGCGGGTGTCGTCTGCCCGTCCTGCGCGACCGACGAGGAGCAGGCTCGCTGGCCGGGAACCGAGTCGTAAAAGGGCTTCCGGCTGCCCGGTGCCCGCGAACGGCCGGTTACTCCCGCCGCCTTCGCCCGCTGCTCCGGCGCCTAGCAGCCGATGAGCGTGTTGGTGCCGGGGCCGCCGTCGCAGGCGTTGGTCCCCAGGCCGCCGACGAGGACGTCGTCGCCGTCGTGGCCGGCGAGCGCGTCGTCGCCGGGGCCGCCGAACAGCGCGTCGTTGTCGGCCTGGCCGAGCATGAAGTCGTTGCCGCGGCCGCCGAACATGGCGTCGTTGCCGTCGCCCCCGACGACGACGTCGTCGCCGTCCATGCCGCGCAGCTGGTCGTTTCCGGC
This sequence comes from uncultured Actinomycetes bacterium, assembly GCA_963797015.1. GTDB lineage: Bacteria > Actinomycetota > Thermoleophilia > Solirubrobacterales > Solirubrobacteraceae > JBBPZA01. The sequence continues at coordinate 490 of CAWCNV010000010.1, read as the reverse complement.
CTCGCCGAAGAGCGCGTCTTTGCCCGCTCCGCCGCGGAGCAGGTCGTTGCCCTCGCCGCCGAACACGCGGTCCTCGCCGGTCCCGGCGTAGACGCTGTCGTTGCCGGGTCCGGCGCAGATCAGGTCGTTGCCGCCGAGGCCGAGGATCACGTCGTCGCCGTCCAGCCCGACGATCACGTCGTCCCCCGGCGTGCCCACGAGCGTGTCGTTGCCGGTCGTGCCCCCGACCGTCGGCGCCCGCCCCTCACAGGCGTCCGCCCGCACCTGATAGCTACGGAACCGGAGAGGGATCGACGGTCCCGTCCTGGCTGACCGCGCGCACCGAGAAGACGTAGAAGTCATCACTCAGCGGCCCGACGGTGTGCGGTGAGGTGCAGGGCGTCCACCCGGCTCCTCCGCCCTCCTGGCACTCAAACGTCGCGTCGGGGTCGTCGGAGCTGAACTCGAACGTCGGCGTGGTATTGGCCGTGACGACGTTCTGTGGCGGGCG
>CAWCNV010000009.1:0-13008 GCA_963797015.1 uncultured Actinomycetes bacterium | reverse complement strand
TCTCGGGCATCGAGGGAGTGCGAGCAGTGCAGCGCGATCTCGCCCCCGGGGGCGCCGCCCCGGCCCAAGATCTGGCACATTGCCGCGGTGCCCAACAGACTGATTTGCGGCGTGGTGGTTGTCGCCGCGCTCGCGCTCCTCGTGCCCTCAGGTGCCCTCGCGTTCACGCCGACGGGCGTCGCGGCCGCCCCCGCGGACACCCAGGCCGGCGCCAACTCGAACTTCACGCTGCACTTCGCCATCGACGAGCCCTCGCGCGACCTCAAGAGCTTCGTCATCCACCTGCCGCCCGGCGAGGTCGGTGCGGTCACGGCCACCCCGCTGTGCACGCAGGCTCAGTTCGCGGCCAAGGCGTGCCCGGCGAACACACAGGTCGGCACGACGGTCACCCACGCGACCGCGTACCCGACGCCGATCACCGGACTCGCCGTCGACGTGCCGGGCAAGATCTACAACCTAGCGCCCGTGGGCCCGGAGCCCGCGCGGCTGGGCATCCGCCTGACCCCCGCGTTGGGCGACGAGATCCTGCTGCAGTCGATCGTCACCGTGCGCCCCGCCGACGGCGGGCTGGACTCGAGCACCGACGGTCTGCCGCGGACCTCGGCGCTCGGCCCCATCGACATCAACGCCATCGACATCACGCTGCTCGGCATGGCGGGCAGCCCGGCCAAGGGCTTCGTCTCCAACCCGACGTCGTGCGCGCCGGCCACCACGACGGTCGACGCCACGGCCTACGACGGCGCGCAGGGCTCCGGCGCGGCCTCCTTCACGCCGACCGACTGCGACAAGCTCGCCTTCGCCCCGACGCTGAGCGCCGCCATCGAGCCGGGCGCCAAGGGCGCGCAGCCGACGCTCACGACGGTGGTCGAGTCGCCGCCGGGCCAGGCCAACGCGCGCACCGTGCAGATCACGCTGCCCGCTGGGCTCGGCGCCCTGGTGACGACCCTCAACCACGCCTGCCCGGAGGACGTCTTCGCCCAGGGCGCGTGCGCGGCCAATGCGCAGATCGGCAGCGCGAAGGCCGAGACGCCGGCGCTCGCCGCGCCGCTGGCGGGGCCGGTGGTCCTGGTCAAGCCGGCCGCGTCGCCGCTGCCCGCGCTCGTCATCGACCTGCACGGGCCGATCGCACTGCGCCTGCCGGTGAGCCTGGGCTTCGGGGCCGGAGGGCGTCTGCAGTCGACGCTCGACGGCCTGCCCGATACGGCGCTGAGCCGCTTCACCCTGACCCTCGCCGGCGGGCCGGACGGGCTGCTGTCCAACGCGCGCGATCTGTGCAGCGGTGCCACCGCGCGCGTCGACGCAGCCTTCGCGGGCCAGAACGGCGCGACCTCGAGCGCCTCGGTCATCCCGCAGATCGCGGGCTGCAAGCCGCAGGTCAAGGCCACGCTCAAGGGCCTGCGCCGCCACCACCCGGTGCTTGCGCTGCGCTTCACGGCACCGCTGGGTCAGCGGCTGACGTCGGTCGGCGTGAGCCTCCCGCGCACCCTGCGCGTCGATCGCAAGCGGGCGCGCAAGACGACGACTCTGCTGGCGGGCGGGCACAAGGTGTCCAAGCCGACGCTGCACCTGGCCGGCGCGGCGGTGACGGCGGCCGTGCCGAAGGCCGGGGCGCGGACGGTCGAGCTGCACCTGAACCGCGGCGCGCTGCGCGTCGCTCGGCGCCTGCGGGCCGGGCAGACGGTGAAGCTGACGCTGGCGACCGCCGACGCCGCGGGCGGTCAGCAGAAGCTGCCCCTCAGCGTGCGCGCGGGACGCTAGGCTCGCGCGGTCCAACGAGAAGGAGACTCGACTTGCCCCGTCCCCGTGTCATCGCCGCCGCGCTCGCCACCGCTGCCCTCGTGCTCTGCTTGGCCGCCCCTGCCGGCGCCGCCGGCACATCGGACCGCGAGGTGACAGTGATGTCGCGCAACCTCTACCTCGGTGCGGACATCATCACGGCCGCCACGGCCACCAATCTCGATGATCTCAAGCAGCGGGCGACGACGCTCTTCCAGACCGTGCAGCAGACGAACTTCCCGGTGAGAGCCAAGGCCATCGCGCGCGAGATCGACACGAATCACCCGGACCTCATCGGCCTCCAGGAGGTCGCGTTGTGGCGCCGGACGCCCGACGGGGTGACGAACACCGTCAAGGACGCCAACGTCGTCGTCTACGACTTCCTCGCCTCGCTGCAGAAGGAGATCAAGGCCCGCGGGCTGCACTACAAGGCCGCGGTGACCGAGCAGGAGGCGGACTTCGAGGTCCCGACGAGCCTCAACTACGACATCCGCCTGACGATGCGCGACGTGATCCTGGTGCGTACGGGCAAGGGCGCCAAGGTCAAGGTCGGCAAGACGCTGAAGGGCAACTACACCGACAAGCTCTCGGTCAATGTCCCCAGTGGAACGATCGACTCGATCCGCGGCTGGACCGCGGTCGACGCCACCGCCGGCGGGCGGGCCTTCCGCTTCGTCAACACGCACCTCGAGGCCTACGGCGGTGAGATACGCGACAAGCAGGCCAAGCAGCTCCTCAAGGGCCCGCTGGCGTCGAAGAAGAAGGAGGCCATCCTCGTGGGCGACCTGAACTCCGACGCGCGGGACCCCAATCCGGACGGCCTGGCCTACAAGGACTTCCGCACCGCCGGGTTCGTGGATGCGTTCAAGAAGGCGCCCGCGACGTCGGGGCAGGACGAGAAGCTCGACAACCCCGTGTCGAAGCTCAAGAGCTACATCGATCACATCATGAGCCGGCCGACTCTGAAGTCGATCAAGACCAACGTCGTGGGCAACAAGCCAGCGGACCGCGTCTCGGGCCTCTGGCCGTCGGACCACGCCGGGACGGTGGCGACGCTCCGGCTGCCGGCGTAACCGCGATGTAGATGGGCGCGCTGTGGGCCTTCGTCGGCGTCGCGGCCCTGGTGATCGTCACACCGGGGCCCGACACCGCGCTCACGGTGCGCAACGCGCTGCTCGGCGGCCGGCGCGCCGGGGTGGCCACCGCCGCGGGGGTGGCGCTCGGGCTGACGGTATGGACGGCCGCGGCCAGCGCCGGCCTCGCGGCGCTGCTCGTCGCCTCCGAGCCGGCGTTCGTCGCGGTCAAGCTGGCGGGCGCCGCGTACCTGGGGCTGCTCGGGGCCCAGACGTTGCTGCACGCGCTTCGCGGCGACCGGGGCGGTGAGGCCGGCGACGCAGACGGCGAGCGCGCGCGGCGCCTGCGGCCGGCGGCGGCGCTGCGCCAGGGGCTTCTCAACGACCTCGGCAATCCCAAGATCGCGGTCTTCTTCACCACCTTGCTGCCGCAGTTCGCGCCCGCCCACGGCTCGGCGTTCGCGACGCTGCTCGCCTTCGGCCTCATCTTCTGCGCGATGACCTTCGCGTGGCTGTGCGCCTACAGCGCCGCGGTCGCGCGGGCGGGCGACCTGCTGCGCCGTCCGCGGCTGCGTCGGGCGCTCGACGCCGTGATGGGAGCGGCGCTCGTGGCGGTCGGGGTGCGGGTGGCGGTGGAGCGTCGGTAGGCCGTCCGCGTCGCGCTTGCGGCACCGCGCCGCGCTTACAGCATCATCGAGGGAAGGGAGTGGGCGGCGGTTCGCGGCGCGCGCCGTCGTCCTCCGGCACCTACGCGCGCATCCCGACCTCGACTGTCGGGTTGTTGAGCCTGACGCTCAGTAGAGGCGCCGAGGCGGACACGATCCGCGCGGCGGCGCAGGCCATCAACGCGGAGGCCGCTTCGGGCCCGCCCGAGGGCCTGCCGGCGAAGGCGTTGCTGCTGCTCATCGATCCCGACGGCGGCCGGTCGCTGGCCATCAGCCTGTTCGAGACCGAGGCGGACCTGCGCAAGGGCGACGAGACGTTGAACGCCATGAGCCCGCCCGAGGACGGCATGGGCCAGCGGACCTCGGTCGAGATGTACGAGGTCGCGGCCGACCTCAGGATGTAGCCGGGCGGCTACCCACGGTCAAGCGAGGTCCCTACCGAGTCGACGCGGTCACAACTCGACGGTCGTCGCCTCCACGTCCCCCGCACGCCAGGCGTGGTAGGCGGCGCCGGCGATGGCGAGGTCCTGGATGGCCAGGCCCGTCGAGTCGAAGAGGGTCACGGCGCCCGCGTGGTGCCGGCCCGCGGCCTCGCCGGCCAGCACCGCCCCAAGGTCGGTGACCAGCTCGCGCGTGACGAGGCCCTGCTCGGCCGCCGCCGTCAGCTCGCCGCCGTGGCTGGCCTGCGCCCACTCGTCGCAGAAGAGCGAGCAGGCGATGACCGCCGCGACCGTCGCTTCCGCCTTGCCCGGGCCGTCGGCGCCGAGCATGTTGAGGTGCAGGCCCGGGTGCAGGTCGCCGACGTCGACGACCGGCTCGGCACCCGGCGTCACGCAGCAGACGACGTCGCAGGCCAGCGCGGCAGCCCGGTCGCCGATCTCCCACCCGAGCTCGTCGGCCAGCGCCTGCGCGACCTCGGCGCGCGGATCGCTGCACACCCCAGGCCCGTAGCCCGCGGCGGCCAGGCACCGCGCCGTCCACGCGCCGTGCAGCCCGCAGCCCACGATCCCGGCCGTCTTCGCGTCGTCGCGCGCAAGCGCGCGCGAGGCCACCGCCGCCACGGCGCCGGTGCGCAGTGCGGTGACCGAGCGTGCGTCGAGCAGCGCAACGGGCGCGCTCGTCGTCGCGTCGCTGAGCACGATGACGCCCATGACGGTCGGCAGGCCGTGCTCGGGGTTGCCCGGGAAGGACGAGATCCACTTGAGCATCGCCAGGCCGTTCCCGCGCGCGGGCATCGCGCGGAAGTCGCCGTGGCCCGGGCTCTCGAGGTAGACCTTCGGCGGCATCGACCACTCGCGCGCGCGGTGGCGCACGAAGGCGTCGCGCGTGCGCGCGATGGCCTCCTCGGGCGAGACAGCGGCCAGGACGGCGTCATGGGAGAGGACCGGGATGGCGCTCACGGGTGGCATGATGCCGGGCGATGCCCAACCGCCGCCCTCAGCTGCGGATCATCGCCCCGGCTGCCTCGCCCGAGGAGGCGGCCGCCGTCGTGGCCGCGCTCGAGCGCTTCATGCGCGAGACCGCGCCCACCGCCGCGCCCGCGCCGCCGCCCGTCAGCGGTTGGGTGCGGGCGGCGCGCCTGGAGGCCGTCGAGCGCGCCCCCGGCCACGAGCCCTGGCTCTAGCCGGTCCCGACGAAGGTCTGCGCGATCACCGGGAGGCGGTCCGCCCCGGCGGCCGGCCTGGCGTCCGGCGCCGTGGCCGTCGCCAGCAGGGGCAGCGTGCGCCCGCCGGCGCTCGAGGCCGGGATCGCGTGCACGGTGAACGCGGCGCGCTGCCCGGCCCGCAGGCGCGACACGTCGCGGCATACGCGCCCGCGGTAACGGAACGTCCCCGGCGCCGAGGTCATGAGCAGGCGTGCGGGCGCGCGGTGGCAGAAGCGCACGGACACGGCACCGACGCTGCCCGTGCCCCGCGCAACGACACGGTACGACACGGGCTCGCCGACGCGCGCGACCGCCGGCGCGTGGACGGCCACCGAGACCTTGGACGGGCGCGTGACGACCAAGCCGGAGACCGACGCGTTGTTGGTGGTGTTGGTGTCGGGCGTGAGCGCGCTCGCGACGACCACGCTCTGGAACGCGCCGGCGCGGAGCATCCGCACCCTGACGCGGACGACGGCCTGCGCGCCGACCGCTAGGGTCGCCGGCCCGCAGCGCAAAGGTCGCGTGCTCGTGCACGGCGAGGTCGCGCGGATGGTCGGCGTCACGCCGAGGATCTGGGCCACCTGGTTGGGGTGGCGCGGGTCGACCTGCGGGATCTCCCGCACGACGGCGCCGTCCGCGGGCAAGGGGCCGAGGTTGCGGACCCGAACCGTCACTGTGACCACGTGGCCCACCTGGCTGACGCGCGGGGAGATGCGTTCGCTGACCGCCAGGTCTGCGCCGCCGCCCAGCGAGGCCGCGAGCACGAGGTCGGGGCCGGGTAGCGGCCGGGGCGGACCGGGCGGCAGCGGCGGCTGCGGCGGGACGGGCGGCTCTGGCCCCGGCTCCGGCTCCGGCGGCTCCGGCGGAACCGCGTCGTACTGGTTGGTGACCGCGACCTCATGGGTCTGCCCGTTCGTAACCGTCACGAGGGTGGGATCGACAGAAGCGCGGGCGCCGAGCGGCTCGGGTTCAGAGATCGTGTAGTCATAGCCCCCGGCGATCTCGCCGATGGCCACAGAGCCGGGCTCGTAGCGCCCCGGGACCTTGACGGTCGCCTGCGCTCCGGCGACGAGCGCGACGGTCTGCGAGAACGAGTTGCTGCCCTTGACGACGATCGCCCACGGGCCCGCAGGTGGAATGCCCTCGCCCGTCACTGCCTTGCTGACGACGATGCCGCCGCCGCACTCGTTGATGCCGGTCGTCGCCTCGACCGTCGTCGGGCCCGAGGTGGCGACGATGTGATGGGGCTTGTCGCCCTCCGGGATGTCGAAGAAGGTGTCCTTCTTGCCCGGAGCGGGCAGCGTGTCGCTCAGCCCGGAGCCGGTGTCCTCCCAGTGGACCAGGTACCCGGTCGGGTCGTTGTTGGTCAGCACCAGCGCGTGGCGCTTGCTCACGGGATCGGTGCACAGCGACGTCAGTGAGATGTTCCGCTGAGGCTCGGGCGGCGGCGGCAGTGGAGGCAGGCAGCCGCTGAAGGGGTGGTACGTCCACCCGGGGCTCTGGAGCGTGACATCGCGGGCCGCCACCGAGCCGTCGAATTGCCCGTAGGGGATCGTGAAGGCCGCGTTGGGGGCGAGGATCGATCCCTTCCACTCCTTGACGGTCACGCTCTCATTCGTCGTGAAGTTCCAGAGGACGCGCTCGGGCGGCGGGCCGTCGAGCCTGAGTGAGTCGACGCCGCCGTCGAACTTCCCCTCGACGTTGATCAGCGTCGTCGAGCTCGCCGGCACCTTCACCGTGATGTTCCTGATGCCCTGCAACTGGGATCGGGTGAGGGTGAACACGTTGCGCGTCGTGCTGGTACCGGTGAGCACGTAGTTGTCGGCGTTCCCCGAGGGCGTGCCGTTGGGCGTGAGCTTCGCCCATTGCGCGGAGAGGTCGCGGAGCGTCTTGAACTCCTTGGCGAAGTCGATGCCCGTTGCGCCGGGCACGAGGCCGCCGTACGTGGTCAGCGTGCCCGACGCCGTGAGCGTGCCGGCGTAGGTCACGCGGCCCTTGGGCACCTGCCCGCCGCCGCTGCCGATCGTGAGGTTGCCGCCGACGGCGAGGTCCGTGCGGCTCACGTCGGGGGTCAGAGGCGGCTGGGTGCCGATCGTGATGCTCGCGATGCCAACGTTCCCGCCCGCCGCGACGCGCCCCGGGATCGTCGTGCCGCCGGTGTTGGCCGTGAACGTGTTCAGGGCGAAGATCTGGTAGTCCCCGGGCACGCCGGGGTCGGCGCAGTCGGCTGCGCCCGCGCTCCGGGGCAGCGTCCCAGCGACAACCATGACAACGAGCACCACCCACCGCCGCATGAGTCCAACCTAAGCGCGCGACGGGTGAGCGATTGTCACCCGCGCTGGGTGATCGGTCGCCAGCGCCGACGCGCCAACTCGCGCGGTAGTGTCGATCTCGCGATCCGCCGGCCGTCGTCCTGACACCGCCGGCGATCGGCGCCGGTCCACGATCAGGAGGCAAACGTGCCGCAGTACATGCTCCTCATCTTCAGCGATCCCAGCCAGGGCCCTGCCGAGGGCTCCCCCGAGGCGATGGCCGTGTGGCAGGCGTGGGGCAGCTACACGCAGGGCCTGAAGGACGCCGGCGTCTTCGTCAGCGGCGAGCCGCTGGAGGCCCCGTCGACGGCCACGACCGTCGCCGTGCGCGACGGCGAGCGCGTGGTCACCGACGGCCCGTTCGCCGAGACCAAGGAGTGGCTGGGCGGCTTCTACGTCATCGAGGCGCCCGACCTCGACGTCGCCCTCGACCACGCCTCCGGCATGCCCAACATCGCCTGGGGCCACGTCGAGGTACGTCCGCTGATGCAGGTCCCCGCGATGTGAGCAGCGCGGTCGAGCGCGCCTTCCGCGAGGAGTCCGGACGCGTCCTCGCCACGCTGATCCGCCATCTGGGCGGAGACTTCCAGCTGGCCGAGGACGCGCTCCAGGACGCGTTCGCCGTCGCGCTGGCCACCTGGCCGCGCGACGGCGAGCCGGCCAACCCGGGCGCCTGGATCACCACCGCGGCGCGGCGCAAGGCGATCGATCGCCTGCGCCGCGAGCGCGCCTTCCACGACCGCCTGCCGACCCTGCACACGCTCATGGAGCTCGACCGCCACGATGAAGGCGCGGAGCCGGGGGACGAGTCGGCGCTCGAAGACGATCGCCTGCGCCTCGTCTTCACCTGCTGTCACCCGGCGCTGGCGATGGACGCCCGCGTCGCGCTGACCCTGCGCACCCTCGGCGGGTTGACCACTGCGGAGATCGCGCGCGCCTTCCTCGTGCCCGAGCCGACGATGGCCCAGCGCCTGGTGCGCGCCAAGCGCAAGATCGCGGCGGCCAGGATCCCCTACCGCGTCCCAGACGACGCCGAGGTGCCCGATCGCCTCGCCGGCGTCCTCGCCGTCGTCTACCTCGTCTTCAACGAGGGCTACGCCGCCAGCGCCGGCGACCGCCTGGTGCGCGCCGAGCTGTGCGTGGAGGCCATCCGCCTCGGGCGCCTGCTCACGCAGCTGATGCCCGACGACGCCGAGACCGCAGGCCTGCTGGCGCTCATGCTCATCCACGACGCGCGCCGTGAGGCCCGCGTCGGCGGCGACGGGCGCTACGTCGCGCTGCCCGAGCAGGACCGCGCGCGCTGGGACGCCGGCGCCCTGGCCGAGGGCCGCGCCCAGCTCGACCGCGCGCTGCGCCTGCGTCGTACCGGCCCCTACCAGCTGCAGGCCGCGATCGCCTCGCTGCACTGCGAGGAGGAGGTCGACTGGCCGCAGATCGCGGCGCTCTACCGGCTGCTGGCGTGCATGGCGCCGTCGCCCGTGATCGAGGTCAACCGCGCCGTGGCGCTGGGCATGGCGGGCAGCCCCGACGCGGGCCTGGCGCTGCTCGAGCGCGTCGCGCTCGACCGCTACCAGCCCTTCCACGTCGCGCGGGCCGAGCTGCTGCGCCGCAGCGGCGACGACGAGGGCGCCGACGGCGCTTACGCCCGCGCGATCGAGCTCAGCGCGAACGTGGTGGAGCGGGCCGAGCTCAAGCGCCGCCGCGCCACGCTCTGATTACTGAAACCGGCGCCGAAGCCTGTTAGCGTCGCCACGAAGGGGGCGACCACCTTGGACTTCCGACTGCTCGGGCCATTGGAGGTCTTCGACGGCGCACGAGCCGTCGTGATCGGCGGCGGGAAGCGGCGGTCGCTGCTCGCGCTGCTCCTGCTGCACGGCAACGAGGTCGTTTCGGCCGACCGGCTGATCGACGAGCTCTGGGGGGAGCACCCGCCTGCAACGGCGGCCAAGGGCCTGCAGGTCTACGTGTCCCAGCTGCGCAAGGAGCTGCATAACGGCTCCGATCGCGACGGCGACGTGCTTGTCACGCGAGCCAACGGCTACGTGCTGGTGCTCGGCCCTGACGATGTCGACGTCCAGCGCTTCGAGCGATCGGTGAGCGCCGGCGAGCGCGCGCTGGCCGAGGGCCAACCCGATCGCGCGGCGCAGCGGCTGCGCCAGGGGTTGGCGCTGTGGCGCGGCCCACCGCTGGCGGACTTCATCTACGAGGCGTTCGCCCAACAGGAGATCGCGCGGCTCGACGAGCTGCGCATGGTCGCCCTCGAGCAACGCATCGACGCAGACCTCGCGCTCGGGCGCCACCCACAGGTGATCGGGGAGCTCGAGGCGCTCGTGCGCGAGCACCCGCTGCGCGAGCGCATACGCGGCCAGCTCATGCTCGCGCTCTACCGCAGCGGGAGGCAGGCCGAGGCGCTGGAGGTCTACCGCGACGGCCGACGGCACATGAGCGACGAGCTCGGCCTCGAGCCCGGCCCAGAGCTGCGCGAGCTCGAGGCCAAGGTCCTCGCCCACAGCCCCGAGCTCGCGCCGCCGGCGGCGCCGCGCCGGCGGGGGCCGCCTGCCCTCGCCGAGCAACCGGAGGGCGCAGTGCCCCGCAGGCGGCGCCTGCACGCGGCGCTCGTGATCGTCGCGGCCGCGGTGCTTCTGGGCGTCGCCGCGCTCGCCGCGGCGCTGCGCAGCGGCGACGACACGGACGGCTTGCGGAGCGTCGCCCTGGACCTGGCCAAGGACTCGCTCGTAGCGTTCAGCCCGGGTGGACGGGGGCCCGAGATGGCCATTCCCCTCCCCGGCCGCCCCACCGGCATCGCCGCCGCAGACGGACGCGTCTTCGTCGCGACGGTCGACTCCGCGACGCTCACGGTGGTGGACGGGGGCGCGCGGAAGATCGTCCGCGTCGTGCCACTCGAGATCACCCCGGCCGCGGTGGCGGCCGAGGGCAATCGCGTCTGGGTGGCCGACCGGCGGCGTGGACTGGTGGTCGGATTCGATGCGGGCTACGAACGGCCGACCGCGCGGATCGCGTACCGGCGGGGTCCGGCGAGCGGACCCGCGGGCCTCAACGTCCGCGAGCCGGTCTCCGTGGCCAGCGCCGGCGGCGCCGTGTGGGTGACCGACGGCTCGCGCCGCCTGACCCGGATCGACGCCGGGTCCGGCGCAGTCGCGCAGCTTCCCGCGGGACGCGCGCTCGACGGCCTGGTCAGCGGCGCCGGCGCGCTATGGGCCTTCAGCTCCAGGACGGCGACGGTCGTGCGGATCGACCCGCGCACCGGCGCCGTCACGGACGCGATCCGGATCGCCACGAGGCGCGGCTCGGACAAGCCCTATCCGGTCGGCATCGCCACAACGCCTGGCACTGTGTGGGTGCTCAACGCGAACACCGCGACGGTCAGTCGCCTCGACGTGGCGGAGGGCGGCGTCCGCAACACCGTCGCGATCGGGGTGGACCGCCTGCCGCGGGGCATCGGCGCCTCCGGGAGCACCGTCTGGGTGGCGAACTTCGACGGATCGGTGTCACGGATCGCCCCGGGACAGGCGACGCCCTCGTCGATCTGGATCGGCGAGTCGCTGAGCAACGTCGTGGCGGACGGCAAGAGCGTGTGGGTGACGACGACGGCGCTCGATCAGCAGCTGCCAGGAGGTAAGGGATGAGACGAGCGCGCGCCATCGCCGGCCTGGGGTGTGCGGCGGCGCTCGCGAGCGCCTGCGGCGACAGCGACAACCGCCGGCCCACGCTGGGCGCCGCGCGGCCGGTCGCGACGACGATCTGCGGCCCGGTGACCTACGGCGGCGAGGGGCGGCCACAGCTGCTCATCGTCAACAGCGGTCCGCTGCAGGGGCCTTTTAGCGACCACGGCGTGCAGAACGCGCAGGCGGTCAAGATGGTCCTCGCGCAACGCGGCTGGCGCGCCGGCAAGTTCACCGTCGGGGTGCAGGTGTGCGACGAGGCAAGCGCCGCCTCGCCGCTGCCGAGCGCCGCCAAGTGCGCCCACAACGCGAAGGCCTTCGCGGCCGACAAGGGCGTCGTCGCGGTGCTCGGGCCGGTCACATCCACCTGCACGGGGGCGATGCTGCCGATCATCAACCGGGCGCCGGGTGGCGCACTGCCGGCCATCAGCATGTCCAGCACCTACCTCGGCTTGACGCGGTCCGGTCCCGGTGTGGCGAAGGGCCATCCCGACGCGCTCTACCCGACCGGCCGGCGCAGCTTCGCGCGCGTCGTGCCGGCCGACGACGTCCAGGGCGCGGCAAGCGCGCTGTACGCCCGGCGCCTCGGCGTGCGGCGCCCCTACGTCCTGCATCACGACGAGACGTGGGGCGCCGGGGTGGCCACGGCCTTCCGGACGGCTGCGACGCGCCTGGGCATGGACGTCGCCGGCACGGATGAGTGGGATCGGCGCGCACGCGACTACAGGCGTCTGGCGCAGCGCGTTCGCCGTACGGACGCGGACGGCGTATACGTCGCCGGGTACGCGATCGCCGACAACGGCGCGCGGCTCATCAAGGATCTGCGCGCGCAGCTCGGGTCCGGCGTCCCCATCCTGTCGCCCGACGGCTTCAACGAGCCGGCCGCGCTCGTGGAGGGCGCCGGCGCCGGGGCCGAGGGCGTGGTCATCACCCTCGCCGCGATCCCGACGCAGAAGCTGCCGCCCGCGGGTCTGCGCTTCGCGCGGGAGTTCGAGCGGCGCTTCGGCGCACTGCCGTGCTGCTACTCGGTGTACAGCGGTCAGGCGACGCACGTCCTCCTGGACTCGATCGCCACATCGGACGGCTCGCGCGCCGGGGTGCTGCGCAACCTCATGGGCACGCGGGTACGCGCCGGGCTGCTCGGCGACTTCGCGATCGATCGCTACGGCGACACGACGCTGACGGACATCGCGGTGTACCGGGTGCACGGGGCCCGCCTGCGCCTTGCCGCCATGATCAGGCCGTCCGCCGACCTGCTCGACCGCAAATAGCCCAGTCGTTACCAGCCCTTGCCGCGCTGCACACCGCGGCGCTACCGCCCAGGGACAGCCTCCGCCACGCAATCGTGACCGCGACAGGTGGTCACCGGACAGGAGGCCCGAGATGCTTCGGATTCACCGCTTCACCACCACCGCCGCCGTCGCGATCGCGCTGTGCGCGGCCGCACCGGCCGTGGCTCGAACGCAGGACCTGCGCTCGCCCGACGCGGTCGAAGCCGGCGAGGCGAAAGTGCCGCAGATCCAGGACTACCGGGCGCCCGACGCGGTCAACCCCGTCGAGCCGACGACCGACCTGCGCTCGCCCGACAACCGCTTCGGCCAGCCGACCGGCGGTCCGGCGGCCGCGCGCGTGCGGATCGTCGAGGTCCCGTCCCGCGGCTTCGGCTGGGGCGACGCCGGGATCGGCGCCGCGGCCATGCTCGCCGTCGTGATGCTCGCGGTGGGCGCGGGCATGGCTGCGATGCATCTCCGTCGCGGGCGGCGCTTCACCGCCACGCCGCGCTGACAAGGCCCACCCACCCTGGTCAGGAGGGCGGCGGTCCCATCGGGGCCGCCGCCCTTCTGTGCGCGGCGA
>CAWCNV010000008.1:0-5602 GCA_963797015.1 uncultured Actinomycetes bacterium | reverse complement strand
GCTGGTGGGCTGGCGTAGCGATACCGGCGCCGGCGAGGCGCCGTCCTGCCGGCGCGCTGCGGGAACCCGGCGGCGTTGTGAATGGTGCATGAGTGAGGTCATGATGGTCGTCCCTTGGCGCGTCAGAGCGGCCCGGCGCAGCGCGTTGAACGCGCTCGCGCGCAGCCGACGGCGAGGTGGGCTGAAAGCGTGAACGATCGGGTCGTCATCGATCGGCGCTTCAATGGCCCGCCGAACTCCGCGAATGGGGGCTACGCGTGTGGCCTGGTGGGCACGCTGGTCAAGGCGCCGGCGGTACGGGTGTCGCTGCGCAAGCCGCCACCGCTGGATGTGCCGCTGCTGCGCCGGCGCGAAGTCGACGGCTCGGTTTCGCTGCTCAGCGGCGACGACGTGATCGCCGCGGCCGTGCCCGGCGCCGTGCAGGCGCAGGCCCCGCCGGCGCCGACGGTCGAGGCGGCCGAGATCGCGACGCTCAGGTACGTGGGCTTCGCGCACCACAGGTTCCCGACCTGCTTCGTTTGCGGGACGGCGCGCGACGACGGCCTGCGGATCTACGCCGGTCGCGTCGGCGACGGCCCCCTCCTCGCTTCCCCGTGGACGCCGGAGTCCGACGATCCGCTGTTTGCGTGGGCGGTGCTCGACTGCCCGAGCGCGTACGCGATCGAGTCCGTCGACCACCGCGCTCAGATCGTTGTCCTCGCGTCGCTCACCGTCGAGCTGCGGGAGCGCCCGCGCGCCGGCGAGCGGCACGTCGTCGTCGCCTGGCCGGTCGGCAGCGACGGCCGCAAGCACCACTCGGCTTCGGCGCTCTACGACGCGGCGGGACGTGTCCTCGCCGTCGCCGACTCGCTCTGGATCGAGCTGCGAGACCCTGCCGCTTTCGGCGGCTGAGCCGTCCGAGCGCGCGCGCATGCGGCGCGTCCCGGGGTCTGCTCCGATGCCGAGCAGTGATCACAGCACCCCGCGCCGGCAGGGCGGCCCCGGCACGACGGTTCGCTACTGGGCCACGAGGCCGCCGTCGACGGGCATGGCCACCCCCGTCACGAACGAGGCGGCATCCGAGCACAGCCAGACGACGGCTTGGGCAAGCTCCGCCGGCGCACCCATCCGCCCTGTCCGGCTCGTGAACCCCCCCTCTTTCCCCACTTCCGCTGTCGAAGGCGAGGTCGACGCCGTCCGCGTCAGCCCCGCGACGCCGTGCTTGCTGGCGACGTAGGCGGGGAGGTTGGGGAAGCCGACGAGCCCCGCGACCGACGACGTGTTCACGATCGCCCCGCCCCGCTGCTGGAGCATCTGGGGGATCTCGCAGCGCATGCACAACCACACGCCCTTCAGGTTGATGGCGATCGTGCGGTCCCAGTTCGCTTCCGCGCAGTCGGCCGTCGCCGCCATATCGCCCTCGATGCCGGCGTTGTTGTGGGCGCAGTCCAGACGACCGTAGGTCTCGAGCGTCTGGCGCACGAGCGCCTCCACCTCGTCCTTGCGCGACACGTCCGCGCGCACGAACGTCGCCTCGCCGCCGGGCGCCTGGATCTGTCCGACGGTCTCCTCGCCGCCGTCGACGACCACGTCGGAGACCATGGCGCGTGCTCCAGCACGAGCGAACGCCAGCGCCGACGCGCGGCCGATGCCCGCGCCTGCGCCCGGTCACCAGCGGACCTTGCCCTCCAACTCACCAGCCATACGTCCCTCCTCCAAGACCTCCGGCCGCCGCGGCTGCCTCCGCGAGTGTAGGGGGCTCGCGCCGCACCTGGGCCGACCCATCACCGCGAGCGGAGACGATTGTCCGGATCAACGCCAACCGCTGCGGTCGCGGACTCGCTCATGCTGTCCGCCTCCACGAGCCGCACGGTGAGCCCCATCTTCTCGAGCATGCGTCTCATAGCGTCGCCCATCTGATGTGCGACCGCGGCTTCGACCTCGTGGTCGCGCAGCAAACGCGCGACGCGGGCGTGGTGTGAGCCCTCGCTGCCGCAGTCGTGGAGGCTGTCCCATCCGGCGTCGAACTCCTGCCAGTCCTCGATGCCGGCTTCGCCTACCGTCGCGATCTACCGTGAGCAGACGCCCATCTGCCTGGCGTCGCCGCTGACGTCCGGCGGCACATGGCGAGAGCCGCCAGGTGGCGCGAGCGCTCACCGTTCGTGGCGACCGCACCGCGCCCATGCGTACGCTGTCTCGCGTCGTGGGGCCGATCGCCCACGTTCGCAGCGTGTCTGCGCGGGAGGCATGGGATGCGGTCCAGCGCGGCGACGCGCGGCTGCTTGACTTGCGCACCGCCGCGGAGCGGCGCCGTTATGGCTGGCCGCCGGGCGCGCCGTGCGTGTCGCTGGCGCGGCACATCGCCGCCCCTGGTGGCCCGAGGCGATCTACCTCTGTCAGCACGCCAACCGATCAAAGCTGACGGGGCGCCAGGGGGCGGCGGAGGTCGCAGGCGGGTGGCCGGCGTGGGAGCGCGCTGGCCTTCCCGTCGAGCGCGGATCGGACCCGCGGCGCTGATTCGTTTCAGCGCTCGGTGGCACGGGCGGCGTGGCCGTCGTTCGCGAGCGGAAGCGTCACGGTGAACCGGGCGCCGCGCCCGGGCACGGTGTCGACCGTGACGTCGCCGCCGTGCGCCCGGGCGAGCGACGCGACGACCGCGAGGCCGATTCCGCGGCCGGCGATGCCCTTCGCCGCGGCTCCGCGCCAGAAGCGCTCGAACACACGCTGGCGCTCATCGTCGGCGATGCCTGGCCCGCTGTTGGCGATCGACAGGACGCCGTTGGTGCTCTCGGGCCCGACGTGGACGGTGACGTCGCCGCCCTCGGGCGTGTACTTGAGCGCGTTGGTGAGCAGGTTGGTGGCGATCTGCGCCAGGCGCGCCGCGTCGCCGAGCACGATCGTGGGGTGCAGGTCCGGGCAGACGGTGATCGCCTTGGCTGCGAACGCGCCGCCCAATGCTTTGGCTTCGGTGGCCACCACGGCGGCGAGGTCGACCGGAGTCGCGTGGAGGCGCAGCGCGGCGGCGTCGGCGGTGATCATGGCATCCAGGTCGCCGACGAGCGCGTCGAGGCGCAGCGCTTCTTCGTGGAGTGAGGTAAGTCGTTCCGCCGTCGCTGGCTCGCCCGTGTCGAGCAGCTCTTCGAGATTGCCGCGCAGGATCGTGATCGGGGTTCGTAGCTCGTGGCGTAGGTCCGCGACGAGCTCGCGGCGTAGTTCGTCCTCGCGCTGCAACTGCTCGGCCATCTGATCGAACGCGCGCGCGAGGTCGCCGAGCTCGCCCGGGGCGTCCTCGGCGCCCGCCCGCGCGGTCCGGTCGCCGCGGCGCAACCGCTCGACCGCGGCTGACAGGCGACGCAGCGGCGCCGCAAGCGTGCCGGCGAACACGCCGGCAGCCACGACCGCGAGCGCCAGCGCGAGCGCTGACCCCAGCAGCGTGGCGCGCGTGAGCGCCGCCCGTAGATCGCTCTGGGCCGGCGAGACGGCGGTCGGAAAGCGAAGTTCGGCCGTCCCGACGGCGCGGCCGGTCACTTCGACGGGGCCCGAGAGCCGGCGCGGAGCGGCGTCCCCGCGGCCGTTTGCCGGACGGGTGTCGCCAGGGCCGCGCCCGCGCCCGCCGGATCCGCGCCCGATGCCCGCCGGATGCGTCGGACGTAGGTCGAGGACGGTCTGGCCGCGGGAGTCGTAGACGAGGAGCACCGCGTTGGCGCGCGTGGCCAGGGCGCCCGCCGCCGACGTGTCGGCACCTGCCCAGCCGTCCGCCCGCTGGTAGGCGCGCGCGAGTTCCCCCGTGACCGCGGCCAGCGTTGCCTGGCGCTCCTGGTTGGTTTGTGTCTGGGTCTGGCTGCGTGTCGTGAGCACGATCACGACCGCCAGCGATGCCACGGCCAGCGTCGCGACGACGGCGAACGCCAGCGCGACGCGCGCGGCGAGCCCGCTCAACCGCAGCCGACTAGCCATCGCGCTCGAGCTCGAGCCGGTAGCCGCTGCCGAGCACCGTCGTGACGATGCGGGGGTGCTGGGCGTCGGCTTCGAGCTTGCGCCGGAGGTTCTTGACGTGGGAGTCGATCGTGCGCTCGTAGCCCTCGAACTCGTAGCCGCGGACGTGATTGATCAGCTCGAGACGCGAGTAGACCCGGCCGGGAAACCGCGCCAGCGCGAGCAGCAGGCCCCACTCGGTCGGCGTCAATTGCACCTGCTGGCCTCGCACGAAGGCCTCGTGGCGCTCGTCGTCGATCACCAGCTCCCCCGATCCGTACGACACGCGCGAGGACGTCGTCCGCTCCGGGGCGCCGCGACGCAGCACCGCCCGGACCCGGAGGACCACCTCGCGTGGGCTGAACGGTTTGGTGACGTAGTCGTCGGCTCCGAGCTCGAGCCCCCGGATGCGGTCCTCCTCGCCTGAGCGCGCCGTCAGCATCACGATCGGGACCTCGGACGTCCGGCGCAGCTCGACCGCAACGACATCGCCGCGAACGTCGGGAAGGCCCAGATCGAGCACGACGAGGTCTGGCCGAGCCTGCGCGGCGAGGGTGATCGCTTCGGCACCGGATTCGGTCGTCAGCACCTCAAGACCGGCGCGCTCCAGGTAGCGGCGCAGCAGCTCGCGCACCTTGCGCTCATCCTCGACGACCAACACCAGCGATCCCATCAGCGCCGCTTCCTGCCGTTGACCTTCAGCCGGAACCCCGCGACCAGGCTGGCGGCGAAAGGACGCGCGAACAGTCCTGCTCACAGTCCGAACGGGCGGGCGCCCGCGAACCGGGGCGCCCGCCCGGCGAGGAGCCGATCAGGATTGGGCGTACGGGCACCGGGCCTGCCCACCCATGCCGCGGCGCTGACCCTGGCCGCCGGCGGCGCCGCCCATGCGGCCAAACCCCGGGCCCCCGCGGACGTCAGCGGAATCCCGACCGCGGCCGAGGCCGCGGCGGGCGCCGAGGTTTCGGCGCGCGATCCCCAGCGTGCCGTGCACCGTCGCCTGGAACCTGTCGCGCCCCGCCCACACCGCCGTGCGGCGCTCCTGGCGCGCCTGCCACAAGCCGGCGCGGTCGTTCGCCGCGAGCTTGTCGACCCTGGCGGCGTAGGCACGGTCGGCGGCGGCCACCACCGTCTTCAACGTGTCACACGCCGAGCGCACCGCGCTCGCCTGCGCGGCGCTCAAGTTCAACTGCGCCACCGCGTCGATCTGACAGAGCGGCTGCCGCGGCGTGCCCGGCGTGGAACTCGCCGAACCTCCGCCAGCCGCGATCGCGGGCACCGCCACCGCCGCTGCCACCACCGCTCCGATCAGAAACACTCGAACCGACCGCATGCCGATCACCTCACTCAAGTCGCCGTTGCACCGATGCCACGACGATGACCGTTCGCCGAAGCGGCTGCATGTCATTCGTGTGGAGACGGCGTGGAGAATCCTCTCGCGTGGCGGCGATCGACGGGATCTGAGCGACGCACGCGACGGAATCCAGCATCTCGGACCTGCACGGGCCCACCGCGAAGCGGCGCGTCCTCCCTCCGCGGTCAAGCGGCTGTCGCTGGCTCGGCGAGGTGTTCGCCGAACTCCATGCCGGCTTCGATGGCGCCGCGTACGGCGCACGCCTCGGCGACGCGCATGAGGCGCCGAGTCTGC